>NZ_JAJUHW010000078.1 GCF_029265695.1 Gracilinema caldarium | reverse complement strand
TCAGGCGGGAGTCTCTCCGGAACGCTCGCTGCTACCTGGACCGCGGGTTTTTCGAATATAAAGACTCTTGTTCGTCTAGTGGATAATCAAAACAATGAACGCTATGAGTTAGATTTAAATCTGATCCTGCCGGGAGAAATTAATGGCCGTGTATATATGGCCCGGGCTAATCTGGACCGGTTTTATCCAACCCAACTCACACCCCAATTGACCGGCGAAGTCCGATTTTCTTTATCATCTTTGGAACATTTTTCAATAGATTGGAAAATAGCTTCCCTGCAGCTGCGTTGGATGGACCAGGATGTGCTCCTGATATCCTCTGGGTCGCTGACACCAGACAGCCTCGAACTGCTCAATAACAGCATTACGGTCGGCCAATTACAGGCAGATATTAGTTCCCTCGAGCTGAGCAGACTAGATAATCGGATGAACCTTGCATCCAGAATACGGGGTATTCTCGGTTCCCGCTCCATCGATGTATCCAACGATATGGTGGTCCAATTTGCAGGTTTTCCATCATATCAGGAGGTATTTCAACAATTTAGTAGTTTGGATTTTAACGGTACGGTCCAACTCACCAAGGGGCATTATGATACATGGACCATTCAGGATCCAATCGTATTTACCTTTAATAAATCCAAACAAGGGTTTTCGTTACGGGGCGGTCCGCAAAATGCTCTCCGATTGGAATTGGGCGGGGATGGAGCTTTTTATATGGCCTTTTCCCAGCCCTTGCCGGTGCGGGGGGCGGTAACCGGTTCTGTTCTTAAGGGACTTATTGATGCAAGTACTAGAAATTTATATATCGATATCAGTGCTCTTTGGGATCTTATGCCTAAGGGACTCCCCTTGCAGATTACCAGCGGTTTTGGTTTAGCAAGTCTTTCTGTCCAGGGGCCGCTCAGCGATCCTGTTTTTACCGGTTCCGCTACCGCATCCAGTGTCCGTATGCGCATACCAGACTGGCTAGAAGATGAAGTAGGGCCCTCTGATCTTTCCTTCATGTTTGAAGAAAACACTTTGCGCCTTGCAAAAACTCTTGTTCCCGTGGGGAATGGAAAGATTCAGATAGAAGGTTCTTTATCTTTTGAACAATGGCTGCCGGGTAATTTTAGTTTGACTGCAATGATTCCTGAACAGGCTCCAATTGCGTTTAAAAGTCAGCTGCTTGGTTTGAATGCTCGGGGTAAAGTCTGGGGCGGGCTGGGCTTAGCATCGCAAGATGGTGCTTTTTCTGTAAACGGAAAACTGGTAGCCTTTGATACCCTGGTCATGTATTCCGGAAGCCCCCAATACGAAGGCCAAAACCAGAATCAGAATTTCCGTTTTAAATCCGCAATAACACTGCAAACTGGCAAAAAAGTAGAATTTATCTGGCCCAATACCAATTTCCCTGTTCTGCGGGCCTATACCGATATAGGGTCCATCATTCAGGTAAACAGTGATTCGGAGACCGGCAGGTTTTCTCTTAATGGAAATATCAGTCTCCGAGGGGGGGAAGTATTTTATTTCCAGCGAAGCTTTTATATTCGAAGCGGTCAACTTGCCTTTAACGAAAACGAAATACGATTCGATCCCCGCATAGCCCTCAGAGCGGAAATTCGGGACCAGACAACCAACGGACCGGTAACCATATCGCTTATTATTGATAACGCTCCGCTTAGCAATTTTACCCCCCGCTTTATTTCGGATCCTCCCCTGTCACAGATTGATATTTTTGCCCTTCTCGGCCAGAATGTACTCGGTTCAGAAACAACCAATACGGCGAATAGCCTCCAGGATGCGGTCATAAGCGCCTCTTCGGATCTTTTGGCTCAATTTAATGTTGTACGGGTTTTTGAACAGAACATTCGCGATACCCTTTCGTTGGATATGTTTTCTATCAGGACCCAGGTGCTGCAGAATGCCTTGCTTCAAGCAACAGGCATCGTGAGCACCCCTGTTGACAGGACCGTATCTCTGGGTAACTATTTTGACAACACCACATTGTACTTAGGAAAATATTTCGGACCTGATTTTTTTGTGCAATCGATGGTATCTTTACGGTATGATCCTGAAAAAGAAAACTCCCTTTTTGGAGGCCTTACGGTAGAACCGGAGGTAGGAGCGGAATTGCGTAGTCCCTTATTCACTGTTAACTGGAATTTTGTACCAAAAGCAGGGGATCCTTTGTTTATAAAGGGCCAGTCTGTTACTATAAGCTGGAAATGGTCATTTTAATTTTTTGTAAGGAGCATCAATGCGTACACGAATCATAGCTGTGTTTTTGACAATCTTGGCAGTATTTGCCTATGGTCAGCAAGCCGAAGATTGGTATGTGGGAAAGCCAATCAAGGATATTACCTTTGAAGGGCTAAAACACGTAAAATCGACAGAACTGGATGGCATTACCGCCCCCTATATTGGCCGGCTCTTTACCGATTCCCTCTTTTGGGATTTGCAGGGCCGCCTCTATGCTCTTGAATATTTTGACCTTATTTCTCCAAGCGCGGTCCCGGTAGATCAATCAGGTTCTGCGGTTATCCTGAAATTTACTATAAAGGAAAAGCCCGTTATCACCCGTATCGATTTTGAAGGAAACAACAGCCTTCGCAGGAATGAACTTCTGGATGTGGTGACCATAAAAACGAACGATGTGGTCAGCCAACTTAAAATCCGGGCCGACGAGCAGGCTATTCGCAATAAATATTTGGAAAAGGGCTTCCCCGACGTAAAAGTAACGAGTGAAATAAAAAATCTGGATGGAACTAACGTTAACCTGGTTTTTTCGATCGATGAAGGTGAAAAAATAGCGATCGAAGCCTTTAGGTTCGAAGGCAATACGGTCTTTACAGAGCGAACCCTGAGGGGCGTGTTGTCTTTAAAAACAAAATCACTCTTAAATGATGGGGCTTTCCAGGAAGCAAAGCTCATGGCGGACCAGCAAGCTATTGCTCAATATTACCAGGATCGGGGGTATGTGGATGCTCGGGTGACCGATGTGGTCCGCCAGGTCCGCAAGGATGAGCAGGGCCGAAATCTCATGACAATTATCTTTAAGATTCAGGAAGGCAAGGCCTATGTGCTGGGGGGTGTCAATTTCGAGGGAAACAAGATATTTCCCACTGATCAGCTAGAAAAACTGGTTTATTCCAAAAAGGGTCAGCCCATCAGTGCGAAAAAGCTGGAAGGTGATCTCCAGCGAGTGGCGGACCTCTATTATGAAAATGGCTATATTTTTAACACCATAACCCGCAAAGAAGTAAGAGACGAGGCTGCGGGAACCATCACCTACACTGTGAGCATTATAGAAAGAAATCGGGCTCATATAGAAAATATTATAGTCAGGGGTAATAAAAAGACTAAAGAATCGGTTATTCTTCGGGAAATACCCCTGGAACCGGGTGATATCTTTTCCAAGACAAAGGTTCTGGATGGCCTAAGAAATCTGTACAATCTCCAGTATTTCTCCGCTATCACTCCAGAAACACCTCCGGGAAGTGCGGATAACCTCATGAACTTGGTATTCAATGTGGAAGAGCAGCCCACTGCGGATATACAGTTTGGGCTCACCTTCTCTGGTTCCGCGGATCCCCATGCCTTTCCGATCTCCGGGCTTATAAAACTGAATGACCGCAACTTCTTGGGCTATGGTGACCAAGCCAGTTTTGAGCTGAATGCTTCTCCCGACACCCAGAGCTTTTCCGTATCCTATGCAAAACGCTGGCTCTTTGGACTGCCCCTCTCTGGCAGTTTTGACCTAAGCCTTAACCATAGCCAACGAACGGCGTTAATGGATAACCTCTATCCGTATTTTAACGGCGATGAACCCTACGCATACCCCGACGGCTTTGATTCCTACGAACAGTATATTGCAGCGAACAAGATTGCTCCCGAAGCCTACCAAATGAAGTACGACCAGTGGAAAATTTCTCTTGGATTTTCTACGGGTTATCGATTCAGTACTTTCGCAGGAAATCTCGGCCTTGGCGGCGGTGTCCGCGTCGGTATCGTCCGGAATGCCTATGATGCTTCCCTTTACCGGCCCTTTGATCCCGTGCTTCGGTCTCAAAATAACCAATGGACACCCTCTAATGTAATCTGGGGCAGCCTCTCTCTGGATCAGCGGGATATTTATTATGATCCCTCAAATGGGTACTATGCCATCCAGCGTATTGGCATTTATGGTCTCTTGCCTGTTGAACAGGAACATTATCTCCGTACCGACACCAAAGCGGAATTTTTTGCCACCCTCTTCAAAATTCCCCTTTCAGATTCCTTTACCTTCAAAGGTGTTTTTGGTATCCATTCTGGAGTTTCTTTGATACTGCCCCAATCCTTTAATGAGGAACCCCGTATTCAGGATAATAACAAGCTCGTTATTGATGGAATGTTTAACGCCCGGGGCTGGTATAGCATGCGTTCTAATTATGGACTTGCCCTTTGGGAAAACTGGGCGGAACTGCGTATTCCCCTGGCCGCCAATATTCTTGCCTGGGACTGGTTTGTTGACGCTGCGGCAGTTAAGGAAGATTGGTATACTCTGTTCAACAAGCTTAGCATAGAAGACTTCCGCTTTAGTTTGGGATCGGGACTTCGTTTTACCATCCCGCAATTCCCCTTTAGATTCAGCCTGGCTAAACGGTTCCAGGTCGTTGATAATAAGGTTCAGTGGATAAATGGCGGTATCGGAAGCTGGGGACTCGATTTTGTCATTTCCTTTGCCCTAGCTACCTATTGATAAGGAGGCATACAACATGCGGAAACAAATAGTACTATGTGCGATCCTCTTATGTGGGGTGGTTATAGGAGCATCTGCCCAGCAGCTTACCCGTTTTGCGGTGGTGGATCTTCCGAAAATCTATACTGCATTTTTTAAAGACTCTCAAGCAGTACGAGATTTCGAAGAACGCAGTGCTAAGGTACAAGCAGATATAGATAAAATGAATGCCGAAATCCAGGCATTACAGAAAAACCGACTCGACGCAGTTGCTGCTGGAGACCAGCAAAAGGTTTTGAATCTGGACAACGAGATTTACAAGAAAACTGAGTTTTTAAAGGAATATTACCGAATCAAGACTGCAGAACTGGAAGACCAGAGGAAAAAATTAACCCAATCGAGTTCTTTTTTACAGCAAGTTTATGATGAAATACGAATTGTAGCTGAAAGTGATGGCTACAGTATGGTTTTAAACCTCAAAGAATCGAGCGGTATCCTCTGGTACAGTCCCACCGTTGACATAACAGAAAAGGTCATCAATAACCTGCTCACCAAAGCAGGCCGGTAGTCCTGTAGCAAGATTTTAAATAGTAATTTGCTGAAAATGCTTTAAGCATTTTCAGCAACCTTTTGGGAGATGTTTATTTTTCCTGATCTTTTTGGCTCTTTAGAACCGAATGGAGGGCGGAAAATTTCTTTTTGTTTTCTTCCGATAGTTCCATGAGGTTTTCATGGCTATGGAGCAGCAAATCCACGCTGGCATTCATCGTTTGGTTAATAT
>NZ_JAJUHW010000046.1 GCF_029265695.1 Gracilinema caldarium | reverse complement strand
GCCATGGCTGCTGCCGCCTGTTTTGCCCGAGGCACCACACGGCTTCTCAACGTGCCTAATGCCCGCATCAAGGAAACTGACCGTATTGCTGTCATGGCCGCAGAACTGGGTAAGCTCGGCGCTTCTGTCCAAGAACTGCCCGATGGCCTCGAAATCCGTGGAGGGGCTCCTCTTTCCGGCACCGACCTGCAGGGCCACGATGATCACCGGGTTGTGATGGCCCTGGCTATCGCAGCCCTCGGCTCAAAGGGTGTTTCCCATATTGATACCGCTGAAGCTGCAGCAGTCACCTATCCGGGCTTTCTGGAACTGCTGGGCGCAGATATGATAGAATAGCACTATGCGCGTCATTATCGTCGGAGCCGGCATGGTCGGCACCCAGCTTGCAAAGCATCTAATTAACGAAAGGCACGATGTTTCCCTGATCGAAAAAAACGAAGAACGGGCTCGGCATGCGTCTAACCGGCTGGACTGTCTTGTGATAAACGATGAGGCCAATAATATCCAAACCTTGGAAGAAGCGGGAATTGCCAAGGCAGATGCTCTCATCTGCGTAACCGATTCAGACGAACTCAACATAATTATCTGCGGCCTTGCTGAGGGGCGCTACCCCCAGGTACTTAAAATTGCCCGGGTCCGCAATGCCGATTACGACAACCTTACCAGGGGAGGCGAAAAGGCTCTTGGTATAGATTATTTTGTCCATCCGGACCGCGAAGCGGCACGGACTGTTATTCAGGCAGTAGAACATGGAGCCCTGGGGGACATCCTCAGCTTTGGCGACAGTTCCTTTGAAATGGGTACCATTGAAATAGCGAAAACCAGCCCCCTCTGCGGAGAAAACATAAAAATCTTCCATACCCTCATTGGATCCGAAATACTGGTTGCCCTTATAGAACGGGGCACGGAGCACATACTCCCCAGCGGAAATACCCTGCTCCATGAAGGAGACCGGGTCTACGTTATAGGCCGGCAGGCGGATATCCAAAAGATTTTTGAAATTTCAGGAAAAAAGATAGAAAAGGTTGAAAAAATAGGCATTGTCGGCGGGGGCAGGATAGGAACCCTGATTGCAGAAGCCCTGCAGGAACAAAGTCAGGTACCGGCAAAATCACTTTTCTCATTTTTAAGTTCCTTCTTCCCCCGTAAATTTAAAAAAATAGTTCTGATTGAACAGAACTATGAGCTCTGCAAAGAGCTTTCCACCCGCTTTCCCGATATGCTTGTGTTGAATGAGGATATTTCCGACGAGGGGTTTATCACCGAGGAAGGCATTGCGGATCTGGACCTTATCATTACTGCAACAGACAACCAGGAACTCAATATAATTACCGCCCTGTATATGAAATCCCATGGATTAAAGAAAGCTATTGCCCTGGTAAATACTCCCAGTTATGGCACAATTGCACGACGGCTGGGACTCGATGTGGTAATACCTATTAAATCGGTCGTTATAGATTCCATATTGGCCCATCTCATGGGAAGCGGCGTTACGGGCCTTCACCGGCTCGGCGAAGGTTCCATTGAGATTCTGGAAATTCTCGTTACCCCCGACGCTCCGGTCTGCGGAGAAAAATTGAAAAACTTTCATCTTTCTTCCGGGGGTCTTGTTATGCTCATAACACGCAACGGCACGTCCTTTATTCCCCATGGAGAACATGAATTCGAAGCCTATGACAAGCTTGTCCTTATCGCCCGCAAGGGTGTAGAAACGGAACTGGAAAAACTCTTTGGCAGGCAGGAATGAAACGGCGCATTCTTATTAAAATATTGGCCCTGCTGTTGGGTCTCATCGCCCTATCCATGATTCCATCCCTCTTCTTGGCCATTGCGGACCATCATGAACAAAGTATTCGAGCTTTTTTATACCCTATCCTGGTCTGTACAAGCAGTGCCTTGCTAGCCCTTATGCTTGGCAGATCCAGCCAGGTCTTTTTGAACGCCGGAGACGGCTTTCTTCTAGTATCCCTGGCTTGGTTCTTAACCAGCATCCTTGGCAGCATACCCTTTATCGTGACCGGAGTTGTTTCCAATCCGGTAGATGCTCTTTTCGAAAGTGTTTCCGGTTTTACCACCACGGGGGCAACCATCTTTGCCGATGTAGAAACACTGCCCCGGGCAATACTTTTTTGGCGAGCCATGACACACTGGCTCGGCGGCATGGGTATCGTGGTGCTCACCGTAGCCCTTATCCCGCTCCTCGGCGTCGGGGGCTTTCAGCTCCTTAAAGCAGAAGCACCAGGACCTGAAAAAGACAAGATTACCCCCAAAATCACTGCCACGGCAAAAATCCTTTGGTTTATCTATATCGGTCTTACGGCCCTCGAAGTCGTGCTCCTTATTATAGGCGGCATGAATTGGTTTGATGCGGTCACCCATGCCTTTGCGACCATGGCGACCGGCGGTTTCGGAACTAAAAATGCCAGCATTGCCTACTATAATTCAGCCTGGATTGATTGGGTTATTACGATCTTTATGATCCTGGCGGGCATGAACTTTAGCCTTTACTACCGAGCCTTACAGGGAAAATTCCAGGACATCATAAAAAACACAGAACTTAAGGTATATTTGGCCATCATCATTATTGCATCCTTGTTGATAGCCCTGACACTGCTGCCAAAATATAACACCATGGCCGAAGCCCTGCGCTTTTCATCCTTCCAGGTGGCGTCTATTCTGACAACCACGGGCTTTGCCACCGCCGACTTTGATCTCTGGCCATCTTTTGCAAAGGCGGTACTGCTGATACTGATGTTTATCGGCGGCTGTTCCGGCTCTACCGGCGGCGGCATTAAAGTCGTACGGCATGTTGTTCTTTTTAAACAGGCGGGCAACGAAATCCGGCGGCTCTTGCATCCCCGGGGGGTCTTTAGTATTCAGCTCAACGGCCGGGTGGGAAGGAAAGATGTGGTGTATGGTGTAGCGGGCTTTGTATTCCTGTACTTGGCCCTGGTCTTTACCGTAACCATGGTGGTAACTATTTCGGGGGCAGACCTCATCTCTGCCCTGTCCACCGCCCTTGTCACCGTGGGCAATATCGGCCCCGGTTTCGGCATTGTGGGACCAAGTCAAAACTATACCAATTACCCGGACTATGTAAAACTGGTCTGTTCCTTTGCCATGATTGCGGGTCGTCTTGAACTCTGGACCGTCTTTATCCTCTTTACCCCCGAATTCTGGCGAAGATAAACAATCCACGCATCCTCATTGCTACAAACGGTCCTTTTCGGTATACTCCCCCTGTTATGGATACAAAGAATTTACATTGGGCTGACCAAACTGCGGAAAAAATTATCCGCGAAAAAGGTGATAAGGACTTGTACACCTGCGCTTCGGGTATTACCCCCTCAGGCACGGTACATATCGGCAACTTTAGAGAGATAATTTCCGTAGACCTGGTGGTCCGCGCCCTGCGGGACCGGGGCAAGAAGGTCCGTTTCATCTATTCCTGGGATGATTACGACGTATTCCGCAAGGTCCCCTTGAACATGCCAAAACAGGAGCTGCTTGCCAAGTATCTCCGTTTTCCCATTACCATGGTACCCGACCCATGGGAACGGGACGAAAGCTATGCCCGGCACCACGAGGTTGATGTGGAATCCATACTGCCCGAAGTCGGTATTTTCCCCGAATTCCTGTATCAGGCAAAACGGTACCGCGCATCCATGTATGCAGAAGGCATCCGCAAAGCCCTGGAACATCGGGAAGTGCTGAAAAACATCCTGGATAAATACCGGGATGAGGAACACAAGATTCAGGGCGAATGGTGGCCCATTAGCGTATTCTGCGATGCCTGCAACCGGGACACCACCGATATCGACAGCTGGGACGGCCAGTGGGGCGTAAGCTATCACTGTAATGAATGCGGTCACAAAGAAACGGTGGATCTCCGATCCGCCAAGGGTGTAAAGCTCGGTTGGCGGGTGGACTGGCCTATGCGATGGGAATTCGAAAAGGTCGATTTTGAGCCCGCCGGCAAGGATCACCACAGTCAGGGCGGCTCCTTTGATACGGCAAAACACGTCTGTAAGGACGTGTACGGCTGGGACGCCCCCATTACTTTCCGGTATGACTTTATCGGTATTAAGGGTACTCCGGGGAAAATGTCCAGTTCCAAGGGAAAGGTAGTGGACCTCTATGATATCCTCCGGGTCTATACCCCGGAGGTAACCCGCTATCTCTTTGCCGGCACCCGGCCGAACACCGAGTTCTCCATTTCCTTTGATCTGGATGTCATTAAGATATACGAAGACTATGACAAGACCGAACGGATTGCCTGGGGTGTCGAAAAGGCAAAGGATGAAGAAACCTACGCAAAGGAGCGGCGCATCTACGAGCTTTCCCAGGTAAACGGAATGCCGGCCCTCATGCCCTACCAGGTACCCTTCCGGCACCTGTGCAACCTGATCCAGATTGCGGATGGGAACATCGACAAGGTAATCGCCGGGTTGCCGGACATTAAAGAAGAACAGATACCGGCATTCCGCAAACGCTGCGAATGCGCCTGGTACTGGATACAGGAATGTGCCCCGGAAGACTTCCGCTTCCATCTGCGGCCTGCTGGAGAGCGGGCAGAGCTTTCCGATGCAGAACTTGCCGCCATCCGGGACCTGCGGGACAAGGTCGTGGCCAAAATAGAAACCTTTGGGGATGACAAATCCTGCGGAGAAGCGATTTATGCGGTGGCTAATGAACACCAGATGGACGGCAAGGTCCTGTTCCGCGCTGCCTACCAGGCCTTGGTCGGCAAAGACCAGGGACCACGGCTCGCAAACTTCCTGAGAAACATCGACAAGGGGCGGCTCCTGGAGATTCTTAAGGCCTACTAATGCACTCACAGGCTGCCAGAGTAGCTGCTCTGTTTATCAATCTGATATAATAATGAAGCCCCGCAAACAGAGCGGGGCTTTTTTTTCAAATGAGCCCATCTTGCTGAGGCAGCGCCCTAACCATGGCACAGCTATCTGTTATTAAAAATTAACATTTATCTATATATATCTTCCTATATTGATAATCCTGACTATTTATGTTATCTTTTAAACTAAGAGGCATCACATGATAAAAACCACCACCATGCAGATTAAAGGCATGACCTGTACCGCCTGTGCCCGGGCATCTGAACGGGCTGTCAAGAAACTTACTGGTGTTGCCGACGCGAACGTAAATTTTGCAACCGAAAAACTCACCCTTCAGTTTGATGATGAAAAGGTGAGTTTGGCAGATATAAAAGGGGCCGTAAAAAAGGCAGGCTACGAAGCGGTAGAAATAAAAGCCGAGGACGCGGAGCCCCCTGTGGAAGTGCAGAAAAAGCGGCTCCTCTTAGCCGTCATTTTTACACTCCCCATACTGTACTTGGCTATGGGTATGATGCTTTCCTGGCCGATCCCATCCTTTTTAGCACCCATGAAATATCCTCTCCGTTTTTCCCTGGTACAGTTTGTTCTTTTGCTGCCGGTCCTGTATGCGGGGTTCCGCTTTTACAAGGTTGGCTACCCTGCTCTGTTTCGCGGGAGCCCGAACATGGATACCCTTATCGCCCTGGGGACCAGCGCTGCCATCCTATACAGCCTGTTTTCACTTCTGCAAATCCTTCAGGGCGACCACATGGCGGTGGAGCACCTCTATTTTGAAAGCGCTGCGGTCATCATCACCCTGGTCCTCGTGGGAAAAACGCTGGAAGCCCTTGCAAAAGGGAAGACATCGGAGGCGATCAAAAAATTGATAGGCCTCCAACCCAAAACGGCCCGGGTAATCCGAGATGGCACTGAACAGGAAGTCCCCATCAGTACCCTCGTAAGCGGAGACATAATACTCGTCCGTCCGGGCGAAAAAATTCCCGCCGACGGCATCATCATTTCTGGCTCTACTTCGGTGGATGAATCGTTCCTGACCGGCGAAAGTCTCCCCGTCGAAAAACAAACCGGGGATGAAGTAACCGGCGCGAGTCTTAACAAGAACGGAGCTATTACGGTGCGGGCGACCAGGGTTGGTCAGGATACGGTCCTGGCCCAGATCATCAGATTGATGGAACAAGCCCAGGCGGATAAGGCCCCCATTGCCCGGCTTGCCGACCAGGTTTCGGCCTATTTTGTGCCTATAGTGGTTGCAATCGCCGTCCTTTCGGCTCTGCTCTGGTTTCTAGCCGGCGAAGGCCCCGTATTTTCCATGACTATTCTGATTTCCGTCCTCGTCATCGCCTGTCCCTGTGCCCTGGGACTTGCCACACCGACAGCTATCATGGTCGGCACCGGTATCGGAGCCCAGCATGGAATCCTGATTAAATCCGGCGGGGCCCTGGAAATTGCCCATAAGGTTGATACGATAGTGTTTGATAAAACGGGAACCATTACCGAAGGAAAGCCACGGCTCGCCGACATAGTACCATTACGGGACGGAAAACTATCGGAAACTGAAGTACTCGCACTTGCAGCGAGCCTTGAAAAGGCCTCCGAACACCCCCTGGGAGAGGCGATTGTGGCCGCAGCCCGGGAACAGGAGCTGACTATCCCTGATGCACTGGATGTAACAGCCATTCCCGGCAGGGGCATTAGGGGAACCCTGGAGGGCAAAGCCTTGCTCCTGGGAAACCAGGCTCTCATGACAGAGGAATCCATCAATTTGGATGATGAATGTCGCGCTCTTATTGAACAATTTTCCTCCGAGGGAAAAACAGTCATGATCCTGGCCCATGAAGGAAAAGCGGCGGGGCTCCTTGCAGTAGCGGATACGGCACGGCCGGAAAGCCACGCGGCAGTGGCGGCCTTGCACCACATGGGCCTTAAAGTCATGATGATTACCGGGGACCACCGGAAGACAGCTGAGGCCATTGCCAAAGCAACTGGTATTGACCAGGTATTGGCGGAAGTGCATCCCCAGCATAAGGCCCAGGCAATACAGGACCTGCAAAAACAGGGGCGCCGGATCGCCATGGTGGGAGACGGGATAAACGATGCACCGGCTTTGGTACAGGCCGATATTGGTATTGCCATGGGGTCCGGGACGGATGTGGCTATAGAGAGCGCCGATATGGTCCTTATGCGAAGCAACCCAATGGATGTGGTTACCGCCATGGAACTTTCCCGCAGGACGATCAGGACCATCAAACAAAACCTGTTCTGGGCCTTTGGGTACAATGTGGCGGGGATCCCCATCGCGGCGGGGCTGCTCCATCTATTCGGCGGCCCACTTTTGAATCCCATGATTGCTGCAGCGGCCATGTCGTTTAGCTCTGTTTCAGTAGTAACTAACGCCCTACGGCTTAGAACATTTCGACCTCACAAGGAGTTTTTATGACCAAGACTTTAGATGTAGAAGGAATGACCTGCAAACACTGTGTGATGCACGTAACCCAGGCACTCAAGGAACTCGCCGGGGTGACCATAGTACAGGTAGACCTGGCCACTAAAAAGGCGGTAGTAGAGGGAACAAACCTGGACGACAGCGCCATGAAGGCTGCCGTTGCCGATGCGGGTTACGAAGTTGTCGCGATACATTGATCCATAGACGATTCGAACGTCCGACCTAGCGCTTAGGAGGCGCTCGCTCTATCCACCTGAGCTAATGGATCATCCGGAGATAATAATCGTCTCCTACCGCAACTATACTATAAATACCGCGTTTGTTTCAATACGAAGGCGCTGGCAAAACAATAGAGGGACCTTGGCGAAAGGTTCTTTTTGTTTTACCGTGTAAACAATATATTAAGTATGCACGGAGTTTACATGAAAAAGCGAAAGGCTTTGTATCTTCTAGTTCTCTTGGCAACATTGATTTCAGCTCTGGTTTCTGCGGAAGAAAAAAGATACTACTGGAGTATTGATAATTCCATCGGCGTAACCTATGGCCATGCCCGGGAGCTGGTGTACCAGTACACAGGTTCAAAGGATTTGATGAGCGAACTGGTCTGGCCCCTGGAATGGCTTGTCTATTACGGCACAGCTTTACACTACAATTATGGCAATCGGCCATACACCGGTTTTTACGGCAACATTTCGGTCCGTTTTGGCTTTTATATGCAAAGCGGCACCATTACCGACAAAGACTGGCTTAATACTGACTCCAATGGCTATTTCCTCACTAATTTTTCTGCCCACGAGGCTATAAGTGAAAACTCCCAATGGCTCGATACAACCTTAGGCTATGGATTTTCTCTTACCCCAACGCTCATATTCCGCACTGGCATTACCGCTTCTGTAATGAACCTGCACTGGATTGCCCGGAATGGATATACCCAATATGGCCCCAACACAGGTAACGATGCAACAACCTATATCCTTTGGTCCAGTTCGTTTCCAAAAGTACCTGTTTATGGCACCGGGATCGGCTACTGGCAGAACTGGGTCTCTCTTGCTCCTATAGTAGAACTACGGTGGCAGGCTCTGCCGGGCCTCTCCCTGCAGGTGGGGACCGCGGTATACTTCCTGAATAGCTGTAACGATCAGGATGATCACTATTTAAGGCTCCTGCAATTTACCGAAAAAATGGCGGGTGGAATTGGTTTTGAGCCATCAATAGGTGCTGCAACCAATCTGGGGGCTAACCTTTCACTCGGGCTAGAGGCGTCCTGGCGGTTCATTACAGGTCTTAGGGGAAGCACTACTATTATGGCAATAGGCGATGGCAGTACCGCAGGCCCCTACGCAGATACAGCAGGCGTGGACTACTCGGTAGCCCGGCTTGCGTTGATTCTAACCGCCCAATACTGATTTATGCGCAAGAGCCTAGCCCGCTGCAATGACCCGGTTGCGGCCCTGGTCTTTGGCTTTCCGGAGGGCTGCGTCGGCAGCGGCAAGGAGGGCGGGCCCAGTACTGCCATGCTGGGGCGAGACAGCAACCCCGAGACAGGTTTTTATGGAAAGCCGCTGTTCCATAACACGGCCTTCAGGAACATTCACAACTATGGGGATTTCGAGCCTTGAAACGGATATCCTGAGGCGCTCGCTAATTTGCAACGCCTCTTCCAGGGTAGTGTCGGGGAGTACAAAGGCAAACTCGTCCCCCGCAAGCCGGGCTGCAATATCCGCATCCCGCAGCACTTGCTTAAAAACGCCTGCCACCGTTTTTATAACCTGGTCCCCGCCAGCCTCCCCATAGGCATTGTTTATTTCATGAATCCGGTCCAGATCCATCATCAGTACTGCAATGGTACGCTTAACTTCTCCACCACCTTCTAGCCGGCTATTAAGAGATTCTTCGAGGAAGCGTCGGTTATAAAGACCGGTGAGGCTGTCGGTAATAGCCCTGAGCCGGGCAGTTTCACCCCAACGAAGAAGATCATTCAGGAATCGGGAGGACTCATCGAGCCAGCTCGTCATAACCTGACTGATGGCACCTAACAACTTGAGGGCAATCATGGGATGTTCAAAGATGAGCCGGTAAAAATCCAGTCCCTGAAGGACCAGAACATCCGTGTCTTCCGTGGCTGTGCAGGTGGCCGATCGGGGAGCAGCTTCGATTATCGCCATCTCACCAAAAAAACGCCCCGGTTCAAAGTCGTAAATTTTACGCCGGCTCCCGTTTCCCAGATTTACTGTGGCAATAACATGACCTGTCAGTAGTATAAACATCTCCTGTCCAGCTTCGCCTTCGGAGAAAATCACATCCCCCTTTTTAAAATGACGGCGTTCCAAAAAGGCGGTAACCGCATTAAATTCCAATTCGCTCATAGACGCAAAGAGGGGAGAATGGATAAGGGCTTCATTATCCAGCGGAGACTTACTCATCTTTTAGCTCCCGATTTCTTTGTATTCCTGCGAAAGGAATTACCCTGTTACCCCCATTTTGCCATTGTTCTATCATATAGGCGTATTGCTGGCTTACCATTGTATCCCAGTCCTCGGCCATATCAGGCCATACTCCATAGACAACCGTAGCTGAAAAGATAAAACCTGGAAATGATTCACTTGCGGGGATTGCTGGAATATGACTGATTAAACTATAAAGCTTCTGCGCAATTTTCTGTACTTCTTCAAGTCCGCAGCGGGGCAGACAGAGCCCAACTTCATTACTTTTAAAACGCAGCGCCCAACCTCTGCCCACATGCCGAACAAGGGATTTCAGAATGCCCGCGATAGTGATCATCGCATCATCCCCCGCACTATGTCCGAGGCTATCCACTAGAATCTTAAAACGGTCTGGCTTCATAAGAATGAGCCCTGTCGGGGCCTGCAACTCTCTGCGGATTTCTTCATCCAGAAACGCCCGGTTCCAAAGTCCAGTACCAGGGTCTTCATAGGCTCTGCGCCTTAATTCCTGAACCCAGGTTGTATTTTCAGAAATCAGGCGTTGGGTCGACCTGAGTCGGCTTGAGATCATGGAAAGGGAGCGTAGCAAAATACGGGAAACCGTATCGGGTTTTTCTCGTTTAAGATCCTCCAGGGTAAGCCCTAAAGCGGGGAAACATACCAATTCTGTGTCCTCTAATGCAACTGCAGCAGCATCGTAGTGGGTCTGGCGGGCAAAATCAAATTCACCAAGCAAATCTTGGGAAGTAAAAATTGCTAGTTCCTCACTTCTTCCATCCTGTTTTGGTCTGTAAACCCTAATAGATCCCTGAAGAATATAATAAAAACGCTCAGCCTGATTGTTCAGCTTGAATAAATGCGCACCCTTACGGAGCTCGAAACGGCTGATTCGGGATAAAAGATATGCCTCATCATCGGCAAGCAATGATGAAAAAAGAGAAGATTTTTTTAAAATGTCATGACTATTACAATCACCCAATACAAGCCCCCCCTTTGTAGTATGGTTCTTAAACCAAACAGGGTCAAGTAATAGTCAGAATAGCGAGTTCTGCTCTTGTAAAGTGAGCAATTGTAATGTACTATTTTTATATTGGAGTTTTTAGAAATAATTATAATAAAATCATGATTAGTTTACTTTTTTTATCATTTTTATCCTTGATTCTCCCTCCCTTGTATGCCCAGCCACTCAATAGGCAATCCGCCAATGAAGCAGTTATTGATTTAAACCAATTTCCGCTCTTTATTCATTCAGGTTTTTCTCTTGATTATACTAAAACAAGCTTTTCACCCACCGGAAAGGGGTGGCTTGGAGTATCTCCTTCAGGAAATGGGAAAAGATCGGTACGAATCATCGATTACCCTGAATACAGTAAACACGGTTATTTAAGCATTCGAACAAATAAAATAGAAGAATTCTCCTATTTGATACCCTTTTTTATAACATCTAAACAATATCTCTCTTTTACAAGCCAACCCAATGGATACCTGGGACTTCATTTGGCTTCCATAGGAGACAATTGGGAAGTTTACCTAAACGGCACCTTAATACGAAGCGAAATACACAGGGATGTACAGGGAAACATAACAGCACATCGCAATTATCGCGATGTGATCATCCCCTTCTCGGCCGACATTATACGGCCTGGATTAAATAGCCTTGTCTTTAGAATAGTCGGAGACCCTGCAAATCCCATGGTCGGTCTCAACTCTTCAGACCCTTATAGAATTGCTCTGCTTGACTTCTTAAAGGCACAAGTCAATGACATTGTTGATGTTATTTTAAGTCTCATCTACATTTTTGTTGGTTTTTATATTCTCTTAATTAGTTTCTTAAACCCCTATGACAACCATAACCGTACTTTTGGATTCTTTATGCTGGTACTTGGCATATATTTTCTTGTAAGAGTACCATCGGTCTATCAGCTCATTTCCGATTCGGAAGTATTGTTCAAACTAGAACTGGTCAGTTTATTCTCTATACTCCCTGCTGCTATTCGGTTCCTGAACGACCTAACTCCATGGACAGCCAAGGAAAAGAAAATTAGTTATTTCATTTATGTCTTATATGGAGTCTTAATAATTCTGGTTATTCTATTTCCGCCAGCCCTAGGTCACGATTTGGTGATTATTTGGTCCTTTATCAGCCTTTTTACCATGTTATACATATATGGATACCTATTACTTTATAAACTCTTTACATCCCTACAGGGGCCAATACCACCATCCCGGGAAACACCGAATAATAAAAAAAGATCAGAATTACTCCAAATATTCAAAGTGATGAGAGATACACCGATTGGCAATGTGTTCATTGGTCTGAGTATTCTCATATTTACCGCCGTAATAGATGCATTTACATCCATTGTTGTTAAAAAAAATTTAGTACTCAGCCGCTATAGCCTCATCATCTTCACAATAGGAACCGTTATTGTTATCGCTCGCCGATATAAAAATCTATTTCAGATGCTGTCCGACGCAAGCAGCCAGTTAGAAGCTCAAATCACCGCACTGAATAAAACAAAACAAGAGGCAGAATACAAGGAATTGGCATATAGGAGAATTTTTGACGGCACCGCCGATCCAATGATATTTATCGATCAGCAGCTTATCATACAGGATTACAATCGAGCTGCATCAATCCTTTTAAAGACTGATTCACCCCAAAACTCTGATCTTATTGCCCTATTAGAACAATTTGCGCCTAGTCCAGCAATAAGACGGTCAGATATTTCAGAAATAATAAATAAATTATTGCTTACAGATAGACCCTTTGAGCTAGATGCGCAGCTTGAGCTCTTTAAAGGTAACGTTCAAAAGTGGACATTACGTTTTGAAAAATTTAAAAGCGATGAATCATATCTTTTCTGTATAAGGTTTTATCTAGCAAATCCAATTTACAATGCAGAAAACTGTAAAAAAACAAAAGGCATCTTTGTAATAGAAAACACCTTAGCCGCAGCAGAAAGTATAAGCAATAAAATTGCATCTTTCTTGTATTGTTTTTTACCCGACCATGAGGTTAGCATGTTATGGGCTGCCCTGCGAGAAATGATTATAAATGCTATTAAACATGGCAATGTGAACATCGGAAAAGTACGTATTAAATACCTTATCACACCGAAAAAAGCGCTTATCCAGATCACAGATCAAGGCATGGGATTTGATCATCTATCTATACTAGAAAAGATAAAAAAAGGCGAACAAGAGTTTCTTAAGCGGCATCAGGGGATTTATTTAGCACTGGCAGCCTTTGACAAGGTTGTTTATAATTCTACTGGTAACCAGGTTACCCTAGAAAAAGTCATATCATACAAGGATGCTCATTATGCGAAAAACAGATACGTATAAGGTCTTATTATGTACCCTTTATATCAGTGTGTTCGGAATAATTGCAGAAGCATCCCCCCGAATTCCACAAAAATCCAACTTTTATATCGACCTTAATACACTGCCAGTCTATGTTCACCCTGGTTTTTCTTTGGACCTTACAACAACTGCCCCTGATAGACAGGATCCAGCCTGGCATATTTTTGAACCCACTGCAGAAGGTCCAAGGATTGTCAGATTTCTTGAAATTCCAGAACTTCCTAAAGGATCCTTTTTTAGCTTTAAAACGTACAAACCCGCAGAATACACATTCGTTGTTCCCTTTGATCTGGACCTATCACGCCTAGACAAAATCATTCCTGGAATTCACTTAGCCGCCTTAGGAGATAACTGGGAAATATACTTAAACGGCATACGAATACGGTCTGAAATGCACCTAGATAACTCAGGCAACATTATATCCCATAGAAGTTATCGGGATGTTTATTTTCCCATAAATCCTGTTCTGTTTGTACAGGGGCAAAATATACTTGCATTCCGGGTTATCGGCGAACCCAACAACCCTCCGGTAGGTTTTTTCTTTTCCCAGCCCTATGTGCTTACTGACTATGCGGTCCTGGAAAATTTTAATAACGATGTCTGGAGTTTTGCCCTCTGCGCCATTTACATTTTTATTGGCTTTTATCATCTTGTGCTCTATTTATTTCGCCGGCAGGATCGGTATAACCTTTTTTATGGACTCTTTTCCATGGTACTGGGCTTGTATCTGGCAGCCCGGCTCCATTCAGCATACCTCATTGTTCCAGACTCTGAATATTTACTTCGGATAGAATTTACGAGTCTGTATATGGTCATGCCCCTGGTCAGCGCTTTTATCGAGGTCCTGAGCATTAACAAAACCCGCTGGGGCACACGGATCATGGCGATCTATAGCGCCCTGCTCTCCGCATTTACCATCTTTACCCCGCTTCCCTTTGCCCATGATATTTTACGGATTTGGCAAATCAGCGCACTCGGTATGGCTTTGTACATCTTTGTCTATGCGGTGCTCTGGGATTTTATTTCAACAGGCTACCGCCGGTGGAAACGAAATGCTACATCTCAGGATAAACATGGATTTATTGGCCAGCTAGGGCATGATCTTATTCATACGCCCTTGGGAAACATTCTTATCGGAGCGGGTTTTCTCTTTTTTACCGCCATCTTTGATATTCTGGATTCTATTATTTTTCTTAAGGATATTGTCCTATCCCGTTATGGACTCTTTGTTTTTACCATTGGCAGCGCTCTTATTCTCGCGAATCGATACGGTTTCTTGTTTAAACAATTAAATTATGCCAATGCTAATTTGGAAAACCGTCTTAATGAGCTCAGCGCAGCAAAAGCTACGGCTGAACGGAATGAACGTAAATACCGGAGCCTTTTTAATGGAACTAATGATCCTATAGTATTGCTTGACAAAGAATTTCGTTTTAAAGAATGCAATACGGCGGCTATCGATTATTTTAACCTAGAGGGAGTTGATCTCTCATATATTAGTGAAAAAACCCCTAAATTATACGAAAAGCTTTACGAAGATCAGCGAGAGCATATTTCACTGGCAGAACGTTTTGCTGAGCTGGGAGAACGGCTGTTTAATTCATCTCAGCCAATTGAAGTTCAAGCCCAACTCCGCTCTCCCCTGGGGGATTTTAAGTCCTGTACTCTCAGAATGGAAAGCATTAAAACGCCAGAGGGGATAGAAATACTGCTCAGGGTTATTCCTGACAGCAGAGATGATTTGGCTCAAGCCTTTGTGGAAGGCCGAGAACATTTTGAAATAGAAAACACCCTGTCAGCGGCGGATGATATCAGCCGCCATGTATGCGCAAACCTCAGTAAATATATGCCCCAGGAAGATGCCAACTTTGCCATGGTGTGCGTCCGGGAAATCATTATAAACGCCATTGAACACGGGAACCTGGAAATAACCTTTGATGAAAAGAGCAAGGCCCAGCGGGAGCGGCGCTATTTCGAGTTTCTTCAGGAGCGGAAGGATAATCCAGCATACAAGGATCGGCGGGTACAGGTTGAATATTCAATAACACCCCAGCGAGCCCTATTCCGTATAACCGATGAGGGGAAAGGGTTTAACCATCAAAAGTTCCTTGAACAGGTAGCTAATCCAAACCCTGAAATACTGGAACACGGCCGAGGCCTCTTTATGACCTTAGCCGCCTTTGACCGCGTGGTCTACAATGACAAGGGAAACCAGGTCACGCTGGAAAAACGCTTTAACAGCGCCGCAAAGAGATAAGGTTCTCAGTTTTATCGCAGCCCCAGGGCCAGTGCAATCAGGGGAATAGTAATGATGCAGAGCAACGTAGAAATAAACACCAAAGAGCTTGCGCTTTCCGCATCGGCCCCATAAACTTCCGCTAATATGCTGGTATTTGCCGCCACTGGCATGGCGGCCACCGTCACAGGAAGAGAGAGAAAGAGACCGCGGAATCCGGCAGCATATAAAATGAGGCCTACCAAGGCCGGTAATAGTGCCAGGCGGGCTGTGGTAGTGGCATAGCGCTGCCATTTTCCCAATATCGACCGGAAGGGCATTTTACCCAAGATAGTTCCAATCACAATCATAGACAGGGGAGATGTTATGTCCCCGGTCATCTTAAGGGTCTGAAACACCGGGGCAGGAAAAGCAACGGAACCAAGAAAGAACAAAAACCCCAGCACTGTGGCGACCACACTGGGATTAATAAAGGTTTTCCAATTCAGCATAAGGGGTCGTTCCCCTTCACGGGCTATAAGCCAAGCGCCGATGGAAAAAGCCAGAAAGTTAAAGGGAATATTATAAATAGCAAGATAAAAGAGCGTCTTCTGCCCTAAAAGGGCTTCCACAACCGGGTAACCCATAAACCCCACATTGGAAAAGATAAGGGCGTACCGATGTACGCCCCGTTCCTTCCGGGAAAGGGGCACAAAGAAGGGATATAGAACCGCAAAAAGAAAGAAGAATCCATAAGCCGCAAAAGAAAGAAACAGGGTAAGCCCTGCATCGCCTAAAAGTTCTTTACTAAAAGGCCGTTGCAAGGAAACAAGGATAAGGGCAGGCAGTGATATATTAAGTACAAAGGACGAAAAATAGCCTACAGCCCGATCATCAATAACGCGGAATTTCCGCCCGCCATAGCCAATCAATATAAGAAAAAAGAGTACCAGTACCTGGTTTATAACGTTCATGTCTTGGCCAGTATATCGGAAAACATTATCAACTTCTATCCCAATTGCGGAAGAAGAATGGCACAAGCCTTCCAAGGGCCTTTATTTTATTACGGAATCCCCGCTGCCCAGTTAATAGGAGAATAGAAAGAAGTCCCTCAAAAACGTTCCGTGAATAGGGGTGCCACCAGAGGTTCTTTTTTACTCCTGGTAAAAGGTCCTGAACGACAACCTGGGGCTGCAGCATTTCCCGGAACCCCAACTCACCATGGGTCCTTCCTAAGCCTGAGGCTCCAAAGCCGCCCCAGGGGGTCTCGGCGAGCCCGTGGGACATAAGGTGGTCGTTAATCATGACAGCCCCGGCCCTGATTCTGCGGGCCAGTTCCAAAGCCCGTCTACGATCCCTGGTCCAGACAGAACCGGTTAGACCGTAGATGCAATTATTGGCAATCGCGACAGCCTCTTCATCGTCTGCGACGGGGACTACCGCCATAACTGGGCCGAATATTTCTTCCCTCATAATTGGCATATCAGGACCCACTTCGGTAAGCAGCAGGGCTGGAAAATCAAGGTCCTCGCTGTCCATATCACCTCTAGGACTTCGGGCATAGATTTTTGCCCCCCGCTCAAGACAGGCTCGAACTTGCCTTGCCACCTCCTGTTTCTGCTGCAGGCTTGTCATACATCCCATATCGCAGGCCCACTGGACTTCGCCCTCAGTGAAGGCGGGGCCGACCCGCAGCGATTGCACCCGCTGTGACAGGCGGCCAAGAAATTCGTCGTATATAGTTTGATGCACCAGTATCCGCTGAACGCCGCCGCAGGACTGGCCTGCGTTGGAAAGTCCAGCCCAGACAAGCCCTGCGGCAGCCCGGTCCAGATCTGCGTCGGATCGGACAATCGCTGCATCGGCCCCGCCGAGTTCCAGAACGAGGGGAACAAGATGCGGAGCGGCAAGGGCCATAAGCTCCCGGCCAACCGCGGTTGAGCCGGTAAAGAAAAGCTTATCAACTCCCCCGTTAATCATGGCAGGACCCGCTTCCTTGCCGGGGATCTCAATATAATGAAAGAGGCCCTGGGGCAAATCAATGCTCTCAAAGGCTGCCGCGAGAGCCCGGCCAACCTCTAAAGTGTTGCTGGCAACCTTGAGTATCACCCCGTTTCCCGCAAGGAGGGCCATAACAACCTCGGAGAAGGGAATGGCAAAGGGATAATTCCAGGGAGAAATAATGCCCACCACCCCAAAGGGCTCGTAAAACAGGACGCTTCGTTTGTTTGCAAGGAGTATGCTGCCGCCTTTCACCGGTTGGGGCTTCATAAACCGCATACCTTGCTTACAATAATAGCGGACCGCCAGGGCTGCAGGAACCACCTCAGTGGCAAGGGCGTCTACCATGGTTTTGCCATTATCCCGGCTTATGGTGGCCGCTAAGCCCTCGCCATGCTCCGCGAGATATTCGACAAGCTTATATATACGGCGCTTTCTTTCATGCCATGGAAATTTTGCCCATTCCGCCTGTGCGCCCCGCGCCTGGGCAATCCGGTCCTGAACTAATTGTTCCGCCTTATTCATGATCTCCCCTTAAAGTGATCCATTGCATGGTTCACCCCAAAAAAATCTGCCAGCCCATCGAACCAGGATACGGGCAATAGCCTTAGTAAATAAACGCTGTACACAAAGCGGGGCATAATGAGCCGCTTTTTCCCCCTCTTTATCGCCTGCACAATTCGCTGAGCCGCATATTCGCTTTTTAAAATCGGGAGCAGCAGGGGGAATCGAGTCCTGACACCGGCAAACATCCCCGTATCAATAAAGAAGGGACAGACCACCGTTGTCTGAATATTCTTTTTAAGCCGCCGCAATTCCATACGGATTGCTTCATGGAGTCCAAAGGCGGCAAATTTGCTGGCCGAATAATCTGCAAGACCGGTTACCCCGATAATACCTGCAGCCGAAGCAATGGTAACAATATGGCCTTCGTTTCGGGCAATCATATCAGGAAGAACCGCCTTGAGGGTCCAGAAATGGGCCATAGTGTTCACCGCCATCGTTTTTTCTATTTTTTCATCAGAGGTTTCTAAAAAGGTAGAACCAGAGACAACTCCCGCATTGTTAACAAGAACTGAAACAGGTCCCCAACGTTCTTTAATTTCCCTGGACTGCCGATACACTGCTTCCCTGTCTGATACATCACAGAGCATGCCTTGAATTGAAATGTGCATTTCTTTCGCTTCCTGTTCCAGAGCCGCAAGGGCCTTTTCGCTGATATCCCAGACAACAACAAGGGCGCCCTGGCGAGCAAGCTCTATGGCGACAAGCCTGCCGATTCCGCTTGTACCTCCGGTCACGAGGACAATTTTATTCTGTAGCTGTTTCATAAAGTCAGGGCCTCCGCTGTTAATCCTTAAGTTCAGTTATAATCGCCTCGTAAATATCATCGCCAGAACCGGTGAGAGCGGCAAGCTGCTCCTGCGACAGGGGCTTTTCGATCTGAATATTCGCGCACGCCCCCTGGGCTCCTGCAAAAATGATATTTTCCATCCGTTGTACGTTAATGTTGTTGTCCCGGATTACCCGGAGTATATTCGCAAGCACTCCGACCTTGTCCTTATGCCGGACCGAAAGCAGGTAGCGGGCCGGAGTTTTTTCCATCACATTAACGCAATTAGGAACCTGGCCGTTTTGCAGGTATTCCTTCACAATCCGAACCGTTTCTTCCGCCACTGCATTTTGGGCCTGTTCGGTGCTGGCCCCAATATGATGGGTTCCGTACACCTGGGGGAAGGCAGCGAGCGGCGTCTGAAATGGACCAGACTTTTCAGGCTCCTGGGGATACACGTCGGTAGCAACCTTAAGCTTTTTCTCCGTAATCGCTTTTAGAAGAGCCGCTTCATCAACCAATTCAGCACGGCTAGTATTGATGAACAGAGCCCCCTCTTTCATAGCCCCAAAAACCTCTGCGTTGATAACCCCTTTCAGTTCCGGAGCCAGCGCTAAATGGAGACTCACTATATCTGCCCCTTTGACCGCATCGATGATGCTAGCGGCATAGACTGCGCCGAGGGCCTCAGCGGCTTCAGGCGTTAGAGAGCGGCTGTAGGCTATCACATGGAGACCGAAGGCTTTCGCCCGCTGGATTACTTCCTTGCCAATATTGCCAGTACCGATGACTGCCAGGGTCCTGCCATAAAGGCCTTGAGCTTTAGAGTATTCCTTTTTGTTCCAAAGTCCCTGCCTCAAGTCGTTGACATTATCGGGGATACGCCGGTCCAGGGCCAGTATAAGGCCCATGGCGAGCTCCGCCACGGCAATCGCGTTTTTGCCAGGACAGTTGGATACATAGATGCTTCGCTCAGAAGCGGCGGCCACATCGATGGTATTGTATCCTGCGCCGGAGCGGATAATAAGGCTGAGGTCAGAAGCGGCCTCGATCATAGCCCGGCTTACCTTGGTGGAGCGGACAATAAGAATACGGGGATTTACCTCCCTAAGCAGCGCCGCATGCTCTGTCTCGGGGACACCGGTTTTAACTATAACCGTACAACCCAGAGACTCCAGCCGTGAGATCACCCAGTCAGGCAGGGAATCGAGCAATAAAACCGTATGGGTCATAGGAACTCCTTTGGTTTTATAGTAGACCTCCCGCTTGGATTTGTCAAAAAAAGAGCGGAAGACCTTGGATAGACGACAAGCCTACCCAGAGACTCCCGCTCTCACAATGGTAGCAGAGCATGTAGATACGACGCGTCTGCTACAACAAAAATATTACAACAAAGTAGTACTTAACCCAACAGATGTTTCAGCACAAAGAGGATACCCACAATCCAGGTAACAATGGTGATATCCTTAAATTTGCCGGTAAAAGCCTTAATAAAGATGTAAGAAAGGATACCAAACACGAGGCCCTCTGCAATGCTGTAGGTAAGGGGCATCATTATCATGGTCAGGAAGGCCGGAATAGCCTCAGTAAAATCGGTAAGGTCAATTTCCTTGACCGGGGCCATCATGAAAAGTCCTACCAGAATAAGGGCTGGGGCGGTTGCAGCTCCCGGCACCAGCAGGAAGAGGGGCGACAGGAACAGGGCGACCAGGAATAGCAGTCCCGTTACCAGAGAGGTAAGGCCGGTGCGGCCCCCTTCGGCAACGCCGGAAGCGCTTTCGATATAGCTCGTTACCGTGCTGGTACCCAGGGCTGCGCCGACCACAGTACCAATAGCGTCAGAAAGAAGGGCCTGCTTTACCCGGGGAATATCGCCGTTTTCCTTTATCAATTTAGCTTGGGTCGTGATTCCAACCAGGGTACCGATGGTGTCAAAAATATCTACGAACAGGAAGGTAAAGAACACAATAAAGAAATCAAAGGTAAAAATCTTATCAAACTGGAACTGGAGGAAAAGCGGAGCGGCAGGCAGGCTGAAGAGGTTCCAGTTTTGAGGAACCGAGGTGACCCCAAAGGGAATACCAATAATGGTAGTTCCAAGGATCCCAATGAGCAGGGCACCTTTTACACGGAAGGCTAAAAGAACACCGCTCAAAACAAGGCCGATGAGGGCTACCAGAGCCGGTCCCTTGCTGATAGCGCCCAGAGTCACCAGAGTAGCGTCGTTTTTAACAATAATCCCCGCATTCTGCAAACCAATAAAGGCGATGAAAAGTCCAATGCCAACAGAAACGGCTTTTTTAATGTTGGTCGGAATGGACTTAACAATTGCTTCGCGGACATTAAAGAGAGAAAGCACAATAAAAAGAAGCCCTTCCAGGAAAACCGCGGTGAGCGCGAGCTGCCAGGGGTATCCCATGCCAAGCACAACCGTAAAG
>NZ_JAJUHW010000016.1 GCF_029265695.1 Gracilinema caldarium | reverse complement strand
GGGGATATCTCAAAACCAGTATTGAAATAAAATATTAATTTGAATCAATTGGTTGACAGTACCATTTTTATGTGTTTAAATAACGTTAGGTTTAACGTTAAACCTGCAAGGTTAGGTGCGGGGAATATACGAAACAAGGAGCGATGTATGAAGAGGACGATCGTTGCATTATGCCTGATATTGGGCATTGTAAGCATGGTTGCCGCGAGCGGTGCTAGTGACAAGGGTAGTGGTAATTCGGCGGGTAAGGTTATCGTTAAGCTGGGGATATGGCCTGAGGATACCCTCGCAGGGGATATTGCCATGCACCAACAATTTGTTAAGGATTTTAATGCTTTGTATCCGAATGTAGTAATTCAGCCGGCAAATTATAAATATGCCACTGATACTTTTGTTTCTTTGGCGGAATCGGGTAAACTTCCGACTATATTTGAAACTTGGTTTACTGAACCTCAAAAATTAATTGCCGGTGGTTTTGTAAAAGATATTACACAGGAGTTAAAAGCCCTCGGTTGGGATACTAAAATGAACGAAAGTATCCGAAATCTGCTATCCAAGGATGGAAAGATTTATGGCGTTCCCCGGGATGCGTATGCTTTGGGACTTATGTTAAATGTAGATCTATTCAGAAAGGCAGGGCTTGTAGATAAAAATGGGATTCCGCTATATCCGAAAACCTGGGCTGAATTAGCGGAAACCGCGAAAATTATCAAAAATAAGACCGGGAGTGCAGGGCTTTGTCTCTTAGCAAAGGACAATGCAGGGGGCTGGCATTTTACTAATATTGCTTGGGGGTTCGGTGCACAGTTCGAAGTTCAAAAAGGCGGAAAATGGATAGCACAGCTGAATACACCAGAGGTAATCGCCGCTGTTCAATATGTACAAGATTTAAAATGGAAATATGATGTATTGACTCCTGATCCAACCAATGAAGACTGGGGAACTGGATTCCGGGCTATAGGAACTGGAGCAGCTGCAATGTATATTGCTGCTCAGGATGCGGTAAATCAGCCCACCCAGGTGAATGGACTTCCGGTAACTGATCTTGCCCTTGTTCCAGTGCCTGCTGGACCAAAAGGTCAATTTTCGCTTATGGGTGGGACACCTTATATGTTCGCTGCAAATGCAAGCAGTGACCAGGTTAAAGCAGCTCTCAAATATCTAGAAATTATGGGTAAGGCTCCTGTTGTAACTGAAAAGTCAATTGCAGGTATGAAGGCAGATGCTCAGAATCGGCAGAATGAGGGAATTCCAGTAGTACCTACTTTCCCCGCATGGACTGATCCCTCATATCTCAAGGCTCAGCAGGATGTCATTAACCAATATTCCAATGTGGATATGCGCTTGTACAAGGACTATTATACTAAGGTTGCAGAAAAGACAAATCTAAAGACCGAAGAACCTATGCTAGCCCAGGATCTATATGCAGAATTAACTAAGGTTTTGCAGGCAGTGCTCACTGATAAGAACTCGGACATAAAAGCTCTTCTGGATAGGGCACAGAAAAATTTCCAAGGCTTGCTTGATGCTCAAATAAATAAATGATGTTTTTTCAAAAGAGATTGGTATTCGAAATGAGCTCTACCTAAAAAATCTATAATTCCGGTTTCAGCTTAAAAAGCTGAAACCGGAAAACAAAGGAGGCAGATTGTGAGCTTACCTGGAAAATATAAAAAACCGTTCATCAATGATGTTCCTGGCTGGCTTATGATGCTGCCAAGTGTTTTACTTTTCGTTTTTTTTGTCTGGGAACCTCTATTAGAGAGTGTTCGGTTATCCCTATTTCATGCACAGGGCATGAGGCTCATTAATTTTGTTGGTTTGGATAATTATTTTGTCGTTTTCAATCATCCTGATTTCATCGCAGCAATCCGTAATACCTTTTTATATACAATATGGTCTTTGGTTATCGGTTTTTTGGTGCCTATTGTACTTGCAATTCTAATAAACGAAATAAGAAGGGGTCAATCTGTTTTCAAGATTGGTGTGTATTTGCCTAGTATTGTTCCAGGGATGGCTATTGTTTTTATGTGGGGCTTTATTTTTAGGCCCGGGCCAACAGGAATCTTGAATATTCTTCTTAATTATATTGGTGTTGAACCACAGCCATGGCTGACTAATCCGCAATGGACTATTCCTCTTATCGTTCTTACTTTGACCTGGAAAGGTGCAGGAGCAACTACACTATTATATATCGCAGGTCTACAGAGTATTGATCCTGAATTATACGAAGCAGCAATAATTGATGGAGCTGGAATAGTAAAACGAATTAAACATATCACAATTCCGCAAATCTATAATCTGGCAAGAACTTTGCTGATATTGCAAATTATTGCGGTGTTCCAAATTCTGTATGAACCGCTTGTTTTAACTAATGGAGGTCCAAACAATGCATCAATTTCAATTATGCAGCTTGTGTTTAAATATGCTTTTGAAAAATATGATTACCCAAAAGCTGCAGCAGTTTCAGTTGTTGTTTCGATTATCCTTGTAGCTCTGACTGCTATTTATAGTAAAATGAATAAACCGAAGGAATATTAAAATGAATAATGGAATTATCCGTGATCTTGATTTAAAGCAAGCTTCAGTACGATTCATTTATGATGTAATACTTTTTTTTGCAGTAATGACTCTTTTTCTCTGTTTAGCTCCGGTTGTATGGGTTTTGTTTTCCGGTTTTAAGGATATTAAAGAATTTACGATAGGTAAAAATATCTTGCCTGAACGGTTTGACTTGCAAAGATATATTGAAACCTGGAAACGGTTGCGATTCGTACGATATTACCAGAATTCTTTCATTTCTGTAGTAGGTAGTGTTTTTTGTGCAGTCATTTTTAATGGGCTTTTAGGATATGTGCTTTCCAAGATAAAACCCCGGGGGGCAAAACTTATTTATGGTCTTGTTATGTGGAGTATGCTCATACCAGCAACAACTAGTATAGTTCCACTTTTTATCAATATAAACCGAATTGGTCTTAGTGGTAGTTTTATTCCTCTCTGGCTATCCATGGGAGCAAATGCCTTTTATGTCATCATGTTTAAAAATTTCTTTGATGTGCTTCCTATGTCGCTTGTTGAAGCTGCAAAGATTGACGGAAGCACAGATCTCCAAATATTTAGAGATATCGCTATACCCCTGAGTCAGCCAATCATTATGGTTATTATAATGTTTTCTATAAATGCAGCTTGGTCAGATTTTCTCTTGCCATATTTGGTCTTGAACAATACGGGTCTTGAAACAGTTATGGTAAGACTCTTTCAATTTAGAACAGCAACAAAGGCTACCGATGTAGAAATACTGAGGGCGGTAACCTTTGTCATGGTTCCGCCTATACTTTTGTTTTTAATTTTCCAAAAACAAATCACACAGGTAAATCTGCAATCAGGAATAAAGGGATAAACATTCCGTTTTTCTTTTTTTTGCAGAAATAGAATACAAGGGAGATATTAGTAATGCAAAAATACGCTGACAAGTTCTTAATTGTTGATCCCTGGAAAATTGTTGAAAATAGCTTGGATTCAGATCATCGGTTGGTTGCAGAATCAGTATTCTCATTAGCAAATGAATATATTGGTATACGGGGATATTTTGAAGAAGGTACTGTTCTTCAAACACTCAGAGGAAGCTATTATAACGGTGTCTTTGATGTTGAACGTTCAACAAACCAATCTGCATACAAAGGTATCGTTAATGAAACTCATTTTATGGTGAATGCTCCTGATTGGCTGTATACAACTGTGATCATTGATAATGAACAACTACAAATGGGGCATTCAGATATATCAAGTTATAGTCGTGTACTGGATATGAAAAATGGTACTCTCACCCGTTCATTTATTTGGAGGACCAGAACCGGCAAAGAAATTGAAATGATTTTTGAACGTTTCCTAGATATGACAGATGTTGAAAAGGCTTATCAAAGGATCTCCTGCACACCTCTGAATTTCTCTGGACAACTATATATTTGTATTGGGCTCAATGGTAATATTATACAGGAAAGCAGGAAAAAGAAATATTGGAAGGAAGAGAGCTTTCAATTTTTTACTGATGGTGCGGCTATGGCTTGGTCTACTATAGGGACAGGCCAATCAGTTGCATCTGCTTATTTATGGAAGACTTCAAATGTTAAGGATGTCCATAATATACATGAAACAGGTATAGTCGCCCAAGAATTGATATTAACACTTACTCAAGGGGTGGAAGCGATTGTTGATAAGTTTGTAATTAATCGGGTTTATAAAAATGGTTGGAACGAGGAAAAAAATAAAGAAAACTTGTTAGCATATCTTCAAAAAGAAATAATAGATCTTGATTATAAAAAAGCTTTGAATGCACAAGAAGAATATTGGTCACGAGTTTGGAATACTACTGATATTGAAATTGATGGTGATGATATAAATCAACAAGGTATACGGTTCTGTATTTTCCAAATGCAGCAAACCTATCACGGCCAGGATCCTGAACATAATATAGGTGCCAAAGGCCTTACGGGAGAAGCTTATAACGGTCATGCTTTTTGGGATACTGAAACGTATTGCCTTTCCTTTTATCTTTTTAATAATCTAAATGCTGCAAAGAACCTGCTTTTATACCGTTATAATACATTGCCCCAGGCGAAGGCGCGAGCGAAAATGCTTGATTGTCACGGTGCTTGTTATCCTGTTGCAACACTGAACGGAAACGAAGCCTGTGATTTATGGCAGCATGCGAGTTTGCAGTTTCAACCAAGCACTGCTGTAGCATACGGTATTTATCATTATCATCGGCTAAGCGGAGATGATGATTTCTTATTTCAATATGGTGCAGAAATCCTTGTGGAAGTAAGCCGGTTTCTTATTTCTCGGGGAGCATGGAATGCTGATAGAAGTGGATTTGGTTTCTATGGTGTTATGGGGCCTGATGAATTTCACATGATGGTAAATCATAATACATATACTAATTTTATGGCAAAAAAAACTTTTGAGTTTACATTGCAAACATTAGAAAGGATGTCACGGGAGGCATCTCAATTATATCAACACTTAAAGGAATCAATCAATTTTACAGAGCAAGAATTAGATGAGTTTAGAATTTGTGCGGATCGTATGATTATTTTGTATAATGAAAAGACAAAGCTTTTTGAACAGCATGAGGGCTTCTTTAATCTTCCCCATACAGATATTCGTAGTATACCTGTAACTGATTTTCCATTATATCACCACTGGTCCTATGACCGAATATACCGGACGGATATGATTAAACAACCCGATGTACTCATGTTTCTACTGCTTCATAATAGCGAATTTGACCCTGATATCATCAGAGCCAATTATAATTATTATGAACCAAAAACGATACATGAATCATCCTTGTCACCCTCGGTTCACTCTATTCTTGCTGTTGAACTCGGTGAGTATGATCAGGCATACCAATTCTTTAATTTTGCAACCCGTATGGACTTGGACAATTATAACCGTAACACTGGAGAAGGTCTCCATACAACTAGTATTGCCGCTGCCTGGATGAATATAGTGTATGGATTTGGTGGGCTTCGGAGTGACGGATCAATGCTTAAATTAGCACCAATACTTCCTGCAAAGTGGCATTCCTATTCATTTAGTATAACATATAAGGGGTATCAATTAAAAATCTTAGTTATGAGAGACAGCCTTAAGATTAAAGCTGAACAGGGAGAAGGAACTCAATTGCAGATTGTCTTGTATGGAAAGCCCGTATCTCTAGTACCCGGGGTAAACAATTTTGAAATTCCTCAGAAAATAAGAGGCTAAGATATGTTTAAATTAGGGGAATGGACAATAAGCGATACTGGGACTAATGACTCGGAGATTATCACTAACGGTAATAGATTTATAATCGGCAATGGATATCTTGGATACAGGGGAACAGTTGAAGAAGCAGATGCTTCGTATCTACCAGCAACCATTGTTAATGGACTGTATGATAAGCAGGGAACAAAATGGCGTGAACCGGTAAACCTGCCGAATCCCATAGTTGTCAGACTTTATACGCTGCATGAAGAGCTACTCAGCATAAAGTCTCCTCATTTAATCAGTCATGAACAGCAACTCAATTTTAAATACGGAATATTTTCAAGAAAAAGCAATTGGCGCATTAATGAAGTGACGGTGAGTGTTCAATCAGAGCGATTTGCCAGTATGGTAGATATTCGCAGGCTTTATCAGAAATACACTGTCACAGCAGACAAATCAGTTGATTTGCGTATTGAACGGGGAATAGATGGAACTGTTCATGATATTAATGGACCTCATCTTATACAGTTCGAATGCAGTTCCATAGAAAATAAAATGATTCTTTTATGCAAAACACAAGAGAGAGGCATTCCTATTCAAATAATATCAGAGGGGTTTGTAGAAGGGAGGAGTTTTCGTAAGCAAATTAAAGATCAACCTCTTAAAACAACCTTTTCTGCAGAAACAATCTACATTCATCTCGAAGCTAATGAAGTATTTACTTTATATTGTAATGCACAGATGTTTATAGGAAGTACAGAAGTTGCATATGAAGCTGATTGTTTATTACGGAAGGATCATGGCCGCTCTTTGTATACGAAAGCACTTCAGATCCATAAAGAACGGTGGGATAAGATATGGTTGGATGGAGATGTAAAAATAGAAGGTGATCCTATCTCACAATCTCAGGTAAGATATAATTTGTATCAGCTGCACATTATCGCTCCACGTCATGCAAATGCTTTGTCCATACCAGCTCGGGGGCTTTCAGGCCAGACCTATAAAGGCGCAGTCTTTTGGGATACGGAACAGTTTATTTCACACTATTTTTTAAGCACTGATCCTGTGGTGGCAAATAGTTTTATCAATTATAGAATACAAACACTTCCCGGCGCAAAAAGAAAAGCTCAAGAGTATGGATATCTAGGAGCTTTTTATGCATGGGAAAGTCAGGAGTCCGGAGATGACGCTTGTTCACACTTTAATGTGGTAGATGTGTTTACTGGCAGACCTCAGCGTACATATTTTCGTGATAAGCAAATTCATATCAGCGCTGATGTGGTATATTTAATCAAGCGTTACTGTGACGTAACAGGTGATTTTACTTTGCTGAGAAATGGCGCTTTAGAAGTAATTGTAAACTGTGCATTGTTTTATATTTCCTATATTGTATATGTTCCTGCAAAACAAAGATATGAAATACGGGATGTAACGGGTCCTGATGAATATCATGAACGGGTAAATAATAATGCTTTTACAAATATTATAATATTGTTTACCCTAAAAACCGCTGCTGATTATCTAGAATACTATGACAAAGAAGATACTTCATTCTACAAAGAAATCATAGAAAAGACAGGCATAGAACCTTATCTTCAAATTATAGAAGATATTATTAAAAAATTGTATATACCTGAACCAAATTCTGAAGGGATTATTGAACAGTTTGATGATTACTTTAAGTTAGAAGATATCGATATAGATAATTTGAAAAAACGACTTCTGGATCCGAAAGAATATTGGGGCGGAGCGAACGGTATTGCATCCCATACACAGATAATTAAACAAGCTGATGTTGTTGCCATGCTATACCTGTTTAAAGATGACTATTCTGAATTTATCAAAAGAAATAATCTTTTGTTTTATGAGAGCAGAACCGAACATGGTTCTAGTCTCAGTGCATCCATGCATGCCCTCCTTTATTGTGATATCAACGAACCTGATAAGGCTTTTAACTATTTTAAAAAAACAGCTGAAACAGATTTGACGGGAGAATCAAAACAGTTCGCCGGGCTCATCTATATTGGAGGCACTCATCCCGCTGCAAATGGTGGGACATGGATGAGTGTTGTGTATGGATTTTGCGGCTATTCTGTTAAAAATGGAGTTATACAGGTCAATCCACGATTACCCAGGGAATGGCGTAGCGTCTCCTTTGTTTCATATGTCAAAGGAAAACGATATACAATTACCGTTACTAAGGATGGATATACCATATGCTGAAAGATTTGCATCATGTTATGCAGGGCTTTATTTTTGATTTAGATGGAGTTCTTGTCGATACCGCCCGTTTTCATTACCAGGCATGGAAACGGCTTGCTGCTGAAATGGGTTTTGACTTTTCGGAAAGGGACAATGAACTGCTGAAAGGGGTAAGCCGAATGAGATCCCTTGAAATATTGCTAGAAATCGGGAAGTTAACTATTTCTGATGAAGAGAAAACATTCCTAGCGGAAAAGAAAAACCACTGGTATGTTGAACTGCTGAACCAGATTGATGCTAGTCATCTTCTTCCTGGGACATGGGAATATCTTAATATGCTTAAGACAGCACAAAAAAAGGTTGCATTAGGATCTGCTAGTAAGAACGCTAGTTTTATTCTGCAAAAACTTAAAATTTATCATTATTTTGATGTAATTATAGACGGAAATTTAGTTTCAAAGGCAAAGCCTGATCCTGAAGTCTTTGTAAAAGCAGCAGATGGCTTAGATGTGCCATATCAAAAATGTGTGGTATTTGAAGATTCACAGGCAGGAATTATGGCTGCGAAATCAGCGGGTATGAATGTGGTGGCAGTTGGAAATAGAGAGCTTTTGCCTGGTGCAGATTGGTATGTTCAGGATTTATCCCAGATAATCGAATGATAAAAAAGTATTTAACATTATAATTATAGTATATTTCCCCTTGATACCTCAGCTTTTGAAAGCTATTTTTAACGTATGCCCTAAAGGCATATGCTCTTAAGGGTGGGGGAGTATCGATTATGGTTCGCAGAAACATTTCTGGTTTACTTTTGTTTTTTATCTCCATATCAGTTGGCATGAGGCTTTTTGCTCAAGAGATTCCCCTTTTAAAGGTGAACGAGAGCTTTATCCTCAGGGCGGCCTCTGAACTTGCTCCCGAGGGCAAGTATCCTACTATTGGCGGGGGCTACTACACCAGTGTGTGTCGCATCGCTCTTGAGAAGGGCAGGAAATATACCATGCGCTCTGTCTGGAAGACCGAAGGGCGGGAACCCCGACTTATTATGGTCCTTGGTTATGATCCTACCCTCAAGTCCCGGCCTTCTCGTTCGGGGGTCACAGCGAGCATCGCTTTAAACACCTCAGGGAGTTCCGCGGGGGAATTTAAAGACTGGACAAGCTTTACGGTAAGCGAAAAAAGCGAAGGCAGTTTTGCCTGGGTTGTTTACGCAGCCAAGCAACCGGGAGAATCAACGACGGTGTATTTTGCCGATCCGGCGGATCCTGATGATTTTGTGAAGGGATCGGAAAAGGGCTTTACCCGAGGCCAGGTCTGGTCAACGCCGCTTTACCTGGAGCGGGATCCAGAGCCTGCGGTGCCCGCTCTGGGGAATCTTGTTCTGGCCCTGGGCCGGGATACGAAAGGTTTCGCCATTGGACCTTCCCTGCGTTTCCCAGTCTCTACCGGCACCATTCGCGTGGTATTTGCTGTTAATGGTATCTCTGGCGCACCAAGGCTATCTGTAGCGGTTATGCATCTCGCGTCAGGTAAAATTGTTCTCCAAGGCGATGTCACGGCTTCCGTCTCAGGCGATGTGGGTGACATCGCTCTCGAAGCTCCAACGGGTTCCTGGCGGCCGGGCTGGTACAAAGTAACGATTGGCTTGGGGGCAACAGAGCGGCATGAACTTTATTTCCTAGCGGTGGAGTAGGGCTGCTCAGCTCAATTCCGGCACTGCAGCCGGTATTGAGCCCGTCGCCCGGCTTTCACCGAGACGGTAGTCCTTCAGCTCAATTCCGGTTCCACATGCCGCTTTCGGTAACACTGGGGTGAAATCCCTTCGTACAATTTGAAGATCCGTGAAAAATAGAACTCATCCTCATAGCCCAGCTCCCGGGCTATAGTCCGGATTGGTTTATCCGAATTGCGGAGGCTGTCCTTGGCGGCGTCCATTTTAAGGTTAAGATAATAGCGAAGGGGGCTCGTGCCCATGGTTTTTTTAAAAAGCCTGATAAAATAGGATTTGTCGATACCGAGCCGCTGGACAAGATCGTCCATTTTAAGGTCCCGCCGTATCTGGGCCTGCATATAGTTAAGCGCCTCATTAATATAGATCTGACCCTGATGGCCTGTGCTTTGCCCTTCGCCGCTTAAAAGTTCATAGAGATAAGCTAAAAGCTGGAATTCTGCCGAATGCCTCAGCCAGCTGTCCCGGCTTGCGTGCTTTCGCCGGATTTCTTCAAAAACTAGGTTAGTTGCCCGGCCCACCTTCATGGCCGCCTGGCCTAAAAATCGTTCCCGCAGGGCATGCTTTAGATTCTGGTCCTCAGGATAGAGCCAAAAGTTACAGTAATAAAGAACCATAGGTATACTGCTTCGGGCTGCATGGGTTTCCTCAGGCAGAGAAAAAAAGAGGGTCCCCGGTTCCAGGGGATAATCCCGGTCTCCGTTATAAAACAATCCCTGCCCTTCCAATACCAGGTGAAATTCGTAGACTCCCTCATCTCGGTGGCTATGGGCTTCAAAGGCTTCACCGATACTCAGGCCGATATAGCGCAGATCCATGGCTTAAGTATGGATGTCAATATTATCCATGTCAATGCCAATTATTGTAATGGCGGGCCTATCAAAGGGGTGCTACCATTCATCCATAACAGAGCGGACGCTGCGGATACCCGGGATCCGCAGCTAGTTCCGTATCAGATTATCAAGAAGGAGGACATTCATGAAACGTAGTGCCCTATTTGTATCGCTGTTTTTGGTATGCGCCCTGATTGGCGTACCGCTTTTTGCCCAGACCCAGATCCGTATTTCCGGTTGGCCCGGAAACCCCGATGAAGAAGCGGCCATAAAGGCCATGGTAGATGCATTTAATGCAAAAAATAAAGATATTGTTATGGTATGGGAACCCACACCGGGGGATTACAACCAGACCTTAAAGACCCGGCTTGCTGGCGGAACCGCAGCGGATCTTTTCTATCTTGATGTTTCAGCCTTTGAAGAATTCGCCCGTTCCGGCAATCTTTTGCCCTTGGACAGCTACCTCAAAGATGGCACCCTGAAAGATTTTCCCCAGCCCTTAATTGATGGCTTTACCTTTAACTCCCGTATTTATGGTATCGCCAAGGATTTTTCTACCCTGTCGGTATTGTACAACAAAGAAATCTTTGATAAGGCCAAGGTTCCCTATCCCAAGGATGGCATGACCTACAGCGAGTTCATCAAAATGCTTGAAACCCTTAAGGCCAAGGGTGTGGCCAATCCCATGATTATCAACGCGGACTTTAACCGCATGATTCCATTTATCATCGCTAATGGCGGCAGGGTAACCGATGACAACATGAACATTGCCTTTGCGGAACCAAAAACCAAGGCTGCTATCCAGATGTATGTGAATATTTACAAAAAGGGTCTTGGCGTAGAGGCCTCCTCAGTAGGTGCGGGCTGGGAAGGCGAGGCCTTTGGCAAGGAGCAGGTAGCCCTTATTATGTCCGGCCCCTGGTGCCTTGGGTACCTCAAGGGAAGTTTCCCCAATGTATATAAGAAACTTGGCGTTGTGGAAATGCCCCGGGGAACCCAGAAATCTACCATGATTTACACCGTAAGCTGGTCTATTAACAAGCAGACCAAAAACCGGGCTGCGGCTATTACAGCCTTGAAATTCCTTGTGAGCGAAGGCCAGAGAATATTTGTAGAAAAGGCCGGTGTCCTTGCGAGCAACAGGACCATTGCTGCCCAGGATAAGGATCCAATCAAGTTGCCCTTCTACCGGGGCGCAGAATACGGAACCGCTTGGCGGATCAAAACGCCTTCGGGCCTTTTCTCCCGGGCCAATGACGAAATCAACTCCCGTATTAAAGATGCTTTCTACGGAAAGCTTTCGGTGGATGACCTGGTTAAGCAGGTTACCGAAAACTACGACAGCTGGGTCGAGTAATTACTTAGCGCAGCTCCAGCCTCAATGCATGGGGCTGCGCTTTATACCAGGAGTGCTGTGATGCGTTCAGGTTTACGGAATCGGATTCTGGAGGGAATGTACGGGTACCTCTTTACCTTACCAGTTATTGTGGGGGTCCTTGTTTTTACGATTATTCCCATTTTTAGAACCTTTTATTTCAGCGTTACCGATTACAACCCCCTGGAGACTCAAAAAAATCTCATGACCGTGAATATCCAGGACGAGCTTTTATTGAATCGGGATATAGATGTGGCCCAGATTACCGATATCAAAGCCCTCGCAGACTCCTTTGATATGGTTGCCTTTCTTGCCGATGATCTGCTCCTGGATCTCACAGAAACACAGAAAAAATTAGTGGCATCCTATTTTGATAAGGCCGCCTTTTTTGCCGATCTTGCCCGGGGAAAACTGAATGAAAACCGGGAACTGAAAAGCCTCGTGACTGCCTATATGGGCCCCCACGGGAAGGAACTTTTCCCAGCCTATCGGCCCCTCTTTACGGGAATAAAAAATTATATACGGATGATCGGGGATCAGTATTTTTGGATATCCCTCTGGAATGCGGTGCAGTTTGCTCTGATTGTGGTGACCATCCAAACCATGCTGGCCATAATCCTCGCGGTGGCAGCCAATTCGTTAAGCGGCGGGGTACAGATTTTTAAGATCCTCTATTTTATTCCGAGTATTACCTCTTCTTCTGCAATCAGCATGATCTTTCTCATGATTTATTTTAAGACGGGCCTTTTAAACCAGATGCTCGGAACCTTTGGTTTTGAGCCCGTGGACTGGCTTAACAATCCTGCTACGGCCCTGCCTGCGGTCATGGCCATGAATATTTGGACCACCGCAGGCTACTTTATGATTACCTTTTTAGCGGGACTTAAAGGGATACCCCTTGAACTCTATGAAAGCGCCGAAATAGAGGGGGCTCCTGCGAGTACCGTATTCTGGAAAATTACGGTCCCCCTGCTGCGGCCCCAGGTGCTTTATGTCATTGTCATGGGGACCATCGGGTGCCTTCAGGTTTTCGATCAAATCTACTATTTAATACCCAATCTTCGGAACCGAACTATAGCCTATTACATTTACCATGTGGGCTTTAAGTACGGTGAGATGGGCTATGCCTCGGCCATTGCGGTCATTCTTTTTGTGATTATCCTCGCTATCACCATGCTGCAGCGCCGCTTTATAAAGGAGAGCCTTGTATGAAAGAGAAGGCCCCCTTGCTCAACAAAAGAAATAGATCTCAGGATCTAAGCCCTGCAAAGGTGCTGGGATTCTTGCTCATGCTTGTATACGGGATTATCTGCCTTATTCCCTTTGTATGGGCCCTGCTCGTTGCCCTGGCGCCCCTTACCTATGTGCCCCCTGGGGGCAGCGAACCGGTCGGGGTGGACCTCACGGCCTGGCCTCCGCGCATCAACCTGTTTAAGCTCCAGGTCTTTGGGGCTCCTATGACGGCGGAGAATTTCCGTATTATTTTTGAAAAGGTACCCCTCCTAGCCCGCTGGTTTTTGAATACGGTGCTCTATGCATCCACCGTGTCGGTGGGGCTCGTGGCCCTTTCCACCCTGGCAGCCTATGCGTTTGCCCGGCTGCGCTTTCCCCTCCGGGATTTCTGGTTCTCCCTCTTTTTAGCTTCCATGATGATACCCAGCACGGTAACCCTGATACCGGTTTACCAGCTTCTAGTGGGTCTGCGCTGGGTAGATAGTTACGCGGGACTTATTATCCCAAAACTATTCAGTGTGGCTATCGTGTTTTTTATGCGCCAGTTTTTCCTGGATTTTCCCCGGGCCTTGGAAGAGTCAGCTTATATTGATGGGGCTAGCATCCCGCGGATTTTTGCCTCCATTGTATTGCCCAACTCGCGGGCTCCTATGGCTGCCCAGTTTATCTATGTGATCATCGGGACCTGGAACGAGTTTATGTGGCCCCTTATTATTATGTCAAAGGCGGAAAACTACACCCTCACCTTGGGACTCGCTTTTTTCCGCTCAAGCTATTACACGATTCAGCAATATATGATGGCCGCGAGCCTCCTGGTGACGCTCCCTATGGTCATCATGTTCCTCATATTCCAGCGTCAGTTCATCAGCAGCAACATAGCATCGGGAGTTAAAGGATGATACAAGCCTTTATTTTTGATTTAGACGGAGTTTTGGTGGATACCGCCAAATACCATTATCTAGCCTGGCGCAGGCTGGCCCAAAGTCTGGGTTTTGACTTTACCGAAGAAGACAACGAACGGCTCAAGGGGGTTTCCCGAATGCAGAGCCTGGATATTCTGCTTTCTATTGGCAACATCCAGGCGGATGAAAAAACTCGTCATGCCTATGCGGAACAGAAAAACCAGTGGTATGTGGAGTATATCTCCCGGATGGGCCGGGACGAAATCCTTCCTGAGGCAGACCGCTTTGTCCGGGAAGCCCGGGAGAGTGGGCTTAAAACTGCCATTGCCAGTGCAAGTAAGAATACGCCCCTTATTTTAGAGCGTCTCGGAATCGCAGACCTGTTTGATGCTGTTATAGACGGCAGGATAACGAGCCGGGCAAAGCCGGACCCCGAGGTGTTTCTGCTGGCGGCCCAGTCGTTTGGCTCTGAGCCGGTGGCCTGTGTGGTATTCGAAGATGCTGCGGCGGGCATTCAGGCAGCCCGGCGGGCCGGCATGTACTGTGTCGGGATTGGATCCCCCCAGCAGCTATCCCAGGCTGATATCGTTATTCGCACTTTCCGGGGCCTTAGTCCCAGACAGATACTGCTTCAGCTCGAAGACATAAGAACTAATTAACAGGAAAAGGAACACCGCAGATGTACACTCAAAAATCAGCAGCACAGAATACGAGCTGGCTTATTGAAGAATCGGATCTTTCAGCGGACACGACCGCTGCACATGAAACCCGTTTTACCCTGGCTAATGGGTATCGCAGTCTCCGGGGCGAGTCCCCCTTCTGTCAGCCCCGCTTTCCAGGAGCCTTTTATGCAGGCCTCTTTGACAAGTCCGAGGCCGCGGTCACGGAACTCGTGAACTGTCCCAATCCGCTTCCCTTCAGGATCTATGTGGATTACGAAGAAGCCTTGGTCGGTAAAAAGGGTGCATTGGAATATCACCGGGCGCTCGACATGGAACAGGGACTTGTCAGTACCAGCCTTGTTTACGAAGCGGAAACCGGATCCCGGCTCAGGATGCAGAGTGACCGCTTTGTAAGCCGCAGTGACCGGCACCGCTGGGCCGAGCGCTGGGTCTTCCAGGCGGAGAATTTTTCCCGCCGTATACTTTTTAAAATAGCAATCGACGGGGCGGTGCTGAATAATTGGCAGCATCCCCTGGACGCGGTCCAGCACATAAAAGTTACCGACCGGGGCCGGCTTGAGCTGGAAGGCGCGGCGGGCATATTTTTGGAGTCCCAGACGCGAGACCAGGGGATGCGTGTTTGCGAAGGAGCGCTTCTCCTTTGTCCCGAGACCGAGCCAGCCTTAAAACTGCTTGTCCTCCGACCCCTGGCTGAACGGGTGGAGGCGGTATACGAACTCACCTTAAGCGAAGGCCGCCCTGTCGTCATCTACCGGCTGGGTTATGGCATGGTAACGCCGCAGGCGGGCTCTGAGCACAACTATGATATCCGCTCCGCATTGGCCGCCTTTGCTGCAGAGGGCTATGAGGCGGAACTGGAGGCCCACCGGAAAGTGATGCGGTGCTTCTGGGACGATGCGGATATTCAGATAGAAGGGGATGAGCGGGCCCAGCGGGCAATTCGGTTTAATTTGTTTCACCTCTCTTCCTGCGCCGACCCGGGAACAAGCAGGGTCAGTATCGGCGCTAAGGGCCTCCACGGCGAAGGCTACAAGGGCCATGTGTTCTGGGATACGGAAACCTTTATGCTCCCCTTCTTCATTTTTACCCAGCCGGAGACTGCCCGCAGCCTCCTCTCGTACCGCTACCATACCCTTGCCGGTGCGAGAGAGAATGCTCGCGGTGGAGGCCACCGGGGAGCCCGATTCCCCTGGGAAAGCGCCGATACGGGGGTGGAGGTGACGCCGCCCTGGGGGGTAGACTATGCGGGGCATCTGGTCCGTATCTGGACCGGAGAACTGGAAGTCCATATCAATGCGGACATTACCTATGCGGTCCTGAAATATCTCCAGGTTTCAGGGGACCGGCAGTTCCTTATCGAAGAGGGCCTCCAGATACTCCTTGAAACAAGCCAGTTCTGGGTGAGTTTTGTTCAGTGGAATGAGGCAAAACAGCGCTACGAAATACGGAATGTCATTGGCCCCGATGAATTCCATGAACATGTGGATAACAACACCTATACCAATTATCTTGCCGCCTGGGCTCTGCGAAAAGTACGGGATTTAGTTCATCAACTTGATAAAGAAGACCCGGCTCTTTTAAAGGAGATCCTTTCCCGGTCCCAGGTTACACGGGAAGAGCTTGAGTCCTGGAAGGAAGTGGCGGATAAACTCTCTATTCCCCAGGACGGAGAACTTCTTGAACAGTTCGAAGGCTATTTTAAGCTTAAAGACATTCCAATAACCGAATGGGACAAGAATGGCATGCCCCTCTGGCCCAAAGGATTGGATGTACGGCGTCTGAATGAGACCCAGCTCATCAAACAGCCCGATGTGGTCATGCTTTTTGCGATGATCGGCGAAGAGTTTACCCTGGAGCAAAAAATTAAAAACTACGAATACTATGAACGGCGGACCATGCACAAAAGTTCTCTGAGCCCTTCCATGTATGCCATGGTCGGTCTTGGACTTGGTAAACATAATCATGCCTACGAGTATTTTATAAAGGCCGCCGAGACTGACATTGTGGATAATCAGGGGAACACCGCCCACGGGCTCCATGCGGCCAATGCGGGCGGCACCTGGCAGAGCGCGGTTTTCGGATTCGGCGGCCTGTCCCTGGACAAGGATGGGATGCTGCGTATTGAACCCTGGCTGCCGCCCCAGTGGAAACGGCTCCGATACCGTTTTTTCTGGCGCGGTATCTCTGTGGCGGTTGATGTGGCTCCGGGTGTTTTCACTGTCCAGGCTCAAGAGCCGCTGGTTTTCAGATCTGGCGATGAGGAATATTCCACAGGAAAGGATGGTATAACAGTTTCCCGGGTAGAGTAAGCCGGTATTGAGGGCTCCCAAAATCATAAAAAATACTCCATACTATTGCTATGGAGCATGGAAAAAAACTGCGGAAGAACCTGACTAACCTACGATGGTTTAACCGCCTGTTAAAATGGACCTTTGGCAGGTGGCTGAAACGGGTGTACCGGATAGAAGTCCGAGGACATGAAGTGCTGCAAAATCTCAGGGCCCCCTATGTTGTTGTAGCTAACCATGTCAGTACCCGGGATCCCTTTTGGATTTCTGTGTTTATTCCCGGTCCCGTGTTCTGGGTCGGCAGTGACAGCAACATGCGGTCCACCCTGATGCGGTGGCTCTTAAAGCTGGTGGGCACTATTCCCAAAGCAAAGGTGATTCCCGATATAGAGACAGTAAACGATATTGTCCAGGTGGTGCGGCGTCAGAAGGGCATAATCGGTCTATTTCCCGAAGGTGCCCAAAGCTGGAACGGCTCCACATTACCCCTGGTTCCGTCGACCGCAAAGTTGCTCAAGCTTCTTAGGGTTCCTGTTGTTCGGGTGCTCATCCGAGGCGGCTATTTCGCGCTCCCCCGCTGGACCTGGAAACGCCGCCGCGGTGCGGTGATTCTGGACTTTTCGCTTTTATTCACCCCCGAACAGCTTGCCTCTTCACCGGTAGAAGCGCTGTCTCTTGCTTTGGACCAGGCTTTAAGCCATGATGAGTTTTCCGATCCGCACCTTGCAGAAAAGCCTTACCGCAGCCCCCGCAGGGCAGAACATGTTGAGCTTTCCCTGTATCTATGTTCTAACTGTGAATCTATGGGCTCCCTGCGGGGCCGGGGCAACCGGCTTTTCTGTACCGCCTGCGGGGCCCTTTGGAAATTGGACTGTTTTTATCGTTTACGGGAGGAGTCGGCACCGTATCGCAGTTTTGCCAGTATTCCCGAATGGGATGCCTGGCAGGCGAAGATGGTGCAGGAGAAGGTAAGACGAGCCGCGTCTGAAGCTCCCAATCATCCGATCATTTCCGATACGGGGGTTCTTTTGCTTCAGGGGCATAAGGCTAATCCCCTCCGCCGTATCCGTACGGGGACCCTGATTTTGTTCCTCGACAGGCTGGAACTCGCAACCCTTTCGGGCGAACGGATCCAGTTCCCCCTGCAAAGCCTGGAAGGAATAACGGTGCTGAAGCGGCAGCTTTTAGAATTTTACCAGGGCCGTACTTTGTACCAGGTCCGTTTTCCCTTCCGGTACATATCGGCCCGTAAATGGCAGGACCTCTTGCTGGCTCTCCAGGACTTTCAGGCTAAAACTGCTCGTCCTATTCCGTAAACCACCAGGAAGCAGGCCGTGCCAGGGTTGTACGCCCAGCGAGGATCCCGTAAGTGACAAATACATATACCAGATAGAGAAACGCGATTCCCATCATGATCCAGAAGGGTACCATGGTACCCTGCACCGCAGCCTGGGCCGGAAGGTTTATTGCCAGTATAAAAGGTATGGCAAGGAGAAAGGTAAGTCCCGCCGAAAGCATGTAATCCGAGGCAACCTTTGTTTTAAATTCCGGGTCAATGACCCTGAGCAAAGCAAGCCCTGTGGAAAGGGTTCCTGTGGAGACCCCATATATCATGAGCATCCGTTCGAATTGGTAATCCCGGAACATCCGGGAACAGAACCAGGGCACAATGATCGTGGTCATGATCCCGCAGAGGGTAGACATGAGCAGAATGGGGAACCAGAATGTGGTAACAAACACCAAAGAAATCGCCGCAATGGAGCCCGCGACCATGTAGTCCACAGAGAAACCGGAAATGCGGGAAAGGGTTTCATTATCCAGAAGATGATCTATTCTTATCGCCTCAATTACTTTTCGCATGATGATAGCGGTAATCGATGAAAAAATAAAATTGATACCCCACAGGTTAACCGCCAGATCCCGGCCTGCCTTGCCGAGCAATGACAGGCCCATGGTAAGTGCTGAGAGCAAAAGAAAGGACAGAAAATAGGTTAATAAGACCGCGGCACTGTGAAAACTAAAGGAGTCGATAGCCTCATTGTCTGTGGTGAGCCGGGCTCCTACCGGTTTTGTCTCTTCCCGGCCCACAATACCGGTCAGCATGGACCTGTTTTGCATGCTCGAAAGGAGTTCACTCTTAAGCCAGCCTTTTTTAAGTCCATGGTTAATCAGGAATACCCCGCCAAAACTAGCCCAGAGGTATCCGATGGCCGCAAAGGTGAGTCCGATGCTGGAGGCTCCGCTAAAGCCCATGGTTTCCCAGCCCTTGCCGATCGCGAAGGCCTGCCCCGGGCCTAAGGCAAAACCCAGGGGTAAAAAGAGTCCGAAGGCGGGGAATATTTTCGGCAAGAAAAGGAGAGTAAGACCCAAGCCGAGCAGGGCCTGGGTTGCATATCCCAAAAGAATCCCGGTAGACATGCCAAGCACCCCGCCTCCCTTGTGGCCCTTAATTTTGGGGGGCGATGCGCGGAGGCTCATGGAAATAAAGGAAATATTCAGGAGATGGTACACCAGTTCCCCGAGCTTATTCTGATCATAACCTAAGGCCGGAAAAAGGTAATTGTAGACCGGCAGAAGCAAAAAACCTGCGGTCAGAGCATTAGGAATTAAATATTTTTGAAAGAACCGTACCCTGGCCCTCAGAAAGGTCGCCGCAATGAGGGCTATGGAAATTGCCCCCGCATCAATTACCGGTTTCCATGAAAAATCCATTACAATAGCCTCCTTGCGATTTGCTCAGGTTTCACTGCTGGTTAGATCTGGCGGTACTGTGGGCAAACGGACCGTAAAAGTAGTTCCAGATCCTTCCTTGCTCTGTACCGTAATGGTCCCCCCAAGGGCTTCTATTATTCGTTTTACAATGGTCAGCCCCAAGCCGGTTGTCTTTTCTCCATGAAGTCCCCGTTCACCCTTTTGAAAGGCCTTAAAAAGCTGTTGCTGCTGGGTTTCACTCATCCCCTTTCCTTGGTCGGCCACTGCAAGTTCCTAATATTTAGCAGCGTTTTTCAGTATAACCTGAATTTCTTTCCCCTCGCCGCTAAATTTAATGGCGTTGCTTATGAGGTTGTTGAGAATCTGGTTAATCTTAGCAGGATCAGTGTAGACCGGATCCAGGGGATCCGCGATAAAGGATATAGGAATCCTGTGGCGGGCCGCCAAGGTTTTGTTAATACGAAGGTTATCTTCCACAAGCTTTACAACATCAACCTGTTCATACTCCAAGTTGACCGACCCATTTTCTATTCTGGAATAATCCAGCAGGTCTTCTATCAGAGACACCATAAAATGGCTGGCCTCTTGGATCGCCCGAATGATTTCTAGATGTTCTTCGTTATCGATGACTGATGCAAGGTAATCGCACTGAAGCAAAATTCCATGGAGGGGATTTCGCAAATCATGGGCCGCCATACCGAGAAATTTATTTTTTTCTGTATTGATGAATTCCAGTTCGGCATTTTTTTTAGCCAGTTCACGTTGTACAGTAACTAATTCATTGTTGAGCCGGCTGATTTCTTCATATAAAGAAGGTTCTATTGCATCTCTTTTGATGTAATTGCGTATGATCGTAGCCTGTTCGTTGGTCATTTTCATGAGCTCTTCGAAGAGCCGCTGGGTTTCTTGACTGTTTTCTGATGAGATGATAAATGTCCGGTTTTCCGAAGCAATACCACTGAAATGTAAAACCCGAGGTGAATTATACAGAACAAGCTCCCAATCTAAGACCGTGCCAGCTTTATGAAGCTCCGCGAGAAAGGACAGGGCTTTTCCTAACGAATTGTGATCTATAAGACGGGTAAATAAAAAGGGCGGTTCAAGTTCAATGCCAATATCATCCCTTACAATTTCAAGAACAGTGCCATTTATATCACAGTTAAAAATGAGACCATGCTGCATCTCTTGGATCGAGGTATCATTCATGCGGTTAGCCTTTCTGCCATCTTGACTGCCAGAACCGCATCAGGAGCCCAGGCGTCTGCACCGACTTTCTGCCACAAAGTGGGGCTAGCGTTGAATGGGTATCCACCTACCATGATTTTTATTGATGGCGAAATACTGTGTATTTCATTGATATAGGTTTTCAGTTCCGGTAGATGAAAGGTCATGGTGACCGACAGGGCAATGAGATCCGGTTTCTTTTCTGTTATGGTTTTTAACAGGTCCTTAAGCGGCGTGTTGGCTCCGATAAAGTAAGAATCCCATCCTTCAAGCTCAAAAATGTCTGCCACCATACGGGCCCCGAGTTCATGCAATTCTCCGCCTACGCAGGCAACAATCACATGCCTATGCTTGAGTTCTCCGTTAAACAATTGTGAATACAGTTGAGCCATAATCATCTGAGTGGCGGCAGAACAAAAATGCTCCTGGGCTACTGAAATCCTGTTAAGCTGCCAGAGCCTACCAATTTCCTGCTGCGATTTCTGGAAAACCTGCAAATAAATATCTTTTATAGAGGCTCCATTCTTTATTGCATGTCCAATAATTTCGCTTGCCGTTCTGCGGTCTGCTGCAAGCAGCGCATTTAAATAGCTACGAGCTACAGTCCCCAGAAGAGACGATTCATCAATATAGCTTGTTTGAATCGGTTCTTCCGAAGTCACAAGCTGAACGCTTTGTTCAAGCAAATTACAGGCAGGTTCAGCCTGTGGTGGGCTAAAGCGCAAATTCAGAACATCTTTCATTAATTGGATTGTTTCTAGCAGTACCTGAATAGGAAGTCCTATGGAATTGAATAGTGTTTTTACCCAGCTTATGTAGTTAATAAAAAGAATTGGCTCTTCTGTCTCAAGGGCTTCGGCAAGGAACAAAAAGTGATATTCCCCATCCTGGACACTTTTTTTATATCCCTCAGTTTTATACCGGCTTGTAAATTCCGGATGACGTTCATAAAACGTATCCACGACCGAGGCCGCTAGTTCAGTTTTAGCAAGTCGAATCTGAATTCCAAGTTCTGTGCGGGTCATAGTTTTAGTATATAAATTAAATTATGAAAATCAAATCACCTAAGTTTGAAAATAGACCAAACCTAGAATACACTTAAAAGCGGTCCCCAAGGCAAAAAGGAGGCTCTATGCTGCGAAACCAATGGTATGTGGTGCTCGAATCCCGGGAAGTGACAAAAAAACCGGTAGGCTGTATCCGTTTGGGAGAACGGCTTGTTTTTTGGCGGACCTTCGCTGGGCAAGTTGTCTGCCAGCTTGATCGCTGTGCCCATCGGGGTGCAGCCCTGGTTAAAGGCAAGGTCTTACCGAATGATCACATTCAGTGTCCCTTTCACGGTTTAGAGTATAACGAAAAAGGCCAGTGTACCTGTATCCCCGCCAACGGCCGATCTGAGCCCGTCCCAGAACAATTCAAAGTTAAAAGCTATCCAACCTATGAAGCTCAGGGGTTTATTTGGATCTTCTGGGGAGATGAAGTCCCCCCAAAAGCCCCCCGTTTTTTTGATGACATAGGGCCAGAATTGAGCTACGGCACTGTCATTGACCCCTGGGAAAATCACTACAGCCGGGTCATCGAAAACCAGCTTGATATGGCCCATCTCCCCTTTGTGCATTACAACACTATTGGCCGTGGAAACCGTACTGTGGTAGATGGACCGGGGCTGCTCAAGGTAGATGAGGGCTTTTTTATTTATGTTTACAACCGTCGGGATGATGATACCAAACGGCGGACCAGCGAAGAAGTACCGGTTCCCAATCCACACAATGAATTTAAGCTTGAGTTCATCTTTCCCAACCTGTGGGAAAATTATATATCGCAAAAAGTGCGGGTCATGGCAGCCTTTGTGCCCGTAGACGATACCCACACCCTTATGTACCTGCGGTTTTATCAGTCCTTTATGAGGCTCCCTGTGCTATCTCGCTTTATAAATTGGCTGGGAGGACGGACGAACCTTTTTATCGCCCACCAGGACAGGCGGGTGGTAGAGACCCAAATTCCGAAAGGTCCCGGCGAGGGCACCGGCGAAAACCTTTTCCCCGGAGACCTGCCGATTATGGAATACCGTAAAATGCGGCTTAAAGCAAAGGCTTAAGATTTTTTAGCTGCAGCTTTTATGTAGAGGGGGGTACTGGTAATTTCTTTGTCATCAATGTAGAGAATAAAATTGATGACCGTGGGCATTTTACATTTAAGATCCATAAATGAATAGAGCAGGTGGACTACCGAAGATGCGTTTCCCACATCCCGTATAGTTAAGGTGCCTTCCACGGGCTGGACATAGCTGTTTCCGTCCAGGTCTCTCGCCTCAATTTTAAAGCTGTGGAGCCCCAGTTCCCAGATGTCAAAGCGGAGCCGCACCGCCAGAGCAAAGGACTGGTGGGTCATGGGAAACACTTTAGCCACAATAGTATCAAAGGTCCCCACTATCGTGAGTTTTCCGTTGTTTTCCTGGGCGAAATCGCAGAGCGTATAGAGTTCTACCTTCATAGAGTAGGGCTACTATACCAAAAGAACCACATTGCTCCTAGCTAGGAGCGGCGGAACTGCACCTCAGGCAAATACTTCCAGTACCGCAGGGGCATGAGCCGTTTTTGCAGCTCCGGATTCTTTCGGGAATCTATATTGATGACCTCATGGTATTCCTGCCAAAGGGCTTCGAATTCGTCGGGCACAAGCCCCTCGGGGGGCGAAAAAGGTGGAATCTCCGGATCATAGGCTGCCAAAACTGGCTCGTCTCTGCCGTTGCAGGAAAGTACCAGATGCCGTTTTTCGTCCTGTACGGCCCATGCGGAGCGGCCAAAGCGGCGCTGTAGTGGTTCTGTCAGGCCAGGCAAGGCAAAGGTGTCGGGTTCGCAGCGGGCTACAAGATAGCCCTCTTGGGTAGGCTTAAAACGAAGCAGCCCCAGGAGCCGGTCCAGTTCCCTGAGGTATCGCTGCGATGCCCGTAAAACGGTCTCGCAGGATTGCCAGGAACGGTCTGTGCGGAGCTGTTCCTTGATTATTCTGTTCGGAGCCTGTAGCAGCTTAAAGGCGAAATTAAGAATATCCTGTTCTATGGGCTCATCGCTCATCCATGCCTGAATACAGTCCTGATAGACTTCCGGCGAGCATGCTTTAAGGGCGCTAATAGCTGCCTTGCTTTTCTGTTCCAGGTCGGGGCCGGTGAGGGGCCCTGTAATACCTAGTTCTTCCTCTGAAAAGAGTGATGGACCGGATGTTTCATCCCGTCCTTCAGGTTTGCAACGCCGGACCCGTTTTGGAAGTCTTCCCGAGTCCAATACATCCTGAAGGAGGGCAAAAAAGCCCTCGAGAGTTCCATTGTAAAACACTTCCTGAGCCGACATTTTCGTATCTCCCATACCATCGGTATTTCTCTGTTCAACACATATTTTGAAAGCCTCTTAGAAATCGAATAGGGGAAGCTGCAATCCCGCTCCATCAGAATCGGAGAGAATGCGCCTAATATAGGCTGTGTCCTTTTCACTATCCGATGTAAAGCCCGGTAGATTAATAAAATAGCGGGCCCGTTTTATCGTAACCCCAAGCCGCTGGAGCATTTCTGCCGTCAGCTTCTTGCTGCGCCGCTGTTCCAGGATACGCCGGGCGGATCTGACCCCGATGCCCGGCACCCGCAGGAGCATTTCGTAATCCGCCTGCTGCACGTTTACGGGAAACAGGTCCCGATGGTTCAGTGCCCAGGCTGTCTTAGGGTCCAGGTGAGGATCCAGGTATGGCTGGGCAGAACTTAGGATCTCTTCGGCCCGGAACTTGTAAAACCGAAGGAGCCAGTCCGCCTGGTACAGCCGGTGTTCCCGCACCAGGGGCGGCCCCGGTATGTTTGGCAGCCGGGGGTCGGGCAAGCCGCCCCGGCCTGGTTGCCCTACGGGAATAAAGGCTGAATAGTAGACCCGCCGCAGGCCGAACCGCCGGTAGAGGGCGCTGGAAAGGCTTAATATCTGGTGATCATCTTCCGGACTGGCTCCGACGATAAGCTGGGTGCTTTGTCCTGCGGGTGCGAAAAAGGGTTTCTCTGCATTGTTTTTTCTCCCTTCCCGAGCCTCCTGTTCAAGGTTGTTCACTTCTTCCATGGCCCCCATAATGAGCTTGCCGCTCTTTTGGGGCGCCAGGTACTGGAGACTCTTATCGGTCGGGAGCTCTATGTTGGCGCTGAGCCGGTCGGCCCAGCGGCCCGCCTCGGCTATCTGTTTAGGGCTTGTTCCAGGGATTATCTTTAAGTGTATATAACCGCCAAAACCCCCTTCTGTTCTGAGCCGGCGGGCCACCTCGATGAGTTTTTCCATAACAATATCGCTGTCTGAAAAAATGCCGCTCGACAGGAAGAGCCCCTCTATATAGTTCCGTTTATAGAATTCTAGGGTAAGTTTTACCAGTTCTTCGGCGGTAAAACTGGTCCGCTGAATATCCGCCGAAGAGCGGTTTACGCAATAGGCACAATCGAACCGGCACACATTAGAATAGAGTACCTTAAGGAGAGAAACACAGCGGCCATCCTCGGTCCAGCTATGGCAGACCCCAGCGGGGGCGGTGGCCCCAATGAGCGGTATCGAACCGGTCTTGGTCTTAAGCCCCTGTTTGCCGGATCCGCTTTCCAGAACCGGTCCATGGTCGCTGCCAGAGGTCGCACAGGATGCGTCATACTTAGCCCCGCCTGCAAGGAGTCTTAATTTTTCTGCCAGTTCCATAAAAATACTATACATCTGTACAGTAGATATGACAAGTGCGGGGTCATCATTTTTCTTGAATTTGCCCATGATAATTATTACTATAAAAGTAATATAAGGAGGTTCTTATGGCCCACATTACGTTTAAAGGTAGTCCCATTTCCACCCAGGGTAGTCTTCCTGCGGTAGGTTCCAAAGCTCCGGATTTTCGTCTTGTTGATGCAGGCCTTGCGGACCGCCGGCTTGCCGACTATAGCCAGAAAATAAAGATTCTGAACATTGTGCCCAGCCTCGATACCTCAGTTTGCGCCCTGTCGGCTAAAAAGTTCGATGCCGAAGTGGCAAAGCTCGCCAATGTGGTGGTTCTCAACATATCCTGTGATCTCCCCTTTGCGGCAAGCCGGTTTTGCAAAACCGAGGGGGTGAATAACGTGGTGACCCTGTCTCAGATGCGGGACCGTTCTTTTGGTAAAGATTATGGGGTAGAAATACTGGATGGACCCCTTGCAGGCCTATTAAGCAGGGCTGTGGTTGTTCTGGATGGATCTAATACGGTACGGTACACCGAGCAGGTTCCTGAGATTGCCCAGGAACCGGATTATACGAAGGCCCTGGCCACAGCCAAGGCACTCTTGTAAGGCGCCTGTGCAATGTAAAGTTCCCAGCCTGAGACCTGCAATTTCCTCAGGCTGGCATAGGCGTTACTTTTTAGCTGCTTCAAAGAGTATGGTAGCCTGGTCGCGGACCTGGCTGATGGCCTGCTCGTATCGTTCCTTTAAGGCGTTCATATTCTGATTGTAAAAGTTAACAAATTCCGGGTCCTGAAATGGATCGATCTGGACTGCCCTTCCCAGCCGCCGGGCCAACTCTTCTTCTTTCTGGCGTAGTTTCGGTGCATACTGGCGCCGTATTGCCTGATCGAACTGTTCCACCTCTCCCAGGTACCGCTGAAAGGCCTGTACGAGCTGTCCAAAAAGCTGGCCGAAACGGCGATCATTCACAAGAAACTGGATACCTTTGCCGACCGCTTCCTGTTTAGTCACATCATCCTGTGTTGCGGGGAGGCGTATTTGAGAAACTAAAATCTCGAACATGCCCTGCCTTAAGGCTTCCTGCTTATCCTTAGGATACTTTTTTAAACCCTCTTCCAAACTTTTCTCCGAGGGGTTTTCAAGAAATGCGCTGGCGAGCCTTTTACCCTCCCGCTTAAGTTCATAGAGTTCAATGCTTTCCTTGTCACTTTTAACCGATTCGGTGCGTTCCAATGCTAGTTCAAGGGCGCTTTTTATTCGTGCCATAGTATACCTCTTACACAAAGGTAAAAAATATCCGCCATTGGGGCAAGTCCCTGAGCGGTGCTTCTTAGGGGACCAGGATCACTTCATCAACCAACATATCAGAAAGATCTCGGGGAACCTGATCTACCAATTGTTCAGGGAGGCAAAGGCCGATTGTGTAGAGGCTCATGGAAGGGTAAGAGGGGGGATATACTAATACGGTCTTTCCTATTGATGAAAGGAAGCGGTCATAGTAGCCCTTCCCTTTGCCCAGCCGGCCCCCCTGGCGGTCAAAGGCGAGGCCCGGGATAATACCGCAGATGGGGACCTCTTCTCTAGTTCTGCTCCCTGCATCCGGTGGTGCCAGCTCTGCTTTCTGGCCTGCAAGTCCCATAAGCCAGTCTGAAAGGCTTACAAGGCTCGTCCGCGGCTCCGGAATGCGCAGCGGGCTCTGGATCTCCAGGTCCGTCTCATCATCAACCTGAAAAAACTGAATATCTTCTCCTACTATCCTCGGGAAAAAAACTTTTTTACCCCTTTGGCGGGCAAGACGAAATAGGGGAGCCGTATCGATTTCGGTGGGCAGGGACGCATAGAGCAGCACCGCGAGGGCTTTCTGCCAATACGGATGCTCTTCGAGCCGGGCGGCGGAGGCGAGCCCTGCATGCAAAAGATACTCCGGATTTAACTCTTTCAGTCTGTGCCGGATCCCCCTGCGCAGAGCCTTTTTTTGTTCTGCCAGACTGTCCCTGGGTGCCTGGTTTTCCATGATTAGATTTTCCGGGTTCCCCCTGAGCGCAAGCCTCCTTCAAAGAGCTTACCGCAGGCAAGGTACATGGGTAATTTAGTGCCCGCCAGGATTATCTGGGCATTTTGGGCCATATCGATCATATCCAGGGTTGGGTGTTTACCCCGGACAAAAACTATCACTTTAATGTCCATGAGTTCCGCAGTCCTGATAACCTGGGGGTTTACAAGGCCGGTGAGCAGCAACACCTGTTCCTTTACGAAGGCCATCACATCGCTCATAAGATCCGCACCGCAGGCTGAATGGACTTCGGTGTTGGCCCATTCTTCACCGCAAAAAATCTGCCCTTCCAGTATGTGCACCGCTTCTTTAACTGTCATCGGTTCTGCTCCTTGCTCCAGCATAGCAGAACCGGCCCAAAGAGACAACTGTCGATAAAAATTTACCCTTTAACTGCCCCAGCTGTAAGACCTTTGATAAACTGTTTGGACATTGAAAGATACAACAATATAACTGGAACAGCTGCTAAGGTTAGGACTGCCAGTATTTTAGACCAGTCTGTCTGGTACTGGCCGAAAAGACGAGTCACCCCTAGAAGCAAGGTCTTATGTTTATCGCTATTGATGAAAATAAGGGGAAACCAGAGATCGTTCCAAAAGGGAACCAGATTGAATATTGCAACAGTGGCTAAAGCAGGTCTTAGTAGGTGGATAATGATAGAGTGAAAAACTCTGAATTTTCCCGCTCCATCAATAACTGCCGCTTCAGTCAGCTCATAGGGAATCTCACGGGTAAACTCGGTGAGTACAAAAACAGCAATGGGGAGTCCCATTGCAATATAAACAGGGAAAAGACTGTAGATTGTGTTGATGAGTCCTAGTGCTTTAACCATTTGTAGCAGCCGAATTGAGCCAATTTTGATTGGCAGCATCATACCTGCAATAAAGAATGCATAAATCCAATGACTTGCCTTATCTTTCCAGTTAGCCAGCGCATAGGCTGCCAAAGAACCGAAAATGAGTACCGCTAAAATTGATCCGATCGTTACAAATATGCTATTTCTGAAAAACAACACAAAGTCGCTGTCCTGTAAAACCGAAAGGTAACTCTGAAAATTCCAGATACGAGGGATACCAAAGGGGTCACGGTAAATATCATATTTTTGTTTAAATGAATTAACGATCATGGTCCATAAAGGGAATAGAACCATGACAGACCATATTGAAAGTGCTCCATGAGCAAAAGGGTGCATTGTTTTTTTTTTCATCGTATAGACTTCCTTTCAGAGGATTCACTTGTAAACCTCAAGACCAGTGCAGAGCCTAAAGCTAGTAAGATAAACGTGGTGGTAGCAATAGCAGATCCCATACCTGGATCGGGAATGCTTACGGGGTGTTGTCCTGCAATACCTACACGGTAAAATAAGGTCCCCATAATATCTGTTGAATACAGAGGCGCGCCATTAACATTTTCCATAGCGAAAACGACGTCGAAAGCGTTAAAGTTTCCCACAAAGGTAAGGATTGTTACGATACCTATTACAGGCCGTAAAAGGGGAAGGGTAATAAACCAAAAGGTTTGCCAATTGTTAGCGCCTGCAATTTCAGCGGTTTCATACATATCATCACTGATATTCTGCAGACCTGCCAAGAACATCATGGTGGGCATACCGACCCACTGCCACGCTGATACTAGGGATACTGTACTAAGGGCATATCGAGCATCTCCCAGCCAGGGTTGAGAGAACTGTCCAAGACCGATAGTTTTTAAAAAAAACGAAAGGGCTCCCCATTGGGGGTTCAAAATGAGTTTCCAAAGATAACCGGTAACTAATACCGCTAAAGTTGCAGGAATAAATATGATAGTTCTGTAAATGCCGGATCCCTTGAGATCTTTTTCCATAAGCAATACTGCGAAGAGAATCCCGAGTATATTTTGCACAGTCATATGGATAAAGAAAAAGTACCATGTGTTACGGAACGCACTCCAGAAGCGATTGGAATTTTGTTTTTCTAAAAAAAGCTGGATATAATTATTAAATCCGACAAAATCTCTAGATAAAAACGAACCAGATTTAAAGAAAGAAAGCCGCACTGAATCAAAAAGTGGAAAAGCCATAAATGTGGTATAGATAAGAATGGCTGGTAGCAGGTATACCGACCATGTAATCGCTGTACCTGTTCGCTGCCGAAAAGTCTCCTGTCTATATTGTGGTATCATCCTGGTACTCCTGGTTTTATTTCCAAAGAATAGAGATGTCCGAGTTGTATGATTCGAACACCTCCAATATGTATTTAATTGTTACTTCGTTGGTTTAAACCATTTTGCAAGACCAACAGCAAGGTCATCAGCAGCTTGTTGGGGTGTTTTAATTCCTTTCATGACTTGAATGGATCCATACATGATGAGGTTATACCCAGAAGGTTCGCCTTCCATGAGCCTCGGCCAAGCAAGCCGGACATCGAGACCTCGGCCTTTGTTAAGAGCGAGCATTTCATTAGCATGAGGATCCGCGATTGTTATCTGAGTATTTATCATAGGATAGAATCCTGTTGGCAGATACTTTGCTGCTATGGTAGCTCCTTCTTTGGAGGCTATCCAGGCAAGGAATTCAGAAGCTTCTTTGGGATATTTGGTTTTAGTGTTCATTGCAATGCCTGCATCTGCATGGAAACAGAGCTGAGGAGCCTTGCCTTTAGGTGGAGGAGGGGCAAAAACGCTCCACTGGAAGGGTACATCTTTAAAGGTTCCTAATGACCAAGAGCCGTCAAAATACATAGCGGCTTTTCCAGTCGCAAAAAGGGCGTTGGAATCGTTATAGGTGAGGGCTTCGAAACCCACAGGTAGATAGGGCACAAGATCTTTCATAGCTTGAAAAGCAGCAACCATATTTGTATCGTTCCAAGGCCGCTTCCCGCTTTCATAGGCAAGCCGGCCTTCTCGGCCTCCGATAAAGTTAGGAGCAATGCTCATAAAGACTACTTCCGCAATGTCCCATTCATCTCCCAAGCTGTTGGCGATGGGGGGTATTCCTTCGGCTTTAATTTTTGCACAAACTTTAAGGAAGTCTTCCCAGGTTTCAGGAACTTTAAGGCTCAACTTATTAAAAATGTCCTTATTGTAGTATATACCGTGAGATACAGCCACGAAGGGAACTGCGAAAGATTTGCCATCATTGGTCATCCAAGGAGAGCGGGCTCCTTCGGAAAAATTTTCTTTAAGCCCAGGTATATTAGACACATCAGCAAAGAATCCATCGTTAAAGAGTTGTATGCCTGTTGCATAAGACCGTGCATACATGAGATCCGGTCCTGAACCGCTTGTGAGTTGGAGCCGTAGAGTTGCATTGTAATCCGGTGGATTTGTGGGTTTGAATTCAATAATCACATTGGGATGGGTTTTTGTATATTCTGTCAAAAGTCCCTTCATCTGTTCCACATCATCTGCCCGCCAGGACCCCATAACGAGTTTCACCGTTTCTTTTGTTCCGCTGGCACCCGTATCGGATGTTCCGTTTGCGAATAGAAGTGTTCCATTTGCGAGCAATGCAAGCACCGCAAAAACCATCATTACCTTTTTCATAGCATACTCCTTTTATCGAGAATCTAAGCCCCTTTCCGCATTAAGTGGCACAGTTATAGTATCAGCCTAGAATAGGATGAAGCCCAGTTACGAATGTAATTGAATTTGTACTTATGTAGTAATTTTCATTACATCCTGTGTGTGTTATTTTGATACTAAAATAGTTTTTGTGTGATAGTTCTTTATACAAACCAGCAAGGGTCGATAGAACGCAGTACATTAATTGCTTCTCTGCGATCCGATACCTGTAGTTTGTCATAGAGAGCTGAAATATAATTCCGAACCGTTTGTTCTCCCAGGTGGGCTGCTGCAGCAATTTCCTTATTAGTCATTCCTCTGAGAATAAAGCTGATGATGGTTTTATCCCGTGGGGTGAGGCTGTAGTACCAATCAGGCAGCCGAAGCTCTCCAGACATTTTATTTCCGATACCTGATGGACCTCCTACGTTATTTGCACCTGCTAGCGCTTGAGCGAGGTGTCCTGCTAAGTCCGGAGCAATCAGAATTGAACCGTCCCGTACCGCCCGTATAGCAGAAACCAGCATATGGGGGGCTATATTTTTCAAGAGGTATCCCTGGGCTCCCCGCCTAAGGGCTTCCGACACATACTCGTCGTCTTCAAAAGTTGTGAGCATGATGATCGAAACTGAGGGCCATCGTTTATGAATTTCGCCCGCTGCCTGTACCCCGTCCAAAATAGGCATCCGAACATCAAGCAGGGCTACATCAACCTGTTCTCGTTCAAGAAAATTAAGGGCTTCCTCGCCATTGCTGACCGTACCAACGACCCGCAAGTCTTCTGCAAGGCTTTCCAGTACCAGTTTAAGACTTTCAAGGAATAAATATTGGTCATCGGCGAGTAAAATTTTAATTATATTTTTCATTATTTATTTCCTTCTTCAGTTTCTTGTACCGGAATTGTTGCTTCTAAAATAAAACCACCAGAGACAGCTCCTGCTGTAAAGTTGCCCCCCAGTTGTTCTACCTGCTCTTGCAGGCCCGCTAGTCCAATACCTGACCTTTCTACTATATGATCAGTATTCTGATTTATAAGAGATGATCCCCCATTCCCATTATCGCGGATTCGTAAGGTTATGCTATTCTGCTCATACCAAAAGCTTATAGAGATTTCACTTGCTTTTCCATGCCGGAATGCATTGGTCAGGCCTTCTTGTATAAGGCGATAGATTATTTTTTCTGTTTTCACCGGCAAAAGGGAAGGAATATTTGCAAAATCAACAGAAATGGTTACTCCAGTAACCTCTTGAAACGTCTGGGTAAGCTTAAGGAACAAGTTAGCTCCCCGAGGCCGGTCTGCTGGTTCCGCACGCAGAGTAGCCAAGGCATATCGTACTTCTTTAAGACTTTCATCTGCATGGAGCCGAGCCTTTTCTAGTATTGCATGGGTCTGTTCACTGTCTCCTTTACCGATCTGTGCAGCCTGTATAAGCATGATGACATTGGTCAGTGAGTAACCGATGATATCATGAAGTTCCCCGGCGAGCCGCCGTCGTTCTTTTTCCATGGCTTCCTCCCGAGCAAAGAGTGCATAGGTTTGGAAATCGAGATTTGCATCTACAACCTTTTGATAGGCTTGATCGAGTCTTTCTATAGAAGCGGTCAGATTTTTAATATACAAATATTGCCGTTTTAATAACAAAAAAAGAAAAGTCACAATGACTGAAATCATCGCGAACATAAGTTTATTGTAAATCGTCCCTTCCATGACGGGGGTCCCCCAAGCGTTGTGAGTATTGAGGGCAAGTAGTATGCTTGTATTAGTAAATATAATCCAGAAAAGGGTCTGTAAGTATGATAATTGCAGTGATACAGCATAGAGCATGGGAAACATGATCGGAATTAAGAGTGAAAGGTCTGCTCCCACAGCTAATGCGATAAAGAGTATGCAGCCAAGACTTCCTAAAGTGGCTCCGTTAATGACGGGCACAACAGGGATAAACAATAACGGAGCGAGTGTTATTAATACGAAAAATACAAGTCTAACCTGGTTAAAAAGACTATCCTGCATTAATCCCATGTAATCCTGGCCAAAGCAAGCTGCTGCTAGAATGTAAAGTAGGAAAGTCAGGAATATAAAACTAAAACGAATAAATAATTCAAGTACACTGTTATTTGTGGTGTTGTTGTTCATCAGTGTATTCACATTAGCCATCCTGTAAGTATTGTAGCATAACTTATTTCTATAAAAAATAATTGAATTAATGTGATTTTATGATATGATAAAAACCACATTTTAGTGTAAAAGGGGTATTAAGGATGAAAAATGAGAAATTGTTTGGTCTGCTTGCTAGCGCTAGTAACAGGCTGCGATCTCATGGGAACTAAGGATACAGTGAACGCTCCAAGCGCTCCAGACATGGGGAGTCCCTCAACTATATCTGCTTCCGGAGGAACAGTTCCCAGTACAGCCTATGACGCAAAAGCTTTATTTAGTGATGCTGTTTTGAACTTAAATTCAGTGGACTTAAACAGTACTAGTTCTTACAATAACATCTCAAAGGTTTTATCGAGACAGATACAAAGTGCTGCAAGCAATGAGAGTAGAAATCTCCTCGCGAGGGAAACTTAAACAACCCCAATTAATGAGGTTTTAACTATTGGTGGAGGAGCTATCACTTTAACAGGATCAATGGATGAAACAATAATAACTTCGAGTTCGACAACAAATAATTTTGTGTACAATGTATCAATAAATCAAAAGCTTACCGGTATAATAAATAATGTTATTTTGCCAGAAACAAGTAGTTCTACATATACCTATAAAGAGAAAACAATTAATAATTTTCAAGTAAAAGAAATTATGGATATAACGACCGATAATGATAGTAATTCTGTATCTATAGATTTGGACCTCACTATGACTGTTCAAGCTGGCTTTGCGATTTCTGTTAAACGAAATAGCGATGGTGCAGGTGCCAAATTTATTCTCAGCTATGATTTTGATTATAGTAAAAATAATATTGATTTCTTAAGCGAAACAGAAGGCTTTTCTGACTTGCAGGCAGCTCTCGTAGCTAAACAGTCAACGCTAAAAGTATACGATGACAACAATAATTTATTGTCCTCTATTAATCTTTCCCTTGCTGAATTAAATATGATCGATCCTAATGAATTCCTATCTGTTAATTAAAAGTTAAATAGCAGCATTAAAAGCATTAGATAGCTTGCGGTTGTGTTTTATCCGCAAGCTATCATAAAAACAATTTTAAAACTTTAAGATTAGTAATCTACTTTTAAATTACACAACTGTCGATAAAAATTTACCCTTTATATTTCTCTCATGCTATACTAACCATATGAATACCATACCAGCAGATGCGATTCTTGGTTCCTGGATGACCGAGGGGTGGCGTTTTCGGGTGGATATTGTGGCGGAAGCTGACGGATATGCAGGCTACCTTACGGAGGGGCTTGAAAACGGTGAACGGGATATGGCTAATCCTGATCCAGCCTTGCGGGGACGGTCTCTCTTAGGCAGTAGGCTGTTTTACGGACTTGTCTATAAAGATAGTCTCTGGAAGGGCGGCAAGCTCTATAACCCTGAAAACGGTACCTATTACGATGTAGAAATGCAAATTGCCGGGGAAAACAGGCTTGACCTCCGAATATTTATGGGGCTTCGGTGGTTGGGGATAACCCAGCATTGGGAACGTTTTGGGGTACGTAAAGATTTAGAGTACGAAGAAATCGAAACAGCCGCAGGACTCAGTTCCGACCTTGTATGGCCCACGAAACGAGCCCAGGCATGGTACGCAGCGCACCCCTGGCCGGTGGGCTGCAATTATATACCTTCCAACGCAATAAACCAGCTGGAAATGTGGCAGCGGGATACCTTTACTCCAGAACTTATTGCAAAAGAATTGGATCTTGCCCAATCCCTCGGTTTTAACACCCTCAGGGTGTACCTCCATGACATACTCTGGCGACATGACCGGGAGTCGTTCATCAATAGAATAAAACGCTTTCTTGACCTCGCAGCCTCTCGGGGGCTTTCGGTCATGTTCATTCTTTTTGATGACTGTTGGAACGATAGGGCCCATCCGGGCCGGCAGCCCAAACCTCGAAAAGGGGTGCACAACTCAGGCTGGGTTCGATCGCCGACCTCACGGTTTATCAACGATGAAAAAGCATGGCCCCTCTTAGAAGACTATGTGAGCGGTATTATTTCGGAATTTCAATTTGATGAACGGGTCTACGCATGGGACCTGTACAACGAGATCGGCAACTCGGTTGGGTTTTTGCCCAATTCTACCCGCTTGCTGGGGCTCACCTTTCGCTGGGCTCGGCAAATGAACCCATCACAGCCGGTGACAGCGGGCATTTGGAAGGGCTCATCCTGGTTTAGGGGGCTCAACGAATTTCTTATCCGTAACTCGGATATTATCACTTTTCACGATTATTCCCCCCTTGATACGCTTCGCTCCAAAATAGAAGCCCTTTCAGCCTATGGTAAACCTTTAGTTTGTACCGAATACATGGCCCGAACACAAAACAGCCGTTTCGAAACCCACCTGCCCTTGTTTCGTGAATGGGGTGTCGGGGCCATGAGTTGGGGCCTTGTGTCGGGGAAAACACAAACCATATATCCGTGGGGCTCCCGCCCGGGCTCGGAGGAACCGGAAGTATGGTTCCACGATATCTTTAGGCCCGATGGCACTCCCTGGTCTGAACAGGAAGTGAGGGCAATCAGGAGTATTACTGGGCTCGTAGCACCTTAATGAGTCCATATAAAAATGAATAGTTTCTGAAAGCACTGGCTATTGACAAAAAAAATTATTTTAGCTATAGTGCCGAACGTACGATACGTACAGCCCATTCCCCTGTAGCTCAGTCGGCAGAGCAAGTGGCTGTTAACCACTGGGTCCCTGGTTCGAGCCCGGGCGGGGGAGCTGATGACGGCCCATCCAGCAGGATGGGCTTTATTTTTGTATCAGGGACAAAAGAACCACCCACTTGCTTCATATCTAGTTAACGCAGCCTATCCATCTTTTCCTGTACTATCCTCATGAAGGATAGTTATGATAAAAGTTACAAGGAACTTTTTTCCCATCCCCAGATTCTGAAGGAGCTTCTTACTTCCTGTGTAAGATCCCCCTGGGTGGATGAGCTTGATTTTACCAGGGCTAGCAAGGTAGATACATCATTTGTTACCCTATCCCGGAACAAGGCTGAGTCAGACCTGATCTGGCGCATTCCCCTACGTTCAGGTAGCGAAGTGTACCTGTACATCCTAATTGAGTTTCAGTCCACGGTGGACCGCTTTATGGCACTGAGGATGCTTCGTTATACGGTGGAACTCTATGGGAGCTTGATTAAGGCCCGACCAGCCATGAAAAACCTGCCGGCGGTTTTCCCCATCCTACTGTACAATGGGGACGGCCGGTGGACTGCTCCTGAGAATATGGCTGATTTAGTAGATCAACGGATTGGTCTGGACTATATTCCCCGGTTTCGCTATTTTAAAATAGCGGAGAACGAATTCAGTCGGGAACGGCTTTTGTCGCTGAAGAATCTCATTGGGGCTTTGTTTTTGGTGGAGACGAGCAGCCGGGATCAACTGGTACCGGTCTTACAGGAGATTGTGGAGATTCTGCAGCAGGAACAACCTGAAGTGTATCAAGCCTTTGTACGCTGGCTGTACGGCTTGTTTTCCCAACCCGTGCCCGACTGGGTAACGGAACTATCCCAACTCAGGGAGGTGCCTGCCATGCTGGCTACGACGATTAAAAAATGGGAACAGGAACTGTTGCAACAGGGACTTTTTCAGGGCAAACGCGAAGGCAAACTAGAAGGAAAGCTAGAAGGAAAGCTGGAGACCGCCCGGAAACTGAAAGAAAAAGGAATGCCGCTTCAGGAGATTGCAGAAGTGACCGGGTTAACCTTTGAGGATTTGCAAGACCTGTAATCCGCTGTCCTTTATACCGCTTGTGCTTGTGTTGTCTACTCTTTAATTGGGAAAAGGGGCACAGGACCCGCCACAACCTTTTCTAGGTCTGCTGTTGCTGCCCTGGTGAGGGGTTTAAAGCGGCATGCAATTCCCACAGCCCGCTTATACAGCGTTCGATGGCTTCGGCTACATAGTCATCGGCTTCTATTCATTTTTAACCATCTGGGAGACGAAGGCGCGAATAAGGTCCTGTTTAGTCTGTACAGGTTCTTTTTCATTGATGATAGCAAAAGCCTTAAGGGGGAAAAATTCCCGCTCAAAGGCTGCCTGCACCCGCTCTCCCGGGCTGCCCAGGTTGCTTGCGATAAGGCCGAATTGTTTGTTGATAAGTTTATTGTGGTGCTGTTTGAGCCAGGTGCGAATTGGCGGACAGACTGAAGAAGCCCACACTGGATATATCAAAATGATGGACTCTACATCGTTAAGATCAATCTCTGGCTCCCGTATCGGTGATGCTGCTCCCGTGGTAGCTTGAAAGCCCGCGTAAAGCCAGCCGAATATACCCTTTCTATTTACCAGATCCTCTATTTCATGTACCGGAAACCCTGTTTCCTGTGCCGCCATGGCCGCGAGATGGCGGCAATTTCCGCTTCGCGTTACATAAACAATGAGCCCCTTTGCCATAGTAATCCCTCCGTATACTGCCAGTATACTACATTTTTCCCTGCATGTGCTCTTGGATAAAAGCGCGATAGGCAGGACAGGTTTCTTGGAGTTCTTCATGCCTTCCAAAGGCCTGTACAATACCGTCTTCGAAAAAGAGTATACGGTCCACATACTGCAGTGTGGAAAGCCGGTGGGTGACTACAAGAGATGTCATATTTTGATATTGTTCTGTCAGGGCTCGCCAGAGAAGCTCTTCGTTGGCCGCATCGAGACTGGCGGTCATATCGTCTAAAAGCAGCACCTGGGGTTTACGGGCTAAGGCTCGGGCAATAGCAAGCCGCTGCTTCTGACCTCCGGAAAGGCTTAGGCCCCGCTGACCTAACATAGTTTTATCTTGTAAAGGAAAGGCTTCTATCTCTTTTTTCATCTGGGCGATGGTAACTGCCTCTTCGTATGCTTCCTGGGAAATATCGCTTCCGGGGCCGGGGCTGCCAAAGGCGAGGTTTTCCCGTATAGTTCCCGAAAAGAGCAGCGCTTCCTGGGGGACATAGGCCATCATGCGGGAAACCAGGGCCTGCGGATATTCTGATATGGGTTTATTGTTAAGGAGAATTTGGCCCTCATGGGGGGGAAGCAGCCCGGCAATAACTTTGAGCAGCGTAGATTTTCCAGAGCCGACGGCCCCCAGAATTGCAACCCGTTCACCCCGGCGGACCGAAAGGTTTACCCCCTGCAAAGCCAGGGAGTCCCGGTCGCTGTACCGGAAGCTCACATGTTTGAGCGAGAGGCCCTCGAATTGCGGTACCTGGGCTTGGTTTGGATAGGTGGCTGCGGTTTTACTCGCAGTGCCCGTATCGTCCGCGGTTATAGTAGCGGGCGGCGTAGTGGCAGCAAGCTGGGCCGTCGCCGCTGCCGCAGGAAACCTGGCTAGTTCCTCTAGGCGGTCTATGTTTACAAAGGCCCGTTTGCCGGACACGAAGAGCTGGGGAATATCCAATATCGGATAGATGAGCATTCCCAGGTAATTGTAAAAGGCATAAAAGGTCCCAATGCTGATTTGTCCGCGCACCGCCATATAGCCCCCTGCAAACACGACCACCAGTTGGGCAATATAGTCGATATACATGTAGATCATATCCAAAACCGTCCCGAGTTTTACCACCGCCATTTCGGTCTTAAAGCGGCGGGCGAGGGCATCGGAAAAGAAACGCCGGTACTTATGTTCACAGGCATAGGCCTTAATAATCCGGACACCGGAAAAACTGAGCTCCAGCTGGGAGTTAATATCCGATATCGCCTCCTGATTTCGCCGGAACGTGTCATAAATCCTGTCTTGGACGATATAGAACACCAAAATAGTCAAAGGAAGGGGAATAAGTGAAAGCAGGGTAAGCTTCCCGTTAAGAAAAAACATGGCGGCAAGACAAAAAAGGACCTTGCTGATCGATTCTACCGCCCGGAATATTCCGGAACAAAGGAACCAGCCCAGCTTGGGGAATTCATAAATGTCATCGGTCAGCCGGGTAACAATGTCACCGGATCGAAAGGTGGCAAAAAATCGATAGTCCTTTACCAACACGGTGCTGAAATATTTCATGCGGATCAGGTGCTCAAAAACTACGTTCACCGCCCCTCGGATCCCAGGGAAAAGGGATGCCACAAGCCCTGTCATCCCCACAGCGATAAAAAGCCCCGCAAGACGGAGGGTTTCTTTTTTTACCTGCGCCATGGAAGGATGGGACTCGATAAGCTTTTGGAGCATATCAATGAGTATTTTTGTCAGGTAGGGGTAACTCACCGCCACAAGGCTCGAAAGAAGGGTGAGAAAAAAGAGGAGGAGGATTAAGCCTTTGCGTTCCCGCCAAATGTTCCAAATCCAGCGAAGGTGCCCTGTATTTTTCATCGCTCGCCTCCTTCGTCCAGGTTAGGGAACTGGAGTCTGACCAGCTCCGCATAGGGCGGAAAGCCTGCGAGTAATTCTTCGTGCCGGCCCCGTTGTACAATCTGGCCGTCCTTAAAAAAGAGTATACAGTCGGCGCTTTGTATTGATGAAAGCCGGTGGGCTACCACGAGGGCGGTTCTTCCTGAAAATAGTGCTTGCATGCTCTCGTGTATTTTCCGTTCTGTCCGGACATCCACACTGGCGGTGGCCTCATCGAGAATGATGAGCTGGGGATTAAAAGCCAGGGCCCGGGCAAAGGAAAGGAGCTGTTTTTCCCCCGCTGATATGTTTCCGCCCCGTTCCCGCAGTTCACTTGCGAGCCCCATGGGCAGGTCCCGCACAAAGTCTGCCCCATGAACCGCCTCCAGAGCCTGCCAAATGTGTTCCTCGCCGACAGAGTCGTCATAGAGCCGTATATTTTCCAGTATCGAGCCGGGAAAGAGGTATACGTCCTGCAGCACGAGGCCGATGCTCCGCCGCCAACGGGATAGGTCTATGGCTGCCAGGTTCTGTCCATCAATAAGAATTTCTCCACGCTGGGGCCGATAAAAGCCGCAGAGGAGGCCGATGGTGGTGCTTTTCCCTGAGCCTGAGGCTCCTACCACCGCGATAGTTTCTCCTCGTTTTATCGTAAAGGATACATCCTTAAGAACCCAGTCTTCGCCCTTGTAGGCAAACCAGACATGGCGGAATTCAATTTCATGTTCAAAATGGATGACCCCATCTGACTCCTCCAGCCTGCTTGCAGTTTCCGGTTCCAAGTCTAGGATTGTGAAAATTCGGTCCAGGGAAACCCGGGCTTGCTGGATACCCCGGATGTTTTCGGCTATGGCCATGAGGGGTTCAAAAATGCGGCGGCTGTATTCAAAAAACACAAGAAGGGTCCCCACCGTCAGGGCTCCTTGTACAACCTGGGGAACAAAAAAGAGAATAATAAGGACCATAAAAAGGGGACCGAGAGAAAAATTAAGAGCCCCCATAATGCCGTACTGGAGCATGCTGCTTTTTACATCCACATCCCGCCGCTTGCGCGAACTTTCATCAACCTGTGCGATTGCCCAGGCTTCTCGGTTAAAGACCCGCAGAACATCCCAGCCCTGGATAAACTCGGTAATGCGGGCGAGTATCTGGGCATAATACTGCCGGTGAAGGTCATAAAGATGTCTGAGTTTATCGAATACGAAAATGACTAAAATGAGGACTGTTGGCGTTGCCAGTGCGAGATAGAGGGTAATCCTCGGCTCTAAGTAGAAGCAAACTCCCAGCATGCCTAGAAAAAAGAGGGTGTTCACGATAATAGTGACGGCGATTTGGGAAAAAAGCTCCCTCACCCGTTCGCTGTCACTTTCTGTACGGGATATTAGTTCCCCCACCGGATGGGCATCGAAATAGGAAACGGGAAGGGTAAGAAGGTGGGAAAAAACGTCGTATTTAATGCGGGTAACTACTTCCAGGCCCAACCGTGATATGGTGATTATCCCCATATAGCTTAAGAGCCCCATGACAAGGAGTATGGCCAGATATGCCCCTGCACGGATCATAAGTCCTGTTAAGTCTCCCCGGGGGATTGATTCGTCGATAATGGATCGGAGAATGAGGGGGCCTGAAAGCTGCCCTATGGTTACCACCAATATTGAAACGAGGCCGATACCAAAGAGCCGCCGGGAATCTCCCACATAATGCAGGGCCCGGTGAAGATTTGCATATTTTTTTATTGTTTTAGACATAGCCGGGAGTATATCCCGCTCATTTTGTAAGGTCTAGCAGGCAGCATGGGGCTGCCTGCGGTCCTATTTATTTTAACGCTTCTAGTGCATCTTCCACCTTGGCGACAAGGTTTGTTGTTCCCAAAGAGTCTATAAAGCCTGCACGTTCCAGGGCTTTGCAGGGCTGTTCTCTAACTTCAGAGAGGTACAGCGCTATATGGTGTTTACGGCAATAGGATAAAAAAGATTCTAGGGCCGCAATGCCGGCGGTGTCTACCGCTGGGACCTGTCCCATACGGAGAATAAAGGCCCGTGGTTTCTTTTCCAAGGTCATAAGAGTGTCTTGTAAAAGGTCCGCCACCCCAAAGAAGAAGGGCCCGGTAATTTCGTAAATTTCTACATCCTTAGGATGCCGAGGCATATCGTGGGGCTGGTCCTCAGGACTGCCATATACAAGCTCAGATCCCACGTTTTGAGTACCAAGCTTAATTTCTGCGGTCTCCACCATGCGCCTTAAGAAGAGGAAGGCTGCGAGTACCACACCGACTTCTACCGCTACGGTCAGGTCAATCAACACGGTAAGAACAAAGGTGGTAAGTAGGACCATCATATCGCTGCGGGGAGATTTCTTAATAATCCGTACGAAGCGGTGAACTTCGCTCATGTCCCAGGCGACTACCATAAGGACCGCCGAAAGGCTCGCCAGGGGTATAACTGATGCGATGGGTGCAAGGAAAATCATAAAGAGGAGCAGTGTAATGGCATGGACCATGCCGGAAACAGGGCTCTGGGCTCCGGATTTGATATTGGTGGCGGTCCTCGCAATAGCGCCGGTCGCAGGAATACCACCGAAAATAGCGCTGGTGATATTACCCACCCCTTGGGCTACCAGTTCCATGTTTGCATTGTGCCGGTCTCCGGTCATGCCGTCGGCAACCACCGCAGACAGGAGGGATTCAATAGCCGCCAGCATGGCAATGGTAAATGCATCGGGAAATACCGCTTTAATGGTGCTCCAGTGGAAAGCAGGAATGGTAGGAGCAGGCAAAGAAGAAGGGATACCGCCGAAACGGGAGCCAATGGTTTCTACCGGAAGTTTCAGCAGATAGCAGCCTAATGTCGCGACGGTCACGCCTACCACAGAGGCGGGAATGCGGGGAAAAAACCGGCGGATTAGGAGAATCACTACAATGGTTCCCATGCCGACCGCCATGGTCAGGGGGTTAAGCGTGGGAAAATTTTCTACATATTGGGTCCATTTTTCAAAAAACTCAGGAGAAACCTTATCTATTTGCAGTCCAAAAAAATCTTTTACCTGTTGGGAAAAAATGAGAAGCCCAATACCGGTAGTAAAGCCCGTAGTTACCGGATAGGGTATAAACTTAATAAGTTTGCCCAACCCAGAGAGCCCCATAAGGATGAGCATGAGGCCCGCTAGCAGGGTTGCCAGAATAAGGCCTTCCATGCCCTGGCGGCTAATGACACCGAAAATGATAACCACAAAGGCTCCGGTAGGACCTGCAATCTGGTACCGGCTTCCTCCCAATAAGCTGATAAAAAAACCTGCGAAAATCGCCGTATATAAACCCTGAGCGGGGCTGCCCCCTGCAGCGATGCTAAAGGCCATGGCGAGCGGAAGAGCCACAATTCCGACGGTAAGCCCTGCCACTAGATCTTTTGCCAGACTTTCCCACGAATAGGGGAATTTTTTGCCGATCTCAAAGGTGCGGGGAACGAAATTCCCCAGTGAAAAGAGGTTTTTGATGTCCATAGTGCCAAAACTATAGGACTGAAAATAATAAAATTCAAGGGGATGTTTTTGTATATTCTGTAAATAATCGCAAAATAATGCTATTTTCTGTCGTTTATTGCGGATGTTGTTGCACTGCGCGGTACTGCACCCTTTAATGCCTTACCAGTTCTAGCAGTACCGCAAACTCTGCCAATATCATCGCAGTAGCGCCCCAAATGGGCTTTCCTAAAAGCAGATAAGCTGGGGTATAACGGCCGTCTTCCAGCCTATAATCGATTATATGGTTTCTATCTAAAAGGTCGGTAAGGGGAGCCGCGAACCAGCTGGCTACCTCCTGGGGGTTGGGATCAAAATGGGAAACCTGTTCGCAGAATCCTACCACGGGCTGGATGGTGTATCCGCTAGACGAAAGGCCCAAAGGACTTAAACGTCCTAAAATGCTGATCTCTTCTTGTGGTATTCCCATTTCTTCTTCTGTTTCCCGAAGAGCCGCTTGTTCAGCTGTTTCGTCTGGTTCGAGGGCTCCGCCGGGAAGGCCAATCTGGTTTGCATGATGGTTCAAATGGCTGCTGCGGTGTATGAGGGGAAAAAACAAATTCCCAGAATCCGGATAGAGCATAATGAGCACCGCCGAAGGACGGTAGTGAGCTTTCGGTTCAAGTTCATCGCGCCGCCAGGGCGGGGCCATGGCTAGATGTGCGGTCTTGCCCGGCAATGGGGTCTGCAAAGTCCTTTGAATCAAATTTTTATCCAGATCTTTCACGCCGGTTCCCCCTCGACCAAATACATAGGATTCACTACTATTTTATCCTAATAATGTGTGGCTGTGAACGAATACAGCGCTTATTAAAATGCCCATGAGGATCAGTCTATGGTCATTGTGTTTGTTATCGATAATTATGGCATCCTGACCAATGGGACCACCATGACAGCCTATCGTTTTGTAGAAGCTCTTAAGGAACGGGGCCACCAGGTTCGGGTGGTAAGTGTGGGCGTTCAAGGCCCCGACATGTATAGCTTAAAAGAACACTATATACCGATTGTGACTCCGGTGGCCCACAAACAGTCCATGTTATTTGCAAAATATGATCATAAAGTTATGCAGGAAGCCCTGACCGGCGCTGATGTGGTTCATTTTTTCATGCCCTGGCAGCTTGCCCGCCGGGGACTCTTGCTCGCTAAAAAAATGGGAGTCCCCGCAACAGCAGCCTTTCATGTGCAGCCTGAAAACATTACCTATGGAGCAGGCCTCGGGAAACTTGGTGCTCCATTGGCTTCTTTTATATACCATTGGTTCCGCATCCGTTTTTACCGGAAGATCGAACATATCCATTGCCCTTCGCCCTTTATTGCCCGGGAACTTATGAGGCACCATTACAGCGGGAGACTCCATGTTATTTCGAACGGAGTTGGTCCTGCATTTCGGCCTGAGCAGGCTCTTAAGTCAGCGCTGGCTTTTCAGCCGGAGCCAAGCCTTGAGCCCGCTTTTCGGCCCAATGCGGATTTTGCTGCGGGGAGCCGAGCCGAAGGAGCCCCCGGTAGAGGATGTGCCGAATCGAAGATCTTCCATATACTGATGGTAGGCCGTTTCGCGCCGGAAAAGCGCCAGGACGTACTCATTCGGGCGATTAAAAGATCAGCCTACGAAAGCCGCATTCAACTGCACCTGGCCGGCGCCGGGCCCCGGGAAAAGAAACTGCGCCGCCTCGCTGCGGGGCTTACAAATCCGCCCAGCTTCGGTTTTTATAAGCAGGAAGAGCTCATCAAGCTGATCCATTCCTGTGACCTCTATGTACATGCTGCAGATGTGGAAATAGAAGCCATTGCCTGCCTGGAAGCCATCGCCTGCGGCAAGGTACCGGTCATTTCGGACAGTAAAAAGAGCGCCACAAGCCAGTTTGCCCTGGATGAGCGGAGCCTCTTTAAGGCTGGGGACAGCCGGGACCTGGCGCGTAAAAGCGATTACTGGATCGAACACCCTGAGGAACGAGTTAAAATGGAAGCGGCCTACGGCGAACGAGCCCAGGTTTACCGCCTGGAATACTCTATCCGCAAGGCAGAGCAGATGTTCGATGCGGCCCGGAAAGATGAGCAGACGAAGCGGCTCGAAAAGCAGAAACCCGGCCGGGACTACAAACGGCGCATCAACAAGGGGATCCCCACACGGCTTTTTTCCATTGTGTTTTATTATACCATCGCGATTCCCCTGCTTTGGCTTTATTGTACCTTTGTCCTGCGGGTACGGATTAAAAACCGCCCAGTACTTCGTAAGGTTCGCAGAAAGAGCGGGGCGGTCATCGTGGCAAACCATGTACATACCCTGGATTCAGCCATGGTGGGCCTTGCGGCCTTTCCTAAAAAGCCCATATTCACCTCCCTGCCGAGCAACTTTAAACTTCCCGTAGCGGGTGTTCTGGTGAACGCCCTGGGGAGCGTTCCCATACCGGAAACTATTACTGAGGGCCGTATCTTTTTTTACGAGCTTTCCCGGCTCCTGCGCCAGCGGCGATTCATCCATGTATTTCCCGAAGGGGAGCTTGTTCGTTTTGATGCAGAGCTGCGGCCCTTTAAGCGGGGTGCCTTTCAGCTTGCGGTGGAGGCCTCTGTTCCGGTGGTACCCCTGCGGATTAGTTTTCGCAGGCGAGAGTGGGGCTTACTCCGTTTCCTTTTCGGCCAGACCATATATGTACGCATTGGAGAACCCCAATATCCTGACCCACAGCTCCTTGAACGGGAAGCTATTGCGAACCTCATGGAACGGACCCGGGCGGAAATGGAACGGCTGTAGCAATCCTCGCTCATGATGGAAATTATTATTAAAATGGTGATATATTCATATTGATGAAAGTTTCTGCTGTTTTAGTTGCCTTAATGCTGCCCTTGGTGTTCACTTCCTGTTTTTTGTGGCCCAATTATGTACAGTCCTTTGTGGAGGCCAATGCGGTCTGGTCCGAATCGGATGACGAAATCGCCATCATCAGGTCGGTCTATGAAACGACAAACCCTCTGGTTCCTTTTTACGCTGACGAGTCGGCCCGGAACTGGACCAATGTGGTATACCTGGCGGACGGGACCCTGGGAAACCGCCGGGAAGTGTACCGTTGGGCCGACGAGCGGGGAGATGCGGCCCAGGGCTGGATACAAAGCGCGCCGGTCTACTACCGCAGGGGAACGCAATCAATCTACTACCCCTATCTTACCTATGGTATTGTCCGGAATATCCAAACTGGAGCCCGCTACCAGCTTGCAATCCCGAAAGAGAAAATACGGTCTATATTTCGCTATGACGGCTCACCCATGTACGAGGAAGACGGGCTTGTACCGGTTATAGAGGTGCTCCCTTCGCCTTCGGGGAACTATGTGGCGGTGGTGCACCAGGTCTTTGTAAGGACTGGTTCTTTTGATGGGATATATTTGACCGCTGTTGGGGTTTTTACCGCCGATGGAACGTACAAGGGTGCAGTTACGCTTACCGAGTGGAATGGTACAGATATCTACCTTAAGGACCTCTATTACCCAGAGTTCCCCGATCTCAATCCGGCGCCCCCCGCATTCCAGACATATCGGCCCGTACCAACCCATGTGGATACCATGATTGTCTGGCACGAAGAAAGCGGCAGCGCTGTTTTTTATATTTGTAATATAGATCATCTAAAAAATGGTAAAGCCACTGCAATAAAGGTAAGCATTAACGCAACGTCGCTCACTACCGAAACTCTCAACTCGCTACCAAATCTGACCGCGAATCGGTCTACTGCCGGGGGTCCCATCAATTCTCAAACTAAGCTGCTCATGGTACGGGCCTATTCCGGTGAGCCCAACCGCTTTACCGTGATGCTGAGGAACTTATAACATGAGCTTAGGAGTCTAGAACGCCCCATGCATGTCCTCGTTACCTTTGTGCCCCCTCACTCTACCGAGGCTGTCCTTTCTGCCCTTTTTGCTGCCGGTGCTGGAAATTACGGCAACTATGACCACTGTGCCTTTGTCTGTGCCGGGGAAGGCCGCTTTCGGCCCCTGGCGGGCTCCTCGCCTTTCATTGGCACGACTGGGCAGGACGAGCGCTTTGCAGAAAACCGTATAGAACTCCTTGTGGCAGACGATGCGGTAAACCAGGTTCTCGAAGCCTTAAGGCAAAGTCACCCCTACGAGGAGCCCGCCATCTATCTCTTTAAACTCGACGAGCGGGCCCTTCCGCCTCAGTCCCGCTGAAAGAGGTCCCGGGTATACACTTTGTGTTTTACATCATCTAATTCGGGATAGAGCCGGTTGGATACTATAAGATCCGCTTCCTGTTTGAACTTATCCAGATCCCGGTAGACCGGGGAACGGAAAAAGCTCGGTTCCTTAAGAGCCGGTTCGTATACAATGACAGGGATACCCTTCGCCTTAATCCGTTTCATGATCCCCTGTACGGCACTGGACCTAAAATTGTCCGATCCTGCCTTCATGGTAAGCCGGTATATACCGACAGTTTCAGGGTTCTTTGCGATAATACGCTCAGCAATAAAGTCTTTTCGAGTCGTATTGGAACTGACGATGGCCTTGATGAGCCTGTTGGGGACCTTCTGGTAATTGGCTAAAAGCTGTTTTGTGTCCTTAGGTAAGCAATAGCCCCCATAGCCAAAGCTCGGGTTATTATAAAAATGTCCGATCCGGGGATCCCAGCAGACTCCGGAAATGATGTTTTTTGTGTCCAGTCCGTGGGACTCAGCGTAGGTATCCAGTTCATTAAAATAGGCGATGCGCATCGCAAGGTATGTATTGGAAAAAAGCTTTACCGCTTCTGCTTCCGAGGATTCCATGAGGAGTACCGGTACATCAGCCTTTTCTGAAGCTTCCTGCAAGAGCTGGGCAATAATGCGGGCCCGGTCATCGGTCCCCCCTACGATAATCCTGGAAGGATACATAGTATCATACAAGGCATGGCCTTCCCGTAAAAATTCGGGAGAAAAAATAATCTGTTTTGTCCCGTATTTTTTACGCATCTCCGCGGTAAATCCTACCGGCACCGTAGATTTTATGACAATTAAAGTATCATTGTTGATTTTTAAAATGCTTTCGATAACCTGTTCGACGCTTTCAGTGTTAAAATAGTTAGTAACCGGGTCATAATCGGTCGGAGTGGCAATGATTGCCACATCGGCATCTTTAAAAACAGTTGCAGGATCCGTGCTGGCGATGAGCTTCAGTGCGCTGGTGCGAAGCATAGCTTCAAGCTCCGGATCTACAATCGGGCTTTGCCGCTTATTTACCAGTTCAACCCGTTCTGCATTGATATCCAGGGCGTACACGGTATGCTTCCGCGCAAGAAGAACCGCATTCGCCAGCCCTACATAACCTAACCCCGCAACTGCAATGTGCATTTCTGCCTCCATCGCGGCAATTTTATGCGGAAATAGTTAAATCCTTGTTTGCCTTAGGTTAGAATTGTGTGCAATTGAAATTCAGATGATTTTTGAATTTAGCTTATCTACCCCCTATTTCCCTCTATCCAGCGTACCGCAAAGTCCACAAGCTGCCGCTGGGAAAAGAAGCGAGAAGGGGCGTCCCCGACGGTGCAGGGGCTTATGCCTGCTGCTTTTTCAAAGGCTTTGCCGAGCTCATTAAAATCCTCTCCTCCATAGGCAATGTCATCGAACTCCTGCCATGATGTGTGTCCTCCTTCCTCTACCGGCATGCCGTTTTTTATCAGCAATTTGGATGGCCAGGATGCTCGGTATTCTGCGAGGTGAATGGACGTGTTGCGGTCATGTCCCACCCCAAGCAATAAGACATATCCGTCCAGTTCATAGAGGCGGCCCAGCGGACTTTTATCGTTCATGGCAAAATCATAGTGTTCGTCCTGGGTGATATATTCCTTGTGCTTGCCCCAGGCTGCAAAGGATGCTTGGGGATGGCTAGAACGGAGGACCCCGTCCATTTTACGGAACGTTTCCGGTATGGTCCCCATGCCCCTTGTGGGGGTCCGATCTTTCCTGTATGCGGGCATGGCAGCCCGGATAGTTTCCCACCATTCCCGGGGTACCGGAGGATGTTCCCATTGGGCCGGATCGGAAAGGTCTCCCGAATGGGTTGGCATAACAAGGGTTCCTTCTAGGCTTAAAACATTTTGGAATGCGAGAATAACGGTCACTGCTCCGCCGCAAACCCAGCCCAGGGAACTGAGAGACGAATGGAGGAGTACGGTCATGCCAGGCCGAAGACCTGCGGCGCGCAGGTCCTGTTCTAAACTCTGCACCGTATTCGGTCCTTCCCGGCGCTGCTGGATAGTTTCTAATTCACCCATGGGTGCAAGCTTAACCAATATAATTGCCCCTGTCAAAAGTGAGTAATTCCTGAAAAACTGTACCTCCTGTGCTATATTGGAACCGATGCGCTCATCCGAGGCATCCGGGGATTTATGAATGTTCCCCGAACTGTAGTCCGGATTGCCAGGGCCAGTGCTGCGCCTGTGCGGTCGGATAATAAGGAGCCAACAATGAAAGCTACGGTTCGTTCTCTCCTTTCGGTTATGCTAGTTCTTGCCCTTGGGGCGGGAACCCTTTCTGCCCAGGAATCTGATGATCCTGTGCTGCAAAAAGCCCGGGACAAATACCAGGAAAAACTGGACAAGGGCAAGCAAGACAGCGGGACGCAAGGTTCCCTTGCCAGCAGCGGTTCTGATACTGCGGACAATGAATCAGAGGTCCCCTATGTGCCCGTGCTGCTTTCCTTTACGCCTGGCCTTTCCATTCCCTTAGGCTATTACCGGACTTCCGCCTCCTTTGCGGCTATCGGAGCTGCTTTTGATACCTCTTACGGTTTTGCAGGGGCCGGAGTCTTTAATATGTATGACAGGGGCTACGGTTTTCAGGGTGCCGGTGTATTTAATATTTCGGGGAAAAAGATTGGCGGTTTCCAGGGCGCGGGGGTTTTTAACATCGCAGGAGGCGAGGTAGATGGCTTCCAGGGTGCGGGGATCTTTAATATAGCAGGCGGTTCGGTACGGGGAGCCCAGCTAGCCGGTATATTTAACATTGCAGACAAGGTTCAGGGTTCAGTCCAGGCTGCGGGACTCTTTAATATCGCATCCACCGTTAAGGGCATCCAGATTGCAGAGATGTTCAATATTGCCGAGTCGGTGAACGGTATGCAGATTGGGTTTGTGAACATTACCGGCGAACTGCGGGGCCTGCAGATTGGGTTCATCAATATAAGCAATAATGGGGTCGACAGTCTGAGCGCCCTCTATATGCCCGCCACGGATACGGCCTTTGTGTACTGGCAGGCCGGCAGCCCCTTCCTCTATATGGTGCTTGGCGCGGGAGCCCCTCGCAGCGACTGGTTTGTCCGCAATGATAACCTCATGGTGAGCGCCGGTATCGGGACCCGGGTAAGGCTTGGCGGTCCCTATGTTGATGTTGATGTGTCCGCCGAACAGGCCATCGGTTCAGATATCGATGCCATATATCAGGCTGCGGTAGATCATGACAAGGCTGCCTTGGTTTCCTATTGCAAACCCTATCCGTCAGGCCGCATCAGCCTCGGGCTTCCCTTGGGGCGGAATCTTCATCTTACCGGCGGTGTAAAGGTCCTGGTGCAGCTTGAAGAGGGCGGTCTGGTTCCCGAATCCCAGAAAACCCAGGACAGTCTTTCCGCGACCTGGTTCGGTGTTCCCTTTACCGCCTGGTCCCAGTGGTTCTTGGGCGCTAAGGTACGGTTACACTTTTAGCAGTGTTTTTGGCGGTTCCAATTGTTAGTTTATTTTGATGAACCGTTTTTCCTCGGCCTGGTAATTAAAGACCGCTCCGGTTTCGATGTGGTAATACCAGCCGAGGATATTTATTTCCTTGTTCCTGTATTTTTCTTTAATATAAGGATAGGTAATAAGGTGGTTCATCTGTTCCACCACGTTAAGCTGCTCGGTTTTCCATTCCCGCTCTATTTCATCTGTTATTGCTTCGGATTCTATCTTTTGTTTTACCCGGCTGGCTAATTCAAGCCATTTTTGTGTGTGGGGAATTTCGGCGGTCTGCTCTTTGTCCAAAAACAGGGCTTTGCAGCCGCCGCAGTTCGAGTGTCCGCAGACCAGGATGTTTTCTACTTTAAGCACCTTAACTGCGTATTCAATAGCCGAGGTTGTGGCCAGGTATTCTTCGGACTGCCGGTAATAGGGCACAATGTTGGCGATATTGCGGATAACAAAGAGTTCCCCCGGCAGGGTCTTTGTTATCAGGTTTGGTACGATGCGGGAATCGGAACAGCCGATGAACAAGGTATGGGGGGCCTGTTCCCGGCCGAGTTTCTTAAAGAGGTTCTTATATTCTAAAAAGTCCCGGGTACTGAACTCCCGAACTCCGTCAAACAGGTATTCCATTTTAGAGTTCCAAAGCATCCATCTCCGCCATGGTGGGCGGCTCCGCACCGTGTTTAGTACAAACCAGGGATGCGGCCTTGTTTGCAAAGAACAGGGCTTCCTTAAGTTCCGCCTCCGAAAGCTCTGCCAAAGCTGAACGGTTCAATTTCTCCTGCAGCTCAAAGTAGGAGAGGAGGGCTGCGTGGAAGGTGTCGCCGGCGCCGATGGTGTCCGCCACTTTCACAGGAACGACCGGGGCCGTGGCGCTAAAGCGGCTGCCGTCTTTTCGGCGCCCTATGGCCAGGGCACCATCGGCGCCCAAGGTGGTCACGACGAGGGTGGGGCCCAACGAAAGCACCTTTTCAAGCGCCGCTTCCCGCGAGAGGGATGGGTACACATATTCCATGTCGGCGCCGGAAATTTTTACGATTGTGGCGCTGGAGATCCAGCCTTCCAGCCGTTTGACATAGGCTCGGTGGTCATGAATCATGACGGGCCGGACGTTGGGGTCAAGGGATATAACCGGCGCATTGGGGTCTGTCCGCTGGCTTTGAGTGCGGACAAACTGTTCTATGGTGCTGGCCACCGGTTCCATGGTCATGGAAATGGACCCGAAGAGTATTCCATGGAGGTCCTGGGGCAGCTTGTGGGGCAGGTCTTGGAGCGAAAATGAACGGTCCGCGGTGCCTTCGGTGTAAAAAGCATACTGAGGCTCTTTCCCTGATTCTATTTTTACAAAGGCTAAGGTTGAATTTTGTTTTGAGCGGACAATGAGGTCAGTTCTGACATTGTTTTTTTGAAGCCGTTCTACCAGCATGGTGCCGAAGAAGTCAGAAGAAAGGCGGCCCATAAAGCTGACCGGGGCACCAAGGCGGCCCATGGCAATGGCACTGTTATAAGGACTGCCTCCGGGGAGCGGCCGGTAGGTATCAATCCCATCCTGGGTTTTGTAGGGGACCATATCGATAAGGGCTTCGCCGCAACAGAGTATCATCGCTGCCTCCAGAGAAAGAATGATTTTCAAATACTACTGGCTGTCTCTTTGTTGCGCAAGTGGATAATGGTGTTTCGTGTATTTTATAAAGAACTAATGCCCGGTATAAAATTCGTTGGAAAATTTCATCCATCTATACCAATGTTAGAAAATTGTTTATTATTGGCAGCGCAGCCTATAGCGCTGCGTGTGGAGTAACAAAAACAATCATGAATTCGCAAAAATCAGTAAATCCCGGTACTGTCAGCCTTCTGACCCTCGCACTGCCCATATTCCTGGAATCGCTTTTCAGGATGCTGGTCTCATCTATCGATACCTTCATGCTCAGTTCCTATGCCCAGGAAGCGGTAGCTGGTGTGGGAATGGTTGCCCAGTACATGTTTTTTATTCAACTTCTCTTTACTATTGTTTGTACCGGTTCCAGCATTGTGCTGGCCCAATATCTCGGGGCGGATCGGAAAAAGGATGCGGGGCTTATTGCCCAGGCAAGTACTATTCTTATTTTGATGCTCGCCCTCTTGATGACTTTGCTCGTACTGACAGGTTCCTGGTGGCTCCTGTCTCTCTATCCCCTGGAGCCGAAGGTGAGGCTCTACGCATGGCAGTACTTTGTTATCTTTGGCGGTTTTGGCTCGGTTTTTATCGCCTTTAACATGCTGCAGTCGACGGTCCTGCGAACCTATGGTTATACCCGGGATACCATGTACATTTCAATTATTGCCAATCTTATAAATGTGCTTGGCAATTCTTTGGCCCTCTACGGCTGGTTTGGTCTCCCGGTCACCGGCGTAGCTGGTGTGGCTGTTTCTTCGGTCGTATCCCAAATTGCGGCGGTCCTTATGACCCGCTGGCGGATTAAGTCCCATCATTCTATTTTGTTTAAAGCCGAAGGTTGGCGAAACGTCCCTGCATCAATTTATAGAAAGATTCTTGAGATCGGTGTGCCCTCCGCTGGGGAAGCCCTTTCCTACAATGTGGGGCAGATTGTTATTATGGCCATGGTTACAACCCTGGGCACATATGCTATGTCGGCTCAAGTGTACGCCCAGACCTTGGTTCGGTTTGTGTTTGTGGCGGCCATGTCGATTGGAAATGCGGCTCAGATTAAGACTGGGTATTTTGTAGGGGCTCGGCAGCCCGAATCGGCGTACAAAAGGGTATTTATGTATCAGCTCGCGGGAACCATGATATCCTTTACCCTGGTTTTGCTGCTTAATCTGTTTAAGCAGCCGCTTATCGGGATCTTTACCCATGTTAAGGAAATTGCCCAGGTAACCTACAACATGCTCTTTGTTTCGTTCTATGTGGAAACCGGAAGGTCTATCAATTTGATTACTATTCCTGCCCTCAAAGGCGCGGGAGATGTGAAGTTCCCTGTCATGGTTGGCATTGTTTCTATGTGGGGCCTTGGAGTCTTTGGTGCCTGGCTTTTGGGGCTGCATTTTAGTCTTGGCATGGTCGGTATTTGGCTTGCAGTGGGGACCGATGAAACAATCCGGGGTATTATTATGCTCTTCCGCTGGAAGAGCAAGCGCTGGATGGCCAAGGCTATTGTGTAAGAAAAAAGAGAAAATTTGACATTCATATCAACGGTCTCTTAAAATTCTCATGGGGTATTTCATGAGAAAAACCGGTAAGATCGCTGTCCGGGTTTTAATACTTGCACTCTTTTTCTCGCAAGCAGTTATTGCTGAAAGCGGTCTTTTCGCCCAACAGATCCTCATGGTGAACGAAGTTTGGGCTCCGTACCGTATAGGCACAAACGATAAACCTCATGAGTGGACCGGTATTGATATAGACCTGGTCCGAGAACTGGAAAAGCGGCTTAACATAAAGGTTACAATTACGAGCGCTTCTTGGGCCCGCTGTCTTGAAATGATTCGAAATAATCAGGCTGATATGCTTACTGGAGTAGCTTGGACTGAGGAGCGGACTCATACCATGTTATACGTTCCTACCAGCTATAGCACGGTACAGCCTGTATTTTATACTAAGAAAGGACGAGAGAATCAATTAAAATCCTATGAAGACCTGCGAGGTTTGACAATCGGACAATCTATAAGCTCCGCCTATTTTGAACCTTATAACTCCGATGCATCCATCAATAAATTGCACCTAAAAGATGAAATAATTATTCTCAAAATGCTTGAATCTGAACGAATTGATCTTGCTATCGGTACTGAACCAAACATCAGCTGGGATGTGGCTCAAAATGGTCTTCGCGGTGTTCTTGTTCCGACACGGTGGCAGCCGGAACAAAAAACGGCTCTATTTATCGTATTTTCATCTAAATGGAAGGATTCCAAACTGATAGAGGATGTTAACCGTGCGATAAAAGATATGATATCGGACGGAACTATAACGGCAATTCATGCAAAATATAAATAACATGAAAAAAGTATTCATGCTTACATCTATAAAGAGAAATCTTCTTGATGAAATAGGTTTTTTATTGATCGGTCTTACTTCCCTCGGCATTATCCTCGTAGAAATTGGGGCCCTCTTTTTTATAAGCCAGACCATGACAAGGGAACTACAGCAGGAGTCTGAGCGAACAACGAGTGAATTTGTTTCTATCCTGGAAATACCCTTATATATATTGGATGATGACCAGTGTATCCGGATTGGCCAGACTCTGCTTTCCTCGGGAAGAATTTCGGGGATACAGCTGATTTCATCCTATTCAAATGTGCTGCTGGACATACCAAACAGGGATCCCCGATCCTCGATTAAAAGCCGCGAAGGAACGATTTATTACAACAATGTATTTTTAGGGTCCTATCGTTTGGATTTCAGCGACCTGCAGATCCGGAGTGTAAATGCTAATTTATTAAAAGTAATTCTGCTCGCGATATGCGCTATGATCATTATTACCATTACATTGCTCCGTTCTATTATTTATCCGAAGGTAAATAAGGAATTAGCGCCTATTCTTGAAAGTTTATATCGTATCAAGGAAGGAGAATATCAGCAGCGAATTCCCGAAAGTTCCTATCCTGATGTCAATATGATGATTACGACTATTAACTCAATGAGCGAGCAGATTTACAAACACCGGCAGGAATTGCTGCATCTCAATGAACAGCTGGAAGAAAAAGTTGCAGATCGTACCTGCGCCTTGGAGGCATCTCTCAGGGAACTGCAAAGAACGCAGGACCAGCTGGTAAGAACAGAAAAATTAACTGCCCTGGGAACCCTTTCTGCAGGCATAGCCCATGAGCTTAATTCCCCCCTGGGTGCTATACAATCTTCGGACAATATTATTAAAAATTTCTTTGTCAGTGAGATTCAGAAATTTCTTGAAGACTTTGCATCATTGGGCAAGCATTCCCAGGCCCGTCTCATCGAATTGTATCAGTACGTGAAAAAACAGATTAGCCGCAAACAGAATGATAGTTCATCAATTATCTTATATAAAAAAGCAGAAGAAATACTGTCCGCAGAAGGGATAGATAACGCTGCTCTTTTAGCCGAGAACCTGGTAGAAATTGGTTTAATGCCAGGAACAAGTATCCCTCTCGAATGGCTTAAGTACCCTGACGCAGCCCTTCTTGTTTCCCTGGTGAGCCGGCTTGCGGTTGTCATGGATATGGCGGAAGTAATTCATCTAGCAACGGAGAAAGCCGCACGGGTAGTAGGTGCTATTCAATACTACCTCATGCCGGAAATAGCCGCATCTCAAACCGAATTTAAGCTTGAAGAGCGGATCGACAACATTTTAGTTTTAATGGAGTCTTTTATAAAGCAAGGGGTGAATGTTCAGAAACAATATACGGGAATATTGCTTAAGGGGTCTCCAGAAAAATTGGATCAGGTGTGGTTTAATATTATTAAAAATGCTTTGCAAGCTATGGATTATCAAGGTGTACTGACTATTAGCACTGAATTATTGGAACCTGATCGGGTCCGGGTGAGTATTACCGATACTGGCAAGGGAATAGCCAAGGAGAATCAGGCGCATATTTTTGAACCCTTTTTTACAACGAAAAAGGATGGAGAAGGTATTGGACTTGGGCTGGATATATCTAAAAAGATAGTCGAAAGCCACGGGGGCCTTATTGGTTTTTCTAGTGTTCCCGGGAAAACGGTCTTTTTTGTAGAGCTTCCCAATGCCCGGCTGAGCTGATTGGTATGGCCAGATCT
>NZ_JAJUHW010000014.1 GCF_029265695.1 Gracilinema caldarium | reverse complement strand
CCGGTACTTCACGGCACCTTTGGCGAAGACGGGACTATCCAGGGCCTCTTTGAGATGGTAAACCTGCCCTATGTGGGAGCCGGCGTACTGGGAAGCGCCATTGGCATGGACAAGGATGTTGCAAAAATACTCTGGATGCACGCAGGACTTCCGGTGGTGCCCTTTATTACGGTTCGAAAACAGGATTGGGCATCTTTGGAAAAACGGAAACAGCTCATAGAACGGGCAGAACGGGATTTTCAATATCCTCTTTTTGTTAAGCCCTCCTGTGCTGGTTCATCTGTGGGGGCATCCAAAGCCCCGGACCGGATGAGTTTAGAACGCGCCGTAGCCGATGCTCTTCTCTGGGACGACAAGGTCCTTATAGAACCTTTTATACCCGCCCGGGAAGTGGAATGTTCCGTGACCGGCAACGAACGGCCCGAAGCATACACCCCTGGTGAAATTATCCCAACCCATGAATTTTATGATTACGAGGCTAAATATATCGATCCTGATGGGGCAGCCCTGCTTATTCCCGCAGATCTTACCGAGGCTGAATTCAGAACTATTAGGGAAATTGCTATAAAAGCATACCGGGCAGCAGAACTGTCAGGGCTTTCCCGTATCGACTTTTTTGTCCGCAAGGATACGAGGGAAATACTGCTCAACGAGGTAAACACTATGCCAGGCTTTACCACCATCAGCATGTTTCCAAAAATGTGCGAAGCCTCGGGCCTTTCTTATCCAGACCTCTTAGACAAGCTGATACAGCTTGCGGTGGAACGTCATGCCCAGCGAAATTCCAGAAGCTATTCCTACACAAATGGAAGTACAAACGGAAATCGCCCATGACCATTCCTTTTCTTAAACTCCATGTGGCAGGCCATGATTTTATCCTGATAGACCAGGATAATTTGGTATCTGAAAGGACAGATTATAAGCCTGCTCATAGAGAGGTTGCGGAGCTCATCCTAGACCGCCGTTGTGGGGTTGGCGGTGATGGCTGCATTTTCATGATCTCCGAAAAGAAACAACCAGGTTTAAAGCCAACCTTAATAGGCCGGCTTTTTGCAAGCGATGGGAGAGAGCTTCCTCTGAGCCCCGATGCGCTTCTCTGTATCGCCCGGCTCGCTATGGATACGGGGCGGAGCAATGCGGGTACACTCGTCATCGAAAACACCATTTCTGAAAGGACCTACGAACTTACCGCTATCGATTCCCGTAGTTTCCTCCTTCCCCTTCCCTATCCGGCGGTCCAACCGCTCACCCTAATTGTAGACGGCAGATCTGCCTGGGCATACCGAATCAGCATGCAGACATCCTACCTGGTAGCTGGTGCGGTTCCGGGCGGCCCTGGGGCCAAGCGGGTACGGCAGGCCCTGCTTGCCATGGAAAAAACAAATGATATTCCCCTCGTGCTCAGGCAGCATACCAAGGATATTATCCGCTATGTGGGACCAGAACGGACAGACCGCATGGAAAGCGCGGTGGCTGCGGTTCTGGCTGCGGGTTTTCAGGGTTTTGTTTCAGACTCGGGCATCCCGGGCCTCGAAGGGGCCATAGTAGCCGAATGGCGCGGCAGGGGCGGCGCGGTGAGCTATGCTAGTTTTCCAGCAACTCCCACTACAAGCCAAACATCAGGGCCCAGCACTCTGATCGACCGGGGGCGTTTCTGGGTAAACCCAGACCGGAACCTGGGCATTCAGGTTGTCGGCAAAGCAGAATATGTGTTCGATGGAAATTTCGATCTATAGCGGGGAGTAAATCTACAGCTTTAGTTTTTGACGTTCCGTATAGGCCGGCACATTATGAAACGTAAAAGCATTGCCTGCATCTTCCACAAAGGTACCTGACACATAACCAAAGACTCTTCGTTCCTTTATGGACTGGAAAATAAGGCTGTGTTTAATCCGGTGCTCAATCACAGGCTGGAACTCCATGGAAAGCCGTTTATCATCGCTAGAAAAATACCAGGGAGCAAGCCAATCCCGGGGGCTAATTCGAAAGGTAACTTGTCCTAGTTTATAGAGCCGGCCATTGAGAAAAAAGGCATTTTCACTGCCTCGGCTGTTGTCTTCCATGCCATACCCTATACAGCAGCCAATCTGTTTCCCTCCGCTATAACCGCTGGCGATCGCAAGGTAATGCACTTGACCATGGGGATAATACCCCCGGTTCCAATCCAGGGCTCCCCAACCATTGTCCTTGGTAAACAGAATTTCCTCTGTGCCGAATTGCATCACTCCTTCTGCCCTATATGCGGGGTTACGCAGGTTATAACGAAAGGTCCTCCGATCCTTGCGCCAGGGATGCACCGTTGCAATAACGTCTTTGTTTTCATGGGGAGTAAGCACGACCACGCCGCGAAGCCCTGTGCCTCCATAGAAGGTTGGCAGATCGACCTTAATGAGGCGGCTTCCCTTTTCCATGACCGAAAAATCGATGGAGCAGTTTCTTTGTTTTATTTTTACCGTACCAGAAACAGAGGATGGAGGCAAATCGACCATGCCAATGGGGGTATTGATCCGATAGGCATCATAGAAGGTAGCGCCTTGTACCATATTGGAAATTTGAACCGATGCATAAATCATGCGGCCTATATTAGCGATTTCAAACACTAAAACCGCCATGTCGGAAAACAAAAAATAACGGTCAGCTTCTACTATCCGTGTAAAGGAGCCTCGAATCGCTGACCGTGAATATTTCCAAAGCGGAAAAGGAGCCCAGCCGCTCAGGGACTGTACTCCCTTTTCGTTGAACAGCAGCCGTTCGCCTTCCAGTTCCTGTGTTTCCATTAATCGGGATATTAGGACTTAATTTCCGCTTCAGTAGCCCGCTGCCAGAATTGGCTGCGCCCAATACCCAGGCCTATTTCGCCCCGCATTTCGAGTATGTCGGTTTTATACTTTTTACCGTCCGCTGGCCGGAAGGTAATTTTGCAGTTATAAATATCTCCTTTGCCAGGATCAATTATATTGCCCCCTTCCCACTGGCCAGGAGCTTTTTTCTTAAGGCCGTAAATCCAGGGAGTTCCCACAACCTTCATTTTATTGACTTCGCCAGGGATAGGGAAGTTTTTATAGCTCGGTTTTGCTGCAGTTGCTATCGTATCATCGCTTTTGCCGACAATCTTAACAATTTCACCGAAAAGCACCCCGTTTTTTTCATAAATTTTCCAGAAAGCGGTTGCTACTCCCTGCTCATCCACGCTTTTCCAGAGACCTTCTACAGGATCAGCCGCAAAGAGGGCCATGCTGGAAAGGACGAGCAATGCTGAAACTAACAAAAGAGCCTTTTTCATTCAAAATCCTCCTCATAATGAACGTGCGGTCATTATACTATGAAGAACTAGAGCCTGCAATGTTTTATTTGTTTGAAATAACCTCATTCCCGTAGTATCATTAAATGAACAAACAATGGAACAGCTATTAAACGAGATACGGCCTGGGTTTTCGGACCGTATTATTAACCAAAAGTTGCAGACGCCCCATCGTTCATTGGAAAAACCGTACACCCATCATTTTAACCAAAGTGAAGAGTACTTTTTGGAAGTCCCTGAACCCTTTGTGGTGCCCCGCTTCCCCATTCATCATGATGTACGGGAAGCGGTTCCCCGGACTGATTATTCCAATGCGCTGCATGACTTTATAGACTCCATGCTGCCCCTGGTTCCAGACTTTTTTTCAGACCTAACGTATTTCTTTGACCCTGCAGAAATACAGAAACCCTGCTTTTACCGAATTTACAAAATCGGCGAACGGTACTTTCTTTTTCTTCTCAGGATTAACCTGCAATACCGCCCGCTCGAACATGAACTGCTTGAACGGGGCAGCAACGACTTTACCGCCGTGTATCGAACTAACCGGCTCTATTTAGAGAGTGACTGCATACCCCTCGAGGCAGTACTCACCGAAATGGGTAAAATTGTGTCATTTAAAATACACCAGACCATTTCCAATACATGGATCGGGGAAACAGGCAAAGGATACTTGGTCCGCGGTATCTGGATAGACACGGAACTAACTAAATTTTTTACCAAGCTCTTCATAGCCGAAGGGCAGCGGATCTATCCCTATTATCCCTTCACCTGCAAATACAAAACCATCTGCATGTCTATCCTTGGACCGACTCCCGATCGGCGGCGGCAGCTCTTGCCCTACCTTGAGGGAGCCCTGCAATTTCTGGAACCCCATCTTGGAAAAATCCAGCAAACCCTCAAGACCAGCACGTTCTCCGAAAACATTCCCCTTTTCCAAGAATTGCGGCAAAAAGTGAACGGGAACTTTAAAAAGCTCTGGACGAACCTGACGGTTACAGCCTATCTTAACCGGCAGGAACAGAAGGAGTTTAGGATTGAGTTCTAAATTTTCAGGAAGCCGCGTTGTTGTTATGGGGCTCGGCCTTAATGGCGGCGGGCTTGAGGCCGCCCGCTATCTTGCCAGCCATGGTGCCCAGGTTACTGTTACAGACCTGCGGGACGAGACGGTCTTGCGTCCCAGTATTGAAGCCCTGGGAGATCTCCCCATTAGGTTCGTATTGGGCAAACATGAAATGTCAGATTTTAAGAACGCCGACGTGGTGGTTAAAAACCCCGCGGTAAAACCCGATTCGCCGTTTCTGGCTGCGGCCAAGCGGATAGAAACGGATATTTCCATCTTTTTACAGGAGAATCCCGCCCGGCTTTGCGCAGTAACGGGATCCAAGGGAAAATCGAGCACCGCGAGCGCCCTCCACTGGGCTCTTTCCTCATTGCGAAACACCACAGCTAGCCATGAGAAGCCTCTGCTCCCTGGCCGAGCCTATCTGGGCGGCAATATTACCGTATCCCCCCTCACCTTTTTAGACCAGCTGCGGCCAGAAGATGATGTGGTTCTTGAACTTTCAAGCTGGCAGCTTGGGGATTTAAGGGGAAGGAAACTCATACCGGCAGGGACAAACGGTTCTCAGGCAGCAGAACGGGCCCTGCTTAAACCGCAGGTTGCCATTCTCACCACCATACTGCCGGATCACCTGGACCGGTATGGGACCATGGAAGCCTATGTGGCGGATAAACGGGTGCTTTACCAGGGTCAGGATAGCTCTGATGTGACTGTTACCGGCAGTGACAGCTGGGGACGCAGCTTTGCCGCCGAAACTAAGGGCCGGCCGCGAATCTATCAGACCTGGCTCTCAGGCCAGGAGGCACAGGATCGCCGAGAAGGGCACCGCGGAGAACCTAAAGCAGAATTAGATGGATGGATAGATGGCTCCCAAGGACCCTGCTTCGCCCGGCTTGCTGACGGTTCTATCGCCAAGGTTGTTCCGGAAGCACCACTTGTGCCCGGCATACACCAAAAGCAAAACCTGCTTGCCTGTGCTTTGGGGCTCCTAGATTTGGGAATACCGCCGGAACTCGTACGAGAAGCCCTGGGCAGCTTCCCCGGCATAGAACACCGGCTCGAGTTTTTTTATGAAAATCGGGGAATACGCTTTTACAATGATACGGCAGCCACCATACCGGAAGCTGCCGCAGCGGCAGTACAGGCCTTTGACCAAAGACCCATATTGGTTACCGGCGGAACCGATAAAAACCTGGATTTTACCCCCCTGGCAGAGGCCTGCAGAAAAACAAAACAGGTGATACTCCTGGCAGGCACCGGTACAGAGAAGCTCAAGCAGCTATTGGATGCCCGGGGCATTTCCTATCTCGGCCCCTTTGACAACCTGGATCGGGCAGTCTTGGCTGCCATCGGGAAAGCCCAACCGGGAGATAAGGTTGTACTGAGCCCGGGATGTGCTTCCTTCGGTATGTTCCTGAATGAGTTTGACCGGGGCAGAAAATGGAAAGAGGCAATCCGCCGCTTAGCATAGAGCAAACCGATGGATATAGAACTGCTTCGTGAGCGGAGCCGTATTTTCAAGGCCATCCGCTCCTTTTTTGAAAGCCGTAATTATCTCGAAGTAGATACCCCCATTCTTGCGCCGCACCTGATCCCGGAAACATGTCTTGAGGTATTTAAAACCGAATACTTGCTACCCCCGGACAGCGCAGGAAGAGAGCGGCGCAAAGAGTACTATCTGGTTCCGTCTCCGGAACTATGGATGAAACAGCTTATAGCCCAGCATCGAACAAGCATATATCAGATAAGCAAATGCTTCCGAAACGGCGAATCGACCGGCAGGCTCCACAGCCCCGAATTTACCATGCTTGAATACTACACCATAGGAGCCACCTATAAGGATTCGGTTGCCATTACGGAGGATCTCTTCCGGTCTGTGTTGCCCCCTGATGCTCCAGCGGATGTGCAGCCCCCCTTTGTACAGATGTGCATGGAAGAAGCCTTTCAGCGCTGGGCAGGCTTTTCGCTCTACACGGTCGCACGCCAGAGCCGGGAAGCTCTCGCAGCAGAGGCCCTACGGCTTGGTTTGCCGGTTGCGGACTTTATGGACCTAGGGGATCTTTATAACCTTATTTTTGTCCATACGGTGGAACCAAACCTGCCCCGGGACAAACCTGTGGCGCTTATGGATTACCCGTCTTTTGTGCCCTGCCTTGCAAAAAATTGTACAGGCAGTCTAGCCAAAGAACGATGGGAACTATATGTACGGGGCATAGAGCTCGCCAATTGTTATACTGAAGAAACCGACAGCGGAGAGGTCCGCCGATATTTTGCGGCAGAAGGGGAAGAAAAACAAAAGAAGGCCCTGGTTTCTCATCAAATTGATGAACAATACTGGCGGGTATTCGAACCTCGCCGGGACCGGGATGGCAAAATACGGAGTTTCCCAGCCTGTTCAGGGGTAGCCATGGGACTGGATCGGCTCGTTATGGCCATTGTCGGCCGCTCCACCATAGACAGTGTGCTTCCCTTTCCCATGACCGGCCAATAAATTTAGCCTCAATCCAGCAGAGATTCCAGATAAGCAAGTCCGGTCCGCTTTTGTCCCTCGTGGATAGGCCCCAGGAAAATATGCCGGTGCACCATAGCGGCGGCCCCGCGGACCGCAGGTTTTTCGTCCGAGGGATCAAATTGGATTTGAATATGCCGGGGAAGATATTCCTGATAAAGCCAGGTGCTTTCTACCGCCCGGTCAAAGGCTGCCTGTAATTCTTCGCCGTACCGTTCAATGCCGCCCCCCATATAAAGGAGCTGAATATCCATGAAATTGGCAATATAGGCCATGCTGCCGGCGAGGTCATGGATAAAGAGGGCCCGCCGCTCCGGGTCAGTTTTCATGGACAGAAAATAATCGCAGGAATAGCGGCCAAATTGACCGGGAAGATTAGGATCCGCATACAGGTTACGGAACTCGCCGGCAGCAAAGCGGCTACCGTAAAAAATCTTCTCCTGCAAGACCACTGCGGTCCCTATTCCGATCCGTTCGTACTTCTCTGTATCTTCAGGATTGTCAATAAACTCACAGAAGGTATAAATAAAATTCCCCGATTCAGAAACGAGCGGCATTCCAGGTTCTGCATAGCGATTTGTGGATGAACGGGACAGTACATCGTAACAGCAGCACTTTGCGTCGTTGTCAAGGAAGACCGGCACACCCAAGCGCCTTTCCAATTCCGCTCCGAGCGCCAGAGGATGCTCTCGGGCCCCTAAAGAAAGACTGAATAACAAAACGCCCCGGATCGGGTCAACCAGACCGCTTAAAGCGATACCTACGCCAAACAGCTTCTTTTGAGGAAATTTTTCTCTTACTAGACGAACCGCATATTCAATATCTTCTACCAGGTTCCCTTTGGTAGACCGGTAAAAAATACCGGAAAAGAGTTCAGTGCCCAGGGGGCTCAGCGCACCGTATTTGATAAATTCAAACTGTACTTCAAGACCGATAGAATAGCCAGAATAATCGGATAAATAGAGGGCGATCTTCTTACGGCCCGCCTGATCCGAGCTTTCCAGAATTTCTTCCCCTTCCACAACAAGTCCGCTTGAAACAAGATACTGTACAATGCGGCTTACAGTTCCCCGATCCAAGCCTAAGAGGTCTGCCAAGTCCGATCGGCTTATGCCGGGACTCTTATAAAGCAGCGAAAGAATCCGGGAACCGTACCATTCATTTTTGCCTTCTATCATTCACCATACCCTGCAATAACATCCCTGTAGTAATAGTAACTGTCTTTAGGAATTCGTTGCAAGGTCTCATAATTCATATAGATAATACCAAACCGCTTAGAGTAGCCATGGGCCCATTCAAAATTGTCCAAAAGGGACCAGAGGAAATAGCCCTTGAGCGGAATCCCTTCATCCAGCGCTTCTTTCATAGCAAGGAAATGAGACCTGAGGTAAGCGATACGCCCCGTATCATGGACCCGCTGGAGCCCCGTTTCATCGATGACGACTTCGTCCTTTTGGGCACAGCCGTTTTCGGTTACATAGATGGGGATACCTCCGGTCTCCGCGGTGAGCCAACGGAGATAACGCTTAAACCCCTGGGGAACAATAGGCCAGCCCATATCAGTCTTTTCCTGCCAGGTTGGAACCCAGCGGACATGGTCCTCTTTGCTCACATCCCAGGCGACCGCGCTCTCGCTGTAATAATTAAGACCCGCAAAATCGATTTTTTGGGATATTATCTCCATATCGCCCGGCTCTTCAGGCACTGAGAGGCCCATACTCGCTAGAAATGCCCGGGGATAACCATGGCCGCACACCGGTCCGGTAAACATGCGGGTATCCCGATCGATGCAGTATTCGGCGGCCCGTACATCCTGTTCCTGCCTGGTTGCAGGCCGGGGAATCATAATATTCCAGGTAATGCCGATGCGCCCCTTCTTGCCTGAAGCCCGGAAGGCTCGAACCGCAAGGCCATGAGCAAGATTAAGGTGATGGACTGCCCGTACCGCTGCGTTTATATCCGTAAGCCCCGGTGCATGGTGACCCATGGCATAACCTAAGTAAGCGGAACACCAAGGTTCATTCAGGGTAATCCAGGTATGAATAAGATCTCCGAGCTCAGCAAAGCAGGTTTTTGCATACTGTTCAAAGGCAAAGGCAATCTCTCGGCTTTCCCAGCCCCCCCGCTCCTGCAGCGCCTGGGGCAGGTCCCAATGGTACAGGGTCGCCACCGGTTCTATGCCCGCATCCCGGAGGGCGGTTGCCAAAGCTCGGTAATAGGCAAGGCCCTTCGGATTCACTTGGCCGGTACCTTCAGGGTAGATTCTGGGCCAGGCTATAGAAAAACGGTAAGCCTGGATTCCCGCTTCTTTCATCAATTTAATATCTTCTGGATACCGATGGTACTGGTCACAAGCCACATCCCCGTTATCGCCTGCAAAAACCTTGCCCGGCATTCTGCAAAACCGGTCCCAAATGCTTTCGCCTCGGCCATCCTCATAGGCAGCCCCTTCCACCTGGAAACTGGCAGTTGCGGTTCCCCATATAAAATCCTCAGGAAAATCAAATTTCGGCATCCCCTGTGCCTCCCTCGTATTTGTTGTCGTTAATACCTTGTGCAAGGCTTTACTTTGATTGTAATTTTTCAACTAATATCTGTCAAGAGGCTGTCAAGAAGCGAAACATCAGGACTGCTTAAACTTATTCAATAACTGGAGAGCTACCCTGCCTGTCAAAAGCATAAGGGAAGGCGGGCAAGTACAGGAGGGGGCTTTCTATCCGCAGGTCCCCATGGAAACGATATTGCACCGATTTTAGTGCAATAACCTGGTCCAGCAAATCCCGTTTCATATTGATGAAATTCATTAGGAGGTAAATATCTTTCTCGAGACTTTCGTTACCCTGGACGGTAAAGAGGTCAGCAAAACTGCCGTCAGCCCAGAAACGACCGTTTCCATAGAGCTCATAGGAAAAACGGGATAGAGTCAGGGGAAAATTATTGTGGTTTTCTATAAGAAGCCGAACCTTAAGCCTCGTATTGATAAGCTCAGCCCGCTTAACTGCGATGCTCAGCACCCTGACCACTGGCCAAAAGATCTGGGGCATGGGTATTGCTGTCTTGGTTTCCAGGTTCAAAACCTTGCCCCGCGGATCGAAGAGCATCGCCATGGCAGAAACATCGAACACTTTAGACGCATTATTAGCTCCATCTGGATGAGAAGAAGCCGAAGCAGGCTCAGTAAAATGGGAAAGTACCTGCTCAAGGGGTACGGAAACAGCAAGGAACCAGGTAAAACTCCCGTGAGGATTAATCGTGGTGCCCTGAACTGGTTCTTGTTCAGCGCTGACAAGCTGGGTTTTTAGTTCTAGGTCCTGATCCGCCAGGTGCAAAATCGCCTGTGCTTCCAGCTTTTGCAGAGTATAGGCATCTTTTCCCGGATTTTCAATCTTAAGGGGAACCTTAAACAGAACTGCAAGCTCCCCACCCGATTCCGGCATGGGAAGCCCCACAGAAAACTGCGGTACAGGTTCCAGAACAGGGGGTGGCGGTACCGGAGCTTCGATCTTTTTTACTGAAACGCAGGACAAGACACTGCCTACCAGAATCATCAGTAAAAGGTTTCTCACCTTTTGCATTAAGCCCCCCGTTCACCACAGATCATTAAGCTTATTGTAATGATATAACCACATTCTGTACAAGAGCATCTGCAGCAGCCTGCAGGTCAGCTGGGAGTTTGCTCCAGATGAGGGATCCCCGCTGGGCAAGTTCCTGCCGCCAGGGGAAGCGGGCAAGGACCGGCATTTGTAGCTTGTCAAATCCTTCCCGTGCCTGGCCCTGGGCAAAGAGGGTAAATTCGGTGCCACAATGGGGGCAAATCATGGACCCCATATTTTCCACCATACCGAGGATCTTAACATCAGTTTTTACGGCCATTTTTACCGACTTGGCTACTATCATGGACACAAAGTCTTGCGGGGTTACCACCACGACAATACCGTCCAAAGGAAGCTGCTGGAAACCGCTTAAGACCACGTCGCTTGTTCCAGGGGGAAAATCTACCACAAGGTAATCGAGTTCACCCCAGGCAACCTCTTCATAAAACTGCTTAAGGGCACCTGAAAGCAGCGGTCCTCGCCAAATAACCGGCTCATCTTCTTCGGGTAAGAACATATTTACCGAAATAACCTTGATGCCCTGATCAGACTCAAGAGGATAGATTTTTTCGCCGTCGCTTTCACCCTTAAGCCCCTCAAGACCAAAAAGCCGGGGTATGCTGGGACCGGTCATATCCGCATCTAAAAGGCCCGTCTTGTAGCCCCGTGCTGCTAAAGCCTGGGCTAGAAGTACGCTGGTGGTCGATTTTCCAACCCCGCCTTTTCCGCTTACCACACCAATAAGGTGCTTAATTCCCATTTTGGAAAATTTCTCTATAGCTGCGCTCATAATGCATTAATTATGAGCATATGACCATTTTTGTCAAGGCAAAGAAAAACCCCCAAACATCAATCATTTGGGGGTTATCGAGAACAAAGAAACTCTTAGCAGGTAAAACACTTTCAAAACTGGGTTAATCTTGAAAGGACCTAACCTTTTAAGCAAATTTTGTAATCATCTGGGCAATAGTTTTTTCCAAATTGCTCAAATCGGTTATATTTTCCAATATCTTGCCATCTTTCATAAAAATAATAGAGGGTGTTTTAGTATAATCGAGACGACAGGCGATACGGTCAGACTTATAGACATCAATACGTCTCAATTGGACCTGATCCTTGTATTCACGCTGAACCTGTTCTACCCGAGCAAGAAATTCCCGATCCAGGGCTTCTACCGCGTTATATACAAATGCCATGATAAGGCCCTTGGCTTCAAAAATTTCTCGCTGAACGTATTCTAATTCCTCAACGTATTTTTCTGCCATAAAGCCCGCAATGGCCCCGTCTCCTACCGCTGTAGCAACCTGGCGCAGGGTCTTGTCACGGCAATCCCCTACAGCGAAAAAGCCTTCTCGGCTGGTTTCCATGTTTTCGTTGGTCTTTATATACCCACGTTGGGTCATATCGATAAAGCCTTCGAATATTTTTGTATTCGGAACATAGCCGATAAACAGGAAACAGGTATCCACATCCACAGGAATAAGTTCGCCGGTCTTAATGTTTTTAAGGACAACCTGTTTAAGCATGTCATCCCCTTCGAACGAATCGACCACCGTATTCCACATGAACTTCATTTTGGGATTTGCAAGGGCCTTTTCTTGGGCGACCTTATTGGCATCCATAATACCTTCGTCATGGATAACCGACACAATAACTTCCCGTGCAAATTTTGTCAGGAACATGCCCTCTTCTATAGCAGCATCGCCTGAACCAATGACCATAATACGTTTTCCCGTATTACGGGCCGCATCACAGGTGGCGCAAAAAGAAATTCCCTTGTCATTCAGGAATTTTTCTTCATTCTTTGCACCAGTCAGACGGGGTTTATTTCCCGTAGAAATAATGACCGCCTTGGCATAATAATCGGTTCTAAAAGTGGATACGATCTTTTGGTTACATTCCACTGACACGGACTTAACGTCGGTTAGTTTTACATCCACACCAAAGCGCCGGAATTGTTTATCAAAAAGCTTCATCAGCTCAATCCCATCAATCGGCTCCGGGAAACCGGGATAATTTTCGATCTCGCTGGTATAGGTAGCCATACCGCCGATAAGGGATTTTTCTATAAGCAAAGTCTTTAGCCTCGCACGGCCTGCGTAGAGAGCGGCAGTCATGCCTGCAGGGCCACCGCCGATCACTACAACATCATAATGTTCTATTTTTTTTTTGTCCATATTTTAAAGTTCTCCGGCTTTTTTCTTGCCATACCAGTCAGCAAATACATACAGTACAAATAAGAGTCCAAACTGAACTATGATTGCCGGGACCCATCCGCCAAGTAATTGAGGCAAATAGATTGGATTATTCTGATAAAGGATTGGGTTAGCCTGGACATAGGGCAAAATGACCATACCAATGACTGAACCAGCAATAAAGAAAATTATGGCTATCCACTGCTGTACAAAGCCTTCGCCCATACGCATAAAAGTACCCGATGCACAACCTCCAGCGATTACAGCGCCGATTCCGAATATAAAGCCACCGATAATGGTATGCACACCGACAGCCCGCACATGTCCGGGCAGTTTGGTAGCGTCCTTCAGAGCATCGGTACCGAGATTCTTAAGATCCACACCGGTTAGCTTCATCTGCAAGGCCATATAACCAACAGAAGCAAGCGCGAGGGCAATAATGACCGCTTTTGTAAGTTCGGTAGATCCGGTCAACACAGGATCACGCATAGAGGCGGTAAAACAGAAACGCGAACGCTGGAGTGTATAACCAAAACCAAGACCGATAAGCCAAATATAGGCACCTTTCGGATTCTGCGTCTGAATATACAAACCTAGCAACACCAAAATAACGACGAGAATGATTCCAGCAGTTAGCTGTATTTTTTGCTTACGGGCTCGCTGTTCGGGAGTTTCTTTGACACGGGTTGTCGTTCGCCGGATAGCGGAAGTATTAGTATCACTCATCATCATCCTCCTACATAAAATATTTTTTAAGCAGCTGACTACCTACCGCTGCGCCGGCAAATATGGAAATCCAGAACACCCATCCATGGAGAGAAAAAGCCGGCAAGGCGGTAAAGAATGCACCGATATTACATCCAAGGGAGAGCCGTGCGCCAATACCCATTAAAAGGCCACCCAACACTGCTGCCCAAACATTTTTCATGCTCTTTATTTTTTTAATCTTAAATTGAGTTGCCAGAAGAACTGAAAGGAGAGCACCTAACACAATCCCCAGGTTGGTCAGTGAGGGTTGATCCATCCAGAAATTATATTTGGCAAGACTACCGTTGTAACCTTTCCATGCATCAGCATTGATACCAATAAGCTGCAGCAACTTTCCACCCCACATACCGAGGGGGCCAGTTACACCCCAGGAAGCTCCAGTTACAATAACCAAAGCCAAGGCTAGTATTGCTAGCAGAACAGAACCGGTAGTATAGCTCCACTCTTTTTTAAAATATTTTTCGTGGAACGGGTATTTCTTTTTTTCGTCCATGGGATACTCCTTATTTTACCTTTTCTATAATGATGTTCCATTCGCCTTCGGCAACTTCTTCAATTTCCACATTATGACCGACTGAACGAGCCCAATCAGGAACGTTTTTCATAGCACAGCTGTGATCAATATTGACGATAAGTACATCCCCAACAGCCATTTTTTCCATAGCCTTTTGAGTCTTAATAAGAGGTACCGGACAAGCTTCTCCGAGACAATCAAGTGTGTGTTCTGCCATACTATGCTCCTTGCTAATAAAAATAGTTTCCGAATCAATTCGGTTATTTATTAATAGCAAAGAGCGTGCCAAAACATATTCAGCAACACCCAAAATAATTAAATAAAATAATTCTTTATAGATAATATAATAGAGATAAAAGCTACGTTCTTATTAATTAATTAACGTTATTAGTTGGGTTATATGCTGTCCGCTTTCAGGCTTAATGCCCGAAAATGGACGACCGAAAACGGACATTTAAAATCGTGCCCTGGAGCCAATGACAACATTCAGTCATTTTGATTAAGGCCGCAGTTGATATTTCTTTAGTCGCCGATCCAGAGCTTGACGGGTAATGCCAAGCAATTGGGCTGCAGTAGATTGTACTCCCTGGGCTTGTTCCATGGCACGCATAATGAGGGCCTTTTCGATCGTTTCCAAATTAAGCACCGGGGGCAGCCCAGATAAGAGGTCTGCAGTTTGAGACTGACTATCCCTGGTACACCCACAGTGTTCCGGATCTAGCCAGGCATTCAGGTCCTTTTCTTGTGGTTCCCTGCCAAGTATAACTATCCGTTCTACGAGGTTTTTTAATTCCCTGATATTGCCAGGGAAATCGTAGCGTAATAACTGATCAATGATATTTGCGCTAAGAGACCGAAATGGACGCCCCGATCGGAGACAGCTTTGTCTATAAAAATAATCAATTAGATCCGGTATGTCTTCTCTGCGTTCTCGAAGAGGAGGTACATGAATATCCATGACTGCAATCCGGTAATATAGATCCTTACGGAAACGGCCTTGCCTCACCTCTTCCAAAAGATCTCGGTTTGTAGCACCGATAATTCGCACATCCGCAGAAAGTTCTTTGTCCATACCTAGGGGCCGGACTTTCTTTTCTTCAAGAGCCCTCAGAAGTTTACTCTGAAGCTCGAAAGGGATTTCTCCTATTTCATCGAGGAATAGGGTCCCTCCATCAGCGGTTCGGAATAACCCATTGCGCTTTACTTGAGCATCAGTGAAAGCCCCTTTCTCATGGCCAAAGAATTCGCTTTCAAACATATCACGAGGTATGGCAGCACAATTTACTGGTACAAAAGATCCGCTGGCACGACTGCTCAGCCTGTGTATTTGCCGGGCCACTAATTCTTTTCCCGTACCGCTTTCTCCGCGTATTAGTACCGCTGTATCCGAGAACTGCGCTGCGCGCTGAATCATTTCCCGTATCTGTTCCATAATCGAAGAATGACCAATAAGTTCGTTTTCCGAAAAAAGTTCGTCCTGTAATTCCATACACCTTTGAGATGAACGACGGTAACTTTGCTGCACTTCGAGGAAACGGCTAATTCGGCTAATGGCAGCCTGCAATTCAAGACTTGAAAAAGGTTTACGCAGATAATCAAAGGCTCCGAGTCTCAGGGCTTCTATCACGCTTTCCATATCTCCATGACCGCTCATAATAATAATTTCAGTATCCGATTGTTCAGCACGGAGCTTTCGCAAGAAAGTTAGCCCATCGTATTCTGGGAGCTTTATATCTACCATGGCAATGTGAATTGGCTTTGAATGTAGAATCTGAAATGCCTTTGAAGGCCTGTCAGCAATAAACACAGAAAAACCCTTAGATTCAAGATATTCACCTATTTCATCAGCTAAACGAGTTTCATCATCCAATACAAGTACTGCTATAGATTCTGAGTTTTTCATACATTATCTCCAACTATATCTTTATGAAACGGAATTTCTACCAAAACCCTGGTCCCCCCCAGGGACAATGTTTCAAAGATTATACTGCCGCCCATCTGACGGATAATACCATAGGAAATAGAAAGTCCCAGTCCTGTTCCCTTGCCAAGAGGTTTTGTTGTAAAGAAGGGATCAAATATACGCTTTTCCAATCCCTGGGGTAAACCGATTCCATTATCTTCAATCTCCAGGATGAGACAGCTTCCGTTCATTTTGGTAGTAATCCTAATCTGTCCAGGTGCCGGATCGAACAAATCGTGGTCCGACTCTCTCAACAGCCGCTCTTCTACCGCATCCCTGGCATTCGATAACAGATTGATAACTACCTGTTCATACTGGAATGGATTTCCTTGAATATCTGGCAAATTAGGCTCAAAATTGAGAGCCACATCTATTCCATGGGTTGCCAGCTGAGTTCCCATTAAAGACAGGGCGTTTTCTACGCAGCGATTCACAGAAAAACTTGTCTGATAATCCGATGGGCCTCCCCGAGAAAAGAGCCTAACATGTTCAATGACCCGACGAACCCGCTCAATATCAGAAACAATGGCAGCGGTTTTTTTATCCAGATAGGTATCATCCAAGGATCCTTGATAGTAACGATTCTTGATATTTTCCACAGAAAAAGCAATCGCATTAAGCGGTTGGGTAATTTCGTGGGCCATACCAGTAGCAAGCTCCCCAATGGCAGCAAGCCGGGACTGCTGTTCCGCAATCCGTTCGCCTTCCTGCCGCCGCTTTATCTCCTCTTCGACCCTATGCTCCAAGGTTTCATTCAGTTCTCTCAATTCTAACTCGGCCTTACGCTTATCCGATATGTCTTGTGAAATCCGAATCACATGCGTAACATGTCCATCCGAATCTGCTACCGGTACAGCCACATGCTCCCAGCATTCCTGACCCGATAAAGCTGAGGGCACAACATAACAAGCATCGATTGTTTCAATAGAGCCAGAATTGAATGCACGAAGTAAGAGTTGACGTTCCTGTTCAAAAAAGCCTGTGGTGTATGTTCTAAGATATTCTTTATGAAGCCCAGGGAAGCGGCTCATCGCAAGCTTATTGGCCCAAATGATACGACAGTTTACATCAACATAGTAGACAATACCCGGAATACCCTCCACGATAGCCTGCAGAAGGCTTTCCCGCTCTCGAAGTGCATCGATGATTGTATTAACCGCCCTAATAATCTCCTGATACTCCGCCGCCCCGTGGCTAATAGAGCCCCGATAACTTACATCACCTGAAATGATTTTTTCCGATATAAGTTGTGTTTTTGCGACCACCTCGCTAAGGGGAATTAAAAAACTATTCAGGGCATATAGACTTGCTGCTATTAGTGATGCTATAAGAACTAAACCAATTATAAACAAACGCCCCTGAATAGACTTAAGGGCATCTGAGAGAGGTATACGCTGTAATTCTGCTTTTATAAAACCAATAACTTTTCCAGAATAATCCCTGAATGGATAAAGCCCCACAGCCCTTGCATGGGAACAATCAAGAGAAAGCTCCGCATTTCCATTCCTGAGACTTTCGAGCAGACGGTCTGCAGTAGAACAGCGGGGATTATCCTGGGTACCTGCCAACATTTTATATGTTTCCGGCCCGTTAAAAAGAAAAATATAATAATCACCGCCGTATTTTTTTTTCATTTTTTGAACATAGGCAGTACCGAAATCCATACCGAATTCAATCGATCCAATGTACTGCTCAGATTTCCACAGCGGCAATAATATACGCAGCCCAATTCCATCCCGTCCAAGTTCTATACCCTGAACCTTTTGCCGTAAATTAATAGCGTCACGGACCATGGGACGTAATTCTAAAAGATTGTCACCATAACTTTCTGGATTGTGCATCCGTAAAAATGAAGTGCCATCGGGTAAATGAAAATGGAATCGTATAACCCGATCTTGAATAGCTGTATACTTGGGCTTAAGGTATTGGTACAGACCCATTCTGTCACGGTCTGCAAAAAGCTCAACAATGGCAGGATCCTGTATCAAATAATTCAAAGTAAGTTCTGCACTGGCAAGCTCATCATCGACTGACCAGTGCAGGGCATCTCCCAAAAGACGGAATGTATCTAATTCGCTAGCCTTAACAGCTTCGGTACTACTTTCTAGTACCAATAGAGAAAAAAGCGAATAAAGCAGCAACTGGGAGCCTACAATGATGAGAATAACCTTGAGAGATAGGGGTACAATCCTTCGGCCTATATGATACATAACGATACACAGTATGCCCTATGATAGCATGGCTTTCTAGACTAAGATTGATGAACTTGCTATAATTTTGCTACCACTGCATATCGTATTCTAATAAGAGAGGAACATTATGATTCGAGGCGGAGATATCGCCAAAGGCACCTGTCTTCTGCAAAAAGGCCAGCCCTTTATTGTGGTTGAACGAGAATTTGTTAATCCCGGCAAGGGAGGAGCATTTGCACGGGTAAAAATGAAGAGTCTCAAGGACGGTTCGGTCCTAACCCAAACCATACCAACCCAGTTGGAGGTTGAAGACGCCCAGGTAGATACCCATTCCTGCCAGTATCAATACGCTGATACGGACTACTATCACTTCATGGATAACAACACCTATGACCAGTTTGAAGTCCCCATATCCGGCATGGAAGACAAAAAATATTACCTTAAAGAAGGCGAAACCTACGACCTGCTCCTCTGGGAAGGCCAGGTGATCGATATTAAGATACCCTACAAGGTTGTCTTTACCGTTGCAGAAAGCGAAAACTACGTTAAAGGAGACACCGTATCTGGGGCAACCAAACCGGTCGTAACTGAAACGGGTCTTACCGTCCGGGTACCCCTCTTCATCAAACAGGGTGAAAAAATTCTTGTAAATACGGAAACCAACGAGTACGTCGAACGGGTGAATGACTAAACACACCTGCCCGGTTATGGAAGCCTATGGGTCAAAAACCACAGCTATGCGGTTTAAGGGAACGGAAATTACCCTTACCCTTTCCCATGGGCTTTTCAGTTCCTACGATGTCGATTCCGGGACCCGGCTTCTTTTACGGGTCATTTCCAATCATATTGATAAACTTAAAAGTGCTTCATTATCTATGCCCCACCGCGTTCTCGATGCCGGTTCCGGCACAGGAGTTATTGGCATAGCCCTGGGATCTTACTTCCAGAAAGAGGGCCATGAGAACTTTGTTATCCGCGCTCAGGATCGGGATGAACTAGCCCGCCAGTTCACCGCCTGCAACGGCCTGGCCAACGGGTTAGGCAGCGGCCTGGTTGACACCATCACAGGCGACCAAACCGTTAGCCAGGCCGGCAGCCTGCGGGAGCCCCGCTTTTCCACCCATACAGAACCCCTCCTCTCTGCCCCAGGCCCCTATGATTGGATTGTGTCAAACATACCCGCTAAAGCGGGGCTCCCGGTGCTTGAATACTTCGTCCGGCGTTCTCTTGCCCTGCTGGAAGAGGCGGGCCGGGTCTTCGTTGTCATAGTAGACCCTCTGGCAGAAACGTTTAAGGGCTGGATACTCAAATATGGAGCGGAACTGGTCGAAGAAACTGCTGGTCCTGAGCATCGAGTCTTTGTTTATGGAAAGCCGCCAGCGCAGCAAGATGCAGAGAAGGTAGCTGCAAAAGAATCCTTTTCCTGGGAAGCCTATAAGCGGATCTTGGGAACCTACCAGATAAAGGATACTGAATACACCCTGCAAAGCCTTCATGGTGTGGAGGACTTTGACCAGCCCCACTATATCCACGAGCTTATGGCTGCCCTGATTCTAAAATTACAGCACCAGATACGGTCTTTTCTTACACGGAGAGAACATCTTCCTATCCTCTTTTTTGAGGTGGGACAGGGTCACTTTCCCCTCTGGTTTGTAATAAGCTTTTTACAAGAGTTGGCACAAATCTCCTTTACACCAGTAATCGGTGGGAGAAATATACTGTCCCTCACTGCAACAAAACAAAATCTCGAAAACCTAAAGGGGTCCTACTCAGTGAATCATACGGATCAAGCCATTCGGGACCTTTCCCCCGCTATTGTTCCTTCGGTAGATCCAGACCTTTCCGCGGAAGAGCTTCTTAAAGCCAGCGGCGGCCCCTTTCCGCTTATGTTTCTATTCCCCGATCCGGTTCCCAAAACCGCTCCTTGGCCCGCTTATTGGACGGGCCTCGAAAAACTTGCCGATCCGGGCAGCCTCATTTTTATCGGCCTCTCGGCCACCGAAGCAGAACGTTTTGACCGACAGAAACGGAAAGGCTTTCAGCGCATCGGTGAACTAAAACGCCAGGGCTGGAAAGTCCTGGCGTATCAGAAAGCAGTCTAAAAGCAGCGGCCTGTTTCTTTGCGGCTGCAGGTTTTCTGAGTACAGCGGTAGCAAATTTCGTTGCTTAAATCGCCTGTATCAAAGTAGTTCTGTATGTTTCCCAATGTGGTAGTGGCAATGGCCGTTAAAGCCTCATGGGTCAAGAACGCCTGGTGGCCCGTAATCAGCACATTCGGGAAGGTAAGAAGCCGAGCCAAAACATCGTCTTTTATGACCGAAGCGGAATGGTCTTCAAAAAAGTACTCATCCTCCTCTTCATACACATCCAAGGCAGCCCCGCCCAGACTGTGTGTTTTAAGCGCATGGATCAGCGCTTTGGTATCAATAAGTGCACCCCGGCCTGTATTGATGATAATGGCATTCTTTTTCATTTTGGCAAGACTTTCGCTGTTCACTAGATGATGATTTTCCGGGGTCAGGGGACAATGGAGGCTAATCACATCGCTCTGTCGGAAAAGAACATCCATAGAGGTATACTGAACCCCCTTTTCAGCAGCCCAGCCTTCATTAGGGAAGGGGTCAGTGGCGAGAACCTTCATGCCAAAGCCCTTAAGAATTTCTGCCGTAATACGGCCAATCTGGCCGGTTCCAATAATACCTGCAGTTTTTCCAAAGAGGTCAAAACCCACCAGGCCCGCAAGGGTAAAATTGCCTTCCCTGGTTCTGATATATGATTTATGAATCTTTCGGTTAAGAGTTAAAAGAAGAGCGATGGCATGTTCTGCCACTGCATGGGGAGAATAGGCAGGTACCCGGACAACATGCAGACGGCCCCACACGGCTTTCAGGTCCACATTGTTGTATCCTGCGCAGCGGAGTGCAACAAGCCGGACACCGCCCTCAACAAGGATATCCGCAGTGGGAGCGTCCAGTTCATCATTCACAAAGGCACAGACCGCATCATAGCCCTGAGCCAAGCTCGCTGTATCCGCAGAAAGTTTTGAGGGGAAATATTTTATTTCCACATTAAAGCTGCTCTTATAGACGTCAAAATATTCCCGATCATAGGGTTTTGTATCAAAAAAAGCTACACGAACCGGGCTTTCTCGTTTCATCACCGTATTCATAGAACCTCCTATCTATGACTAATTAAGTCATCTTTTATACGATAATAAATTATCGAATTATAGTCAAGATACGGCTGCCATAAGAGTCAATTTATTTCAGCAGACAGATATCAGAGGCGCTAGAGTGCCCGTTTATACAGAGGATCCGCTACTGGAGAATCTACAATGCGTTCAAGAATGGCACCGATACTGGCATCGGGCAAACTGATCTGCAGGGACTTGCCGTCCCGGTACCGGAGCTCTGCCTGCCGCGAAGTATGGACCTCGATAGCAGATAATGTACCATCGGCAAAGGTGCAGGAAATTTGGCCGGTTCCATCCTGGTACGAGGGCTCCAGGCGCCCATCAATTTGTATAGATTTTCCCTTGGTTCGGTCCTGTATCCATCCTTTGAGGAGGTGAAGCGTCCAAGGGTCTGATACTTGAATATTTATCGTTCTCAGCAAATCAATATCCTGCGTATGGGGAGCATCAAAAAGGCGGGAAAAGGCATACCGCAGGGGGAGCAGCTGTTCCCAAGAAAGGTCAACCAAAGCTTTGTTCGATTGCAAAGCGCTTGCGACCGCATCTCGGTAAACGGCAAGGCCTCGTTTGTAGTGTTTCAGGTCCCAGCTTCCGTTTATAATGGTTAAATCCACCCGTTCAGCGCAATCATATTCGCAGCTATTTAAAGCCTCAGGTCCAAGGGTCCAGACCAATAATGCAGGGAGTTCTCGCAGTACCAGGGCGCTCCAGATGCGGCCCTGATATGCGCTGTCATCGGGGGTTTCTATATAGACATCTTCAAAACAAATGCCACGCTCCTGACGGTCCAATGCGCAGCGCGCGGAGGACCAGCTGTGCAGCCCATCGGGAGCATAGCCTCTAAGATGGAGCAGCCGGGCGGGACGGCGGCCCATGAGGCTTTCGGTCCATCGGTCCACTTCCTCTGCATGGGCTTTAGAGGACAAGGTTATAATGGTTGCAGACATGGCCCGTGCATTACCCCCCGTATGTTCTTTGAGTCGGGCCATAAGTTCCTGTTCTAAGACTGATATCTTGGGATACATTATAATCGCCTCCAGTGATCGCCAATACGTTCCGCAAGTCCCTGGGCAGCCAGGGGACCGGAACTGCCCGCTTCATACAGGTGCAGTGGCAGAGCCTGGGCATCCCAGGCGCGCCGTATGGGATCGATGAACGCCCAGGAGGCTTCTACCTCATCCCTGCGGGTATAAAGGGTACTATCGCCGATAAGGGCATCCAGGAGGAGCCGCTCGTAGGCTTCGGGCGAAGGTCGGCCAAAACCGGTACCGTACAAAAAGTCCATAGATACAACCCTTGATCTATCGGTAAGACCGGGAATTTTCGTATTAAGATAGAGCGTAAGCCCCTCATCAGGCTGAATACGGAAGACTAATTGGTTGGCTCCGCCAAATGCTTGAGGAAACAGGTTCATAGCAGGCTTTTTAAAATGAACCGCAATTTCTGAAACCCTGCGGCTCAGCCGTTTCCCGGTACGGAGAATAAAGGGAACCCCAAACCAGCGCCAGGAGTCTACATGGGCCATCAGGGCTGCATAGGTTTCTGTCTTCGATTGGGGGTCTACACCGCTTTCTTCCAAATAGCCCGGTACAGCTTGACCGTCTATGAGACCTGCACGATATTGACCGCGAAGGGTATTTGAAAGAATATCCAGCTCAGACAGGGGCCGTAACGCTCTGAGAACCTTTACTTTTTCGTCCCGTACCGTATCAGAAGTAAAAGAGGTCGGCGGTTCCATGGCAACCAGCGCCAGAAGCTGAAGCAAATGGTTCTGAACCATATCCCGCAGAGCTCCCGATTGTTCATAGTACGCAGCCCGTTTCTCTACCCCAACAGTCTCTGCTACGGTTATCTCTACATGATGTATGTAATTGTTGTTCCAAATCGGTTCAAAGATACCGTTTCCAAAACGGAACACCGCGATATTCTGAACCGTTTCCTTGCCGAGATAATGATCTATTCTGAAAATTGAATCCTCTTCGTACCGTTCGGTGATAAAGTCATTGAGCTCCGCTGCTTCTTTACCGCTTCGGCCAAAGGGTTTTTCTACTACTACACGGCTTTCCAAAGGGCTGCGCTTGGAAAGTCCGGCCTTATATAGGTTATCTATGATTGGCTTATACTGTTCTGGTGGGACTGCAAGATAGCTTATCAGATCCCTATCTTTTTCAACGATCGATGCGATCCGGTGGTAGGCTTGAATATCATCAATATCACCCTGCACATACAGACAGCGGGAAAAAAAACACCGGGCCTCATCTTCGGTGATTTTAAAATCACTGAGCGCCTTTTCAATTTCGCTGCGAAAATCACTGTCTGACCAGGGTCGCCTGCCAAAACCGACTAGGTACCAGTCATCCACGGCGCCTTCCCTAAAGAGGGAAAAAAAGGCGGGATATAATTTTCGGTGAGCTAAATCTCCTGATGCACCAAACACTAACAGCGTAAAAGGTCTGGGACGTCTTCGGACCGGTAAACCCGCCGCAAATATGTTTTGTTCCATGACTTGTAATATATAAAAGATTTAATATTGAAACAATGGCATAGCTAAAAAAAAAAGGGGAGTTTTAAGATTATCTTAAAACTCCCCGGTTCTATGGGCGATACAAGAGTCGAACTTGTGACCCCCAGCGTGTCATACTGGTGCTCTAACCAACTGAGCTAACCGCCCGCGCCTATTCTATATACCAAAGAAGCGCGGACTTTGTCAATAGGTTTTGTTTTCTGTTAGGCTCCAGAGGTCTTGCCAAGCACCTGGGCAATCCGTTCCAGGACCTTTTTACGGTCTAAGGGCTTAACAATGTAATTTTTTGCCCCTAAAAGCAAAGATTTTTTAACCAGATCCTGTTTACCCAGGGCACTAATCATGACGACCTTAGCGTTCTTGTCAAAATTCATAATATGTTCAAGGGCGGTAATACCATCCATTTTAGGCATGGTAATATCCATAGTCACCAAGTCTATATTGGGAAACAATTCCTTGTATTTTTCCACACCCTCTTCACCATCTGCGGCGGTGGCAGCGACTTCATAGCCCTCTGAGGTAAGAATCTGACCAATCTGCTTGGCAACAAACATGGAATCATCTACAACCAGAACCCGAAAAGGTGTTCCATCCGGTTTAAGACCGTCTGGTTCCCGCTCGTTTATTGATGGAAAATCCTGTTTCGTCTTCATAGGCATTCCTTGTTAGGCTCGCTCACGGATTGCGACATTTATCTCGATTTTTCCCTGGGGTGTTTCCATTGGAACAATCAGGGCTTCGACCTCATGGTCCGAGACTTCCATATTGTCACCGGTAAAAAGAGCTGGAGGGGTAAGGTCAAACTTGAAACCCAGATCATGCAGCTTAGTAACCGCCTGAGCGGTAATCATATTGGCGAGCTCGGTGATAGTAGCCTTAGCGAGTTCATCAAGGCTGGTTAATTGTTCACCGTTCATGGTAGACGCCACCGCAAGAGCCGTTTGTTTAGACATGTCAAACAAAACACGGCCTTCCACGTCCCCCGCAAGACCAACGAGAGCGGCAACGCCCAATACGGGCATCGTGGTCGATTTTAGGTATAATTCACCCCGTTTAATATCCGTATTCAACACTTCTTTAAGAACATTAAAGGCTGACTCTACAAAGGGATTGATGTATTCGACTCTCATGTGTTTCTCCTTCCGTTAGCTATTATACATATACAAGGATACTGGATCCGTGCCAAGCCGGGTCCATTCTTCCTCAGGCAACTGTTCGTGTTGACCTACCAATACAAGACCGCGGGCTTTTAATTTTTCTGTAAAATCGTTCAAAATCTTGTTCTGTTCGTTTATATCCTGGAAAGAGAGGACATCCCGGGCCATAATAAGATCCAGGTCGGTAAAGGGATTCACATTTTTCATGTCATGGTATTCAAAAAGAATAGCATCCTTTATTTCCTGATTAAATGAATACCCATAACGGCCTTTAACGAGGTATTCCTGATACAAAGCGGGCACCGTTTCCAGCTCGAATACCATATTGGGAGCTGAAGAGACCGCCAATAGATCATTATCACTTGCCCAAATCTTTATACGAGCATCCTTGTATCGTTTTTTAAGCAAACAGGCGAGGGAATAACTTTCATAGCCCTTACCGCAGCCAGGGTTCCAGACCATAATGGTTTTAGAGTTAAGATCCGGCAGTGCAGCAAGAACCTGTTCTGCATAGGTTTCGTCCCACAGACGGCCATTGCAGGGAGAATAAAACGTAGAAAGGAACTCATCCGCATCTTCCACGTTCTTTAACTGTAATTCCTTATTGTTTTTTACTTTTTTCCATTCTTCAAAGCGATTTACGATCCATGTTTCATTGAGCGGTGTAGCAGCAAAATGTTTAAGCGCAAAAAGCGTTTCTTTAATAAACTCGAGCTCTGAACCGGAGTTTTTTGATATAGCTGCGGCACTTTCCTTTTCTAGCACTGCACTCTGGGTTGCAAAATAGGTACCACTGGCAGTTTCCGAAATAAGCCGGGGCTTTTCTTCTTCCTTCTGTTCAAAAATACGGTTTACATCCAAAATAATATAAAGCCGTCCCTGATTCTCCACTACCCCATGAATGTATTTTATATTGATGTCACCAAAAATCGGGTGCGGGGGCTGTATATTGCTCGACTGAATACCTACAACCTTGTCAATGCTGTCTACGATAACTCCATAAACATGGTCTTCTAGTCTTAAAATCAGCAGGTTTTCCATGGCATCATCGCTTTTGCGTTCTGCCGGCAGATGAAAGAAGATTCGGAAATCGATGACAGGAATAATTTCACCCCGCAGGTTGTAAACTCCCCTTAGGAAGGGCGCAGCATTCGGAACATAGGTAAATTTGCTTGCCTTGGCAATCTCCTTGACGTTCATGATATCAACGCCATAGTCCTTGCCAGCCAGCGAAAAGGTAACCATTTTAAAATCTACGGTAATTGCCTTGTCTGTTCTGAGGGTTTCCCCATTGCCGCCTGCGGCACTACTGCCTGCGGCACTATTGCCTACGGCAATGATATCTTCCGCTTTAAGGTTTTGCTCATGTGCTTGCATACTATTCCCCATCTACCGAATTGACGCTTCCCGACGGCGCCGTTCTTCCAATTCCTTTCGCAGTCCCAGTTCCAAGAGCTGGCTCACATCAATAATCAACGAAACCGAGCCATCTCCCAGTATCGAAGCCCCGGCAATCCCCGGTGAATTAGTAAACTGATCCCGCAGGGGCTTTATGACCACGTCCTCCTCGCCGATGAGACTGTCAACCATGAGGCCCATTTTTTTCTCCGCCGTACCGACAATAACCACAAAATTGTATTCCCGTTGTTCATTCGTTTTTATACCGAAAAGCCGGTTAAGCCTGAGAAGGGAAATGACATCGTTACGAATATTGAACACTTCGTAGTTATCGATCATTTTGATTTCGGAGGGCTTTATTCGGTGACTTTCGATAACTGATGTAATCGGGATAGAGTATATTTCGCTTCCAACCCGCACCAGAAGGCCCTGTATGATAGCCAGGGTCAGGGGCAGTTTGATGGTAAATTTGGTTCCCTTGCCCCGTTCTGAACTGACGGTAACCATGCCATTTAGTTTTTCTACCTGCCGGCGAACAACATCAAGCCCCACACCGCGGCCGGATATGTTAGTTATTTCTTTTGCGGTGGAGAAACCGGGCTCAAAAATAAGGTTAAAGGCTTCCACATCAGTCAATTCTTTATTCGGGTGGATGAGCCCCCGTTCGATTGCCTTGTTTCTGACCGCATCTACATCGATACCTTTACCGTCATCGGCGATTTCGATGATAATCATATTACCTTCGTTGCTCGCCTTAAGCAGCACCGTACCGGTTTCGCTTTTTCCTGCGCCAAGCCTGACTTCGGGAGCTTCTATTCCGTGGTCAATACAGTTCCGAACTGAGTGCATAATAGGATCAAGCAGGTCTTCAATGACGGACTTGTCGAGCTCAGTTTCTTCACCTTCAATTACAAGATTCACCTTTTTATTAAGGCTCTTGGAAAGATCCCTGACCAAACGCGGGAACCGATTGAAAATCTGGCTGATGGGCACCATACGAATCCGCATGACCCCTTCCTGAAGTTCTCCAGTAATTCGGCCAAGGTTCTGTGCTGTTGAGCGGTATTTGCCGATGCTGGTCTTAAGGCCCGTTTCTATGGGATCAAAGAGGGTAAAAAGATCGCCATACCGCTCGGATATTTCTTTGCGTATTTCTTTAACCGTTCTGCTCTTCTGTATGCTTTCCAGATACTCAGGAAGTCGGTCAAAGAGATCTTTCATTTTCTCACGATAGAGAGCTTCAGTTCCCTGAAGCTGGGTCATCAGTTCTCCAAACTGGTTGGATATTTGGTTAAAGGTTGCCTTGGTAATGACCGTTTCAGAGACCAGATTCAGAAGATTATCGATCCGTTTTGAATCCACCCGAAGGATCGAGCCCGCATCCTTGCCAGCCCGTTTAGCCTCCGATTCCTGTTCTCCCTTGCCTTCGTCCTGTACAATCTGCTCTTTTACCTCTGCTGCTTTAGGAGCCGCCGCAGGAGCAGGGCTGGTAGCACGGGCTGGCTGCTGAGACGGAGCCTGTGCAGGGACCGGTTTAGAAGCCGCTGCAGGCTGCACCGCGGGGGTCACAGCTTCAGGTTTAGCTTGTGATTTTACGCCTGCGCCTCCACGGCCAAGATCTTCTATTTCTGCCTGCACCGTTACATCCGGAATGGAAACAATCCGGTATAAATCATCAGGGCTATGGTTACTGGAAACGTAATAATCTACAACTGGATGAAACACATCCTCATAGAGCTGCTCAAAGTCTGGTACGGTTCGCAATACGGTGCTGACACCTTTTAAAGCGGCAAAAACCTGTATACCGCCGACCGTGTTCATCACATTATCCTCGTTAAAGGTAACCGAGATGCGATAAATGGTCGTCCCTTCCTGCGCAGCCTGCCGCATTTCGAGAATTTCATATTCGGTGAGAGAACCTTTATCCGACTGCTTTCCAGCAGATGAAGCAGTAGGAGCTGGCTTTACGGCTTCAGTTTGAACAGCTTTGGCTGCTGGCACGGCTTTAGCCCCCTGCTTGCCCCGCCGGCCTCCTTCGGGTAACAGGGCGGAAAGCCGCTTTTCAATGGCTGAGCTGTCACCGCGATAGACAGAACCTTCCATACGGGCATTGAGCATATCCTTAATGATATCTATTGCCAAAAGGAGTACATCAATAACATCTTCATTGACGGGTACCTGATCGGACCGGATAGCATCCAGCACATCTTCCACCAAATGGGTAAAAGACGACAATTCATTCATTTCGACCGTTGCAGCCCCGCCCTTTAAGGTATGGGCAGCACGGAAAATTTCATCCACCGCATCCCGATTATGACCCTCGTTTTCCAGCACCAGAATGTTTTGTTCCAGGGTTTCGACCTGCATCTGGGCTTCGCTAAAAAAGTCTTTCAGGAGTTCTTCGTTGTTTGGATCTAAATAATCACTCATGACATTGATAATGTTTATACACAAATCGTCTTACGTCAAGGCTTATTTGTTGTAAGTTGCCCTATAACATGCTACAATAGAAAAAAAGGAGCATAAAATGAGCCCCAGAAAGAACATTCTTCTGTCCCTTCTCCCGCTTCTATTTGTTTCCTTTTACTCCTTCGCCGCAGAACTCAGTGTTCCCTCTCTTGAGATGGCAAGTACGGGAACCATAACGAATGGGACCTTCGCACTTTCTTCCATAGCCCAGGCGGATATCGCTCTGGCAGGGGGCTACAAATACGGCGGCCTTTTACGGCTTGCCTTTACTTCTCGGGACCTGGAAAAAACCCTTGGTTACGGCAGGACCAGTATTGAGCCAGTTACAGCCTCTCCAACGGCAGCAGACTATAATGCACTTTTAGATCGTTTTAATAATCTTGCGGCCCTGCAATTTAAGCTTGCAAAAGTAAGCGCCCGGCAGCCCTTCGAGCTACCTATCGAAATAAGTTATTTTATTGGGTATTCGGACACCTTCTGTTCCGGGGATGACTTTCCTCTGCTTTTCGGCAGTTCTCCTATAGGAACTGAATTTAAGGGCTTTGCTTATTTTCCGCAGGGTATCGGCGGGAATCCTGCGTATCAATATAACGGAATTCATGAAGCTATCGGAACCGGGTTCCAGCTTTCATTGCTGGCTTTGAAAAACATTATCCCCATGCTGTATCTGTATCAGGACAGCGCTTTTATCAACGAAACGACGGGGATTCCAGAAAGCGGCAGATATTCAGGTGATTTACGGGTCCTCATTAACAGCCAATATGTAAAGTTTGAAGCCTTTGCCGGTGCAACTTTCCCCTACGGAGATTTTGGCATGTACCGGGGAGGCCTTCTCGCTTATTTTTCTACCGGCATGGGAGCCGACTTTCTCGCGCAGGTGGGTATTCCTGGATGGGAAAGCGGTACGGATCTAAAAGTAGATAACCTCTATTTCCTTTTTGAACCCCGGCTTGCCATTGGTCTTTTTGCCCTGCATTTTACCCTTTTTTATCATCCAGTCAGGTATCTGCAGCTTGTGAATTCAGAGGAGCGGGGAGCAACGGATATAAATGCTCAATTACTCATTGGGAATATCTATAAATACCGGGTGCAAGGAGGCCTTGAAAGTACGCTTAACCTCCGTTCAAGTTCAGCTTCAAATTCTTTTGCACTGCGTATTTCTCCTTTTATCAGTGCGGTAACTGAAGGGATCCGCTGGGATCTTAAAATTCGTGTGGATCCATTAAAATACACCCAGCCCTTGGAAATGGCTGATATTTTTATAGGAGTACGGACGGCCTATTGATATGAAATATAAAGCAATAGCATTTATTAGCTTCTTTCTTTTGTTAGGGTTCGGCTCATCAACTTTTGCCCTCGATATCAGTCTGGAAGGTTCCCTGGGAAATATGGTTTTTGATACCAGCCGGGTTACCGCCCTGAGTGATGGCAACCAACCATTTGCCGAACTCTTATATATAAGCGGGACCGCTAAACTTGAACAACCAATAGCAGACAGCGCTCTTTTTGCCGTCATCTTTAACCGGGACCCCATACTCCGAAACAGCCTCTATACAACCGTGTCCTTTGATACGGGATACGCTAAAATTGCAGTGGGACCTTTCTTTGGCCTATTCAACGCAGCATCATCACTTATAACATCCGGTCTTTCTACGACCTTAACTATGACATTGCCGGGGGTATTGTATGGGACCTTCCGGTCCGATACGACCATCGGAGCGGGTATTACTGTTCCTGGGGATTATGTACAGCAGCGGAGCGAAATGGCCTTTGGGGTATGGGGGCCTAATACCCTTACCAGTTTCAGACTATCCACAAAAACCTTTACCCTGAAACAAACTGCAAGTCTTACCACGGTAGACAGCGTTACTAATTATGATATGGTCACCGAGGTGTTCAAGAAAAATGTTCCCTATACGGCAATCATTACCTTAGGATACCAATCGCTCAAACGCTCTTATATAAGCGCCAGCACCAGCATAGATGAACTAGCAGCCCTTATGATTGGCATGAATGCCACCTTTAGATTTTCCGATGCTTTTAAAATTATGGGAGGAGCCCGCTCTCCCCTCTACGCCTGGGGTGTAGGCAGCCTCAAGAGCCCCGCAAGCACTGCGGTCCTTTATGAAGGGATTATCGGTATAGTAATCTCAGCGGACAATATTAAGCTTCCTACGCGCAGAGCCTTATCGATAGGGAAAGACATTAACGCTGCCCCGGATGAAAAATCTGAGACAGCATCAGAGGCAGCTCAATAAGAGGATTATATTGTTTCGAACACACCCTTTTCGTAGTTTTTTCTCACCCGGTCCCAGGGGAAAACCCGGCCGTTCATCGTGATATACACCCCGGCTGGTAATAGCTGGACCGCAGAAAAAGCACAGCCCAGGTTAAACAGAGCATCGCTGCCAGCCACTGAATAGGGAACCATGGCACCGGTAAGTACAATTGTCTTTTGCAGGCCCGCAGGACCGAGTACCTTTGCCGTATCGACCATGCGGTCCGTTCCATGGGTAATGATGATTCTATCCTCAGGAGCCTTTTTGCATGCCGCAAGTATATTTTGCCTGTCCTGGTCACCCATTTCAAGGCTGTCTACCAACTGATTAATTTCGAGTTCCACCGGAACGGTGATACGAACCTGTTTTATAATATCCGGAAGATGGCTATTCTTGAAGGTCAATACACCCTTCAGTTCGTCATAGTGTTTATCAAAGGTGCCGCCGGTTATAAGTATTCTTATACCATTCATTAGAATCTCCCGTTCTGTGTCCAGGGCCATTCAGAACGGGCTTACTATACCAAAGGGGCGCATCGTTTGCCTAGATCAGAGGGTTAAATGAGTAAGTCTCTTGCAAGCCTCTTCGATATCTTCGCGGTGGCCAAAGGCGGAAAAGCGGATAAATGATTCTCCTGCAGGACCGAACCCTGAACCGGGGGTGGTTACAACCCAGCATGTTTCGAGGATTTTTTCAAACACATCCCAGCTCGTCCTGCCGGGGAACTGGGCCCAGATATAAGGCGCGTTGTCTCCTCCGACGCAAGAAATTCCAAGGTTTTGCAAGGTACTCCTAATCAGCCGGGCATTTTCCAGATAGTAATCCGTAAGCTGTTGTATTTCTTTAAGCCCCTCAGGGTCAAGGGCCGCAAGCCCGCCGTACTGTGCAATATTGGAGGCTCCGTTAAAAACCGTAGTACATATACGGTTCCAGTCGGCATTAACGCTTTCACCTCCATCGTAGACCAGGGTTTTAGGAACTATGGTCCAACCAAGACGGACACCGGTAAATCCAATTGGTTTAGAAAAGGAATTAACTTCGATCGCACAGGTTTCGGCACCGGGAATTTGAAAAATACTCTTGGGAAGTTCGGGGGATCGGATATATTCAGCGTAGGCTGCGTCAAAGATCAGAATAGAGCCAGACTCATGGACTGCTTTAACAAGGGCAGTGAGCTGATCCTTCGTCGCTACCGCTCCGGTGGGATTATTGGGAGAGCAGAAATATACAAGGCCGTTTTTCGGCAGCTTTGCCAGATCGGGGAAATAATTGTTCTCCGCATTACAGGGAAGGTAGCGAATACCTTCATAGCCTGTACCATTCCAAGGGCCAGCAGCCCCGATAAGGACTGAACCGTCTACATAGACCGGATATGAAGGGTCCTGGACTGCCACCGGAACAGAGCTGCCAAAAAGCAGCTGAAGCCTTCCGATATCACATTTAGCACCGTCGGAGATAAATACTTCATCGGCACTAATTGTTCTGCATCCTTTAAGAGAATTGTAAAAGACCTGGGCGATTCGTTCCCGGAGGGCAGTCATGCCCTGCTCGTCGCCGTAGCCGGTATAGCCTTCCTTGGTGGCAAGCCGCCGGGCACCTTCCACGAGGCCCGCATCGATATGGGGCGTAATGGGTTCGGTAGTATTCCCGATACCAAGGCTGATAATCTTTGCTTCAGGATGTTTGGCAAGAAAGTCCCGGCGGCGCTTTGCTATTTCCGGGAAAAGGTAGCCAGCCTTTAGATTTCCAAGATTTTTGTTGCGTACAAGCATAACTAGTTCCTTTGTTTAGGTTCTCTCTGGAGAAAACTGGGCGAGGGCTGAAAAGTCCAGGGTGGCAAAATAATCTTCCACCGTTTCACGGCGCCGAATTTGGAGCACCGAACCATCGGTACGGAGCAGCAGTTCCCCTGCCCGAAGTTTTCCGTTGTAGTTAAAGCCCATCGCTCTGCCATGGGCTCCCGCATCATGGATAATGAGCACATCTCCGATGTCGATTTTAGGGAGCTTCCGCTGGACTGCAAATTTATCGTTATTTTCACAGAGGCTCCCTACCACATCATAGGTTTCTGCAGGGACTTCCTGCTCTTTGCCTGCCACCGTTATGTGGTGGTAGGCCCCGTACATGCCTGGCCGCATAAGATCCGCCATGGAAGCATCGAGGCCAATGTAGTTCCGGTAGATATGTTTTTCGTGAATCGCTCTACTCACAAGCCAGCCATAGGGACCGGTAATAATGCGCCCCCACTCAAGGTGTATTCCCAGCGGATCCAGACCTGCGGGCACAATAATCGCATCGTACGCGGCGCGGATACCCCGAGCAAGGGCTTCATAATCGATGGGATTTTGTTCGAGCCTGTAAGGAATGCCCGCGCCGCCCCCCAGGTTTACAAACTCGAGCCGGATGCCGAGCTTGCGGTACAGTTCCGCTGCAAGCTCAAAGAGTATCCGGGCGGTTTCGATATGGTATTCAATATTGAGTTCGTTCGAAGCCACCATGGTATGGAGTGCAAAGCGTGTGGCCCCCTTTGCTTTAAGGAGCCGGTAGCCTTCGAATAGCTGATCCCGGGTAAAACCGTACTTGGCCTCCTCCGGTTTTCCGATGATGGCATTGCCTTCTTTAAGAGGACCCGGGTTGTACCGGCAGGAAACCAAATCCGGTATACCCGCGGCAGATTCAAGGAATTCAATATGGGTAAAGTCATCAAGATTGATGATGGCACCCAGCCTTCGTGCCGCCCGGAACTCCTCAGCGGGGGTATCATTGGAGGTGAACATGATTTCCTCACCCCGAATCCCTGCACGCTCAGCCAAGAGCAGCTCCGGCAGACTCGAACAATCGGCGCCAAAACCTTCGTCATGGAGGATCTTCATGATAAAGGGATTGGGCAGCGCCTTGACCGCGAAATGCTCAAAAAAGCCTGGTAAAATCGAAAAAGCCTTTTTAATAGCCCGGGCATTTTTCCGGATTGCCCCTTCGTCATAAAGATAAAAGGGAGTAGGATACTGCGAAACAAGGTTCCGCAATTGTTCTGCAGAAAGCGGAAAGGTTTTGTTGTTCATAATGTAATCTTACAGATAACCCTTTGCTTTGAGAAGCTCCGCATTAAGGATACCGCCACCCGCAGCACCGCGGACCGTATTGTGGGAAAGTCCGACAAAACGCAGATCAAAGAGCTTGCAGGGCCTGATGCGTCCCACACTGACGGCCATGGCCTTATCAGCATCCCGGTCCTTCCGCGGCTGGGGCCGGTCTGCCTCCTCCCTGACGATAATGGGCTGTTCCGGTGCAAAGGGCAGCTTCAGCTCCTGGGGAAGAGCCCGGAATTTACTCCAGATTGCCTTTACTTCGTCGATGCTTGGTTTTTTATCCCCAAACTCAAGGCTTACACAGGCGGTGTGCCCGTCCACGACCGGGACCCGGTTACAGTGGGCAGAAACAAGGGGCCCTGAAGCGTTTACAATGCTGCCTCCCTGTATGGAACCCAAAATTTTAAGTGGTTCCTGTTCGGACTTTTCTTCTTCTCCGCCAATATAGGGTACAATGTTATCAATCATATCAAGGCTTGGTACGCCCGGATACCCCGCGCCGGAAACGGCCTGCATGGTAGTGACAAACATGCGGCGGATTTCGTAGCCCTCCTGCATGAGGGCCCAAATGGGAGTCATATAGCTTTGAATGGAACAGTTGGGCTTTACCACGATAAAACCCTTATCCCAGCCCCGCTGTTTCCGCTGCTGGGGAATAATATCCGCATGGTGCGGATTGATTTCGGCGATCAGCATGGGAACATCCTGAGTCCACCGGTGGGCTGACGCGTTGGATACTACCGGGATACCCGCCGCGGCGTAGGCTTCTTCCAGAGCTTTTATTTCGTCCTTGGACATTTCCAGGGCTGAAAACACAAAGGCGCAGTCCCCCTTCTTAAAGGCCGCTACCGCAGCCTGAACATCGTTGGCATCGGCAACGATAAGGTTTCCTACCCCTGAGCCATAACTGCGGCTCAGGTGCCAGCGGCCAGCCACGGCTTCTGCGTAGCTTTTTCCCGCGCTGCGGGGAGAGGCTGCCACATAGCGGACCTCGAACCAGGGGTGCTCCGCAAGGAGGGCTATATACTGCTGGCCAACCATTCCGGTAGCACCAAGAACTCCAACAGGTATTTTCTGCATTTTTATTTTCTCCTTATTATTATAGCAGGTTTATTTCACATTGATGCCGGCTGCTTCAAGGGCGGCCTTAAGCTTTGGTACATTCGCTGCTTCCAATTCACAAAGGGGCAGCCTGCAGGGACCAGCAGGAAGTCCGGACCAGCCCATGGCAGTCTTTATGGGGATTGGATTAGTTTCAATAAAGGCTCCCTTAAAGAGGGGAAGCAGGCTGTAATGGAATTCCCGCGCCTTGGCAAAATCCCCGGCGAGACAGGCTTCAGCGAGGCGGCTCACCCTGTCGGGAACTAAATTTGAAACTACGGACACCACCCCATCCCCTCCCAGAGCGCAGAGGGCAAGGGTAAAGGCATCATCTCCCGAGAGTACCGCAAAGGGCTTTCCTTGAGCTCTGCGCGGTTTTGCAACACTCTGGATAATGTCTCCCATTTGCGCCAGATCCCCGGAGGCCTCCTTGACTCCGATCACCGTCGGAATCAGAGAAAGCTTCTCCATGGTTGGCACATCAATATTTTTGCCCGTTCTGGAAGCGATATTGTAAATAAGGATGGGTGCATCCGTAGCGTCTGCTATGGCGGTAAAATGCCGAATGATGCCTTCGTTGGTAGGCTTGTTGTAATAGGGGGTAACCACCAAGACTGCATCCGCCCCGAGAGAACGGGCCCGTTTAGCATTCTGAATCGTGTGGGAAGTTGAATTGGACCCGACACCGACAATGACCGGCACACGGCCAGCGGCTTCCTGTACCGCAATCTCAATAAGCTTATCCTGTTCTTCCCGTTCCAAAGTCGGCGTTTCGCCGGTAGTCCCCAGAGGTACAAGACCGTGAATCCCCTTCTCTATTTGGAAACGAACCAGGGTCCTGAATCCTTCATAGTCGACCGTTCCGTCGGCATGCATGGGAGTAACAAGGGCAGTAAAGGCTCCCCGTAATTCCATCATAAAACACTCCATTAATGTTGATTAAATGCATCAATATGGGCCAGTACATCATCCATGGTAAAAACCCCGTTCCGCCTGAGCGTTCCGGATCCCCCAGGACCTGTACATCCAACCAGCCACTCGGCGGCCCTGACAGCACCGCGGGCAAAGCCTTCGCGGCTCCGGGCGGTATGGGTCAGTTCGATGGTATCGGCTGTTGAATCGAAAAAAAGGCTATGGGTTCCCGGAACGGATCCGACACGGAGGCTCGAAAAATGGAGTTCCTCCGGCCGCGGAGGCCGATCCAAGGTATCATAAACTGGGTTTTTTTTTCGATCCAGCTCTTTGAGTACCCGTTCCACCAGAGTTTTAGCAGTCCCCGATGGACTGTCGGCCTTTTTATTGTGGTGGGCTTCGAATCCGCCCACATCATACTCCTCATACTCATTAAAAAGTTTTGCAGCGTAGCTTGCGATTCTGAAAAACAGCTGTACGCCTATAGAAAAATTACTGGACCACAGAAGGCTCGAACCTTTTTCTTGCACCTTCTGCGCAATTTCCGGCAAGCCTGCATACCATCCGGTGGTTCCAACCACCACAGGAAGCCGAGCATTCACCAGGGCTTTTATGTTGGGTATCGCCGTATCAGGCCGGGTAAATTCGATCGCCACATCAATCTGAATGCCCGAAGCCAGCATTTCCGCCACAGAAGTAAATCCCTTACCTGGGGGGACCACTGGATCCACATAGGCTGCTATCCGATGCTGCCGTTCCAAAGCGGCAGCCTCGATCATATGACCCATTTTGCCGTAACCAATCAGGGCAATATTCATGGCTCCTCCGCACCCTTAGGCTTCGAAAAAGGCACGATGCAAGCCCTGAACTACCCGCGGAGCTTCCGCATCGTCCACAATAAAACTGATGTTCACCTTGCTTGCTCCCTGGGAAACCATCTGAACCTGCACACCCAGGGAAGCACACACGCCGAAGCTTCGCTCAAGAATTTCCGATGAGCGGCGAACGTCTCCGATAATGGTAATAATAGCTTTTTTCTCTTTTATCGTTACACTGGCAATTTTTTCTAAGTCCCTTTTCAGAGCCGCCAGGTCGTGGGCTGCATCAAGGGTGAGCGAAATGGACACTTCGCTCGTGGCTACCATATCAACAGAAATTTTGTGGGACGAAAAGGCACTGAAAACCCCCGCCAGAAAACCATATTGGCCCAGCATTCGGCTCGATACAATATCGACCAGGGTGACATTCTTTTTTGAAGTAATGGCCCGCACAGGACCTGCGTTGCCTTCCAGTTTACCGACAATTTTTGTACCCGTAGCCGAGGGATTATAGGAATTTTTCACCCGTACAGTCGTCCCGGTGGCAATACAGGGCTGCATGGATCGGGGATGGAGTACCTGAGCGCCAAAGTAGGCCAATTCTGCTGCTTCTTCGTAGGTTACCGCCTCCACAGGCCGGGCGGAAGCCACAAGCCGGGGATCCGCCGTGAGTATTCCGTCCACGTCCTTCCAGACCTGGACTTCCTGGGCTTTACACGCCGCGCCGATAATGGTCGCGCTCAGATCCGATCCGCCGCGCCCAAGGGTAGTAATGTTGCCCTGGGCATCTTTAGCAATAAAGCCGGTGACCACCGGCAGCACCCCAGATTCCACCAAGGGAATAAGGGTACCCGCAATACGATTCCAGGCTTCCGGCAATACCTCTGCCTGGCCGTATTGGGCATCGGACTGAAAACCCGCATCCCAGGCGTCAAGCGCTTTGGCCTGAATACCTGCAGCGCGGAAATAAGCGGCGGCGATTCTTATGGAAAGCCGCTCCCCAAATGAGACTAGGTAATCTTTCGTCCGATTCGTCAGCTCTTTTATTAGCGAGATCCCTACGAGGAGGCTTTTAAGCTCCGCAAGAAGCGCATCAACCTCTGCGAGGACCTGAGAATCCAACTGTAAATCCTGGATTGTCTGTTTATGGAGGTTTTCGATTTTTTCTACCGAAACATGGCCTTTTAATGCTTCATCTGCCGCATCCAAAAGATGATCGGTGGTATCACCCATAGCGGAAAGCACCAGCACAGGTTTTTGATTCAAAAGGGACCGTACAATTTCGGTGACATAGCAAATACGCTCCGCATTGGCAACAGAACTGCCGCCAAATTTCATGACAATCATCGATAAACCTCCATTATGGCATGTACTGTATCAAATTATGTATTTTTATGCAATACTAAATCAATTTTTGTATATAAAATGTATATGAGGCCATTTTCAAAACTCCCCCAGTTTTGAAAAAGCATCAGTTGAGAGACAATGAATATACATGCTACACTGATAACATGAGTACACTGGAAAAGGCCCTTGTCATTTATAAATCGAAACCGGCCATTATCACTGAAAATGGAGAAAAACTTACCATTCAGCTCGCCTCGGGAGAAACAATAAAGTTACGCCCAAAAGATATTACCCTGCTCCACCCAGGGCCGCTTGCGTCTCTTAAATTACTGGAAACCCCTCTTTCTGATGGAGACGTTGCGGGGGCCTGGGAGCTGCTTCAGGGAAGCCAGACCAGTGTGCAGGAAACGGCGGAGCTTATTTTCGGTGAATATACGCCCCGGACAGCCTGGGAAATCTACAAACTGCTCTTAGATGGACTTTATTTTATAGAAGCGGATCAAAAAACGGTACAAGTCCAAGCGGCAGAAGCTGCGGCAGCCTCACAGGCCATAGGGGCAGTCCCCAGGATATATGTACAGGTGCGGACTCCAGAGGATGTGGCGCAGATTTTAAGAAAGCGGAACGAAAAAAATCGGGAACAGGAAGAGCGGGAACTTTTCCTTGAGCATCTCAGAAACGGCACCTATGATAAAGTAAACGAGGGAAGATTTCTCCAGGATGCAGAAGCCCTCGCCTTCGGTAAAACTGACAAAAGCCGCACCTTGCGGGACTTAGGAAAGGCCGAAACCCCTATAGAGGCGCACAAACTGCTCCTAAAAATCGGGTACTGGGATCAGTTCATCAACCCATATCCGAGCCGCTTTGGCTGTCCCCAGGGCTCTGCACGGACACCTATTGCTCCGCCGCCTCAGGAGGATCGGCTTGATCTGACCGACAAGCCGGCCTTTGCCATCGATAATCCCTGGAGTACCGACCCTGATGATGCGGTGTACCTAGAAGGGTCCACTCTGTATGTACATGTAGCAGACCCAGCCGCTTCTGTACCAAATGATAGCGAAGCGGACCTGGAAGCCCGGAGCCGCGGTTCTACCCTGTACCTTCCCGAAGGGGCCCAGAGGATGCTTCACGAAGACAGCCTGCGGCACTTTGCCTTAGGTTTAGATGAAATATCGCCGGCATTGACCTTTAAAATTTCCCTCGCGGAAGATGGGAGCCCTGATTCAATCGATATTTTCCGCAGCCTTGTCCGGGTTAAGCGGCTTACCTACGACGAAGCGGATCGCCTGAGCGAAGAACCGATCCTGAAAAGCCTTTTTGATTTTTCTGAGAAAAATATCCTGCGCAGACAAGCCGCCGGTGCGGTAACCATTGAATTCCCTGAGATTCACCTTGGGGTTTCAGAAAAAGAGATTCAGTTCTCCCCCATACCTTCTTACCGGTCAGCTGACATGGTCCGGGAGTGCATGCTCATAGCAGGAGAGGCCACAGCCCGCTGGGCCATGCGGAACCGCATTCCTTTTCCTTTTGTAGCCCAGGAAATCGGAGACCTGCCGAACGAGGTACTGCCGGGCCTTGCAGGGTCCTATCAGCTGCGGCGCTGCATGCGGCCCCGCCGGCTCTCGGCCCAGCCGGGAGACCATGCGGGACTGGGGCTCTCGGTATACACCCAGGTTACAAGCCCCTTGCGGCGATACACGGACCTTCTGGCCCACCAGCAATTGAGACGCTACCTTAAGGGAGAGCAATTGCTTGATATTGATGAAATCCTAGAACGGGTTGCGGCCGGCGAGGCCGCTGCGGCGGCTACTATCCAGGCAGAACGGGCTTCCAAGCTCCATTGGACCGCGGTGTATTTAGAGGATAAAATAGGAAGCCAATGGGAAGCGGTGGTGGTAGACATAAAGGGCAACCGGGCAACAGTTATCATTCCAGCCTTGGCCTTAGAAACCCAAGTGGCCGTAAAAGAATCGGTCAGCTACAACGATACCGTTACGGTAACATTGAAATCGGTAAAATTGCCGGAGCTGGAATTTATGTTTATTCTTCCGTGAAGAAATGGACAGATCCCTCCACCGGTTTTGCCTTGAGCCGTTCTTCGTAGATTTGTTCTTCCTGAGCAACCAGGTTCGTATAAGTTCCCTTAATTCGCTTCAGAAGCACCTTTCCTTCTTTAACAAAAAAGAGGATTTTTCGAGCATCCGAACCGCCTACATCGGAAGCAATGATCGGAATTTTTTCGGTTTCTAAATACTCAAAAACAAAATCAATGTTGCTCTGAGCTACGGTTTTTCTACCATCCTTACCAAAGCCAAGGACAGAAGCACCGCCAAAAACTTTAGCGGCTAAGTGATCCCGCCGGCAGCCAAGCCTGAGCAGTCCGTTAATCAACACTTCCATGGCATACATACCATAACGAGCACTGTCTTCCAAAAAATCCCGCGGATCTGGTTCAATAATCGGGCCAGCGCCCCCTGCTTGAGTAGAGTGCTGATGTATAAATGCGGCGGGCAACATAAAATGGTTTAGCCCTCCAGAACCGGTGCTTGCATCATACATTGCAACCGCTATACAGGAACCTAAAACAGTGGAGATAATAATATCTTCTTGAGAAACAAGGTATTCTCCCGGTCTTATGATGGTAATAGGCTGTTCATAGGCTAATACACGATGAGAATACATAAGCCCACCTTAAAAAAAGGTTATTTCGCCCGCTTCCAGATCCACATCCTTAATACCCTTTGTGGAGCTTACCTCAAAGTTGCCGATTTCTGCCGCCGCTTGCTTATGGGCATAAATCGTGAATTTGCTGATAATATCCTTTAGGTGCTGGTTCCGGATCTCAACATTCTCTGAGCTTTCTGGCATTTTTGCCCGAATCTCTGAGAAATAATCCTTAATCTGTTTACATTGAATAATGAGATTTTTTATTTTACCAATTTCATGTTCCTGGGTTTCGAGCAGGTTGATAAAGGTTTCTGAAAAAAGAGTAAAATTTCTTGTATTTTGTTCAAGGTCTTCCTGAAATGAGGCAAAGAGCCGGAAAGCTTGTACTAATTCCTGTTGGGCAAGCGAGAAAGTAGTGACCTCTTCTCCGAAGGTTTTTCCATAATCAAAAAGAGCGGTATGGGTATCCTCAATAAAGGATTGGCTAGACTTTTTTGCATCCTCCACATCGGAACTTATTCTGTTAATAAGACCGGTCATAGCGGTCACCGTATTTTTAATTGAATGCAGCATGCTTTGTTTTGAAATTTCAATCCGGGCAGCGATATCGATGGTATTGAATCGATTAATGATTTTTTCGAATTTGCCATATTGTTTGGATATGGCTAAAACATATTCAGCAATCCTGCTCCCCTGGGAAGCAACGCTTTGTTTAATTGCCAAATAACTCGAAAGATTTTGTTCTATCATGGTAAGTGTACGGGCAGACTCTTCAAACACTGTCTGCATAGATGAACTTGAGAGGTGAGAGAAGTGCTCTCTTAAAAGGATGGTCCGTTCTTTTTCCCCCCTTCGTATGAGCTTTTGTATGGCCGTAAAGGCGGTATCAAAGGTACGGAGGGCCTCTTCGAAACGGCTTATAACATCTTCCATAATGACTTCGCCCAAAATGAGCAGCTGCCCTTTGAAGGCTTCAAGTTCATCGGCATCTACAGAAGCGGAGTTTTTAATATCTTCATATTCCCGGAGTGCTATGAGGATATGATCCAAAGATTGCCGTACAATATCATGGATCTGAATGGTTTCCATGATGGCACATACCGGTTTTTCCAGAGTTTTGCTTTCTTGTACAAGGGCGTACAGTGATTTGGTGAGATTTTTAACCTTTTCTTCGATAGCTACAAACTGCTGTGTAATAAGTTCATCGAGTCCTTCGAACACGGTATTTTGCAGCTCTTCCAGTTTTTTTAGTTCACCAGTAAAACCGGTAAGCTGTTTCATAAGGGCTAAACTATCGGACTCTAGCTGATCGGTTACAACCTTTGTTTGATCCGAAAGCCTCATGAGTTCTTCGGTAATGACACTGAATCCCCGGCCTGCAGCACCAGATTTTAAAGCTCCGGTGAGTGCGTTTAAGGAAATCAGTGCCATATCTTCGGAATCATTCCGTATTTTTTCTATAATGCCCTCCATAGCCTTAAGCCGATCTAAAGAATCCGAGAGGGAGGTGAGCAGTGATGAGCCCCGATCGTGCATCTTAGAAAATATGAGGCTGCAATTTCCGATTCGATCTTTCGTTTGAGTGAATAACCGATCGAGTTTTGAAATTGCGGTATTTACTCCCGTTTCGGAAGCAAAAGATTGTTCCAAAGATACAAGGTTTTCATGGAGCTCTCGAACAAAGAGGGGGCTGACCTTGCCAAGAGTTAAAAACATCTGTTCCGATTCATTTACAACGGAACCTATTTTTTCAGTAAAAACTGCGGTTGAAATAGAGAGGTCAGTCATACTGTAAGTATATGTGGTAGACCAATTGATTACAAGTAAAAAAGGGGGATGTCCGCCAATACATGTAGGACATCCCCCAAAAAATTTTCGTTAAGAAATGTGAGGCTTATGCCGTTTTAGTTATTTCCCTGGATTGCGTTGTCCAGTTCAGCAAGGATCGAAAGTTCCGTATCCTTGTCAAAGTACCGGGCTTTTTCCATATGGGGCACAAAGTTGACCGTATCGCCCACATGGAACACATGGTGGGGTTCGGTACGGGCAATCATGGGCTGGGTCTTGGTAGACATCCACAGGTTGATGTCAGCGCCCAGGGGTTCAACCACGGTTACCTTAACGGAAATATTGTTGCTTGCAGCAGGGGATTCTACAAAGGTCAGGTCTTCCGGCCGGATACCAAAGTAGATTTCCTTGCCCACATATTTCTTAAGATATTTTACGTGTTCTTCTACGGGTTTAACCTCGAAGGAACCTTCGTCGAGCACTACAGAACCATTCTTCTCTACCACCTTGACGGTGAGGAAGTTCATGGGCGGAGAACCGATAAAGCCCGCGACAAACTTGTTGATCGGATGGTTATACAGGAAGAGGGGTGAACCAATCTGCTGAACCTTGCCGTCCTTCATAACCACGATTTTGCTCGCCATGGTCATAGCTTCTACCTGGTCATGGGTAACATAAATCATGGTAGCATTGAGCCGGAGGTGCAGATCCGAAAGTTCAGCGCGCATCTGTACCCGGAGCTTTGCGTCCAGGTTGGAAAGGGGCTCGTCGAAAAGGAAGACCTTGGGGTTCCGTACAATAGCGCGGCCTACGGCAACACGCTGGCGCTGACCACCGGAGAGGGCCTTGGGCTTGCGATCCAGGAACTTTTCAATATCCAGGATACGGGCTGCTTCATGAACACGCCGGTCAATTTCTGCCTTATCTACCTTTTTAATCCGGAGACCGAATGCCATGTTGTCATATACGGTCATGTGGGGATACAGAGCGTAGTTCTGGAATACCATGGCGATGTTCCGGTCCTTCGGGGGAACATCATTCATCAGTTCGCCGTCGATATAGAGTTCACCTTCGCTAATGTCCTCAAGACCGGCGATCATACGGAGGGTGGTTGACTTACCACAGCCAGAAGGGCCGACGAAAACGACAAATTCCTTGTCGTTTACGGTGATGTTCGCATTGTCCACTGCACGGACATTGCCTTCATACACCTTGCTAATACCTTTGAGTTCTACCTTTGCCATAAGGCCTCCCTTATAGGGTTATTTTATCGATTTCCAGTTTATGACCACTTTTTGGAATTGTCAATAATTAAAGTTTACCATTTTGATTCATCCCCCTTTTAAAACCCCCAGTTCTTGGCTAAGGCAAGCAGCGCAGGATCTAAAAGGGCTAAAAACACGATTAGCACCAGGGCAGGAAGAAAATTAGCGGTTTTGATTGATTTTACAGAGAGCAGATTAAGGCCGATCATGAGCACCATGGCGCCGCCAGCGCCGGTCAGCTCGGAGAGCATGAGGGGACTCACCATGGGTTTTACCCATTGGGCCGCCAATGTTAACAGTCCCTGATAGACAAAGATGGGCAGGGCCGAAAAGGCAACCCCGGGGCCCATGGCGGCGGTCATAAGGATAGCCATAAAGCCGTCCAGAATGGACTTGGTGAGGATGAGCGTGTAATCCCCATCGGTGCCGGCTTTAAATGAACCCAGAAGAGCCATGGCTCCTACACAAAAAAGCACCGAAGCATTCAGAAATCCATGACCGAAATCCCAGCCGGAACGGTGATCCCCAGGGGATCTGGCGGATTCTGCGGTTTCTATGGCAGAGGGCTTTGCGTCTTCTGCAGCATTTTTCTTTTTTTTCAGCGTTACCGACTCAAGAAAAGCGCCAAAGCGCAGTATGGCCCCATCAATATCGATCACCGAACCGATAAGACCGCCGATGATAAGAGCCAAAGCTAGATAGATAATCCGCTGACTCGCCAGGGCCATGGAGACCCCAATAATGACCGTAGTAATACCCGCTCCGTCAAATACAATGGTGCGGTATTTATCGGAAATCTTTCCCCCTAAAAGGAGGCCCAGAAGGGATCCAAATACGACTGCAAGGGCATTTATAATTGTGGCTATCATAATGCATGGAGCCTATGCCTCACACAATAACTTGTCAATTGCTCTGCCGCTTTTCCGAAAGGGCTGCAGCAAAAAAACCGTATATTACGATCCCTATGACACTGAAAATAGTGTAGGACCCAAAGAGCACCTGGTATCCTAGGGCTTCTACAATGTATCCACCTAAGGCGCTCCCGATAAAGGTTGGAAGGCCTACTCCAAGGGAGATATACATGGTAAGACCCACAGCTCGTTTTTGGGGAGGCACATGGGTACTTACAAAGGCCACTGCTGCGGGATGGAAAAGCCCGTAACAGAGCGAATGAAGCAGCTGTCCCATGATTGCTCCAGCTTTGGTCGGGAAAAGAGCATATAGACCAAGCCGAGCTATAACCGCCACCATAGAAAGGGCTAAGAGCGGCGCGGAACCATATCTTTTAATGAGCCTTCCTGAAATGAACATAAATGGTATTTCGGAAACCGCCGAAAGAGCCCACATCAGACCCACCGCATTCCAATGAAGCTCTTCGGAAACATAGAGTGAAAAAAATGAGGCAATCGGCGCCATAGAAAGCCTGCCTAATCCAATAATGACAAGACCGATAATGAAAAGCGAGGACCAGGCAGCGGGACTATGAGCGGGGCTGCCATTCGAAACATATTTCGAGGCAGATTGTGATGGGCCTTGTGCAGGAGTATCATGTTCCGAAAGCAGCGGCAGGGTCAGTATGGTGAGGATTGCGGTAATCCCAAGCCAGACACCAATAGCCAGAGAGCTTGTAGGCTGCAGGATAGGGGTGTACTGAAGGACAAGGGCCATAAATACAAAGCTCAAAGAGCCGACGGCACGAATTTTTCCATAATCTTCTTTATTTTTTAAAAGAAGCGTAGTTGCCGCATCCAGCAAGGGGATAATGGAACGGACACCGACCGCAAGCACGATTAGGGCAGCGGCAGTAATAACAATGTTGCGCCAGAGCAGAAGAGGGATCAGCGCAAGGGGAATGAGAACCAGGGAAAACAGCAAGCCGGGCCGATAGCGGCCTAAGGTGTCGGAATAACGGCCGATGATAAAAGGACCGGTGATACCTGCAATTTCAAAAAGACCCAAAAGAAGCCCCACCGCTGCAGGCCCAAAACCAAGGTTTCGGACCAGCACTGAAAGGTAGGGCGTTGCCACGCCGTATACGGTAAAGGAGAAAAAATAAATGATGCCAAGATTCATGGCATCATAATATCACTAATAACGTTCTGCAGCAAACTGGACCCAGCCGCCTGATTTTACCAGTGCAGACTCAAATTCGGTGAGCTTAAACTGAGCGGTATAGGCAGCTTTCCCGGGAGCAGTAAACTTTAATGTTCCCGCATTTAAGTCCACCGCCAGGTCCGTATCAAGACCCTTAAAAGCCAAGAAAAGTTCATCAATCTGGGCTGCGGGGAGCTCGATGGCCAGCATGCCGCAGTTATACATATTCTGCCTGAAAATACGGGCAAAACTTTCGGCTACTACAATGTTAATACCATTGACCTCCAGAGCCCAGGGCGCATGCTCCCGGGAGCTGCCGCAGCCAAAGTTACCCCTGGTAAGAATAGCGCTTTTACCCGCCAAGTCCCGGCGGGAATCAAAGTCGGGGAGCTTTAAGTCCTCGAGGCAAAAGGGTTTAAGTGCTTCCTTGGAAATTTCGGTCAGGTACTTTGCGGGTATGATTTCGTCCGTATTGATGTCACTGCGATCCAAAAAGAGCAGTTTTCCGCCAAATTGTTTCACCGGTGGCTCCTTATTTAAGCTTATCTGCGCTGGTTATATAGCCTGCAACCGCCGTAGCGGCAGCGCTGGCGGGGCTCATCAGGTGAACCATGCCACCCTTCCCCATTCGCCCATAAAAATTGCGGTTTGTTGTGGAAGCACAAACTTCCCCTTCTGCAAGAACTCCATTGGACATACCAAGACAGGCACCGCAGGTCGGGTTAGTGATGCAGAAGCCCGCATCCATAAATATTTGGATGAGCCCCTCCTTGAGCGCCTGGGCATAGACATCCGGCGTGGCGGGAGAAAGGATACCCCGCACCGAATCGGCAATACGCCTGCCCTTGAGTACCGCAGCGGCTTCCCGCAGGTCTTCAATACGTCCGTTGGTACAGGAACCAATGTATACCTGGTCTACCTTGGTACCCTCCAGCTCGGAGATAGCACGGACCTGGTCAGGCTTGTAGCCAACGGTCGCTACCGGCTCAAGTGCAGAACAATCGAGGTTCACAACAGAATCATAGGAAGCGTCTTCGTCGCTCCACCATACTTTATAGGCCGCGAGGGCTTCTTCTTTAGTTTTAAACTGGCCTTCTCCGTCGGGGCCAACAAAGGGCCAGAGGTAGTTTACGGTGGTCATATCGGGCATACAGACACCGCTCGTGCCGCCCGCTTCTATCGCCATGTTACAGAGGGTCATGCGGCCTTCCATGGAAAGGGAGTCCACCACAGGGCCCCGGAATTCCATGACCTTGTCGGTGGCCCCGGACACGCCGATTTGAGCAATGAGGGCAAGAATAACGTCCTTAGCAGTCACACCGGGCTTTAAGGAGCCCTCTAGGTTTATACGCATGGTCCGGGGGGGCTTAAAGGCGCACACACCCTTAAGAATGCCCACTTCAAGATCCGTGGTGCCCACTCCTGCGGCAAAGGCACCGAAGGCTCCGTGAGTGCAGGTGTGGCTGTCTCCCATAATAACCGTATAGCCGGGCCGGACAAAACCCTTTTCGGGGAAAAGGGCATGGCACACCCCATTGCGGCCGATATCAAAAAAGTCCTTTATCCCATGCCGCCGGGCCCAATCCCGGAGGATTTTGCCCTGGAGGGCTGTTTTAGAGTCCTTAGCGGGAGTCACATGGTCGATGACGGCCTTAATTTTAGCCGGATCAAAGACCCGATCCATACCTTTGGACACCAGGTCATTTATTGCCACCGGAGTTGTTATCTCATGGCAAAATACCGCATCGAGCCTGAGTACCCAGGCTTCTCCAAAAGGCTTGTCTACCAGATGGGTTTCGAAAATCTTTTCCGCCAGGGATTTACCAGCCGCTTTTTTCTCCATACTCGCTATACTCCTGATCCTATTTCTCCCTTGGGGGGAGTAATTATCCAAAACACCTTAAGCTGCCCCTCGCCCGCGTTAGCCAGCACATGGGGCGCATCGGAGCGAAAACTAGCCGAGTCGCCGGGGTTCAGCCGGTACGTTTTGGTACCCACAGTCAATTCTGCAGTTCCTTCTACCACAACGCCCAGCTCCCAGCCCGCGTGTCCATATTCACGGGCGCCGGTCTTTCCGTTTTTCTCGATTGTGATATAATAGGCTTCTATACCGTCCTGTCCCTGGGAAGCTGCATCGAGCTGGGCAAGCCGTTCGTACAGGACACCGCCGGGCCGGGTAAAGGTTGCCCGTTCATCGGCATGGATTACCTGCACAGTCCGTTCGCGCCTGAAATCGGAGAAGAGGTACTCCAAATCGATATCCAGCGCCTCTGCCAGCGAGAGCAGTGTATCGATAGCCGGCGAAACCCTGTTCCGTTCTATCTGGGAGACCAGGCTTTCGCTTACCCCGGCCCGGTCTGCCACTTCCTTCAGGGTAAGGGAACGCCGTTCTCTGACCGCACGAATTTTTTCTCCAAAGCGGTAGTGCATATTTGCCCTCCTTTAATATAAATGTAGCGTATTAAGTATAGTTAAAGTCGCAATGGTTTGTCAACCAGAGAAAAATAAGATATCTCAGGCACTCATATCGCATAAAAAATATCTTTACACAAAATATATATTTCTATATATTGTAAAACATGTATACTCTTTCCAGCTTTAACGAATTTCAACAGCTTGTTTTACAAGAACCGGCGGTGCTTTTATATTGCTCTACCCCCACCTGCGGAGTATGCGCCAGCATTAAACCTAAGATCATTAATTTGATGAATAAACAGTTCCCTAAAATGAAGCTTTTCTATGTCGATACCGAAGCTTTGCCTGAGTTCCGGGGTCAACTTTCGGTCTATTCGGTTCCCGCTATACTCGGATATTTTCAGGGTAAAGAACTAATACGGGAAGCTCGCAATTTCGGTATTATGGAACTGGCCAACAAAATTGACCGTTATTATGGAATGATATTCGAATGAAACAGATCAATCTTTATAAGGGCAAAAAGAAATACCTTTCGGTCCTCTTTGTTCTGCTGGTGGGAGTTGGCGGCTACTTTTATCCCCTAGTTGGGCTTTTAGTAATTGGGTTGATAGTCCTTGCGGTGGCTCTTAATTTCCGGAGCACCCGCTATTTCTGCGGCCACATTTGTCCAAACGGGGCATCCCTGAGCGTCGTTCTGACACCCATATCCCGGAAACGCAAACTGCCTCAATTCTTATACGCCCCTGAAATCAGACGGGCTCTGTGCGGTTTTATGCTCTTTTGCATGGTAAACCTCCTGGTGCGTTTCGGTCGAGCTTGGTCAGAGGTAGGCCGCATTTTCTGGGCTATCTATGTTATCTCCCTAGGCATCAGCTATACGTTGGGGCTTTTTTATAAACCCCGTGCATGGTGCGCTGTTTGTCCCATGGGAACCTTGCAGGACACTATCGCAGTGAAATCAGGAAAGGAGGAGGTCAAAGCCGAATCTTAAAGGTCGCGGTTTCCCGAATGAGTACCGCTAATTCTTCCCGGTTTGCCTTTTCTAGTTGCACCATTTTTTGCATCGATGTACGAATATCCTTGCCATAACTGTCGATATCGTCCATTTTTTCTTTCAGGTTTTCCGACCGCTGGGACAGAAGCTGTGCCTGTTCCAGCACCGATGCATTTTGCTGCCGTAGAGCAGCGGATTGGCTGCGAACCTCCGCAGTTATTTTGTGGAGCTGAGCCAGGGTTTCAAGCACCTGTTCAGAACCCTGTTTTTGTTCTTCCAGAGAAGTTTTTACCTGGGAAGAAAGCGCATCAACCTGGTTCACCTTTTCCAAAATTTCATTAAACGAAGTCTCCACCGCAACCATGCCAGACACCATGGAATCTATGGCAGCCCGTACCGATTTTAAGGCCCGGCCTGATTCCTTGGATTTTACCGCCGAGGATTCGGCCAGGTTGCGAATTTCGTCGGCCACAACGGCAAAGCCTTTACCAGCCTCACCTGCATGGGCAGCCTCGATTGCTGCATTCATGGCCAGCAGGTTAGTCCGGGCAGCGATACCCGCAATGGTGGTGTTAACCTCCAAAAGATTTTCGGACTTTCCGGAAACATCCAGTGCTAAACTTGATACTGCAGAAAGCCGGTCCCGGCCTTTGTCTGAGACCTCTTTTAGGGAAAGAACCGAATTGGAAACCATATCCATGTTTGATGCAATTGAATTTACATTGGCGGTCATTTCTTCCACCGCTGCAGAAGATTCCTGGAGCCTGCGAGCCTGGTTTTCAATGTTGTTGTCCAGATTCAGTATGGTTTCCAAATTTTCCTGCATAAAACCAGTCACCTGTTTTACCATAGAAACCTGATCGTACAGGGCTTGCTGCATGCTGTTAATAGCCTGTGCAATTTGATCGACATCCATCCCCGTTTGTTCTGTCTGCTGATTTGATATGTCTTCGAGGGATGCCAGCGCAGCCGCAGTTCCCTTGATGCGGGAGATAAGGACCGACAATTTTTCCAATAATTCATCGATTGTTTTTCCCAAATCCCCGATTTCGTCGTTACCGAGGCCGTCAAAATGAACGGTAAAATCTCCTTTACCAACCGGGTCCAAGAGGGATTCGAACAGCTTGAGCGGCTTTATGGTCTCAGTGGTAATAATAAAAATGACCAAAATTGTAAAAATAAAGATCACCACCGCCCCCACGATACTGATGGTACGGAACAGATTCAGGGAAGCTAAGAGTTCATTTTTTGGGACCAGAACGGAACAGAGCCAGCTGCCAGTTCCTTCTTTCAATATTATTGGGAAAAAGAGGACATAATACTGCTGTGTTCCGAAGGAGTACCAGCTGTTTAAGATTTTGGTTTCTGCGCTTGGTATTGCATTCATGAGATGTTCATTGATGGCAGAACTTAAACCTGCATCAAAAACATCGCTGTATTTTTTGCCAATATGCTCTTGGTTCCGGTCGGACAATATAGTTCCCGATCTAGAAACAAGCAATGCATAACCAGATTGACCGTACGTAAAGGTTTGGACATAATCGATAATCATTTTAAGGGATGTATCAACCCCGCAGACCCCAAGAAAGGTTTTGTGTTGGTCGTATAGTGGTATTGCAATGCTTGTATTGATAACCGCAGTGCCGTCTACTTCATCCTGATAGGGCTCCATAAGGAGTAATGTGCCTGCTTTTTTAGGCTCCGCAAAATAAGCAGCTTCAAAATAATCAGCGTCTTTTATAATTTTAATGCTATCGTTGGTTCGGCTTGTATATAGGCCAAAGGATCCCTGTGCATCCCAGCCGTCCTTATCTGCAAATTGAGCATCCTTCCCATCCCATTGATTTCTGTCAAAAACTGTCCAAACGGTAAAAAGATCAGGATGTCGTGTGTGTATCGCAGCAAACAGGGGACCTATAAGAGTTCTGTCCCGGACACCCTCAGATCGGAGAGTATCCAGAGTGGCTGCCATGGTTTTTACAATCCGAGCCTTTTCCTCTAGACTTTCTTGAATTGTATCGGCCATGCTTTTTCCCGCCAGATACACATTACGGGCCGTTCCTTCCTGCAATGTTCTATTTGCAAACCATGAAAGCACCAAAACGACAGTGCCAAGGGACAACAAAAGGACCGGAACCGTCCATAAGATGAAACGGTCCCGGATTGAATGTATTTGAAATTTTCGCATATCACATAACTGTTATACAGCTTTTGTGCGTTGTCAACCTATTTTTCGATATGTAGTATGAAGCAGTTCATGGGATAGGTGCCCCAGAGGCTTTTCCAGAAATTCCCGATACAGGGCCTGTACTTCAGGATTTTCATGGGACTTGCGAACCGGAAACTGCCTGTCTTTCATATAAATAGAAGCCTGCCGATGGGTAATTTTCTCCTGGTTCTGCCCTAAGGGTTGGCCTCCTCCGCCGACACAGCCTCCGGGACAGGTCATGATTTCCACAAAGGCGTAGGGGCTCGTTCCCGCAGCAATTTCATCAAGAATAATACGGGCATTTTTAAGGGTATGAGCCACCGCTACGGTGAGCTTCGTGCCATCGAGGTCGAGTGTTGCGGTCCTGATATTCTGGTTACCCCGGAGGGCTTCCAATTCGAGGTTTTGCAAGGCCTTTCCGGTCACCAGTTCATAGGCGGTGCGGACCGCCGCTTCCATAACACCCCCGGTATTGGCAAAAATAGTAGCCGCACCGGTACTCCGGCCCAGGGGATCATCGAATAGTTCCTGGGGTAATTTGGTAAAATCAAGGCCTATACGGCGAACCATCCGGGCTAATTCCCGGGTCGTCAAAGCCGCATCCACATCATAGAAAGGTTCATAGGTCCTCCCCTGTTCCTCCCACCATTGCCAGGCTGAACGCATTTCGTTCCGTTTGGCTTCGAATTTTTTAGCTGTACAGGGCATAATGGAAACCACCGCAATTTGGGATGGGTCTAGGCCCATCTTTTTCGCCCAGTATGTCTTTGCTATCGCCCCGAACATCTGCTGGGGCGACTTGCAGGTAGAAAGATGACCTGTAAGTCTTGGATAGAAAGTTTCAATAAAGTTAATCCAGCCGGGAGAACAGGAGGTAATCATGGGGAGAAGCGGTTTCTCGCCCCGCTGGGCAGCGGACAGGCGCTGGATGAGTTCAGAGCCTTCTTCCATAATGGTAAGGTCTGCGGTAAATTGGGTATCGAACACATAGGAAAAACCAAGGCGGTGCAGGGTGGCGACCATCTGGCCTGTCACAAGGGCCCCGCTTTCCATACCCAGGGCTTCTCCCAGGGAGGCTCTGATTGCCGGGGCGGTTTGGACCACCACCACCTTATCCGGGTTATGAAGCAGTGCAAACACCTCTTCGGTTTGGTCCCGTTCAGTGAGAGCCCCGGTGGGACACACCAGGGTACACTGGCCGCAGGAGACACAGACCGATTCCGAAAGGGCCCTGTTCATAAAGGTCCCCACATGGGTTTTAATGCCCCGCCCGACAAAGTCTATGGCGGAGACGGTCTGCAGTTCCCGGCATACGGATACGCAGCGGCCGCAGAGTATACATTTATCATTGTCCCGCTGTACGCCCCAGCCTTGGAAATCTGGGGGGAAAGCCGGTCTTGTGCGTGGGAAGCGGCGGGAGCGGATACCGAGCAGCTGTGCCATATCCTGCAATTCGCAGGAACCGTTCCTGAGACAGGTTTGGCAATCTTCCGGGTGATTGGCAAGGAGTAATTCTACCGCGGTTTTCCGGGCCGACATGACCCGCTGGCTGTGGGTTTTTATATTCATACCAGGGGTTACTGCCTGCACACAGGAACGGAGGAGGCTTTTTGCACCCTCTACCTCCACCACACAGACCCCGCAGGAGGCACTTGCACAGACTCCTTCCAAGTGGCAAAGGGTGGGGATTTGTATACCCCCAATTTTCGCGGCCTGCAGGATGCTCGTCCCTGGGGGAACCGAACGGGATCTTCCATCTATGGTGATCTGAACTTGAGATTCTGTCATGCTATCCATATGTTACCTCCGAGAACCTACCGCCAGGGACTCATGGCATTTGAACGGACATCGCAGCGCAGACAGCGCCGTGCTTCCCGCAGAGCATCTTCCCCGTTAAAACCGAATGATATTTCCTGGAAATTACCCTTTCGGTCTTCGGGGGGCACCAATTTGGGCCGGCCCATGGGGCTCGGCTCGACTTCCGCTGGCACCGTCATAGGATACGAGTACTGTTTGTACAATTCGGAGAAAACATCCCGGTTCATCAGGGCCTGGTCGATAGATCGGGCAACGGACTTGCCGAGCCCCATGGCCTCCGCTGCGGTTGCGGGTCCGGTAACTGCGTCTCCGATGGCATAGACGTTTCCTTGTACGTTCCCCGTGATATGGTTCACCCGAATACGGCCGTCCCGTTCTATCGGGAATCCCTGTGGAACAATCGATTCGGAAAGCACCCGCTCGCCAACCGCGATGAACACATCATCGCAGGGAATGTCCACAGTCCGGTCCGTCGGAACCGGTTTTGGCCGGCCCGATTCGTCGATACCACCGGGCTTCATCACCCGGAACCGCACCGCCTGAACATGGCCCGCCGATCCGGTAATTTCCTCCGGCTGGAGCATATATTCAAAACGGATACCCTCTTCTTCCGCACCAGCCAGTTCTACCGCATTGGCAGGCATCTCGGTCCTGCTGCGCCGGTATACTACGGTAACTTCTTTGCCAAGCCGGAAAAGGGTCCTGGCAGTGTCGATAGCCACATTGCCACCGCCTATAACGAGACAACGATTTCCTATCTTTTTGGCTTGGCCCGGAGCAGAAGCCGATGACGCGCTCCGGGCCTGGAATCGTGTATCGCCCCGCGTATCGCTTCGAGATAGGCTCGGCGACGTGCCAAGGGCGAAGGCCTCGAGCCATGCATACCCAGGATGCACCCCCGCCAAGTCCTCTCCGGGAATGCCCAGGGGCCGGTCGCCCTGGGCTCCGATAGCCACAATGACCGTGTCGTAGCGGGATTTAAGTTCATCAATCTGGCCATCCCGACCGAGTTTCCAATTAAAGGTAAAACGGACCCCCAATTTTTTCCACAACTCTAATTCACGGTCTAAGATGTCCTTGGGGAGCCGGTAGGCGGGGATGCCGTAACGAAGTATGCCCCCAGCCTTAGGATGGGACTCGTAAACCATGACCCGATGGCCCAGCCGGATAAGGTAAAAAGCCGCCGCAAGTCCCGCAGGCCCAGCACCGACGATGGCGATTTCTTTACCCGTATCGGGCTTCTTTTCCCGAACCAGTTTTTGCCAGATTTCCTTATCCTTTCCCAATTTGTACATGGTGTCCGCCAAATACCGGTGGATTTCTCCCTGGGCGACGCTCTCGTCCAAGGTCTCACGGCGGCAGCGCATCTGACAATGGAAGTGGCAAATACGGCCCATGGAAGCGGGAAGCGGATTATCCCGGAGTGTGAGTTCGTAGGCATCTTCGATGCGGCCTTCGGAAAGCAGGGCCAGGTAGCCCGGAATATTCATATGAAGGGGACAGGAATTTTCGCAGAGGGCTTCATAAAGGCTTTCGCAGACCCCGGCGGTACAGCGTTTTTCTACTATATGTTTTTCATACTCTTGCCGGAAATAGTGGAGGGTTGTCAGCACTGGATTCGCTGCGGTTTGGCCTAAGGCACAAAGAGACGCATCTTTAAGGGTGTGGGCAAGCTCTTCAAGTTCCTCCAGATCCTTAAGGCTCCCCTTACCGGAGCTAATATCAGTAAGGATTCTGAGCATCTGGGCGGTGCCTTCCCGGCAGGGGGTACACTTACCGCAGGATTCGGAGGCGGTAAAGCCCGTAAAATACCGGGCCACATCCACCATACAGTTGTCCTGGTCCATGACCACCATGCCCCCTGACCCCATAATGGCCCCCAGGGCGGTGAGAGATTCATAATCCACAGGGATGGGAAATTTATCCGCCGGAATACAGCCACCGGAGGGCCCGCCCGTTTGGACGGCCCGGATATGCTTTCTGCTGCCCGCACCTTCTCCCATTCCGTAAATGATCGTATTAAGCGGCGTCCCCAGGGGCAGTTCCACAAGACCCGTATTTTTGACCTTTCCTACGAGGCTAAAGACCTTGGTTCCCGGACTTTTTTCCGTACCAATGGTTCTGAAATAGGAAGCGCCCCTCGCCACAATGACCGGAATGTTGCACCAGGTTTCTACATTGTTGATATCCGTGGGATACCCTTGGTAGCCCTTCTGAGCTGGGAAGGGAGGCCGAGGCAGGGGTCTGCCAGCCTTGCCCTCCGCGCTGGCAATAAGGGCTGTTTCTTCGCCGCAGACAAAGGCACCGGCGCCGCAGACCAGTTCAAGGTCAAAGGAAAAATCTGTCCCCAGAACATGGGGCCCCAGAATTCCGTAAGAATGGGCATCCTTGATGGCTTTCTGCAGCCGCTCCACCGCCAGAGGGTATTCGGCCCGGACGTAGACAAAGCCATGACGGGCCCCGGTCGCGTAGGCCCCGATGAGCATCCCTTCCAGCAGCATATGGGGGTCACTTTCTATTTCATTCCGGTTCATGTAAGCACCCGGGTCGCCCTCGTCGGCATTGCAGATAAGGTATTTCTCGTCTCCCTTATTCGCCTTAAGAAGCTGCCATTTGTTGCCCGTTGAGAAACCAGCTCCGCCCCGGCCCCGTAAACCCGACTGGACTACCGCTTCAATAACCTCGTCAGAGTTCATGCTGGTCAACGCTTTATACAAGGCCCGGTAACCTTCCACGGCAAGGTATTCATCAATATTTTCTGGATCGATAAGCCCCGCATCCCGGAGTACCAGTTTTTCCTGGCCTGAAAAAAAGGACAGATCCTTCCATTCCGGTACCTCAGGGAAGGCGTCTCCAAAATTTAGCTCGCTGGTTCTGAAGTCCCAGCGTGATATTTTAGCCCGAGCCCGTCTTGCAAAACGGGTGAGCGCTTCAGGGCTTTCCAGGGCAGTAAGGAGTTTCTTTGCATCCTTTGCGGTCGCTTGGGCATAGAGCAGGACCGGTTTACCCGGATAATAGAGCATGGCCAGCGGTTCCTCCGCGCAGAATCCAAAGCAGCCTGCCCGTTTTATAAGCACTCCAGTTCCCTGAGACGCTTTTTGTAATGCTTCGTAGAGGTCCAAGGCTCCGTTGCCGATACCGCAGGTTCCCAGCCCTACCGAAATGGCCGGGCCAGAGGGTTTTACCAAGGCTAAGCCCCCATGGGCCTGTTTTTCCAAGGGAAAGCTCTTCATTTCTTTGTCTCCTTCCGGATTTTTTCCAGGAGCCCCGCAAGGAGCCGGACATTCATCCGTGAATAAATCCGGCCATCGACTGCGATAACCGGAGCCAGGGCACACTGGCCAAAACAGGCAACTGTTTTTACGGTGAACAATCTATCCGCAGTGGTAAAGGATGGCTCATCGGCTTCGCGGAAGGCTTCGTGCCCAAGCCGGTACATGGCTTCCTGGAGCAGCGCCAAAGAGCCGCGGGTATGACAAGCGGTTCCCCGGCACACCACTATGGTATGCTTACCCTGGGGCACAAGGTTAAAATAGGAATAAAAGGTAGCAACCGAATAGACCTGAGATTGAGGAATATGAAGCCCCGAAGCGACCTGGGCCAAGGTGGCCTCTTCGAGGTACCTGTAGGGATGAAGATTCTGCAATTCTTCCAGGATTGAAAGCAGGGCTCCCGGCTTACCCCGATAGGTATTGATCGTGGACTCCACAAGGACAGGAGCAAGTTCCGGTTCAGATTGATGAATTGCGGGGGATTTTTTCATACAAGCCTCCTACAGATTCGATACAGCCGATGTACCAGCAGGAAGCAGCACTGAAGCACAGATTGATGCGGGCGATATGGATTTTGCAGACCTCTCCAGCCATCGCCGGGCTGGAACTCTGTGTTATTACTGTTATTGTAAACCCCTTTGGAAATATTTCAAGTTTTTTTTATCTATATATTGACACCCTTACACCGGTGTGCGAAAGTTTTTATCAATCTCACTATAAGGAGCTTTCATATGAAGAAAGTGGTAATCAGCGTTTTCCTCTTCGGATGTCTGGCATTTGCTGCCTTTGCGCAGAAAGCAGACTATTTTACCTTTACCGTCGGTTCCGGCGCTGGATATAACATAAACACCCAAACCGTATCCAGCGAAACATAGTTTGGAATTGATTATGTATTTAACGATAGCTTTACTGGAGGCTTTAAATACCGCAACATTTCCGGCACCAATGTGAACGTTATGAATATTACTGTCATTCCTCTTGATAAACTGGGCATTACCCTCTATACCGGCACGATCCCGGGTAATTCTCCTGCTTTTGGCCTCGGTGTTAACTATGACATTTTCGCAAAGAAATCGGCTTTATTTGCAAAAATGGCCATTTACCTCGACTGGCTTGCTACTTCCAATGCAGGAAGCGCTTTTGATGTGGCGAACGGCGGTGTTGTTCTTTTTGGCATAAAGACCCAGGTAGGTCTGTAAAATAAAAGGGATGTCCTATAAGTTAAGGACATCCCCTTTTTTTTAACTAATAGATTACTTTTTTTATAATCTATTTTGCTTTTATAAGATCATGTGCTATACTTTATGTAACGGATATTATCCGAATCTGCATATAATGCAGGTTATTTCTATAAGTATTGATCTGTCCTTATACGTGCACCGGCCTGTGCATCCCCTGTAACACATCAGCTTCCTCTCTGGATAGTATCAAAAAGGGGAGGATTATATGAAAAAATGGGGACTACTTGTCATCGCTGTGGCGCTTTCTATTGCATCCTGTTCTTTGCCCGCCGGACCAGCGGGGCCTGCTGGCCCGACCTGAGCCGCTGGTATTGATGCGACTGTTCCTGTGGTGATTCTGCCGGACTCACTTTTTGCTAATGATCTCGCATTTAGCAGCACCACACTCGTAACCGTCGGTTATAATGATACTATTTTTGTTAGCACCGATGGACGAGACTGGATAAATCCTGAAACAAATCCAGGAACCAACGTGGAATTTAACGGCGTTTCTTACGGTAACAGCTACTTTGTTGCAGCAGGGAACTCTGGAACCATTATTAGAAGTAACAATCCTGGTAATAGCTGGGAAGATGTGAGTCCTCTTACCGAGGGCAGTCATACCTATACTCATAGTTTAACAGACATAGCTTATGGCAATGGCGTTTTTGTTGCTGTCGGTTTATGGGGGCAAGCGAGCATCGGGCTTGTACTCAGTAGCAGTGACTCGGGGGCAACCTGGACCGATACAACACCAGTAGAGGCTCCTAATTTTTCAAGTATTAGTTTTGCAAACGGCCGTTTCTTTGCGGGTACTATAAACTGGACCCTCTATACCAGCACCAACGGCAGCAACTGGGAAGGGCCAATTACAGCGAGTGATTCTATATCTAATAATATAGTCGCCGTAACCTACGGCAACGGCCTCTATATGATTGCGGACCAGTATGGCAACGTGGCCACAAGCACAGATGGTTCCACCTGGGAAGACCTCTATGGGGTCGCAAACCAGCTTGATACCACCTTTAGAGGCTTCTGTTTCGGCAAAGACCGCTTTGCCCTTTTAAGTTCCTATGGATCGCTGCTCTGGCCCTATAACGAGTATGCCTGGCTCTTTCCTGGGGCGGTACTGCCTACACCGGCAGGAGATGGGTACACCTCCATCACCTGGGTCCCCTGGCTCGGGAACGGCGCCTTCGTGGTAACCCAGATGGCAGCGTTGTAACGTTACGACCCGAGGCGTTCCCGCATTTGGGAATAATGGAAGAGCCGGTTAAATTCCATATAGCCCGCAAGGGCGTTGTAGCTTACAGGAATACCCGACTCTTCAAAGACCGCCACAGGATTGAGGCCGCCGATAACAATGAGGCCGCAGCAGCCTTCATGGACCGGGACATTGAGGAGGTCCCGGGAAGGGCGGCCGATTTTAAGAAAGGCCCCGAGACCTATGTCCTGGAGCTGCCGAGCCAGGTCCGCTGCAAGCTGGTAGCTTTCGCCGGGGATTTCCCGGAAGCCCGCTCCGATCCTGCCGTTGCCGTTTTTAATGGCCCCTAAATAATCGGTCATTTTACCTCGGATAAAAAGCTGCAAGGGATCGATACTGGTGCCGTCATAACTGATAAGCTCCACAAAACGCACAGCCTGCCCCTGCTCCAGCTGCAAAAGACCACTAAAAAGAGACCTTGTGGGAATGCCGTATTTTAAAAACACACCGTTCAAGGTTACCGAACAGACTGTGCAAAAGCCAATGTGGCCATCCGGTATTACATAGGCACCAATGCGTTCACCGGGACCCACGAGGCTTACCAGGGTTCCCATAGCGTAACCTTTCTCAAATACCTGCTCTACCATGGGGAGGTAGGCAAGAAAATCATCCTTTTTAATGATAGCCAGATTGATGACCACCGTTCCCTTTCGCCTGGGGAGGTCAAAGTCCATGGTATAGGTCATTTGGTCAATACGGGCAGACATATAACCCACCCGGTGCATCAAGCGCTGTTCGTCGAGCCGCATGCGGCCCTTATCGGTAATTTTTCGTCCCTGCTTGCCTAATGACTCAGTGAGCCCCTCCGCGTCAAAACGCTGCAAATACAGCCGTATGGTCCGTTCGCTCAGCTCATAGCCCTTGTCCCTGAGCAGGGCTTCGAGATCAGCGCCGCTTAAGGGCCGCTCATTTTCGTCGAGAATGCCAAGTATGGCCAGTTCCTTTGCCTTCTGAGATTCGGCTTCCATAGGATATGTATACTAACGGAGAAACTGCATGTAGACAATATCATTCTCTCTGTTATGTGTAAATCTGAAAAAAACACTTGACGGCAAGGGAATATCGGCTTTACCATGGCTTAACAAACTTTATTGCCATTTATACGGCAATACTTTGCCGATTTTACGGCATATACAGGAGATAACCATGAGCAGTAGTTTTGTCGATACCATTATGGCGACCGTCAGTACCCGAAACCCCGCGGAACCGGAGTTTCTCCAGGCTGTTAAAGAGGTGGTTGAGTCCATAGAACCGGTCATCCAAAAAAGGCCTGAAATGGCCAAACTTAAAATCGTAGAGCGAATCGTGGAACCGGAGCGGCAGATTATGTTTCGGGTCCCCTGGGTAGATGATCAGGGGAACGTACAGGTAAATCGAGGTTTCCGCGTCCAGTTTAATAGCGCAATCGGACCTTACAAGGGTGGCATCCGGTTCCACCCATCGGTCAATTTAGGCATCATCAAATTTTTAGGATTTGAACAAATCTTTAAAAACGCCCTAACCACTACCCCTATCGGTGGAGGAAAGGGAGGCAGCGACTTTGATCCCAAGGGTAAAAGCGATATGGAGGTTATGCGCTTCTGCCAGTCCTTTATGTCAGAACTGTTCCGCCACATCGGTCCCGATACGGACGTTCCCGCCGGTGATATTGGAGTGGGAGGCCGTGAAATAGGTTATATGTACGGACAATACAAGAAGCTCACAAACAGCTTTACCGGGGTCCTCACGGGCAAGGGCATTCCCTACGGCGGCTCCCTGGCAAGAAAAGAAGCCACCGGCTACGGACTTGTGTACTTTACCACCAAAATGCTCGAAGCGCGGAACACAGACTGGAAGGGCAAACGGGTCGTCATTTCCGGTTCGGGAAATGTGGCAATTTATGCGGCTGAAAAGGCCATGAGTCTTGGTGCGACCGTGGTCGCCATGTCTGACTCTAACGGGTACATTGTTGATGAAGCCGGTGTGGATTTAAATGCTATTAAGCGCATCAAGGAAATAGAACGGGGCCGCATCAAGGAATACCTTGATATACGACCCAAAGCACGTTATACCGAGGGTTGTGCAGGTATTTGGACCGTGCCCTGTGCCATCGCCCTCCCCTGCGCCACCCAAAACGAACTGGACGGCCAGGCCGCTGCTGCCCTGGTCAAAAACGGCTGCATCGCCGTGGCAGAGGGAGCCAACATGCCCAGTACTCCAGAAGCGGTAAAAATATTCCTGGACGCAGGGGTTTCTTTTGGCCCCGCCAAGGCTGCTAATGCCGGCGGGGTCGCAACCAGCGCGCTCGAAATGTCCCAGAACTCTATGCGTATGGCCTGGTCTTTCGAGGAAGTGGATGCAAAGCTCCACACCATTATGAACAACATCTATTTCCAGTGCCGAGACGCTTCCGAGGCATATGGACAGAAGGGGAATCTGGTGGCGGGCGCCAATATCGCGGGCTTCCTTAAAGTTGCTGAGGCAATGCTGGCCCAGGGGATTGTGTAACCAAATAGCATACCGCATGCTGGGCTGTGGCATCTGCAAAGAGCCGCAGTTCGGCCTGTTCGGTAGATTCCAAAACAGTCAGAGCCCGGGCCCATAGCTCGTTTTCCGGCGGAACCATACGGAGGAAACGGGAAGCATGGGTAATAAAGGCCTCGTTAAAAAGACAATTTTTCCGTTCCGGAAAGACCGCAACATAGAGCATATCCATTTCCACCAGGTCATTAAAGAAATGGGTGCCTAATGACACGTCAGGGACGAGGCCCTCATGCATGAGGGCTAGCTCCACCAGCACCTGTACATCCTTGATATCATTAAATGCGACGGGCACCCCCATGGAAGGGGTGCTAGTTCCCCAGCGGCCGGGGCCGACTAAAAGAACAATGCCTTCTTTCTTGCTTTCCGGACCGCAGGACGAACAAGGCTCGGGCCGGCGGGCAACTAGCCCAATAAGCCGGGCCAGGGCGTACTTATCCTGGGTACTTAAGGCCGTGTAGGCCTGACTAGAAACATACACGAGGCGCCCCACCGGGGCGGCTATGCTGCGGCCCACAATAGGACCATCGCTTTTCAGAAAAAGGTTCTTTTCCTCTATTTGACGGGGGAGGATACCAATAGAACCGGTGCCCATCAACTTAACCTGGAAAGGCCGGCATTGGACCAGGTTAATCCGGTAATCTGCCAGGTCTCCATCATCCGAAAGAATACAGTTCACCGTAAATTCCACATCCACCGGATGTTCGTATGCAGCTTCGAGGACACTCAGCAGTTCCCGCATCCGCTGGGGGAAATCGGTCTTTTCAAAAAGGGCTGTAAAATCGGGCTGCCAGGCGCTTTTCGCAGGGAGGCCCAAATCCCGAGCCCGTTCGGCCGCTTCCCGGTCCTCGTGGCAAAAATACTGCCTGAGCTTTTCTGGAAGTAGTGAAAGGGCATCTCGAATCGGTACGGTTTCGAAGCGGTTTTCTTTGAGATTGATGAGGTCTGCCCTCCGCTGGGTATGCTTTTTTGCTTCTTCCGGGTCCTTTTCCGGCCGGGCCAGGGGAGCGTTCAGAGCCACAATACGGACATAGTCATCATCCAGACGATCCACCGCGCGGGTGCCAAGACCGAAGGCAAGCCGGAGTACCCCCGCATGGGGATCTATGGCCGGGTCCCACACGAAGGGATTATAGGAAAAGCCTACTCCAGCGGCGGGAGGGAAAAAAGAGGAGCCCCAGACATCCCCCGACACCCGCTGGACAATGAGAGCCATCTGTTCATCCTCATGAAGGAGCCCATGATGCAGCCGGTACATAAGGGCATCTTCGCTTAAGGAACTGGCATACACCTGCCTAACCGCGTCTAAGAATGCCGCAAGCCGTTCATCAAGACTACCCTGATTTGCACAAAACACACTTTCGTATTTGCCTGAGAAGGCATTGCCGTAGCTGTCTTCCTGGATGGAACTGGAGCGCACAATGATGGGCGCCTGGCCAAAATACTCTAGCATTTCGCGGAACTGGAGTACGATGTACTCAAGGAACTTGCCCTTAAGAATCCGTTCCCGGGCAATCCGCGCATTGGCAAGGATTTCTTCCATCGATCCTTTTTTTCTGCGGAGCCACCAGCAGTCATTTTGAATAACAAAGGTATAAAATACATCGGAGCCAATAAAAAAGGAGTCGTGGTTTTCCAGTATAGCGGACCAGTGAGGATGACTTCCCTTGAGTATCAACTGGGCCAGCAAAATGCCCCGGGCTTTTCCGCCTATAAGGCCCGACCCGATGAGACGTTTTAATACATCGAGCAGAAACGGGAGGGTAAAGTATTTCCGGGCCAGGGGCAAAAAGCTGGTTTGACGGGTAATGACCATGTGGAGCAGCCGTTCAAAAAGCTCCTGAGCCTCCGCATCCTTTGGTTCGCCCCGGTTCAGGGCCTCGATAATTGCCTCTGCTTCGTGGTAGCTTGCGGTCCAGGGACCGAAGCGCTGGATGGTAAAATTAAGGAGCGGCTGTTTTGCCAGGGTGACTACATCAGCGGTGAGGGCACTATTGGTGACTGGTTCTAGATGACCATCCGGTCTTAATTGATGGAGCATATAGAGGGTTGGAGAAAATCTGTTATCTACCCGATGGGGCTGGAGATATCTGGTTCCCTTGTAATTCCACACCTCGATAATAATTTGAGCGGTTGCATAGAGAGTATCTGTTGCATGATTGGAATGTTGGTGTTTATAAAGGGAAAAATACGCAAGGGCTCTGAGTTTGAGGACCAAGGGACATACAATAAGGAATAAATTAGCCATCATTCGGTCCGAGTACCAGACTTTGGCAAGGGGGGTGAGGCAGTCAAAGACATACCAGGCCCTATCGGCATGGGTTTCTATGATATCAACAATATCAGATACAAAGTGCTCAAAGCCCTTGAAGGGCTGCAGGGTTATAATCCGTATGCCATCTGATTCACGAAGGAGGGGATCTTCGCCAGAAAAATAAAAATATACCAGTGTTTTTCCCAGTTTTTTTGCTTGCTTTGCGAAGGGTTCAAGAAAAAAGTGGTAGTCTAAAACTGATTCAATCTCCCAGACCAAGTTATCCCCAGGAAATAGTCCCTGAAGAGTCTGGTCCAGGTAGGGAAGCCCAGTGGAATGGGATAGGCTAAAAATGGTTTCTTCCATACTGTAGAAGTGTACCATGGGAGTACAATGAGGGAAAGGAAGTTTTATAAAAGCGATATCATGGATACCGCTTCTATTTTAAAACTTCAGAAATGCTATAAGTTACCGAAAAGATTTCATCAATCTGAAGAAAAAACACGTCCACTAAGCGGGGATCGAACATGTGCCCCCGCTGAGTTTTAAGATATGCTAAGATTTTATCCATGTCCCACGCTTTTTTGTAGGGCCGTTCTACCGAGAGAGCATCGAACACATCACAGAGACAGACGATTCTACCTGCGAGGGAGATATCTTCGCCTTTTTTTCCTAATGGATAGCCTTGACCATCCCAATGTTCATGGTGTTCCAGTGCGATAATGGCAGCTAATTGAAGGAGTGGCTGTTCGGAATTTTTAAGGAGGTTGTAGCCAATAAGGGTGTGGCTCTGCATGAGCTTGTGCTCTTCTGCAGTCAGGGGCTCCTTTTTATTTAAAAGCTCATCGCTCATGGCGACCTTACCCAGATCATGCATAGGGGCTGCATCTGCAAGGCGATTAATAAATTCCTCCTTACATCCAATACTTTGCGCAATGATTTTGCTGTAAGCTGAAACCCGAGCCACGTGGAGAGCGGTCTCCTTAGAACGATATTCGACCACTTCCGCGAGGGTCCGCATGATTTCTTTTTGGGTCGATGCTAGTTCTCTATTGGAAAACTGTAGTTCCCGCTCTATCGACGCCCGGTGAACGATTTCTTCTTCCAAAGATCGGTTGGTTTCGTTAAGCCTGATCGCAGTGTCCATAAGAAGGAGTTCCAATTTTCCGTGAACGAGAAGCATCTCACCGACTGCAACACCACCTAACAGGATAATAACCATCGTTAATATCATGCTTTCCACCGGATCCTTTGACTGTAACCAATTATTACCATTATGCCAATAAAAAGATCGGATGGTGCGCACAAGATAGATAGCCCCATAAAGGGCATAAAAGCTTGTTGCTACAATGGTATGGCTCCGCAATTTACGCGATGCTTTGGAGAGAAGCAGCCAGGATCCTAAGACACTAAAACTGACATTATAGAGACTAATACTGATCATTCGGAACTTAAGCCCCTCAGGCAAGGATAATGACCAGACAAGCAGCGCTATATGGATCAGGTTATAGGCAATAAGACAAAGAAGCATTTTGCGTGAATACCATTCTAGATACTTTAAGAGACCGATTATTTTAAAAGAAAGACCTATAAAGATTGCAGTATTGCCAAAAACTATAGAAATCCATTCGGGAATACGATTCCGTATTATTATCAGCATCATACCGAACAGAAAAAAGCCATAACCCTGAAACCAGTATTCCAAACCAGCAATCCGTCGGCGGCCTTTGAGCCAGGTAAACACCGAAAGGCATAGAAAAACGAGACTCATGCCCGTACCGGTAATGAGGACACTGTGAATATCAAACTGCATACTAGTAATGAGTATTACTATTTTATTTAAAAAAAACAAGGGCAGTTTCTTGATGGGCTGGTCTTATAGGTTATTTTATAAGCGCTGCTTCCCTTAATCGTTTTTCTACGATTTCTATGGCTTCATAGTATTTTTTACTGTCCTGGGGGACAATCTCAAAGTATGGGTGGGTCGTGAACTCGCTTTGCTGCTTTAAGTATATGGCGGTGATGCAGGTGTCATCATACTTGGTTCCCTTGTACATATCTTTTATCGTAAAGCGTACCTTGCGGGTTTTCTCGGGAAACTTGATTTCACTATAAGAACCATCATATGGTCCGCAGGCAGCGTAAACTCAATATCTAAGGTCTCTCCGATACCGGACCCGGGCACTCCCTCTGCCCAAGCCCGTTTGTAGGTATTCATGTTGAGTGTTGAATCGTGAACACCATAAAATGTTTTTCGTAATTGGTTTTCGTCATAGGTGATTTCTTCCCCTGTTTTAGTTTTCTCTCTGAGTACCGAACTCGCTTTGATGTCTTCTATTCTGTCTTCCCAAAAGTAGAACACATTCGAAAAGGGAAACTCCTAGGCTTCCGGTTTTTTTGGCGGAAAACCAATTTCTTCCCACCTATCACTAAAGGGTAAAAAGTTTTGCATAATCAGATCTCCACCCCAAATTAAGATTGAAGTATTGGTTTCACCATTTAAAGTCTCTGTTAATACTATGCTGAGCCTCAAAATTAAAACACAAAAGACAGTATAAATAAGGTGTAGAATCCGTTACACTTAAAGCGGAGACACCATGAAAAAGAGACAAAGTTTTGACAAAGCGTTTAAAGCGAAAGTCGCATTGGAAGCACTCCGGGAGGGAATG
>NZ_JAJUHW010000087.1 GCF_029265695.1 Gracilinema caldarium | reverse complement strand
TTCTGGTGGTTGTTCTAGGATGTGAGGATGAGCAAAAAGCCGCCGCATGTATTTAAAGGCCGTGGCATAATAATGGCCGTCACAAATACGTTCGTCGTTGACAATTTTAACCGGAATATATTTGCGCTTTATAACGGTTCCCTCATCAGATAACTCATTGACCCTCAGTTTGTTGCCAAAGGCAATAAATAGAGATGTGGTTCCAAAATCATAGATATGATGATATATGGGCTTAATTCCAAGAGAACCCAGGTCGGTGATGAAGGCTGTGGCATGGAAAGGGCTTGCTTTATGGATTGCCTTTGGTAATAGACCATAATAATCCAGGGTTCTGAAACTCCAAAGCACAAATCTGAGCAGCCAGCGGGGAAGCAGCATGAAAAGTTTTGCCGTATTGTCGGTATCGTTCTGAGTATTTTCATCCTTGTTTCCGGCGACTGCGGCGTTAAGCCTCTCTGCAATAGTAAAGATAGTGTCTGTCGGAGCAAAGGGAATTTTTATAGTTGTTTCAAGGCCGTCTTCGTGGAGTCTTTTTTTAATCGCCAGCGTAATTAGAATTTCGTTTCGGGCATAAATGCGCTGACCTGCGATAAAGCGGTTCAGACGCGGATACTGGGAAATTGTTCATACCGCAGCGGCCATAAAAACATGGAGAAAACCAATATTGCTAAACCCGCGATCATGCAAGGATCGAAGCAATTTTTCTACCGGGGAAATTTTAAATTGGTCTTCATAATAATCCTGCGCATCGGATCTGGTGCGCATAATGAACGGAGTAATTTGGTAGAAAGGACTAAGTGTACGCAGCCAGCGTCCGTCATAGCGGTCGCCTCTCCGATGTTTCATACTCTTTACCGCCTTTGCTTTTACACAATAGCACCAGCAGTATATATCGACTTATTTTGTTTTGTCAAAAAAACGCCCCAGCCGGGCTGCAAGAGCCAGCCGGGGGCGATGTATTAGAAACTGTATTTTACTTCTATATAATAGTAGTCTTTGTCGATGGTGCTGCTCTTGCTGAAGGTCCCCAGTTCCCGGTTTGCATCTCCACTGGGGAGGAAGGAGCCATACTGGACGGTTCCTGCTTTAAGACTGAGGCCATCACCGAGCTGGTAGCTTACTGAGGCAGTTCCAAGCCAGTCCCGAGCACTTGTTTCTGCAAGGAAGAGGGCTTCTGGCTGCAGGGTTTCGTTCAGGTACTTGCCTGCAATGCGGAGACTTACCCCATGTTCCCACTGGTAAGCCTGCCCGTCGTATTGGCGGAGCATGGTGGCAGCTTGCTGGTCGCTTGGGTTGGTGTAGTCCGATGGTGCTTTATAGTTCAGGACGTAACGGGGAGCCCATGCAAGGGAAAGGGAAGTGGTTCCGTTGATGAACGAACGGGTGGCCTGGAACACTCCCTGAAGGTATGAGTTCTTTTCGAGCGGGGTAAGGCCTTCTAAATCGTTAGTAAGGCTTAGAGCCCATTCGGTTCGGATGTCAAAGCCTGCGATCGTGTAAGCCGCGTCGAGGCCCATCTGGTGTATGCGGTTGTGGACCGGCGTATAGGTGATTGTGGTTGGAATGGGAAAGCCCACAATGCTCACGGTAAAGTCCGGA
>NZ_JAJUHW010000063.1 GCF_029265695.1 Gracilinema caldarium | reverse complement strand
TTTAAATAAGATTGATAAGGTTACCAATCCGGAACTGCTTAAAGATCTGGAAAAGCGGTACAGCGACAGCGTCAGTATCTCCGCCCTGAATAGGACCGGTCTCGATACCCTGGCCCGCAGGATAGATCTGCTCATTTCCGGCGCGGCCTATCGGTTCCGTTTTCCCGTAAACCGCCACGACCTGGTCGCCCAGCTGCACCGTTCAGGAACGGTTCTGGCTGAACGCTATGAGGAAACCTATATCGAAGTAGAAGCCCGTCTGGGCCAGCGAATGCTCGGCACGCTCCAGGAATGGCGTATAGATTGATGAAATTATCCGGATATTTTCACCGGCAGCGTAGAAATTCTCTAGATATTTTCTGCGGATTTGTTACAATATAACCTATGATCCCTCGAATGAAGTATACAAGCCTGGCAAAACAGGCCGCCGATCATCGAATTAGCGTTCTCATAGGTTCCCGACAGGTCGGCAAAACCACTCTGCTCAGTATGTTGCAACATGAATTAGGTCTCCCCTACGAATCATACAATCTGGAAAACCCCCTGCACCTGGCCCTTTTTAACGAAGGTTACACATCCTTTATCCGTCAGGTTCGTAAACAATTGTTGTTTATCGATGAATATCAGTATTGTCCGAACATTTCATCAATTTTTAAAGCTATATATGATCTTCATCCTGATATTAAAATATATGCTTCCGGATCATCCTCGTTAGAAATACAGGCCCATTTAAAAGAGTCCCTGGCAGGAAGAAAATTAGAAACCACCCTTTATCCCCTTACGTTTCAGGAATGGCTATGGGGAATAGAACCGGCATTGCAGATCAACCCTATGCTTGATGAACCCAGTCATATTGATGAATTAGAGGCTTTTAACAGGTTTTTGCCAGATTTCTTACGGTTTGGAGCCCTGCCAGCCCTCTCCGCCTTGCCCGATGAATTATCCCGGCGGGAATATCTGCTGGAAATATTCAAAACCTATATTGCAAGGGATATAAAATCCTTCCTCAAGGAAGAATCTGTTTTATCTTTTAACAAGATGCTCTCTTGGCTTGCTTTGAATAATGGCTCTTTGTTGAACAAAAACAACCTTGCTACTATAGCGGGCGTTTCAGCCAGACAAATAGACCGTTATCTGGAAGTGTTGCAGGGTACCTTTGTACTTGCGCTTGTTCCCCCACTTTCTACAAACAAAGCAAAAGAACTTGTTAAAACCTATAAGTTCTATCTCTATGACCAGGGTGTGGTAAATACCATAATCCAGGACTTTAGACCCCCGGAATTACGAGGCGATGGAGGAACCATCCGTGAGGCCTTTGTTTTTTGGGAACTGAAAAAACATGCAGATATCCGATATACTATTACCTACTGGCGAACTTCAGATGGGAAGGAAGTAGACTTTGTCCTGGAAAAAGACCGTTCACTGCTTCCCATAGAGGTAAAAAGCGGCTGGAAAGCGGGAAAAGTCCCTCCTGGCTTAGCGGCATTTTTCAGGTATTACCCGGAAGTCCGGGAAGGGGTAGTACTCTATGATGGACCGGAACAGATTAGTCAGGATGGTGTTCATACCATACATTTCGCCCCCCTTTATAAAGCATCTTCCTGCTTTACCTTGCTCCCCTAACAGAATACTGAGAAGGTTTCTTTAAGAAATCTAGTCCTTTAGATTGATGAATATCTAGTCGTTTTGTTACCGCATGAGGAGGCGGGGGTTCACCGTTACGCTGTTTTTAAAGACTGAAAAATGCAGGTGGCTTCCGGTGCTCAGGCCCGTACTCCCCACATCGCCGATCCTTTCGCCGGTGTTAACCGTGGCGCCCGGCTTAACCCGTATCACGTCCAGGTGGGCATACAGGGTCTTATAGCCGCCGTGGTGGGCAATGATGATATAGTTCCCCGTATTGGTATCATACCCCGTGTCCACCACCCGGCCGTACATAGCTGCCTTTACAGGGGTTCCCTGGGGAGCCGCAATATCCAGTCCCGAATGGAACTGCCGGGCCCCCGTAAAGGGGCTGATCCGGTAACCATATCCGGAACTTACATAACCCCGAACGGGCCAGCTAAAGAGGTCGCCGTTAATCTCTTGCATATCAATCTGGTTCATCCGGGCTCCCGGCAAAAAGAGCTTGCTCCCCGCAAGAATGGTCTCATCGGCCAGCTTGTTAAAGGTCTTTACCAAGTCCGCATCTACCGAGTATTTTTCGCAAATACCTGCCAGGCTGTCTCCTGACTTAACCGTGTACAGGATGCCGTCCTGGTTCGGCACCTTGATATACTGCCCAACCTGGATGGTTCTGGAATTTTTTATGTTATTAAAGGATAAAAGGGTGTCCTGATTCAGCCCAAATCGGGAAGCCAGTTCGCCGATGGTGTCCCCCTTTTCAATCTTATAGGAAGTATAGAACAGTTCCATAGGCCGGGAAAAATCTTTTGGTTCAGGGATGCCATCCTTAGAAAGGGTCGCATAGTCGGGATTCCGCTCTGCGCTCCCTTGCCCGAGGTTTTCCATGGCCGAATCCTCTACTGTCCCCTCAACAACAGTATTCACTTCGGCGGGATGGGTGAAGTGGTACACCGGCAGTATGATACTGACAGCAAAGGCAACAACAAGGGCAGCACGGCCAATTCGGGAACTGGACACTTCAGAACTCCTATACAGCAGCTATTAAGGACCTCATTATATATCGGCTTTTCCGGTATGGCAATAAAGCAGGAAGATACAATAAAAAGATACCCCTGAATCCGTATAAAACCATCCAAGCTCTCAGCTCTGTGTTCAGCATGTATCCTTCCTGTCCGATATACGTAAAAATGGGGTGATAGCCTTACAAAATTGGGAATTCTGGTTGTGGGGTCGATTATAGAGTAATAGTTTAAGATGAATTTGACAATAATGCATTTGTGTATTATTATACACACAGAGGTGTGTATATGCGTACTAATATAGTTTTAGATGATAATTTAGTTGATGAAGCATTTAAATATGCGGAATCAATTCACACAAAAAAGGACTTAATTGAAACAGCACTCAAAGAATTTGTAAAAAATCATAAAATGAAGAATTTAAAAGATATTAAAGGAAAAATATCTTTTGATGAAAATTATGATTATAAACAAATGAGAATTGGAAAATGATTTTATTAGACACATCTGTACTAATTAATTATTTCCGAAATACAAATGATGAATCTGTTTTATTACTTGATGAAATAATAGATAGAAATATTCCTTATGGTATTTGTGATTTTGTATATCAGGAGTTACTTCAAGGAACAAAATCTGAAAAAGAATTTAATATATTAAAAGAATATCTCGAATCACTTCCGTTTTATTATTTGAATCATGGTAAAGAATCTTATGAAAAGGCAGCCTTAATTAATTTTACTTGTAGGAAATCTGGAATAACAGTAAGAAGCACAATAGATTTATTAATCGCACAAATAGCAATTGAAAATAATCTATTCCTTTTACATTCAGATAAAGATTTTGATTTTATAGCTACAGTAATAAAAGAATTGAAGATTTATAGGGGAATGTAAAGCGTACCAACAACCAGTTTAACCTTACAATTCCTGTTGGCTATGTACCGATAATTAAGGAGGTTCCATATATCTTCCTTGTACAATACCAATGCCCCAAAGAAACCGACTAATTTAACAGTTAATAGTGATCTATTAAAACAGGCAAAAGATTATAAAATAAATATATCTGCAACGCTTGAGACTGCTTTGGCAGATGCACTTAAGGCAAAAAAAGTAGATTTTTTAATAACAGGAATATAAGAAGGAAAAATACCGCTGCGATGAACACTACCGATCTTATCATGTCCGCCTCCCGTTTTAGTAAAAAGCCTATTTACCTTATACACTATCAGGTTGGCTTGGGGTGCTTTATTTGTTTATACGGATTCAGGTGATAACCTCACAAAATTGAGAATTCTAGTTGCGGGGTCGATTATAGAGGGGCATAATATGGGGGATGTTAGCAAGACGCACTTTGTGAGCGTAGATATTTATATATATAGTAAACAAATTGCATTATCTTGACAGTGTATGCAGTAAGTAGTAGTAGTGCATACAAAAGGATGAATATGCCACTACTACAAGTTCGAGATGTGCCTGAAGATCTATATGAAAGGCTTTCACAGATTGCTGAACAAGAAAATCGAAGCATTACTCAAGAAACAATAGTTCTGTTAAGGAAGGCACTGAACTATAAAGAGAGCAGAATTTCTAGAAGAAAGAGAATTTTGAGTGAAATAAGAAATGATATTATTATTGATTCAAATAGGTTTCCTGATCCTGCTGTTCTAATTAGAGAGGATCGTGAAAGATGATTATTGTCTTAGATGCAAGTGCAGGAATTGAAATAGCACTATCACGTGAAAATGCAGAAATATACGGAAAGAAAATTGAGGGAGCCTCAAAAGTAATTACATCAGAATTATATAAAGCTGAAACTGCGAATGTGTTGTGGAAATATAATAACGCAGGATTCTTGAATAAAGAAGAAGTTCAAAAGAGGCTTAGGTATTGTGATGAGTTAATTGACAAATATATAGATATTTCTGAAAATAATGAAGAAGCACTAGTGGCGTAAAAATAGAGTAAGGAGAAAATTGCTAACAATCGCTTCAAGCGGATAATATAATTATTCTTAATAACGAATTATATGGAGTAAAAGTGATATGAAAAAAGTAATTGCATTATGTATTTTATTTTCCCCTTTTTACTTTCTTTTCTCTCTGGAAGTTAATATAAAAATTACATTGTTAAATGGCACCGAAAATAATTTACTGGTTAATGATTCTATCAATGAAATATCAGGTGTAAAAGGGCATTTATACTTTAAAGAAAATGGTAAAGTAATCAAAGAATACAATCATGCGAGCCCAATAGTTAAAATTCAGAATATTTCAGCACTACACAATATTTCAAAAATTGAAATATATATGGAATTACATGATTTTAATGATATAAGTGAATTTGAGTTGCCACAAATTACCGAATTAATTGTTTCTTATGGTTTAAATAATAAAAGCATGTTATCAATAAATAAAATGCCAAACCTATCCCTTCTGTATTTCAATTTTATGAATATTACTGAGATAAATTCTATTAATTTAATGAATACACAGCTGAAATACATGGAAATATCATATTCAAAATTACAATCAATAAGTAAAACTATATTTCCTAAAACATTAAAATATTTAAATATATTAGGAAATGGAATAGTCCTAATAGATGAAGACACTATTAATGATATAAATTCAAAGAATATTATTGTAATATCGGATAAAAAAATTAATGGAATTAATAATCAGATAATTGGGGATGAATACACTAAAATATTACCTGAGGAATATAAACGATTTGGACCATAAAAAAATTATCTAACAACCAGTTTAACCTTACAATTCCTATTGGCATGGTTTGTGCTTTTCGCTTCGCTCGCAAAAAGTTGTTGACTTTTAGTTATACCGTGGTTATACTGAAATTATGAAAACAGCAATATCATTGCCTGATACGTTATATAATGACGCAGAAAAGATAGCAAAAGACATGGGCATTCCACGTAGTCAATTATTTGCTAAGGCTTTAGAGGAGTTTATTAATCATCATAAGAAAGATAGAATAACGGAAAAGCTTAATTCTATATATAAAAAAGAATTATCAGGCGGTGATAGAATTGTTGATGTTAATCTTGAATCGCTAAGGGAATTAACAAAAAATGACTCGTGGTGAAATATGGTGGGCTGATTTTGGAATACCATTTGGTAGTGAACCTGGGTTTCATAGACCTGTATTAATAATTCAAGATGATTCATTTAATCGAAGCAATATAAATACTGTAATCGTCATTCCATTTACTACAAATACAATATTGGCGGATTCCCCTGGAAATATTTATGTAGAAAAAACAGAATCAGGACTATCAAAAGATTCTGTATTAGTAGTTTCACAAATATCTGTTCTTGATAAAACTAGGTTAGTATCATTAGAAAATAAACTGCATTATTCCGTTATGGAAGAAGTAGAAGAAGGAATAAAATTAATTCTTGGCTTAATATAATGTGTATTCCGGCCGAAACCTGCCACCTATCTGGTACTAACAAGAGCTTAATGGGGTGGCAGGTTTCATCGGAATACGGAATACACACTATATGGCTAAACCGTTCTGCTAAAACCGTAATTGCAAGCTGTACAAAGATTATGTCCATTCTGTTAAATTTTTAAAAATTTTGCTTTACAAAACCGGTAAAGTGGTTATAGAATAATGGCTAAACCGGTTCAGAAAAACCGATTTAAATCTAATGGAGGAACTATGATGAAAAAGATGCTCTCTTTCATCGCGGCTTTCCTGGTTCTCGGCGGAGCTCTTTTCGCTGATGTAATCGTGAAAGATCTCGGAGACGGTAACGCAGAAGTTACCTTCCTGTACAAAGGCGCCGGAAATGAAGTTGTTGTAGCTGGCGACTTTACTGACTGGCAGAATGGGGCTCTTCCCATGACCAAAACCGACAATGGTTTTGAGCTTAAGAAGACCTTCCCCATGGCTACCACCCTTAAGTACAAATTCATTGTTGATGGCAACTGGCTTTTCGATGCCAAGTCTCCCGACAAGACCGACGACGGCTTTGGCGGTTTTAACGGCGTTGTCGATATTGCCAAGCTCGTAGCTGTAGAAAAGGCCCAGGCTTCTGGCGATACCGCTGCACTGGACAAACTTATGGCCAGCCAGAGCGGCCTTAAGTTCGGGACCTATACTCAGCTGGCTGTTATTTCTAACTTCTTAACCCGCAGTGTTCAGGATCCCACGAAGAAGGGCTTTGAAACCGACAGTGTCCAGTTTAAGGCTAAATCCTACTGGAAACTCTCCGGAACCCTCCTTCCCGATGCTCCAGCCTATATCGAAATCCGGGCCTTTGATGGTACAAAGGATATTTATAAGGTTTCACCGACCGGCACTGTTACCACCAAGGCTGAAGACGGGCTTAATACCCTGGCAACGGGTCTTCTCTTTGATCCCTTTACATACCTGCAGGGTGACAGACCCTATCTTGGTCACTTTAAGGCCGGCCTTAACACCAGCTATGTGAACATCGAAACCGCCTATAACTGGGCTAAACCTGCTACGCGGTCTACCATTATTTGGACCACCGTTAAAGATAGCGATTCAAATGACGGTTATCTCCAGTTTACCAATGGTTCTGCCCTCCAGAGCTTCGGCGACCTGAAACTCGATGTCGGTATCGTACCCAATAAGTCCCTTAGTGCTATGGGCCTGCGGAGCTGGGTCGCCGCTACCTATGGGGATTACACCGCAGAAGTTCAGTGGGATGCTAAATCCACCGATGCGGATCAGACAAAGGTAACTAATTTCTTTAAGTCCTACACTGGTGACCTCATTGCCGGTGTTAAGGGTGCCTACGGCCCCTTGAGCGCCGCAGTCCAGTTCATTATGCCTGTAGCTTCCACTACTATTGATAAGGCAATTGGTTATCAGGCTAATGTAACCTATACTTCCCTTATGTTCGGTGCTACTGCCAAGTTTGGATCCTTCCAGCCTTCTGTTTCTAGCCTCTATGGCAATGGAGACGATATTGTAAATAATCAATCTTTCATTGTCCTGAATCCCTGGGTGCTCCCCATGGAAGGTCTTAAGGCCGGTATCGACAGCAAGCTGAATACCACCTATGATCTTAAGTTTGCCGATAAGAACCTTATCAACCTGAAGCCCTATGTCAGCCTGGACTTTGACAAGCTCCTGGGCTACACCTTCACCGTCGATGCCTATGGCATGATGGACCTGGACCTTGCTACCGGTGCATCCGAGACCTTTAAGTTCAACGAAGCGGGCGTAAAATATGCCATGACCGAAGTGTCCGATATCATTCCCTCCTTTGATGTGAACTATGGTATCCAGATGGGCGATGTTAAAATGCTCAACACCCTCATGGCGAACCTGGCTACCAAGCCCGGTGTAAACGTAAATCTGGGTCTCGGCCTGCGGACCACCAATGATAAGGCTACCCAGGCTGACAAAGATAAGAATGAGCTTCTGGCCTTCTATCTTGGGGCTAACTACAAGGTTGCAGCGCTTAAGAACGGTGTCTTCTACGGTGCCTTTGTATACAACATGGACCCCTATAGCGATGAAACCGATGGTCTCAGCATGAGCGGTTACCGGCCTGACAAGGGTATCGATGACATGGCTGGTTATGCCAAGTTCCGCATGGGCATGAAGTGGGACTTCTAATTAGGATTAAGGAGAAAAGAATATGAAGCGAATACTTGCAATTTTAGCAGTAGTAGCGGCCATCTTTGCCGTATCCTCCTGTGATACTGCAATGCATGATGGTACTTCCATGTATATTGAAAAAATAATAGTAACTAATCTTCCGGCTAGTATGAATAACCGAACTGTTGAACTGATGGGATTTTGGAATGGTGGGAGTTCAGCCACAACAGATCAGCAGAAAATTGATAATGGTACAGTGACATTAACACTAACTTCTGGCCAATTACAGTCTGCACCTAATCCTGAATTTAAAATTAAACCAATTGATATTGACGGTGGTTGGAATTGGGCTATTGGTGCAAAATTAAGGCTTGGAGGAGATGATGTTTCGAATGCAACAATAGCTAATACATGGACAGGTCCTTCTACTCCCAAGACAATAAAAGGTGTTGTCCAGTCGGATGGTGTAACGGTTACTTGGACTGTAGAATAATTGTGTTTAAATAGTTAATAATCCCCCTCACCAAAGCCTATGGCTTTGGTGAGGCCCGGCCAGAGTAGGCATGGTAGGTGTCCGGTCCTCCGGACACCCTCCACGCACGTTCTGGGGTGCGGTGAACTTGTTGGTGGAGCCAATTACCAGAAAGAGCCTTTTTCATTTAGGAGGAGGGCCGGGGACCCAGACCCCCGGTTTTCCTCCTTACCTTTTTATAAGACCTATTTCAAATTATTTCGGGGTACTTATATGGGGGCCTCAGGCGGTTTTTTACTCATCCCCAAGGGATGCTAATAAATCCCGCAGTTTGGCGGCCCGTTCGTATTCTTCGTTGGCTACGGCCTTGTCCAGTTCGGCCTTAAGGGCCCGGCGCTGGGCTTCTTTGCTTTGAGCCTGGGCGGATTGGGGGGCTGACATGGGCATGCCATCCCGGAGGAGTTCATCTTCTATCCCTTCGCCAGGGCCCTTGCTTACCTCGCCCTGTTCATCGGTAAAGTTCTGCAGGTCCTGTTCAGCGCTGGCGGTGGCGGCGTCTACGATAAGGTTCACGGAAACTCCCGCTTCCTGTACTACCTGTTCGGAAATGTACACCGGACACTTAAGCCTAACCGCCAGCGCTAAGGCGTCAGATGGCCGGCAATCCAGCGTAAACTCCGACTCGTCTATCAGGGTGGATTGCATAACCAGGCGCGCAAAAAAGGTACCTTCCTTAAGATCGGTAATTTCAATCCGCAGGAGTTCCGCTCCCAGGTGCTTAATCAAACTGATCATAAGGTCGTGGGTGAGGGGGCGGGGGATAGTCACGTCGCCAAAGCCAATCAATATGGATTGGGTTTCGAGCTGTCCGATAAAAATGGGGACTGCGATTTCTGAGCCGATGGGGCGGATCAGCACCGCATTGCCCTGATCGGTCCGGGCGATGGTCCAAATTTCAGCACGCACCAGGGTATACATGACCTTCCCTCCTTCCCAGCTTAGCAGTTTGTCGGACTTGTCCGTTTTTAATCATAAAAATCGCAGGAATCTGCGATTTTTACCTTGCAAACTGCCAAAGGAGCCCTGTTAATCGGGATTTTTAATTCCCAAAATGGGCTTTGGGAATTAAAAATATACCAGTCTGACAGGCTCCTAGCCAAGCAGGGATACAAAATTCACGAGCAGTTTGTGGGCCTCTTCATGCAACGGGTAGTTCATGAACGCCTCGGTTTCAAGGATCTGCATGGCCCGCTCGATAAGTTCCATGCCCCGCTGGCGGGCTTCGGCAATGACGCCGGCCTGGTCCAGTTCTCCGATAAGTTCTTCTACTTCTCTCGCGCCGGTACCCTGGGCTCGGGCGGCGGAAAAACAGCGTTTTACAAACTCGATGCGGCTCGGATTCTGCTGTAAGAAGAGAATGACCGGCAGGCTTTTTTTGCCTTCTACAATATCGTCGCCCCGTTTTTTCCCCGGGTTGCCCGTGGTCAGGTTCTTTACATCATCAAAAATTTGAAAGCCCACCCCCAGGTTTTCTGCGGCCAGTCCCAGGGCTTCTGCCAGCCGGCCCTCGTCGGCAAGCCGCCGGGCAAGCTCAGGCTGAGCTTCCGCCAGAGGGTCATCAATATGAATGCCTTTTCGGATGTCCTGCTTTAGGCCTGCGGTATACACGCCGAGCTCGATAGCCATCCGGGCGAGGACGCCGGTTTTCATCCGGCACATGAGGTCGTATTCTTCCAGGCTGGGGAGGGATGAGAAATTCCGGTGCCAGGCAATGTCCATGGCTTGGCCCAGATGGATGCGGCGGAGATGGAGGCCCCAGCATTGGGTTACGGCATTTTTACGGGCCGCCGGTGCGGCCCAGTTTTGCAGGGCGGTAAGGCCCACAAAGTAAAGGAAACTTCCCGAATTCAGTCCCCGGTCAAGGCCATAGAGGATGTGAATGGCCGGCTTGCCCCGGCGTTCGTCGGAGCTGTCTTCGATGTCGTCATGGATAAGACTGCCGTTGTGGGGGTATTCTACCAGGGGGACCAGGTCCAGGGCCGAGTCGCCTCCGCCAAGGGTTTCGCAGGTTAGGGTCATAAGGAGGGGGCGCCACCGTTTGCCTCCCCGGTCAATCAGGTCCCGGCCGGGGGCGGTCAGTTCCTGCACCAGGGGGGTGCCTGGTATGCTGGGCAGGTCTCCAAAGGTCATGCGGACCCATGCTTCGTCCGGTGTTTGGGGCAGGGTACGGTCCAGGATGGCTTCTATTTTTTGTAGTCTCTCGGTATATTGTGTGTCCATAATTGTAATGTAATCTATCCGCCCTTAGGATGGAAGTGGTAAGACTTAAAATTTTCGGAGTTGTATATGGGTTCCTACGATACTTTGGATTATTGGTCTCTGAAGGCGCAAAAAGAGGGTTATCCTGCCCGTTCGGTATATAAATTAAAAGAAATGGATGAAAAGTTCGGCCTTTTTAAGGGGGCTGGCACAAAATGGGGCGCCCCTTCGGGTGCGCTCAAAACAGAAGGCGCAGGTTCCCCTTCACGTACCGGCGGTCCCTTTAAGGTGCTCGATATCGGTGCTGC
>NZ_JAJUHW010000083.1 GCF_029265695.1 Gracilinema caldarium | reverse complement strand
GTTATCGCCCTATTCCTCTGGGAAGGAATTGAATTATCCTTTTTTGCTTCCCTTGCTGGTTTTGTTGTTGGCTATATTGGGCTTTTTATTTTATCCCGCATTAATTTTTCCTTTATACCTGGATCCGGCCTGGTTCTTGAACGGGGACACCTGCGTTTGGCCCTTTCAGTATCATCCATGTTGATAAACCTCATGCTTCTCATGGCAACTACAATCATTGCTATATGGCGCCCTGCCCTTGATGGCAGTCGAGTCCAGCCAGTAATTGCTATGCGGGGTGGTGCATAATGAAGATTGTACAGATAGCTTTTCGCAATTTATGGCGCCATCCCAAACGGACCCTGTTTATGTCATCTTTGGTAGTTGTTGGGTCCCTGTTTATCAATATAACTATTTCTATCTTAGATGGTGCTTCTAAAGGAATGGAAACCTCCCTTGTGGGGAGTTTAACGGGACATCTTGCCCTTGGGGCTCCTGGTGAAGAATCATATGGTTTGTTTGGAAGTGAAATCCCTATAGTCAGCGATTACGAAACAATTCCACCGATTAATGGGACAAAAGAGATTTTTTCAGCCCTCGACAATATTCCGGGTATTTCTTCTTACACCAGCATTGTTTCCTGTATAGCCAATGTATCTCTTTCTGGTTTTGCACAGAAGTCGGTGGTCTTTGGGGTAGACACGGCAACATATTTCTCGGTGCTGAAGGATATCGAAATACTCTGGGGAGATCCAGCTGAATTAGAGCGGGGCGGCATATTTATAAATGAACAATGGGCTAAAAAGGCGGAAAACAAATTAAAGCGTTCTCTCGTCAAGGGAGATAAGGTGTCTGCTGGATTAGCTTCTGGCGGAACCTTTAGACTTCGAACATTTCAAGTAGCAGGAGTCTATCGGTATAAGGCTCCTTCTGAAGCGCTGGACCGGATTGTATTAGCCGATCCCACCCTGGTTCGCAGTCTGGTAAATTATACTTTGGGGAATAAAATAAATACCGAAGATGTAATACCTGCCGCCCCATCAACTAAACAATCCACTACCCAATTAACTACCCAGCCAGATTCCCTTGATGATCTTTTTTTTACCGAGCAGGATATAGTAGCCTCCAATGAAAGGGGGTTAAGTCTTGATTCGGTAGAGGCAGAATTAAAAGATACTAAAGTACGGGATGATCTGGTTGCGACCGATGCTGCTGCATGGAGTTTTATCCTAATTAGAAAGAACGAACAAAGTTCTCTTAGTCGTCTCAAAAGAGATCTGAAAAGGATTCTGCAAAAAAACAATCTTGAGGTCCGAGTCCTTGATTGGTATACCGCTGCCGGATCAAATGCGCTCATGCTGTTTGCCTTAAAAGCTGGTTTTAATGTGGGGGTCCTTTTTCTGATAGCCGGAGCTCTCATGATGCTGATAAACTCACTCACCATAAGTGTGCTGGAACGTACCGGTGAGATTGGAACCATGCGAGCCCTTGGAGCACAGCGATGGTATATTATACAACTTATTTTTTTAGAAATCCTGGTACTCTCCCTTGGTTCTGCCCTTATTGGTGTTATACTTTCCGGTGTGATTATGAACATAATGTCCAATGCCGGTATAGTATTTAAAAATCCCCTTCTGATTGGTCTCTTTGGTGGTTCAATATTGCGGCCTCAACTTTCAATGATTTTTGTATTAATTTTTCTTTTAGGAATAATTGTTGCATCTGTTTTTGCAAGCATCTATCCAATCCATCTTGCATTAACAGTAAGTCCCCGGGAAGCAATAAATGATAGTGAAGGATGAAATGGAACCTATGAAAAAGAACATGTTCACAATATTACTCGCAGGTGTGTTATCTGTCAGCCTTTTTGCTGACACAAAGAGCAGTTTTGATGCAACTTCTTATCAAACCATGCTTAAACGGGTTGATGATGCCCTCTCGATTATGGATACGGATGTCTCTGCGGAATATGTAATTCAAAAACGGGACCCGGGTGGTGCAATCTCTACCACCAAGTCTACCGT
>NZ_JAJUHW010000043.1 GCF_029265695.1 Gracilinema caldarium | reverse complement strand
TCTTTAGAGAAAGATGCTCGGCAAGCGGTTCACCGAAACGGTTCAGCAGCCCAATGCCGCATAGCCCTGGCGCAAACGGCCCGCTATTTCCCCGCATCCTTTTCAGCGGACCTTATGGCGGGGCTTCCCTTTCAAACCCAGGATGGGCTTGTTGATGATATTCACGAGATCGCGGTTGCTGGAGCATCCCATGTTTCCCTTTATTCGCTCATACTCGAAGAAAATACGCCGCTTGCCGCCCATGTTCGCTCAGGCAGAATTAAAATCCCCAGCGAAGAAGAGGCTGAAGACCTTTGGCTTGCGGGCCGTAATGCCCTGGTACATTGTGGCCTTAATCCCTATGAGGTTTCAAACTTTGCCCTGCCGGGCCATGAGAGCCGTCATAACATGCGGTACTGGCGGATGGAAAGCTGGTTAGCCTGCGGACCGGGGGCCTCTGCGACCATTATCAATGAACGTGAGGGCACAGCCCTGAGGTATACCAATAAGGCGGATCTGGCTTCTTACCTTTCATGGAATGCTGCTGACTTTCCGCCACGAGAAGAGGAAACCATTGATCGGGAGACCCTTATACAGGAAAGCCTCATGATGGGATTTAGGACCCTCATGGGCCCCGATGAGGCTCTTTTTCAGCGACGCTTTCATCAATCTATACCTGAACTTATTCCAGAAACACTTTCCGCTTGGAAGCGCCGAGAGCTCATGCAGGAAAACCGGCTTGCCCTCACTGCCGACGGCCTTTTGCTTCTGAACAGTTTCCTTGTGAACTGTTTCCATGAACTCGAAAGCTCTATTAGGCCAAGTAAGATGAAAGCCGGCGATACGTTTGATTAACCCGGTCCTTCCAATCAGGGCTAATCTCATCCCCAAGTTCATCAATCAGGTTTTCTAGACTCGCAATGCTTTCGTTTATGGCTGTGTGGAAACCCCGGGAACATTTGAACCAGTAATTCCCCGCGCTATCGGTAAAGAGGCAGAGAAAGCCAAGCTCGTTTTTGCCCTGTTTCCAAAGAGCAGCGGTGCCGACCAAGGGCAGGGCTTCGATCAGGGCAGGCAGGTCCTCGTGGACCGAAAAATTCTTTTTACGCGGCCATTCTTTGGTTAAGGCATTTTCCAGGTTCAGGGTTGGAACGAGATTTAAAATGAGTTCGAGCCGCTCGCCCGCCAGGATGGTGTACTTGTTTTTTAAAGTTACCATGCCCTTGAGGTCCTTGTACATGCTGGCCGTATCAATGCCGATCTGGGCTTTAATCCGTTCCAGTTTTTCCCAGGGAAGCAGCACCGTCTTGACGCCCATGATCTTTTCGATATCGAACACTTCGCCGAGAATCTTGCAGCGGTTGGTAAAGTCCCGGGCTTCTTTTGGTTTTGTGGCTGCCCTGTCAATTTTGCCGACCAGCCCTTCATACAGGGTCGGGTGTATACGGCCCAAAGCGCTTTTTGGAAGCGGAGACACCGACATGGCATACATTCTGGTGGTCCTGACTATTTCTCCGGCCACAATGTACATGGGGTCTTCCCGGAACATGACTGAACCGGGATGTATGTAAATTCGGTCCGCTGTAAGACTCCGGTAGGTATCCCGGCCCACACGGACACATACAAACTGAATAAGCCCCCGGCCGATACAGCAGAGGTAGTCTTCGGTAGCCCCGCCGGACAGGATAGGCAGCCCCATATCGGATACTATCAATTCCAGCTGTTCTTTGACATTGACAATTTCTACCATGGTTTTTTCATCCAGATAGTTCTTGTCGCAAAATTTAGTTTTGTTTTTTGCCTCCTTAAAAGCCTTGAACAATTTAAGGTAGGAAACAAAATCGCCCGCCGGATCTCGGAAACTGTGATGGGCCTTCCGGGCGTCGGTCTCTTCTCCTGGGGGTAATACATAGGGACTTTGGGTCGAGAGAAAGGCCGCCGCTATAAGGGTTTCTTCCGTAACCTCAGGATAGCTGCGCAGAGCTTCTACAATGATGCGGGACTGACGGGGGGGCAGGGGGAACTGGACCATCATTTTACCGATAGAAGAAAGGCTCCGGTCTTCATCCAAGGCATCGAGCAGGTTGAGGGTTTCTATAGCTGCAATAAGGCCTTCCCGGTTGGGGGGAGAAATGAAATCGAATTCTTCAAAAGCGGTTATTCCGAGCTCGGCCATACGGAGAACCACTTCGGATAGATCGGTTCGGTATATTTCTTCGGTGGTAAAGAGGGGCCGGTTTTCAAAGTCCTTGCGGGAATAGAGCCGGTAACAGGTGCCTTCCCGGGTTCGCCCGGCCCGGCCCTTTCGCTGGTTGCAGGATGCTTTGGAAATGGGACCTTCGATAAGGCTCGATGTAAATGTTTTGGGGTTGTAAAAATTAAGTTTTGCAAGCCCCGAATCGATGACAGTCGTAATGCCGTCTATGGTCACCGAAGTTTCTGCTATATTGGTGGAGACCACCACCTTAGTTTTGCCCCAGGGCGCTGGATCAAAAACCCGTTCCTGTTCATCCTTGCCGAGCCTGCCGTAGAGGGGCAACAGGTAAAGGTTCCGTCCAACCGGACCAGATGCGAGCATAGAGATACAGTCTTTTATAGCCTTTTCGCCCGGCAAAAAAACAAGAATATCCCCAGGGCGTTTTTCGCTGACCACCCGCTCGATAATTGCTGCAATCTTTACGAGCTGGGCTTCCAAGGCTGCTTGCCCAGTGGCTATTCCATCATTGACCGCCGTCGTATCCGGCGGATCGTACACCACCGTGACGGGGTATGTTATGGCATCAATTTTAACAACCGGACACTCTCCAAAATATTCAGAAAAGACTTGGGTATTGATAGTGGCCGAGGATACAATAACTTTGAATTCCGGGCGGACTTCGAGCACCCGTTTGAGGAGCCCTAAAATAAAATCGATGTTGAGGCTCCGTTCATGGGCTTCGTCCACGATGAGTACATCGTATTTTGAAAGATAGGGATCCAGCTTCATTTCCTGGAGCAGGATGCCGTCGGTCATAATTTTTATTTTTGTGCTGTGATCTGTTTTATCCTCAAACCTCATTTTGTAGCCTACGAGGCCGGGGATTTTAGTGCCCCGCTGACGGGCGATAAATTCGCTGACCGAAACAGCGGCGATCCGCCGGGGCTGGGTTACGCCGATCATGCCGTGCTGGGCAAAACCTGCGTCGTATAAGATAACCGGCATCTGGGTTGTTTTACCCGAACCGGTGGGGCTTTCTACTACGATGACTTGTTGTTTCTGTAGGGCCGATACAATAAGATCCTTATGTTGATAGACGGGCAACTCGGTATAGTTCATATGTACTATACTATCATAAAGCGAGGTGAAACAACAGCATGAAAAAACTCCCCCTTTCTTTTTTCAGCATATATGTTATTCTTAAACATTATGGAGGAAAGAACTAATGGCTAAGCAGAAATTTGTGTATTTCTTCGGCGAAGGAAAGGCCGAAGGGGATGCCAAGATGAAGGATCTTCTTGGCGGAAAGGGTGCCAATCTTGCGGAAATGACGAACCTGGGCATCCCCGTTCCCCCGGGCTTTACCATCTCTACCGAGGTCTGTGCTGCCTACTATGAAAACAAAGAAAAGTATCCTGAAGGACTTGAAAAGGAAGTTCTGGACAATCTTGCAAAACTTGAAAAGGTAATGGGGAAAAAACTAGGCGATCCCGATGATCCCCTCCTGGTATCGGTTCGCTCTGGTGCAGCGGTCTCCATGCCAGGTATGATGGATACTATCTTGAACCTGGGAATGAATGACAAGGCAGTTATCGGTTTGGCCACTAAGACCGGTAACCCCCGGTTCGCCTGGGATGCCTATCGGCGCTTTATCCAGATGTACGGCGACATTGTCATGGGTATTCCCCACGACGAGTTTGAAGAAGCCTTGGCAGCCATGAAAAAGGCTAAGAAGGTTGAACTGGATACGGGGCTGGATGCAAAGGATCTTGAAAACCTTGTTGCGGAATACAAAAAAATCTACAAGAAACACACAAAAAAGGATTTCCCCCAGAATCCGCTGGATCAACTCTGGGGCGCCATTAATGCGGTCTTCGGTTCCTGGATGAACGAACGGGCCATTAAGTACCGGGAACTGAATAACATTAAGGGCCTTAAGGGTACGGCTGTTAACGTTCAGTCCATGGTATTCGGCAACTTCGGCGATGACTCCGGTACCGGCGTTTGCTTCAGCAGGGACCCATCAACCGGCAAAAACGAATTTTACGGTGAATTCCTTATGAACGCCCAGGGCGAGGACGTTGTTGCGGGTATCCGAACCCCTGAGAAAATTGCAACCCTCGCAAAGAAAAACAAAAAAGTCTATGAACAGCTTTTGGATATTAAAGACAGGTTGGAAAACCATTTCCGGGATATGCAGGATATGGAATTTACGGTCCAGCAGGGTGTCCTGTACATTCTGCAGACCCGGAACGGAAAGCGGGCAGGGGCTGCGGCGGTTAAGATAGCCGTGGACATGGTCGCCGAAGGTCTAATCGACAAAGAAACGGCAATTAAGCGGGTAACCCCTGAACACCTTGATCAGCTTCTGCATCCTATGATCGATCCCAAGGCTCTGAAAGGGGCCAAGTCGCTCACCAAAGGGCTCAATGCTTCTCCCGGCGCCGCCTGCGGACGTATTGTGTTTACCGCTAAGGATGCGGAACTTTGGGCAGAAAAGGGCGAAAAGGTCCTCTTGGTCCGTAAGGACACAAGCCCCGAAGATATCGGCGGCATGGTGGTTTCCGAGGGAATCCTTACCAGCACCGGCGGTATGACCAGCCATGCGGCGGTTGTAGCCCGCGGTATGGGTACCCCCTGTGTAGCCGGCGCTAAGGGCGTCTCTGTTCAGGGTAAAAAGGTTGTTATCGGCGACAAGACACTCAAGGAAGGGGATTGGCTTACCATTGACGGATCCACCGGCGATGTCTATGAAGGTCAGTTTCCCCTAATTACTCCCAAAATGTCCAAGGACATGGAAACCTTCCTCTCCTGGTGCGACAAGGTCTGCGCCGATTCGGTCCGCGGCAATGTTAAGGGCTTTACGGTTCGGACCAATGCGGACCAGCCGGAAGATGCAAAACGGGCCTTTGATTTCGGCGCCCAGGGTGTGGGTCTTTGCCGGACGGAACACATGTTCTTTGATAAGGAAAAACTCATCCACTTCCGCACTATGATCGTGGCGGATACCGAAGAGGCCCGCAAAGAGGCCCTTAAGAAGATTCTTCCTCTGCAGAAGAAGGATTTTTTTGGTATCTTCAAGGCCATGGAAGGCCGGCCAGTTACCATCCGGCTTTTGGATCCGCCGCTGCACGAGTTTGTTCCCCACACCAAGGAAGAGGTGGCCGAGCTCGCGGAGCACCTGGGTGTAAAACCGAAGGACCTGCAGCCTAAGATCGACAAGCTCCATGAGGCCAACCCCATGCTCGGCCACCGGGGCTGCCGCCTCGCGGTTACCTATCCTGAAATTTACGATATGCAGGTAGAAGCCATCGTACAGGCTGCTATTGACTGCGTTAAGAAGAACATCCCAGTTAAACCGGAAATCATGATTCCTATTGTCTGCGACGAACAGGAGCTTAAGCTTCTTCGGCCCCGGGCGGAGGCAATCATTGCTAAGGCACTGGAAAAAGCAAAGGTTAAACTGGATATCCAGATTGGCACCATGATTGAAGTTCCCCGGGCAGCCTTGCTTGCGGACAAGATTGCTGGATATGCGGACTTCTTTAGCTTCGGTACCAACGACCTTACCCAGATGACCTTCGCCTTCAGCCGGGACGATGTGGGTTCCTTTATGCCAGCCTATGAGAAACTAGGGCTCCTTGAAGTAGATCCTTTTAAGTCCGTTGACGAAGAAGGTGTTGGTATTCTCATGGATATGGCCACGAGCAAGGGGCGTTCAGTAAAACAGGACCTTAAGGTCGGTATTTGTGGTGAGCAAGGCGGTGATCCGGCTACTATTGACTTCTGCTTCCGGACCGGACTGAACTATGTTTCCTGTTCTCCCTTCCGGGTGCCTATAGCTCGGCTTGCTGCAGCTCAGGCAGTACTGCGGAATGCTAAAAAGTAACATAAACCAATTTTAAATTAAGGAACCAGGCATCTTGCTTGGTCCCTTTTCTTTTTACTGCCTTGTGGTATATGCTCAAGAAATTGAGAGGTGATGTATGAAAAAAATAATAGCAGCCTTTTTGATGTGCGGACTTGGCCTTGCAAGCCTCTTTGCACAGAATACACCCATAACGATTTATACACTGAAGGGCCCCTCTGGGGTAGGCATGGTTAAGCTCTTTGAGACCCCTCCACAGGCCTCTGGCTACAATTTTTCTATAGAAGCCTTAGCCCAAGCGGATCTCATGGCCGCCAAATTCTTAAGCGGGGAGGCACAGATCGGCATTTTACCTCCCAATGTGGCAGCTAAAATCGCTTCATCGGGCAAGAATATCGCCGTAGCTGCGGTAATCGGCCAGGGCATGCTTAAGCTCATTTCCTCCGATCCGGCGGTTAAGGGTATTGCGGACCTGAAGGGCAAAACGGTAGAAGTAGCAGGGCAGGGCGCCACCCCCGATTATGTGTTCCGCCGGATACTGAGGCAGTACGGCCTAGACCCCGATTTGGACCTGCAGCTTGGGTATGCCCTGGCCTACCCGGAAATTGCCCAATCCCTTATAGCCGGAAAAGTAAGTTTGGCCTTGCTCCCCGAACCCTTTGCCACCATGGCCCTGGCGGGCAACAAGAACCTTCAGGTTGTTGGTGATGTACAAAAAGAGTGGGCTCTCGCCGCAGGCAGCGAAAACTACCCCATGACGGTGCTGGTGTTCTCTCGGGATCTTGTCCAAAAACACCCCCTTGCAGCAAAGGCTGTCTATGAAACGGTGCGGAATTCGATAGAGTGGGTTGTTTCCCGCCCTGCCGATGCAGGACTCCTGGTGGAGCAGCACAATTTAGGAATTAAAGCCTCTATTGCCACAGCTGCCATTCCGAAAAGCGCTTATGTGTTTATTCCAGCTCCGCAGGCTCGGCCCGCTCTGGAAGGGCTTTTTAAAACATTCCTTGACTATGCTCCCCAATCCATCGGCGGGAAACTGCCCCAGGACAGCTTTTATGTGGATATAGGCAGCCTTGGCAAATAAACGGGATTTTTTCTGGTCCATATTGGGGGTTCTGGCCTTACTCGTATTCTGGGAACTCACGAGTCTTGCTCTATCCAGTGAAATATTGCTGCCAGACCCCTATAAAACGCTGCTTGCGTTACTGAAACTTCTCGCAAGCCGCCGTTTCTTTGAAGCTTTGGGCATGAGTTTGGTCCGTATTTTGATCAGCATGGCCCTTGTGATTCCTCTTTCCCTGTCTCTCGGTATCGCCGCAGCTTTGGACCGGCGCCTCTGGTCTTTTTTAAGGCCCCTCTTTCTTGTTATTGCTGCTACTCCGGTACTTTCCATTATTCTTATTGCCTTTATTTGGTTCGGCCAGGAACGGACCCCAATATTTTCTGCCTTTCTTATGATGTTTCCCGTGCTTACCTCCAATGTTTTGGCCGGCATCCAGGGTGCGGATAAGGGGCTTCGGGAAGTATTGGATTTATACAGGATCCCCAAGATTAAGCGTCTCCAGTATTTTTATATTCCAAGCCTGCTTCCCTATTTTTTTGCAGGGCTTCATAGTGCCCTCTCCCTTTGCTGGAAGGTAGTGGTGGCCGCAGAAGTTATTGTTCAGCCCCGGCATGCCCTGGGAACGGGCATGCAAATGGCTAAGGCCCAGCTAGAGACCACAGAATTATTAGCCTGGACCGCTGCCACGGTTATCATGGCGGCCCTGACCGAGACGGTTTTTATGGGCTTAAAAAAAATGGTATCTCCAGGTATGGATCATGGGCATTGAAGTTAAAGACCTTTCATTTTCATATTCCGGTGTGGACCTGTTTCGCGGTTTTTCCCTTTCCTTACAGGGAACAGGTATATGTGCCCTGCTGGGGCCTTCCGGCTGCGGAAAAACAACCCTGCTTAAGCTTATTGCCGGGCTCCTTACTCCACAGGAAGGCTCTGTGGCTGTATCAGGCCCTGTATCCTATGTGTTTCAGGAAAGCCGCTTGTTCCCATGGCTCAGTATTTTAGAAAATGTGAATCTTCCGCTGCTTCATCTCTACACCAAGAAAGAAGCAGGGGAACGGGCAAGCTATTTCCTTGACCTTGTAGGTCTCAGTGACAAAAGGACTGCAAAACCAGGTAGCCTTTCCGGGGGCCAGCAGCAGAGGGTCTCCCTTGCTAGGGCCTTTGCCTTTCCATCGTCTATACTTTTAATGGATGAACCCTTTCAATCCCTTGATGTGCCCCTCCGCATTCAACTCATGGATATGGTGCAAGACCTCCTTACGAAGGAACCTCGGCTTGTGCTTGCGGTGACCCATGATCCCCGGGAGGCAATTTATCTTGCGGACCGGGCTATCATCCTGCATGGTACACCAGTTCGTATGGTCTGGAATGAACCGATCAATCTTTCGCGTAAAGACCGCCAATATAGTTCGCCTGCCCATGCAGACCTGGAAGCCCACCTGTTTGCGGTCCTTTCTGATCCCTTAACGGCCAATCCGTAGTTCCAAGGCGTGGGCAGTTTCTTTTGCGGCAAGTATGAGCCGTTCCATCACTGGAGGTATTAAACGAAGAAGCATTTCTGCACCCCTTTTCCCACCCCGCCCATACCAGGCTTCTTCCGCTTCCGCCCATTCAGAAAAGACCCGGGGAATAAAACTTAAGGTTAAAGAAAAAAGGAGAGAAAAACGAAGATAGGGATGCTTCATGGGGACAAAGAGTTTTTCGAACCCTTCTAGAGCATCCCGAAGGTCTGATATTTTCGTGGTATAAAAAAAGATTGATGCAGAAGCAAAGGAAATCCCAATAGCCCAGAGAAAACGAAAGCCTGAAAACAGGGCATCTCTATTAAAACCGAGGGGCGACCATTCGAAAGCGCCAAACAGCACAAATGCGAAGGTGGTAATCAGCATGGGACCGGACCCTGTTAAAAGTTTTTTTGGATCCAGGCGCCCGAAAATGGCAAGCATAACAATGGCCAAGCTGATAGCTAAAAGCCCGGCTGCGGGTGCCCCAAGGGCATAAATGCTCAAGGCACCCATTCCAGCTAGCTTGATGAACGGATGCACCCTATGAAGGGGCCCTTCGGTGCACTGGTATTCAAAGGCTATTTCCCGAGCCACGTACAATCCTCCACCGTTTTGTAATGATGCCTGGGATCCCGTATCCCATATTCAGGTTTGAGTCGGTCCAGGACCTCTTGAGCTTCTCCATCATCCCAAATGGCCCCGTCGTGCAGGATAACAAGCCTGTCCGCCAGCCCTAATACTTTTTCTAGTTCGTGGGTAAGGACTATAACCGTCTTTTTTCCCCGTTTCAGTTGGTCAATCAATTCGAGAACCTGTACCACCCCATGATAATCCAGGTTTGCAAATGGTTCGTCCATAATGACTGTGTCGCAGCCCATGGCTAAAATACCCGCTACCGCAAGACGCCGCTTCTCTCCCCCCGAGAGCCTCCTGGGAGGCATATGTTTTTTTGAAGAGAGGTCAAGGCGTTGCAGAATTTCATCAACCTGTATTTCAAGGGCTTTTCCCCGGACTCCTAAATTTTTCGGTCCAAAGGCCACATCATCCGCCACAGTTTCGCCGATAATTTGCGCATCCGCGTCCTGGAATACAAGTCCTACGGATTGTCTCACCTGAGAGAGGACTTCCATGAGGGGCTTGCCCCTATATAAGACACGGCCCGCGCTGGGCTCAACTAGTCCCACGAGGGTTTTCATGAGCAGGGTTTTACCAGAACCGTTCGAGCCCGCAATGAGGGTACACTGTCCTTCATATAATTCCAGGTTTATGTCCCGAAGCGCTTCGGTACCGTTGGGAAAACGCTTCCACAGCGATTCGATGCGGTACAAGGAGTCAGGCATTGTAAATGTCTGTGACAAGGGTCCGCAAACGGGGGGTGATGAGACAAGCTACCGCCCCTTTCACCAGGTCGCCCATAATAAAGGGCAAAAGGCCGGCGGTAAGGGTTTTAGGCCAATTACCGTTCATGACCATGTTCAGTCTGAGTAGGCCCGGTATATAAATGATCATAATGCCCGCCAGAGCGGCCGCAATGATTCTAAGCCACCGGGTCCCAAGGACGGTGTGGGGCGATCCTGAGATAAGACCCGCCACAAGGGATGCAAGGAAATAACCTGCTAAATAGCCTCCCGTGGGGCCTAAAAGCACCGCAAGCCCACCCTTGGCTCCTGCAAAAACCGGGGCTCCCAGAGCTCCGATAATAAGGTACAGGGCGGTTGCAGCACTTCCCATAAGGGGGCCTAAGACCATGCCGGAAAGGAGGGCAAACATGTTTTGCAGTACTACCGGCACGGGCGAAAAGGGCAGGGGAACGCTGATAAAAGCCCCCGCTGCAGTCAGGGCCGCAAAGAGGGCGACGAGCGAAAGGGACAAAAGCAGTTTTGTTCGGTTTTCCATTATGTTTCTCCTTGTGGAGCTTTGCTCCAATGTTTTATGTGTGTTTCCCAGTCAATTAAAAAGCTTTGCAAGAGGATCTTTCGGGATACCTCTTTCCCGGTGAGTTCACTGCAGCTCGTGCTGGATTTGTCTTGTGTCTGGTCATTTACATGGAGTCCTATACCTATGGACATCCATTGAATCCGTTCATCTAAGGCATGCAGTTCTGAAACGATTCCAGCGATTTTTTTGTCCTTCACATAAAGATCCGGGTAGTATTCGTACTGGACAGGAAGACCTAAATCTTTTTCTAAGACAGAGCCAAGGCAGCTCTGGGCTGTACGAATATACTTTTGGTATTGGGACAGATGTTCGTATGGCCGTTCGAGTAAAGTTACATAAAGTCCTCCCGGCTGGGAATCCCAGCGGCCGCCATGCCTCGCTATAGACCCGGTTTGGGTTCCCGCTACAATGATTGCGCCGCCCGGAGTACCCCCCTGTGCAAGCTGCCGGGCCCGATGCATGGTGCTGTCGATGCTGTGGTAGTAAAAAAAACGATCTTCTCTGCCGGGAAATTCCCAGGGATACAAAAAGTCATCGGGCCCGGAGCCGCGAACAAAGCGGTACCCTTCGTTCTCCACGCTTTCGATCGGGTAACCGGCCTGCTTGAGGCCCTCAACAGCCTTCCAAACCGCTACCCGGGACACATGGGCTTGCTGAGCCAGGGTCTCACCCGACAAAAGCTCTCCTTTAGCGTTACGGAGCAGAGAAAGCACGATGGCCTTTGTAGATACCTTTGCATGCGAGCCTAGATTGTCTGGTTCGGAACTTATGTTAACCATGAATATGTATTGGTTAACATAAGCAGGCATAAGAGTCAAGCCCTGGGGTGACGAAGTCCCGCTATAAAATGAACAATGACGAGACCAAAAAAGATACTTGCCGCTAAAGCCGCAAACCAGTCTCCCAAAAGATAGTAGGTCGTCATGCCGCCTGCTTTCTGAATCGGTACTACCGTGGCAAGGTATTTTTCGGTAAAGGGCGGAAGACTCTGGATGATCCGGCCTTCGGCATCAATAACTGCAGTAATGCCCCCGTTGGTTGAACGGACCAGGACCCGGCGGTTTTCCACGCTCCTAAAACGGGCAGCCACGAGGTGCTGGGTCTCGGATGAAACGGTCTGGGACCAGGAGTCATTGGTCAGGTTGATGAGCAGGTCCGCGCCGTTTTTAAAAAAGTCCCGGCAGACATCGGCAAAGGCATCCTCAAAACAGATAGGGGTACCAAATCGGATGACTTCGCCTTCGTTTGTCTCTGCCTGCATGACAACCGCTTTGGTCCCCATAGTCCAGGTGCCCTCAAGACCGACCGCTTTTTTCATAAAATCCTTCATCCACTGGTATTCCCAAAAAGGAATTGCCTCGGCAAATGGAACGGGGTGCCGTTTAGCGTAGGAATACAAAATAGAACTGTCGCTCTGAATATAAATAACTGAGTTCGTAGCATCGTAGGTTTCCCAATTCAAAACGACCGGAGCGCCCGTAAGGAGGGGGACATCGTGTTCAGCGAGGAATGGAACCAGCGGATCCTGTTTGGGATAGCGCTTATAAAAACCAAGATAGTCTGCAAAGGGGCGCCGGAGCACCGTTTCTGACCAAACTATCATGACTGGTTTTTTAATTCCCGTTTCTGTCTCGTACTGCTCCATTCCTTGGCGGCTTAGGCGTACCGCCGTCTCTAGGGCTCTCAACTCACCGTCCATCCAGGAATCGGCGTTGTGCTGTATGAGGAGCAGGGGGAGCTTCCCGACCACCGGAGTTGGATGTGCAAGGCGCACCATACCATAGAGAGTAAACCATATAAAAATGGCGCATCCCACCAGGGCCGCCCGGAGCCAATTGCGAAAATTTATTTGCCTGTATAGGTTCCGCTCGTGCCATAGCCCTCTGATCATAGGAACCAATTCTGCCACCAGGGCCGAGGATAGGGCAAGGAGGAAACTCAAACCGTACACCCCCAAGGCATCGGCAATCTGAATCATCCGTGGATAGTTATTAAGTCCATAGGCTACAAGCCCCCAGGGGTAGCCTAAAAAGCCGATAGATTTACCCCATTCCCAGACGGTCCAGCCAAGGGCTACCACAAAGGGCTGCAGCACAGAAAATTCTGGAGACATGGACTTTAAGCCCGTTGTTTTGGCAGATTTCCAGAATAACCCTTCTACATTAGTTGTGCTTGCCCAGCGCAAATACCCCGCTACCAGCATGTGCAAAAAACCATAGGCAAGACTGGTAGAGCCGATGGTCCACATTGCATAATCCTTAAAAAAATACAACCAATAGCTGGAGACCGCATGCGAAATCGTTCCAAATATAAAACCAAGCAAAGCCGCACCCTTGTATGTCCGAGTCTTTTTGAGTGCGACAAAATAAGGGGCAAGGCAAAAAAATGCGACGACGGCATTTCCATAATAGGCAAGCTCATTGGGAACCGCCAAGGATAACAGCAGGGCAGAAAAAACCGATGCTACAACATTCATGGCTCCCATTCTATCAAAGGGGCATAGTTTCCGAAAGACCTCTGTTTTATAAAATATTTTGATTGAATATTAGGCCAAATTCATATATTATGAGAGAAAAGAAAACTATCGGGGGCCCGCGTTATGAAGGACATCGGTTCTATACATCTTAAGGAATACGAAGCCGATATTGACGGTTCAGAACCGGTCATGATTGCGGAATCCCCAGGCCGTCTCCATTTGATGGGTGAACATGGAGAACCTGGCGCCTCCTTGCTCCTGAGCACCGCCATAAATCGCCATGTACGGGTTGCCATAAGCCACCGTAAAGACAGTTCCCTGCGTTTTTTTGCCGCCGATTTGGGTGAACGAAAACGGACCACCCTCATCAATTTAAAATATAAACGGGAAGACCGATGGGCCAACTTTATAAAAATGGCAATCCATGGTTTTGCCGAATGGGGGTATCCAATAAAGGGGCTTAACTGCACCCTGACAGGCAACATCCCGCAGCAGGTAAGCCTTGCATCCTCTTCTGCTATCGAGGTTGCCAGTGCCCTGGCCTTGCGGGCCCTGATTGCCCCGGACCTTTCTGACAAGGAACTCCTTAATCTTTTGTCAGAAGCGTCTTTTTCCTTTTTTGGCCGGAACGAACATCCTTTAGACCATCTCATTGCCCTCTCCTCAAAGCAGAATCATTTTCTTGTGGTGGATGAACTAGATATGTCTGTCCGCCACATCCCGCTTCCCTTTAAGGATTACAAGATTCTCATTACCGATTCCCGGGTGCCCCGTTTCGGGGTCGATACGGAATTAAAACAGCGTAACCGGGATATCCGAAAAGGTTTAGAAATGCTATCCCATAAACGGGAGGGTGCAACCTTTCGCGACTATGTTACCGAGGACCTCATGGAGTCTATGGGGGCCCTGCCGGAAGAAATCCGCCGCCGGTCCTTGCATGTGGTTAAGGAACTACGCCGCATCTATGATGCGGAGGAGGCCCTGAAAAAGAGCGATCTCAACAGCTTTGCTAAGGCGGTGTATCACTCCCATGAAAGTCTCCGGGACCTACTGGAAGTATCCTGCCCCGAAATCGACTGGCTTATTAAACGGTCTGGCGAAATCAACGGTGTACTCTGTTCCCGTATGACCGGTCAGGGCTTTGGGGGCTGTACCTATACCATCATAAAGACTGATGCGGTGGATGAATACACCAGGCGGCTTGAAGATTATGAACGCATTTTCGGTTTCAAGCCCATTGTGCACGAAGTGAGCGAAGCGGGGCCTGCGTCCTTAGTGCACAGCGGCGCCCTGGTTTCTGCAACGGAATAGGGTATGGCAGGAAGTTTGCAAACCGGTATTCACCTGTATCGTTCAAAACGCTGGGATGCGGCGCTTAATGAATTGCTCCAGGTTGATACATCCACCTTTAGCGCCGAAGAAAATGCTGAATTAGCCTATTTTCTTGGTCTTTGCTATACAAAACTCGAACAGTTTGACAATGCTCTTTTATACCTAGAGCAGGTGGTAACCGGCGCTTCTAATCCCCTGCGGACATATCAGTGCCGGATGACCTTAGCCTATATCTATTCCATTACGGGTCGCTCTAAATTGGCAGAATTTGAGCTCCAGCAGCTTATAGAAAAGGGTTTTGAGTCGGTCCAGATATATGCCACCATGGCCTATGCTGCGTATGCTCAGAAGCATTATGACGAAGCCATAGATCTTTACCAAAAAGCCCTGGACCTTGAACGGGATAACCCGACCGCACTTAATGGACTCGGTTACATTTTGGCCGACACTGATCGAGATATACGGAGGGGGCTTATCCTCTGCAAGAAGGCGGTAGAAAAAAAGCCCCAGAATCCTGCCTATATGGACTCCCTGGGTTGGGCCTATTTTAAGAATGGAGAAATACTGGAAGCCCGGACGTGGCTGCGGCGGGCCCTGGATTTGCTTCCCCAGCATCCTGAAATTAAACAGCACATGAAGACCGTTCTGGGAGCAGATTGATGAAAAAACCTGTGGCACTTTCAATTATCCTTCTTGGTTTTGCAGCTCTTTCTGTCCTGTTTAGCCAGGATGCAAACACCGGTTTTGACCGCAATGCACTTATGGCTCGGGACGAATTTCGCCGGGGAATCCTGGCTTACAACCGCTATGGTTTTAATGAAGCTCTTTTATCTTTTGAAAAGGCTCTATCCCACAAACCATCGGAGCCGCTTATTCTGGAATGGCTCGGACGGGCCTATTACCGTTCTGGCTTAGAAGAAACAGCCCTCCGGCAATGGCAGGAAGCATTGCGGCTTTATCCCGCCGGGTCCAAACAATCTCTGCTCCTTACCAGTTATCTTGAAACCATACGAAACCGGCGGGCCCTTTTTTTTATGTCCGAGGACCAGGTCCGTTTTGTAGAGTCAGGCCGCTACCCGGCCAAACAGGGCGGGATGTTTCTGTACCGGCAGCCTTCAGCAGTGCTCCCCCTGCCGGATGGATCCGTATGGGTTGTTGCCTATGGTTCTAACGAAATCCTTCTCATTGATGTAAATGGGGTCATTAAACAGCGAGTGCGGGGGCCCTTGAACGGCTTTGACCGTCCCTATGACATCGCCCGTTCTTCCGACGGCCGCCTATTTGTATCCGAATACCGGGGGGGCCGAATAAGTGTTCTTGATAGCCAGGGAAACTGGAAAGCCTATGTGGGCACCAAGGGCCGCGGCCCCGGCCAGTTTATCGGCCCTCAAAATATCTGCATCGACGGTGAAGATTACCTGTATGTGGTCGACTTTGGCACCCAGCGGATTTCCAAGTTTACCCCCGATGGTACCTACCTCTTTTCTTTCGGCGCTAAGGGCGGGGATTTTCCCGGTTTCCGTGCTCCTACGGGAATTGCAGCTATAGAAGACCAAGTTTTTGTGGTTGATCAGGCAGACAGGACCATTTACCGTTTTGATAAAAGTGGCAACTATCTTGGTCCGGCTATTCAGGATGGTCTTACTGTGCCCGAGGCTCTTCGCCCTACGCGGGAGGGAAAGCTGATTGTGGCTGATGGCACCAAAATACTCCTTGCTTCTCCTGATACGGGTTTAGTGCAGCCTTTAGCATCTCTCGGCAATGCAGGGGGCCGTATCCTGGGAGCAGACTTTGACCAAAATGGTTCTCTTTTGGCCGCTAATTTCCAAGCAGAAGAAGTTACCGTGCTTAATAGAACCGAAGATATTGCCTCGGGCCTCTTTGTTCAGATTGAACGGGTTTTGGCAGACAAATTCCCTTTGGTAACGATAGAAGTGCACGTTCAAGATCGACACCGCAGACCTATAGTCGGTCTGGATGCCCGAAATTTTCTTATCACCGAAGCTGGGAAACCTGTTTTAGAGCAGAGTTTTGTCAGTGCCTCATACCTATCCAACACCGCGGCAATTTCTCTGGTGCTTGAACGTTCTCCCAATACGACACCGCTCCAGACCGAACTGCAAACCGCCGTTAAAGATTCTGTCGCCGCTGCGGACCGCCTTGTTTCCCTTGTATCTGCAGGTGAAATACCTGTGAAAGAACGAATTGATTCAGCGGCGGCGCTCCAGCAATCAGCCAAAGGAAGCGCCGCAGCCTATAGTCCCCGCTGGCGCTTTGATCTATCCCTGCGCCTTGCTGCAACGGATCTGCTCCCGGTGGAAAAAAAGCGGGCCCTTGTGTTTGTTGGTTCCGGCAGGCTGGGGCAAAAAGCCTTTGATACCTATGGATTATCCGAGCTCGCCTCTTATATGGCTAATAACGGTATTGCTTTTTATACGGTAATAGTCGGCAACGGTGGGGCGGACAAGGAACTGCAGTACCTTTGTGACCAAACCGGTGGCCAGGTCCTGAGGCTCTATCAGAATCAGGGAATTGGTCCAGCCCTGAGACAAATTCGGCAAAACCCCGCAGGTTCTTACACCCTGCAGTATCGTTCCCAGCTTCCAACCGATTTTGGCAGGGCCTTCCTTCCCGTGGAAGCCGAAGTATACCTTTTAGAACGTTCGGGCCGGGATGCATTGGGGTATTTTGCGCCCCTCCAGTAATTTAAGTTTACTATCGCAATGTATTTAAAAAACATCATACATTTTTTTACTTGACTATATATAATAAAAATCATATATTAAAAGTATAAAATCTTTTAAGGAGAAACCAATGTCCGAAAAAATAAATACCGCTCAGTTTAAGGAAAAGGTATTCAATTACGAAGCAAACACCGAATGGAATTATGCTGGCGATCTTCCTGCTATAGTGGATTTCTATGCTGACTGGTGCGGGCCGTGCAAAATGGTGAGCCCCGTGCTTGATCAGCTTTCCAAGGAATACGAGGGTAAGCTCCATGTTTACAAGGTAAACACCGACGAAGAACAGGAACTAGCTGCTGTATTTGGTATCCAGAGTATTCCTACCATTCTTTTTATACCAAAAGAAGGTCAGCCCCAAGCCGCTATGGGCGCTCTGCCCAAAGCGGCTCTGGAAAAGGCAATCAATGATGTATTAGGCGTTAAAAAGACCGCATAAGATAGCTTCGTATCGGTCTTCGTAAATTCAGTATTCGTCGGCGCTGCATTTTTCTAATACTTCATTATGCAGCGCTTCCTGCAATAATTCTTCCAATTCGAGCTGAGCGTACCATTCCCGGGCTTCCTGCAAGTTGCCATGCAGGACCGGGTGGGCAGGGCTAAACAGAACACAGCAATCCTCGTAGGGCAAAATAGAAGTTTCGTAGGTTCCAATTTCCCGGGCAAGCCTGATGGTTTCTTCCTTATCGGTCCCAATGAGGGGTCGCAGCACCGGAAGCCCAGCAGTGCTTTCGGTGCACTGGATGTTTTCTACCGTTTGGCTTGCCACTTGACTTAAACTTTCACCGGTAATGAGACAGTGAATTTTGTTTCTTCTCGCCAGGCGCCCAGAGGCGTCCATCATGGCCATCCGGAGCAGTACCGTAGACCACTGGTCAGGGGCCCGTTCTTTAATGCGCACCTGAATTTTCGTAAAAGGAATGGTGTGGAGCCGGATGGGGAGGGCATAGCGGCTCAGAATGCTGGCAAGATGATGTACCTTTTTCTGGGCCTCTTCGGAGGTGTACGGGTAGGCATGGAAATAAATTGCCTCAAGCCGCATGCCCCGATTTGCCATTAAGTATCCTGCCACCGGCGAATCGATGCCGCCAGAAAGCAAGAGGAGCCCCCTGCCAGCGCTGCCGACGGGCAAGCCCCGCCGGCCCCGGTGCGAAAGGCCATACACATAGGCTCGTTCGCGAATTTCCACCGAAATTACCTGATCCGGCTGCTGTACATCAACCTGGAGCTCCGGAACAGCCTCGCACACCCCGTCTCCTGCGGCCCGCATTATACCGTAGGAATCCAGCGGAAAACTCTTGTCAGCCCGGCGAGCTTCTATCTTAAAGGTCTTTACCCCTGAGCGGGCTAATTCCCGGGCCTCGGTGATACAGGCTGCAATAACCGACTCAGGAGTTTTTTCGCAGATCCGAGCCTTAGCCCAGCCTGCTATCCCAATAAGCCGATCCAGAACAGACTCTACCTGGGCTTCCTTTGCTTCTTCGCAGTGTACAAAAAAGCGACCCTGAGTACAGTTAATGACCGCCTGGGAGCCCTTGAGCATGGTGACTAAATTACGTTTCAATATTTGCTCAAATTCGCTACGATTTCCGCCTTTTAGTGTTAATTCGCCGAGTTTTAGTAAATAGGTCGTCATAATGTTTTCCTTATGGTGCTCAAGGCTGCAAGCAATGTATCGATATCCTCATCGGTGGTACTCCATCCTTGAGAAAAACGGACGCTGCAAAAGGCCGTATCCGAATCAATTCCCATGGCCTTGAGGACCGGCCGCTCCTGTTTTGTCGAAGAACAGGCCGAACCGGTAGAAATAGCAATTCCCGCATCGTCAAGAGCGCGGACGAGCACCTCACCGGGAATGCCAGGAAAGGCGGCCTGGAGAATATAAGGGGAGAACCGTGGGTCCCGTGGTTCCCGATCCCGGGGAATGGGACTCGTTCTGTCTAATTCCCGCAGCCCCACTATAAGTCTTTCCATCCGCGTCGCGGCCGCTTCGTAATGACAGGTAAGCTCTTCTTGCCGGGCAAGCTTTTCAAGACAGTAGGCCAGTGCCAGGGCCCCGGCCACGTTTTCTGTTCCCGGCCGCTGCCCCCATTCTTGCTCGCCCCCACGGTTCAGTACGGTCAGGGGCCGCCGCAGAAATAAAAGCCCGATGCCCCGGGGGCCTCCCAGCTTATGAGCGCTCATAGCTGCCGAATCGATGCCACTGTCTAAAAGCGGGAAGGGGACCTTACCGATGGTCTGGACGAGGTCCGTATGGATATGAATCGGCGGCCCCGGCAGCTGGCGCACTCTTTGTACAATGCTGGCCACATCGGTGATGGCGCCAGTTTCATTGTTAACCGCCATGAGGGCGATCATCCTGACCGTAATGTCCCGTTCTTTTGCCTTTTCTAGGGCCTGCAGCACCCTTTTAGCGGATATGCGCCCATCCTGTTCTGGCTGTACCGGCATGACCGGTATGCCAATCCTGTGGAGCATTTCCGCATTCTCCCGAACCGAAGGATGCTCAGTAGCTCCATAGAGGAGTCCAGCTTTGCTGTTCCGTACCAATAAGGTTTGCAGAACAATACTATTCGATTCAGTCCCACCGGAAGTAAAAATGAGCTGTTCAGGTTTTACACCCAGCACAGCGGCACTGCGTTTTCGTGCGTCTTCAAAGGCCTGCCGGCTCTCTCTGCCTTCCTGGTGCCGGGAAGAAGGATTGCCAAAAGGACTCTGGGCGATAATATCGAATATTTCAGGAAAGGATGGTGTGGTAGCCGCCCAGTCAAAATAAATACGTTTCATCCCGTGCATAGTATCTTAAGGGCTCTTCTCAGACAAGGTCCTGCCCAGACCCGCAACATCAAAGTCCTTCCTCGGTTTATAAAAATTACTATATATAAAAATAGTTGACGAAGCCATTCCTTTATGTAATGATATGTTTACTATGAGTGATGATAAAGTATGCGCCGATGAAATGATTGAAGAAATTTCCAAAAAGCTTAAAGTCTGCGGCCACCCGGTGCGGCTTAAGCTCCTCTGCCTCATTCACCACCAGGGAGAGCCCTGTGTTACCAACCTTTGGACCTGTCTCGGTGAAAGCCAGCCGGTGATAAGCCAGCACCTGGCGGTCCTGAAAGAGAATCGTATTGTCGACTCCACGGTTCAAGGAAACAAACGTATTTACACGATTGTGGACCCCTTTATTCTTAACCTGGTTTCTAAAATCGTTACAAAAAAAGAAGACTGAACCAGTTCTTTGCCCGCCCCCTCTTGCAAAAATTTACAAAAAAAACTACAAAATAGTATCATTTTTGCATAAATATACGGAGCAAGGGTATGCTGGTATTAAAATTTGGTGGCACATCGGTCGGATCTCCAGAGGCGATCCGGAGTTTAGTTTCTATAGTACAGGACGATGAACACAGAGGCCGGGTTCGACTTGTAGTTGTTTCTGCATTTTCCAAGGTTACCGATACCCTGATCGACATGGCTAAAAAGGCCGAAGTTAGTGATCGGTCTTACACGGTTATGGTCAGCTCTCTGAAAAAGCGGCACCTCGAGACTGTCGCAGAACTCATTCCTCTGCGGGACCAAAAAACGGTACAAGATTATATTGATGAACAGTGTGCGAGCCTGGAGCGTATTTTGGATGGGGTTGCTGCCATTGGGGAACTATCGCTTAAAACCCTCGACCTCGTTATGAGCTTTGGCGAACGGCTTTCGGCCTGTATAATCGCCCAGGTGTTCAGTTCTTCGGGACAAAAGGCAGAATATCTCGATGCCCGTCTAGTTGTCCGTACCGATGATCAATTTGGTTCTGCCCGATTCCTACCCGAAGAAACCTATCCCCGGATTCAAGCCTACCTTGCAGTCCATGAAGCCCTCCAAATTGCCACGGGCTTTATTGGTTCCACCGCAGAGGGAAAAACCACCACCCTCGGCAGAGGCGGATCCGATCTTTCCGCTGCTATTTTCGGTGCTGCCCTTGGCGCAGAGGAAATAGAAATTTGGACCGATGTGGACGGTATCCTTACCAGTGACCCCAAGCTTGTTTCCAATGCCTTTCGTATCGACTCAATTTCCTATCAAGAGGCTATGGAACTTTCCCACTTTGGCGCAAAGGTGCTCCATCCCCCAACGGTACGGCCTGCTTTGGAAAAGGGCATTCCTATTCGGATTAGGAACACCTTTAATCCTTCCTGCCGGGGAACCCTGATTGCCAAACAGGTGCCTCCCAGCCCTTATCCGGTACGGGGCATTAGTTCCATGCGTGACATAGCCCTTATCCGCATACAGGGTTCCGGTATGGTGGGTGTTGCAGGCTTTTCTTCCCGGCTTTTTGGAAGTCTTGCCCGGAAAAAGATAAATATCATTTTAATTACCCAGGCCTCGAGCGAATATTCTATCTGTTTCGCTGTACTCCCCAAAGATGCGCTCCAGGCTGCCGCGGCCATTAAAGAAGAATTCGAAGCTGAAATTGCCCATGGTGCTATAGATGCACCGGTTATAGAAAAGGACCTTTCTATCGTTGCGGTGGTGGGTGAGCGGATGAAAAGCACCCCCGGTATTGCCGGCAAGGTGTTCCATGCCCTGGGTCGGAACGGCATTAACATTGTGGCCATTGCCCAGGGTTCATCGGAGCTCAATATATCCGCCGTCATTTCCCGCTCCGACGAAGGCAAGGCCCTGAACGCAATCCATGACGCTTTTTTCCTTGCGGGCCTCAGAACGGTCAACCTCTTTTTGGTTGGAACGGGGCTTATCGGCAGTACCCTGCTTGAACAAATTGCGAGCCAACAGGAAATACTGGCCGACGAACACAAAATCCGCATTAACCTCATAGGGGTAGCAAATTCC
>NZ_JAJUHW010000031.1 GCF_029265695.1 Gracilinema caldarium | reverse complement strand
TTTGCAGAAGCGGCTAAAATTATTGACCCCCGGCATGAGTAAGGAGGAACAGCATGGCATTATTCGAAAGCTACGAACGTCGGATCGGGCAGATTCTTCCGGTCCTGAAAAAATACGGTATTAACTCTCTGGAAGAAGCAAAGTCCCTCTGTGAATCCAAGGGGCTCGATATTCCTGGTATTGTACGGGGCATACAGCCAATTTGTTTTGACAACGCAGTCTGGGCCTATATAGTCGGTGCTGCTATTGCTATAAAGAAGGGATCCAGCTCCGCGGTGGACATTGCCCGTACCCTTGGTGAGGGCCTCCAGGCCTTCTGTATTCCCGGTTCCGTCGCTGATGACCGGAAGGTTGGTATTGGCCATGGAAACCTTGCAGCCATGCTCCTGTCTGAAGAGACCGGCTGTTTCTGCTTCCTCGCGGGCCATGAGTCTTTTGCTGCCGCAGAAGGGGCTATCGGTATCGCGAAAAGCGCTAACCGGGCACGGAAAAAGCCTTTGCAGGTTATTCTAAACGGTCTTGGTAAGGACGCGGCCCAGATTATCAGCCGCATTAATGGGTTTACCTATGTAAAGACCCAGTTTGATTATTACACCGGCGAGCTAAAGGTTGTGGACGTCATTCCCTATTCTAAGGGTGAACGGGCACAGGTCCGCTGTTATGGCGCTGACGATGTGCGGGAAGGGGTTGCTATCATGCACAAGGAAAAGGTTGATATTTCTATTACCGGAAATTCCACCAATCCTACCCGGTTCCAGCACCCCGTTGCGGGTACCTATAAGAAAGAGTGCATTGAGCAGGGCAAAAAGTATTTCTCCGTCGCTTCTGGCGGCGGTACGGGCCGGACGCTGCACCCGGATAATATGGCAGCTGGGCCTGCCTCCTATGGTATGACCGATACCATGGGACGGATGCATTCGGATGCCCAGTTCGCTGGTTCTTCTTCGGTCCCTGCCCATGTGGAAATGATGGGTTTCCTTGGTATGGGTAATAACCCCATGGTCGGTGCTTCTGTTGCCGTGGCGGTAGCCCTTTCTGAGGTCTTAAAATAATTTCTGGGCCGGGTGCTTCTGGAAGTAGCTTATGCACTTCAGGATGTACCCGGCTTAGGCAGACTGGTTCGGGAAGATTCATCAGCGACAATAAACCAAGCATTTCAGGTGAATACCACGGAGGACTCCAACAGCATTTTGCATCTATCCCTATTTACCTGCTTTGTGCACTCAATATGTAAGAGCCCGGTGTGCCTCTGCTAGTGAATTGATGATATCAATATGCTGGGGACACTTGGGCAGACACTCGCCGCAGGCAATACAGGAGTCGGCCCCCTTGCCGGATGAGACATAGCCCTTTTGGTACCATTTAGAGTTGCCCTCCCGCTCGTCAAAGGCGACGGCGGAGTTATAAATGGCAAAGACATCCGGTATGGCTACCCCGTTGGGGCAGGGCATACAATAGCCGCAGCTCGTACAGGGAACGGGCATTTTCTCGTGAAAATATGCCGCTGCCCCCGAGTAAGCCGCAAGTTCCTGGCTAGTGAGGCTTTGTGCTGCCCCAGAGCCCGCAACAGCGGTGTTCTCTATAACTTGTTCGGCGGACCCCATACCAGAAAGAACCGTAACCACCTCGGGCCTGTCCAGGGCGAAGCGGAGGGCCCATTCGGCGGGGCTCCGGTTCTGCCCTGTGGCCGCAAAAAGGCGTTCGACCGCTTCGGGGACCTTTGCCAGGGCGCCGCCCCGCAATGGTTCCATCACAATGACCCCAATATTCCGTTCTGCTGCATAGCGGATACCCTGGAGCCCCGCCTGAAAGTCCGTATCCAGATAGTTGTACTGGACCTGGCAGAATTCCCAGTTATTGTATCCATCGATGATCCGGGTAAAGACATCCCGTGAATCATGGAAGGAAAACCCAATGTGGCGGATTTTCCCTTGGGCTTTTGCCCGTTCGAGGGCTTCTAGTCCCCGGAGTCTCTGAATAGTATCCCAGCGCTCCGCATTCAGGGCATGGAGCAGGTAAAAGTCGATATGGTCCGTATCGAGTTTTGCAAGCTGTTCCGAAAGGAGCTTTTCCCAGTCCGTTTCTTCCCGGACAAGCCACACGGGGCATTTGGTCGCCAGTTGTACTTTGTTCCGGAGTCCATGTTTATTGATGAGCTTGCCGGTAACAATTTCGCTTGCCCCGTTGTGGTAGGGGTAGGCTGTATCCACATAGGTAACACCCCGCTCGACGGCGGCTAAAAAAAGCTGTTCCGTCGCTGCTTCATCAATATGGGCGGGATCACTGTCCCTGGTAGGGAGGCGCATCATGCCTAGCCCCAAGGCGGAAATCGGCAGTTCTGGCATTTTGGGGAATGTTCTGTATTTCATAGGATGATTGTACAACGATTGTACAATTGGGACAATTGGTTTATTTATTGAAAACCTGCTTCTTCTGTGTCAATGATGATAAGTATGAAAATGAATCAGAAAGTCATATTTACTTGGTTGTTTTTATTCGGCTCAGTCTCCTTGTTGTTCCTTTCCTGTACTACCAGTTCCGGCAGCACCTATTCACGCTCTGTAAATGCTGATGAGGAAGCGGCCCGCAGGAACAGGGCTGCCCAGGAAAAGAATTCCGGAACCTCAGGCAATAGTACATCAGGAGGAAGCGGCACTTCGACGGGAAACAGCTCCTGGAACGCTTCGGATCCCTATAACTCAGGGTGGGAGACTTCCAACACCGTCATCATAGTCAGGGAAGTTCCGCCCCATGGAACGTTAAAACTGCTTGGATTCCCCTATGGATCGCCGGTAATTATAGACGGAGATCCCCGTATCGGCAACACCTTTGATCTGTCTCCCGGTACGCACCATATAGAAGTGCGGGTTTTTGGATTTGAAGTCTGGGAAGATACTGTTCAAATTAATAAAGATAGTACCGTTGTACTCAGAGTAGAACTTGTTCCGGCAGACTTTCGTATCATCGATGTAGAAATGCAAAGTAGTTCATTGAATCCGGACAATCTGGGATATTTTGGTGCTGCACGGCTTACCGTATATGTGACCGCCCCGGGGTCCGTCAGCCTGCAGGTGCTGGATCAGAAGAATCGGCTTGTCAGGCCTCTCGGTCCCTATGAAATAACCAAGGGAGCCCAGGATGTTTTCTGGGACGGCACCGATAGCCAGGGCCGCATGGTCCCAAAGGGAAGATACACCTTGGTGGTTCAGGGCCTTAACGGGGCTGCTCAGCCAATGGGAGAGGAATTTCGGCATTATGTGTATGTAAAAAGCGGCCTCACGCTGCGGACCTGGCTCGGTGGTTCTGGGTTTTCTGAGCCCTTTTTTGTTCCTGATGCGCAGGTCTTGCATGATAGCTCCTGGTCTCTTTCTACGGCCTTTGTTTCTCATCTAGCATCCCCAGCTGAGCCAGTAGGTTCCACTCTGGTTTCTCTTTCATCCTTGAGGCTTGCTCTGAGTGAATATGCGGAAGCAGGTATGCTCGTAACCTATGTAGGCCGGCCTCTGGTGTCCGATATTAGTACCGACTGGATTGGATTTACCGCAACGGCCAAACTGAAGCTTACTGAGGCCCAAAGTCCCTTTTCTGCCGCGGTTGGTATCCGGGGCTCTTTCCGCAGTTTTACAAGCGATAGCTCCTCGGAAGAAAGCACCCCATACATTCCCCCTGCCTGGGACGGACTTGCCAACTACGATGGACTATCGATCTCTGTTCCCCTTGAATATGGCGACGGCCCCTTGAGACTTTTTGCCGCTCCAGAACTCCAGGTTTCCACCTTTTATCCCTACTGGACCGATGACCGCTGGTCAACACCGGACCTCTTCATCTGGTCTACCCTGAGGCTCGGCGCAGAGCTGCGGATCTCCAACCCGGTGCGGCTCGCCCTTTCGGCGGCCATGAAAAGCGATCCGCTCAACAAGGGCTCATTAACCCTGCAGCTTCCCCTCTCATTAGGGGCAGAACTGAGTGTATATACCAAAAGTCCAATCAATTTCACCGCCTATGCACTGGCTGAAGCAGGGGGCCCCTACAGCTACGCGATCTACGGCGGCATCGGCATCGGCGGACGGTTTTAAAATCTAAAAGCTGGTACTTTTCTTGAAGTAATTACATACGGAAACAGAATTGTATTTGTTCCTAATAATGCTGTGCTCTGGACACAGGATAGGCATTTCAAAAATCTTCCTAACGTTAAATACTTTGAAAAAAAACAGCGGCTCCCCGGATGCCGGGGAGCCGCAGCGTTTTACAGACAGGTAGGCCTTAGGTTTTAGAACCTGCCGGAGCCCAGGGCCGCGCTGAGGCTGATGGTAAGGGCAGGGCCCTTGTTTACTAGGATGTATTCGCTGTTTTTACCCGTGCCCCACAGTGCATCGATGTACCATACAAAGGTGGGAGACAGGGAAAGGTTCATATACTTGAAAACCTTGTAGTTAAGGCTGGGGGTAATAAAGCCCGAAAGGTCCGCCAGGTTTGCCATAACAAGGATCGAAGCACTTACGTCTTTTATAAAAAGCTCTGATCGGGATATCGAGAGGGCTCCATAGTGCTGGCTTGCGCCATAAAGAAGTCCCCCAAGAACCGGAGCAAGGCTATCCTGCAACGTTTGGGGGAGGGCAGTATACTGATTAATAAGATTTTCCCGCTCTTCATAGCTGTAGCCTTCGCCGTTAAAATAATATTGGGCGGCGATGCTGGTGTAGCCGTCCCGGGCGGTGTAGAGAAAGCCTGCGGTGCCCTGGAAATACCAGCGGTCATCCCGGCTTTCAAAGGCCGGTGTTGGAGTTAAGCTCGTCACATACTGCCGGTCGTTTCCCCAGCTTGCGACGGCCTCGGCAAAGAGGTCAAAGCGGCCCAGGGACCCGGTGGCGGTTGTTATAAGCCGGGGCGCCTTATCATTTTTATAATAAGCGCCGAGGCCGATCTCCCAGTTGCCGAGAAGAAATTCTCCCTTGCCAGCATAGGCAAGATCCTGGGGTTTAAAGGCTTCTGTTTCGCCGCTGGTGCTTCCCGAGGGTAAAGCGCCTGGAAGGAGCAGGTAGCCCCAGAGATTGTTCTGGCTTCCGGGGATCGGGAGGAGTGCCCTGAGACTTATAGGTCCTTCCCGCTGGGCCGTGGGATTCGTAACATCAATAGAAGTAAGATTGAGGACATCTGCGGGGCTAAAGAAATAGCCTACGCCCCATTTTACGGTGTGTTTTCCGAAACGGAAGTAGGCCGCATCGTTCCAGGAAAAGTCTGTAAAGAGTTCGAAAACCTGGAGGTTAACCGTCGAAAAACTGGCTGATTTTGTTGTAACCGAAGGTGAAGGCAGCTCTACATAGGTTGCGTCTGTTAGGAATGTAGCTGAATTGGTAAAGGGCCAGGCAGTCTTGATGCTGCCGTAGAAGCGCAGGTCCTCCTGGGGGCGGGCATCGAAAAAGAGGGTAGAGGCGATTGCGGGATCCAGGGTCGACTTGTCCGGGTTCAGGGGATCCCGGTTGCCCTCCCAGGGATTGGTCCAGGTAAAGCTCGTGCCGAGCTTACCGGTAAAGCTGCCGCCGATGCGGACCTGATCCCTGGTAAGGAAGGCCGAGACCGCGCTGGAGCTGGACGCGGCTCCAGCGCTGCTTGCGCTGCTAGCGCTGGCGGCACTCACGACGCCCGCGGAGGATTGGGCCGCATCGGCGGCGCCGGCCGCCGGCGCCGGACCCGGAGCCAGGGTGTCCGGGGCAGCATCGCCAAAGAGGGCGTCCTCATCGGTGATGATGGTGCTCGTTTGGGCTGACAGCATCTCCGGGCCGGCGCCGGGCCCAAACACGAAAAGGAAGCCGAGAACTGAAAGGGAAAAAGCATGAAAATGGCGCGATATATTCATCAACCTGGCCCTCCCTAATTGACCTGTTCCAGGAAAGCCTTGGTAAAGACCTTGTCAGGAAGCTTGCTGGTGGAAAGCTCGGTCATGGTGATTTGGCTCTTTTCGCCCGGATTTAACTCGTCCACGATAAGCATCTGGGAGGGGAACATTTTGCCGTTTCCCAGGTCCGCATACTTGGGATACAGGGTGGTGCGCATTTTTTTGCCCGAAACTGAATAGTCTTCCTGTTTAAGGAGCAGATTCCCGTCCTTGCGGACAAAGAGTTTACTCACATCGTAGGAAACCTTGTCGTTTTTTGCTTTGAGGTTGATAATCCAGACGGGGAACTTGCCAAGCATACCCTCTTCGGTTCCGCTGACATCGTAATCATCCAGGATGGTGCGGCGGCTAAAGTCGGAGTTTTTGGCGTCCGAATTGTTCAGGTTTTCTTTAAGGCTCGAATGGGTGAATTTGCGGCTCGAGGGATCGTAGAACCAAACGTTGTCCCCTTCTTTTAAGTAACCCTGCCCCTTGCTGGCCTCGGGCTGCTGAATGAGCAGGGTGAACTGGTTCTTGGAATCCCGGCGGAACATTCTGATCTGAGTAAGGGCAGCCTTTTCACCCGGTTTTTCCGACACGATGGTAAAGACTCCGGTAAAATCAAGGCCGGAGAAATCGTTCATGGCATCCAGTTTTGCAAGGATTGCCTTTACATCCGGCTGGGTTTGGGCAAAGAGGGCCCCTTGAGGGGCTGCGAAAAACATAAGGGCCGCAGCGATACCCATGATTGCGGTTCTGAAGGCTGGCGCAATCTTAGCGGGCTCTATTGGGAGACTTGGTCTGTTCTGGCTCATATAAAACTCCTGTGTGTATTCTTGATTCATTCTCATTTGCTGCTCCGCAGGGCGTCGGCGGGTTCCAATTTTGCGGCCCGCCGGGCAGGCAGAAATGCTGCAAGGACCGTAAGCAGTACTACTAAGATGACATGCAGTGATGACTGGGAGATCTGGGGTATAAATGAAAGGTGGCCGTTCTTCATAAAGAGGGCAAAGAAGGTCCCGGTTCCAAAATTGATGAATGAAAGGAGGAGCATCACAATTCCTGCGGCCGCGAAACCCGCAAGGACACCTCCCAGGGCCAGAAAGGCTGCTTCCAAAATAAAGAGGTTTCGTACGTCCGGGCGCTGCAGTCCCAGGGCCCGCATGGTACCGATTTCCTTGGTCCGTTCGTAAATGATGATCCTAAAGGTATTGAGTATGCCCACAAGAATGATAACAAAAAGAACCACTAGGATGACCGTACTTACCGTATTAAGGATTTGTACTACCTGTTCGATCTGGGAAATCGTATCGTTGATGGTATAGACCCGGTACTTGGTGCCTTCCCAGGTTTCTTTGCGGGCGAGCTGGGCAAGCTTTTGATACCGGGACTGGCCGGGATTGCTTGCGCTTGTCAGGGTGCCCGGGGCAAGCTCGAATACGGGAGCCCGGGCCTTAAGGGCTGCTTTTACGGTCTCCGCTACCTTGTCTGATTTAGTGAGGTCTGAGAGCATAATGCCCAGAGACTGGTATTCGTCGGTCCCGAGGCCGATAAGACTGTTCAGGTATGCCTTGGGGGTATAGGCGAGCATTTGATCAAAAAGGCCCATGCTGGGCATAATGCCCGCTACCCGGAATTCACCTACGTTGAACTGGCCCGTCACGGTCTTGGTTTGGGCAAGGAGCCGGTCCCCCACATCAATTTTGAGTCTTTGCGCAACCTGTTCGCTTACAAATAGCGCATTGGGTGTGGTAACTTGCTCAAATCCACCTCTTATAAAGGTTACCCGTTCCCGCAGGAGCCGTTCTTTTTCGAAATCCACACCAATAATGGACTGTTGGACTTTTTTCCCTTCAAAAATAAGGGTCACGGCGGCTCCGGACCGTTTCTGGATGTACGCATCTCCAAGCCCCGCTGCCTGTAAAGTCTCGTTTATCAGCTTGTCGTCACGGATAATTTCCAGATTTTTACCGCTGGGGGATTTTTCGACCCCTTCGATAAAGACATGCCCCGCAAAGAGGTGGGCTATGTTGGCTGCTACGTTGCCGACGAGTCCTCCGGCGAGGCTCGTAATGACCGTTACTATCATAATACCAAAGGCGATGGCCCCGCCTAAAAGGAAGCTCCGCCGTTTCTGGCGGCTTAAGTTTCTAAAGGCCATTAAAATAAGGCTGTTCATTTTTTACTCCTAGTCTGCCTGGATGGCTTTAACCGGCTGGATCTTCAGGGCTAGGGATACGGGGTACAGGTGTGCCAGGTATCCGACGATAAAGACCAGTATCACCGAGGACACGAATGATGGGAGCGCCGGGCTTAAGTGCAATACATCGCCGCCAAAAAGCATGACCAAGAGGCCGTTGTCCCCCGCGCTGATATGGAGGGCATTTAAAACGGCTACGATAATCATGGAAAGAACGGCGCCGATAAGACCGAAAACGGCGGTGAGTGAAAGGGTTTCGGCCAGGAAAAGCCGTTTAATTGTTTTCCGATGAGCCCCCAGGGCACGCATCGTGCCGATTTCACTGGTCCGTTCAATGACCGAAATCACCAGGGTATTCATCATAATGATGACTGCTACCACGGAAACGAGGAGTATGGCGATGATAAAGACAATGCGGACTATATCGGAAAACTTGCCATAGGTGCCCGCAGCTCCTTGCCAGTTTGTCGCATGGGCATCGATACCTTCAGCGGCAAACCACTTATTCAAGTCCTGGATAAATAGGCCCGCTAAGGCTGGATGGTTCAGCCGGATCAGGATAAAGTGCCAGGCTCCCGTGTCAGCCTGATTGAGCCGTTCCCGTTCGGCGGAACTGGACAGGCTCTGTGCTATGGCATCCAGATTTACCGTGCTGGTCTGGACAGAATCCACCATGTCATCGGAGAAAAGGTCATCGGTGTTGCCAATCGACAAAAGCTGTTTTTCGGTGTCTGAGATCTGGCTTGCTTCGTTCGCGCCTACGGTAAGGCCCCCCAGTACCCGGGCGGTATCAATGTCCGCAAAGGACATAAAGTCCGGCAGGCTGCTTGAAAGGCTCCGTTTATAGATTCCTTTAACCGGAAGCTCTCGTATTTTAAAGTTTTGGGTGCCGAATCCGGTGACAAGTACCTTGTCTCCCACATGGACTTGTTTTTTGAACCGCTTTTCCAGTTTTTCGATTTGACCCCGGGTGAGCATTATGCCCGGTTCGCCTGGTTTGAGGTATGAGCCTTCTTCCAATTCTATAGAAGGAAACATGGAAAAATACCGGTCTCCATCTACGCCAAATACGATAGTGATGGGAGGTCCTGTTGGCTCTTCTTCTGAGCTGACTACGTCCTGGATCTCCTCCGCCGCATCCAGGGTAAGGAGCCCGTAAGCTACGGACATACTTGCCGAGGATTTTACATCCGATAGGGTGGCTAAGTGTGCCTGGACTTTGTCAAAATCGGGGATAACCGGTATCTCCCCGGTTTCGCTGCCCCCCTCGCCAAAAACGGAAACCGCCGTGGCAGAGGGACCGTAGATCATAACATCGCCGGTAAAATTTTCGATAAATCCCTTTTGGACTCCCCGTTTGGATGAGTCTAAGAGGGAATTTCCAATCAGGAGGATGATTACCCCCAGGGCAATAAAGGAACCGATAATGAGGCTTTTAGCCCTGTGTTCCCATATATTGCGAAAAGCGATACGCAGTATGACTGGCATATATTAGCTCCGTGCTTCGGCCGCCGCAGGTTCGCCGCAGGCTGGGGTCCTGTCTTTCCGGTAGTTCTCTGTCACAAGGCCGTCCCTGAGCCGAATTACATGGTCGGCTATATCAACAATTTTTGCATCGTGGGTGGAGAATATAAAAGTTGTGTCCAGTTCACGGTTAATCTTTTTCATCAATTCGATAATCTGTTCCCCCGTGGCTGAGTCCAGGTTGGCAGTTGGTTCGTCGGCCAGAACAATCTTTGGCTTAGTCACCAAGGCCCGGGCTATAGCTACCCGCTGCCGCTGGCCTCCGGAAAGTTCGTTGGGTTTATGGCGGATCCAATCGGAAAGCCCCACTTCGTTGATGAGGTATTTTATCCAATCGTCCCGTTCTTGCTTGCTCATGGCGGTTTTCCCGAGCAGCAGGGGGAATTCTATGTTTTCATAGACATTCAATACAGGAATAAGGTTGAAGGACTGGAAAATAAAACCTATAGTATCATGCCGGAGCGTTGTAAGTTGCCGGTCGTTTAAGCCTGAAATGGGCTGGCCTTCTATAAAAACTTCTCCTGAAGTCGGCGTGTCGATAAGGCCGATCATATTAAGAATGGTTGTCTTACCGGACCCGGATGGACCGGCGATAGAGATGAAGTCTCCCCGTTCAATACAGAACGAAACACCCTTTACGGCTTCCACCTGCACCTTGCCCAGTGGATAGGTTTTCTTTACGTCCTGCAGTTCAATAATTGCCATATATTACTCCTCTTTGGCACTATTACCGTTTTTGTACGGTTTTTCGGACCAAACGGCGTCCGTTTAGTTAAAAATACTGCTTTGCTGCATCAAAAACTATTAAAAAATGATTAAGGTTTGCTATTCTCCAGAATCCTCTGGATCGTTCTTTTCCAGTTTTTTCCCTCGCCGCTGCCGCACGCATTCGGTCAGCAGGTATTCTATCTGCCCGTTAATAGAGCGAAAATCGTCCTCTGCCCATGCGGCAAGTTCGTTCCATAGCTTGGGAGAAATTCTGAGGATTATCTGCTTTTTCTTGTCATTGCTATTGTTTTCCGATTGATCCATAGAATCTTCTCCGCAAGCTTACTCTGGTTAATAAATCGTTCCAGAATTGACCACCGGCTGCACGTCCCGGTTGCCGCAGAGGACTACGAGCAGGTTGCTTACCATGGCAGCCTTCCGTTCCTCATCAAGGTCAACGATATTGTTGGTGCTGAGTTTTTCCAGGGCCATTTCTACCATACCGACGGCACCCTCAACAATGAGCTGCCGGGCTGCGACAACGGCGGTAGCCTGTTGTTTCTGCAGCATGGCCGTGGCAATTTCCGGGGCATAGGAAAGATGGGTAATTCGGGCTTCGATGATTTCCAAGCCTGCTATGGCAACCTTCGACTGAATTTCTTCTTTGAGCTGCTCTGCCAGTTCCTGACTGCTGCCCCGCAGGGATTTTTCTTTTTCTTCGTCGCTTGAGTCATAAGGATAGAGCCGGACTATGTTCCGCAGGGCCGAATCACACTGGATTGAGAGAAACTCAGTGTAGTTATCCACATTAAAGACCGCCTTGGCGGTGTTAACCACTTTCCACACCACCACAATGCCAATGATAATGGGATTCCCTAAAGCGTCATTTATTTTCTGCTTTTCGTTGTTAAGCGTCAGGACCTTTAAGGAAATTTTCTTGTTGGTCTGTTTGTTTTCAGCGGCCGGAATCGAAATGTTTCCCAATTTTACCTGCTGTTTTTCACCGCCGACAGAGCCAGTTGAAGGCTCCTGGCTGCTTGGGGCTACGGGACTTACAAAGGGATTAACAAAGAAAAAGCCCGGACCTTTCAATGTTCCGCAATAGGTTCCGAACAGGGTTAATACGAGGGCCTCATTCGGTTTAAGAACCTTGAGACCCACATATAAGATCGGCCCTACAATAAAGCCATACAAACCGGTGATGACCATGAGCAAGATATTCTGGATGTTTGGCCCCCGGTCCATCTGGATTGCTGCAAAAATAAAACCGCCGATTGCTGCCAATATCAATAAACTGTTTATGATAAGCACCGCCATTCCGCTGGTATGGGGCGCTTCCCGCTCTTCGTATTCGGTCTTCATAATAGAACCTCCAGTCTTCAAAATAATATCATATTGATATCATAATGTATGATAATGCCTTAACAACAATTTGTCAACAAGACAAAATAGGCGTTACCATGGAAGTTTGTGGATCTATGCATTACAATCTGTGATATGCACAAGCGTTATTTTGCAGAATTTTTACTTTTTGTATTTTTTTCTTTATCATTATTTTCTATAGAAAGGCCCTTTTTTACTGTTATTGGTACCAGGGATGGGCTCCCCAATTCGGGTGTTGCCGCATTAGTCCAGGATGCAAAGGGTTTTTTGTGGATCGGAACACAGACTGGTTTAGTTCGTTATGATGGTTATACCTTTAAGTTGTATGAGAATGAACCCTTTGTGGACAATGTGATAAGCCATAACCAGGTACAAACCCTGTTTTTAGACGGAGATATCCTTTGGATCGGCACCTATGGGGGTTTGAATAGACTCGATTTATCTACCAATAAAATAACGAGTTTTCAAAATGATGCAGCAAATCCAGCTAGTCTCCGGGACAACCTGGTAGTAGCCATCGCCCGGGATGCACGGGGCCGTCTCTGGGTGGGTACTACCCAGGGGCTCGATCGGATGGATGAAAAAACGGGTACCTTTGTCCATTATGGTCCCGTTTCAAACGGGACTGGGATACCCCAGACGATGATCCGGGATCTGCATCTGGATCGTAAAGGTCGGTTCTGGGTTTCCACCAGCGGAAGCGGTTTATATCTCTACCAGGATAACACCGATGCTTTTATTGCGCTTCCTGTGGATAAAAATAACCCTTCAGCCCTGCCAAGTCCCTATGTTATGTCCATTTCCGAAGACCCGGAGGGAAAACTCTGGTTTGCAACCTGGTACGGCGGTATTTCGGTTTTGGAGGATGAGAATTCCTATCATTTTAAGACTATACGTTTTCAGGATGACCGGCTGTATTTCATCAATGCCCAGGACCCTGAACTTGTATATGGGGGGACCTGGGGCGGGGGCCTATTTATTTATTCCCAAAAAACTGGTGAAATTGAACGAATTAAGTCGAGCGATGGAACTGGATCTATTCCCAATGATGTGGCCTATTCCTGTCTGATTGACAGCAACCAGGTGCTGTGGATTGGCACGAACGGCGGTGGTCTTGCCCGGTCTGAGCCGAGGGAAAAACGGTATAAGGCATACACGGCGAATGCTGAAAATCCACAAAGTCTTTCCCCTGGAAAGGTTACTTCTATTCTGGAAGACCGTATGGGGCGGCTCTGGGTTGGGATATACGGCAGCGGCCTTAATGTTCTTGACCGGTCTACGGGCTTATTTAAGCGCTACCGGCACGAGCCGCAGAACAAGAACAGCCTCCCCAATGATATTGTCAATGCCCTGTATGAGGACAGTAAGGGAGTCATCTGGATCGCCACAAATAACGGACTCGCCCGATATAAAGGGGACAATGATTCGTTTGTGACTTATCTTCCGGATCCGGCCAAGCCCGATTCTATTGCCGATTCGGTCATATACGCCCTTAAGGAAGCTCCCGGATATAAGCTCTGGGTTGGCACCTATACCAAAGGGCTTGATTTAATGGATATTCAAAACGGGACCTTCACGCACTATCCAGCAAACGAAAAGGATGACCGCTATCCTCAGAATAACCTTGTGTATGCCTTGGAATATGACCAAGCGGGTAATCTATGGATAGGCTACAATAATGGCCTGGACCGCTATGACGGAAGCCGTTTTATTCGGTACCGGTATGATAAGAACAATATAAAGGGTATATCATCCAATACTATCAGGCATATTTACCGGGATCGCTCAGGTACCATGTGGTTCGGAACCGTAGGCGGCGGCCTTTCCCGTTACATAAAAGATACAGACCAGTTTGAACATCTTACAAAAAGGAACGGCATAGCCCACAATACGGTTCGATCCATTATTGAAGATGATGAAGGGCATCTGTGGATAGGAACTGCTACCGGTATTGGCTATATCGACAAGCAAGGTTTTGCCTTCCGGGGCTTTTCCCTCTTTAACGAGCTTAAGGACAAGGAATTTCATACCGGGGTCTGGAAAACCCGGGACGGGTACCTCTTTTTCGGAGGTCAAAACACACTTTATGAAATCAATCCGAACACCGTTGTAAGAGAGAAACAGCCGCCGGAACTGCTTGTTTCGGACATCAGCATTAACGGCAAAACCCTTTGGGATGATTTTAATTACCCAACCCCTCCGTATATCACATCCCTGCGGCTTTCCTATGATCAAAATAATATCAGCTTTGTGTTTGCTACCAATGACCTCCAGGATCCAATCCGGAACATGTATTCCTATAAGTTGGAAGGCTTTGATAAAGATTGGACCATTCCTTCCGCGGAGCATATAGCTTCTTATACTAACCTTCCCGGGGGGCGCTATGTACTTAAAATTCGGGCGGCGAACAGCGAAGGAATCTGGAATGACAGTGCTTTAAATTTCCCCATCCAGGTTGCATCTCCACCATGGTTTAGTCCCTGGGCCTTTCTGTTCTATGGATTCCTTATTCTCACAATTGGATATACCTTTGCCCTGATGCGCAGCAGGCAAAAACTAAAGTCACAGGTCTTGGAGTTACAACGGCTCCAGAAAAAACTGGAAGATGCCAACCTCAGGCTCGATGCCCTTTCTATGAAGGACGGTCTTACCAGAATATCCAATCGGCGTCATCTTGATGAACTTTTGCCCCGTATTGTGGCTGAATGCAGCCGGGATCGGGCGCCTCTTTCGGTCCTCATGCTGGATATCGACTGTTTTAAAAATTACAACGACCAGTATGGGCACCTGAAGGGCGACGAAGTTCTGAAAACGATTGCGGGCCTGCTTTCTGAAGAGGCTGGCAGGGCCACTGACTTTGTTGCTCGCTATGGAGGAGAGGAGTTTATCATTCTGCTGCCCCATACCGATAGGGCAGGAGCAGAAAAAATGGCCCAGAGCATTCTGCAGCATGTAAGGGATTTAAAGCTTCTCCATGAGGCGTCATTCGTTATTCCCATTTTAACCGTAAGTATTGGTATCGCCACCGCGATTCCAGAGCCGGGGGAGGATCCGAAAATTCTCGTAGAAGAAGCGGACAAAGCCCTGTACCGTGCTAAGGCAGAGGGCCGCAATTGCTTCCGATTCGCCGAAAAAAAATAAAAAAAGTTTGAAATATGGTTTAGCCCCGTGATATGATTGCTTCTATTAAAACATTAGGAGCAATCATGTCTTCTCTTTCTCGAACCGATGCCTCCCGTGCAGTATGCTTTCCTCAATTTATTGTGGTTTTTGTTATTTCCCTCTTTGTGGGCTGTGCTGCAAAACCTGTGTCTCTTTCGGCCCCCAATCCGCGTCTTGTTTCGGCCCTTTCAGGGCCAACCATCGGCCGTACCGAAAGTATCAGGATTGAGTTCGTTTCAGACTTTGACACCTCCAAGCCAATCCCTCAGGATGCAATGAAAATAGAACCCTTTGTAGATGGGACTCTTTCCTGGCAGGATGAACATACCCTGGTATTTGCTCCGCGCCGTATTTTGCCTGGCGGAACGCGGTATACGGTTCAGGTGTTTCCCAGCAAACTCAGTTCTAAAATTGCTGAGGCTCGCGCATCCCGGGAAGGCGAAGCCTTTCAGTTCCAGTTCGAAACCGATCTGCCGGCTTATCAGGTAGCGCTGAATCCTATCAGTATTGCCAGTGATGGGCTAGTTTATGTTTCCGGTACGGTTCTTACCGATAAGGGGGAAAATAATCGTAAAATTGAGCAAAGCCTAGGATATTCCGGCCTCGACGGGATCCGGTGGGAACATCGTGAGGGTGAACATCGTGAGGGTGAACATCGTTTCGCATTTAAGGGGCTCAAACGTTCTGACAAAATGTCCCAGGTTCGGCTTTCTTGGAATGGAAAAATCATTGGGGCCCCTGTACAGGGCAGCAAAACTATCTCGCTTAGTTCTGCAAATCAATTTGAAGTATTGGATATTCGTCCTATCCCAGATTCTAAAACTGGTTTGGATGTGGTTTTTTCGCAGCCGATTAAAAAGGGCCAGGATCTCAGAAGCTATGTGCAATTGGTATCGGCCGGTGCGGAAACAAAGGTACGGTATGCTGTTGAGGGCAATATAGCCAGAGTGTATGGAACAGAAGCACTGACCCCAGGAACAGAACTCCGTATTCGGGATCTTACTGATGAAAATGGCCGCCCCTTGGCCAAGCCTGTGGCATATACGGTCTCTGATAGCTGGGATCTACCTGAATATCGCTTTGTAGGAAAGGGCACCATCCTGCCCACCGATCAGGGATCCACCGTAGTCATAGAGACTAAAAACCTCGCGGGCCTTATTGTGGAAGCCTACAAGGTGCATAGCAGCAATATGATCCAATTCTTGCAGGTCAACCAGATGGATGGAGACCGGGAATTGTACCGGGTTGGTGAACCTGTTTGGACTAAGAACGTAGATTTAACCTGGAATAGCAGCGATAAAAACAAGTGGATCCGACATGGCCTGGATGTCAGCGAACTTGCAAAGGCCTATCCGGGCGAACTGTTCCGGCTGCGCATCACTTTCCGCAAGCAGCATATACGCTATGAATGTTCTGCTGGCCACGAAGATTTTTCCAGCCTGAAATTCCCCACCGATGAGCTTCCTGCTCTGGATAAGAATACGGATGGTGAATCTAGTTACTGGGATTATTGGGAAGGAGACTGGGAAGAACGGCAGAACTACTATAATTACCGCAAGGATCCCTGTCATCCAGCCTTTTATATGCCCTTTTATGACCATAATATAACCGCTGGCCGTAATGTTCTCGTTTCTAATGTAGGACTTTTGGCAAAAAAGTCCGTAGACAGCTCCTGGCTTGTGGTGGCCACAGACCTGCGTACCACAAAGCCCTTGGCAAATACGGTCGTCCGGCTGATTAATTACCAGAACAGGGAACTTACCAAGGGAACAACCGGTCCTGACGGCATGCTTATGCTGAAATCCCTGCAGGATCCGGCATTTTTAATCGCCGAAGGAGCCGCTGGCCGTGGTTACCTTAAACTGGACCCGGGTAATGCTCTGGCGGTCAGTCATTTTGATATTTCAGGAGATTCACCCGCTGCGGGCTTTAAGGGTTTTATATATGGCGAACGGGGAGTTTGGCGGCCCGGAGATACAATCTATCTCACGTTCCTTCTCCATGATCCGAACGCAGTACTCCCGCCTAACCACCCGGTGGTTTTTGAATTAGAAGATCCCCTGGGCCGTATTGTCAGCACCCAGACCTATACCGCCTCGGTTAATGGTTTTTATCCCATGCAAACCTCGACCGCAGAGGATGCTCCCACCGGCACCTGGATAAGCCGGGTAAAGGTTGGCGGGAGTACCTTTACCAAACCGCTTAAGATTGAAATGGTTATGCCAAACCGGCTTAAAATGACCTTAAATACAGGAAAAGAAACCATTCTGGATACGCAGCCAACAACGTATAAACTTTCCGCAGCCTGGCTGCATGGCGCTCCGGCTCCGAATCTGGATGCGGATGTCTCGGTGGTATTTGCAGATACGGGAAAGAATTTTTCTACCTATACGGATTACATTTTCAGGGATCCGAGCAGGACTGTTTCTTCCGAACGGCAAATGCTTTTTAAGGGTAAGCTTGATGCAAATGCCCAGGCGGAATTTGCCGTGAACTTGTCTCCGGGAGAGGCTGTGCCTGGACTATTGCAAGCCCAATTTATGACCCGGGTGTTCGAGCCGACAGGCGTTTTTTCTTCGGAACAGGTTGCAGCAGATTTTTCTCCCTATTCCCGTTATGTGGGTATAAAACTCCCCAAGGGGGATGCGGCCCGAGGCATGCTCCTAACCGACACGGAACACCCGGTAGACATTGTCCTTCTGGACAAGGACGGCAATTTGGTAAAGGAAAAAGTCACCCTTACCTGTTCAATTTATAAACTCAAGTGGCGCTGGTGGTGGGAGAAGGGATCTGATGAACCGGCTAGCTTCCAGGAAGCTCTTTCCCGTATACCTCTTACAAAGGCTAATGTAACTATTTCGGATGGCAGGGGATCCTGGAAGTTTATGGTTAAATATCCTGAATGGGGCAGGTATCTGGTGACCGTTCAGGATCCTAAGGGGGGACACGCAGCAGCCAAGGTCGTCTATATCGATTGGCCGGGCTGGGCCGGCAGGGCTCAGGCTGATGGCCAGGGCGCTGCAGCGATGCTGACCTTGAGCACCGATAAAACCCAGTACAGGGTCGGCGATACAATAAAAGTGAGTTTCCCCTCCAATGAAAAAGCTTCTGCGATTGTGGCTCTTGAAAAGGGCGGAAAAATTATAAAACAAGAACAGATTAGCTGTGTTAAGGGTACCACAACCTACGAATTGCGGGCAGAATCCTCTATGGCGCCTAACGTATATGTTCATGTTAGTATGCTTCAGGAACATCTGCAGACCATTAATGATCTGCCCATACGCTTGTATGGGGTTCTTCCTGTTATGGTTGAAGATCCAGCTACCATACTTAAGCCGCTGATCACCTCCGATGATACCTGGAAACCCATGAGTACAGCTTCTTTTACCGTCAAAGAAGCTTCTGGCAGGCCGATGACCTACACCGCTGTCGTCGTAGATGAAGGTCTTTTAGGGCTTACCCGATATACCATGCCTGATCCCCGTTCAACCTTCTATAAAAAAGAAGCGTCTTTGGTAAAATCCTGGGATCTTTATGACGATGTTATCGGAGCCTATGCAGGCAGTCTCCAAACTCTGTTAGCTATTGGCGGCGGCGATGACGGGTTTGGGGGCAGCAACCGGAAGGTACAGCGCTTTAAGCCGGTGGTCCGTTACTTTGGCCCTGTTACTTTAAAAGCAGGAGAAAGCAGGACCGAAACCTTCGAAATTCCCCAGTATGTGGGGGCCCTGCGCATCATGGTTGTCGCCGGCATCAAGGGGGCCTATGGTGTAGCAGAGCGGTCGGTCCCTGTAAAGGGAGATTTGATGGTTCTTGGTACGCTGCCCCGTTTCCTCTCTCCTCAGGATGAAATAACGGTCCCTGTTTCAGTATTTAACTATACCAGCGGTAAAGTTCCGGTTACGGTGCGCTGCAAGGTAAGCGGGAACGGCAGTCTTAAAGGGGCGGCGGACCAGCAGCTTACGCTGGAGGCATCGAGCGACAATGTGGTCTATTTCCAGCTTGTGGCAGGGAACTCAGTAGGCCCCCTTTCATGTACGATCACTGCGGAAGCAGCGGGACTTCCCCTGGCGACGCACCAAGTGGACCTTATGGTGCGTTCCACCGCCGTACCGGTAACCCAAACTTGGACCAAGATGCTAAAAGGTGGGGAGTCCTGGAAAGAACAGGTCCAACTGCCCGGTGTTTCTGGTACTAACCAGGTGAGCCTAGAGCTTTCGCGGATCCCGCCGATCAGTCTCGACAATCGGCTGGCCTTCCTGATCCAGTATCCCCATGGCTGTATTGAGCAGTCCACAAGCGCGGTATTCCCCCAGCTCTATCTGGAACAGGTTATGCAGCTCGATAGCCAGAAACGGTCTGATGTGAGATCTAATGTCATCGCCGGTATAGAACGGCTCCAGTCCTTCCAAACCCCCGATGGCGGTTTCTCCTATTGGCCCGGCCAAGGAGAGGTAAACCCTTGGGGAACTAACTATGCGGGCCACTTCTTAGTAGAAGCCCGTCGCTCCGGCTACCAAGTGCCTGATTATCTCATTGATAAATGGGTCGAATACCAAAAAAAGAAGGCTATAGCCTGGTCTGCTTCCGGATATGACCAACAGTTAGAACAGGCCTATCGGCTGTATACCCTCGCCTTGGCTGGAAAGCCTGATTTAGGATCGATGAACCGGCTTAAGGAAACCTACAAGCTCGATGATCCTGTGGCATGGCGTCTTGCTGCGGCCTACTGGTATGCGGGACAGCGTGATATTGCCCGCAATATGATGCGTAATCTGGGATTCAATGTACAAAAATACCGGGATCTTTCCGGCAATTTTGGTTCCAGTTTCCGGGATAAGGCAATGATGCTGGAAAGCCTCGTGATTACCGAAGATTACGGCCGGGCATCTTCGCTTTTAAGTGAAATAGCAGAAATCCTGTCGTCTAAAAACTGGCTCTCTACCCAGGAAACCGCCTATGCACTCATCGCGGTACTGCCGCTTATGGGTAAAACGAGCGACAGCGAAACGATGTCGGTTGAATGTTCATTCCAGGGTGTCAGCCGGAGCCGGAGTTTTAAAACACCCTTAGAAACGCTGGTGCTCAGTATGAATGCTGCAGATTCTGGGGCTTTGGAGGTAAAAAATACATCAAAGCAGAATATGTACGTCCGGCTCGTTGCACGGGGTATTCCTGCCGAAGGCTTGGAACCTGCAATCAGGCAGGGCTTAGCCCTTTCGGTTTCCTACTATACCCTGGAAGGTAAACCGATAGATCCTTCACTGCTGCCCTTAGGCTCGGATATGGAAATTGCGGTTTCTCTTAAAAACACGACAAGCCGAGATCTCAAAGAACTAGCCCTGGTGCATCCCCTGCCGGCTGCCTGGGAACTCATGAATTATCGGCTTGCCAAGGTGTACGATGCGGATTCAGAACCGACGGTTAATCCTATAAAATACCAGGATATCCGGGACGACCGCATCCTTTCTTATTTGGATCTATTAGCAGGGGAAGAAAAGGTTGTGCGATTCCGGGTGAACCGAACCTATGGAGGCCTCTATTTTATTCCTGCTATTCATGCTTACGCCATGTATGATGAAAGCATTCGGGCTGTAGAACCGGGAAGACGTATCGCCGATCAAGCTCCAGGGCAGCTAGAAAAAACAAACCAGGCGCCCAAGGGGAAAAAGAATTTGATTCAATGAAGCTTTTGCCTGTATTAAAACGCATTGCAGCTCCGGAGGGTGGACAACTCCGGAGCTTAATTGCCCTTTTCGCTCTCAAGCTCCGTTTAATTCGCCATGACAGCCGTAAAAAATACTCTGCTGCGGTTGTCTGGGCGGCTTTCGGAACGATTTTCCTTATCTTTTTATTGTCCCTGCCAGATCCGCTTTTCACTGCACCCTATTCACCGGTGTTGTATGATAGGCACGGCGAACTTTTGGGCGCACAGGTAGCTCCGGACGGCCAATGGCGACTTCCGCTGGCAGGGCCGGTAAACCTTAAATTCACTACTGCCCTGCGGGTGTTCGAAGACCGTCGATTTTATCTGCATCCAGGCATTGATCCACTTGCGTTGTTCCGGGCAGTACGTATCAATATAAAACAAGGCCGGGTTGTCTCCGGTGGATCTACCCTCACCATGCAGACGGTCCGTCTCATGAGAGGGAACCGCCCGCGGACTTTCATGGAAAAAGTAGTGGAAGTGCTTCTGGCGCTCCGGCTTGAGTTTTCATCTTCTAAAAAGGATATTCTCGCCCTCTATAGTGCCCATGCTCCCTTTGGTGGCAACGTGGTTGGTCTGGAAGCTGCGTCCTGGCGCTGGTTTGCCCATGGCTCAAAGGATCTTTCGTGGGCCGAAGCGGCTACCTTAGCGGTATTGCCAAATAATCCTGGCCTCGTGCATCCCGGAGCGAATCGAAAACTCCTGCAGGAAAAACGGGATACCCTCCTGCGTCGGCTTTTAGCTCTAGGAATTATAGATCGGGAAACCTGTTATTTAGCTCTGCAAGAAAACCTGCCTGGGCCCCCAAAAAACCTGCCCCGGATTGCTCCCCATCTGTTAGTCCGGGCGGTAAGAGAAACGGGGAGTTCCCTCATATACAGTACTTTAGATAGCCGATTGCAGCAAAGGGCTTCAGAAATTCTAGAACGTTATATCCAGCAATTTTCCCGGAACGCGGTCATGAATGGGGCTTGTATTATCCTTGATACAAAAAATGGCGAGGTACTTGCCTATGTGGGCAATGTGTTTGCCACCGAAGAAACTGTCGCTTACGGCCGTTCGGTAGATATAATCAGCGCGCCTCGGAGTTCAGGCAGTCTCCTGAAACCCTTCCTCTATGCAGCCATGCTCGATTCGGGAGAACTGCTGCCTTTTGAACTGGTAAGCGACATACCAACGAGAATTGGGAGCTATAACCCTGAAAACTTTACGAAAAACTATCTTGGTGCTCTTCCTGCCGATCAGGCACTTGCCCGTTCACTGAATATTCCGGCGGTACGGGAATTGCGTATCTATGGAGTAGACCGATTTGCCCGGCTTCTGCGCAGCCTTGGCTTTTCTACCCTGTTCCGACCCGGAGACGAATACGGGCTCCCTCTCGTACTGGGAGGCGCAGAGGTAACCCTCTGGGACAGCGCGGCGGTTTATGCGGGACTTGCCCGCCGGGCACTCAATGATGATGCGAAGGGAGCATTTTTCCCTGCCCATTATTCGAGAGATAACAGAAAAGGAATCACGACATCCCAGCCCCTTTCCAGAGGAGCCGCCTGGCTTACGCTGGAAGCCCTTTCCATGGTTAACCGGCCCGGAGAAGACGGTGCCTGGGAGCTCTTTTCCAGCTCCCGCAAGGTTGCCTGGAAAACTGGTACGAGCTTTGGTTTTAGGGATGCCTGGTCAATTGGTACCACCCCTGAATATACAGTCGGTGTGTGGATAGGCAACGCTTCCGGCGAGGGGAGGGCTGAGCTGCAGGGCTCCTTGACCGCTGCGCCGGTTATGTGGGAGCTCTTTTCCGCCTTGCCCCAGACGAGCTGGTTTTCCCGGCCCGACGAAGATCTGGTGCCAGTAGAAGTCTGTGCTCTGTCTGGGCTTCCCCTCAGCCCAAACTGCAAGGAAAGCCGGCTCGCCTATATCCCGCGTCTTGCTCCGCGAAAAGAAAGCTGCCACTATTGTATGACCGTAGCTTTGTCGGCGGACGGAACGCACCGTCTTGCCATAGGAGCAGGAATGAACGAGGCAGTACAATACGAAAAACGTTTTGTGCTACCGCCGGCGGAAGAATATTTTTACAAGCGATGGAACCTTACCTATCAGGGCCTGCCTCCCTATACTCCGGAACAGGCTGTTTCCCAGAATGGACGTTCATCAACAGAAATAGCGATTGTGAGCCCCGAATCTAACAGCGCTATCTATATCCCGGTAGAGCTGGACGGCCGGCCTGGCCAGCTTGTGTGTACCGCCACTCACCGCAGGGCAGATGCGGTGCTCTTTTGGCATTTAGATGACCAATATGTGGGATCTACACGGTCAATCCATCAGATTGAGATCCGTCCTGGTTTGGGAGAGCATATTCTTACCGTAGTTGATGAAACGGGAGCAGCGGTAAGGCGGAAATTTGCCATTTTGAGCGAGCCCTAACTGGTTTTGAGGCCCTCTCCACAGGACGTCTCTGAGCTCCAGCGCCTTGTCTGTGCCTTATTTTTAAAGTAATATAGAGTTATGGAAATTGTTACACTTGGAAACGACGTATTGCGCCAAAAAGCGCTGCCCCTTCAGGATATAGACGACACGGTCAAAGCCCTTGCCCAGGAAATGATAGAAACTATGCACCGGGGTCGGGGAATTGGGCTTGCGGGCCCCCAAGTCGGCCTCTTGCAGCGAATTTTTGTGGTTCATATTGATGGAGAAAGCCCGCGGGTCTTTATCAATCCGACAATTATTGGGACTTCTCCTGAAACTTCACAGTATGAAGAGGGCTGCCTTTCCATCCCCGGAATGTATGCTGATGTGACGAGGCCGGAAAAGGTAACCATACAGGCATGGAATGAACGGGGACGCCCCTTTACTTTGGACGCAGAAGGGCTTCTCGCCCGGGTCATCCAGCATGAATATGATCATTTGGAAGGTATCTTATTCATAGACCGTCTGTCGGTACCGAAACGGAACCGACTTGTCGCTCTGTATGATAAGAAAATGCGGGCCTAATAATGCGGTTGGTGTTTGCAGGTAGTCCCCAGATTGCGGTCCCGACCCTCGAAACCCTGGTGAACGCCCAGATAAACGATAAGGACCTGGAGCTTGTTGCGGTATTAACCAATCCAGACAGCCGCAAGGGCCGCAAGGGAACACTGGAACCCACCGAGGTCGGTGCTCGTGCATCTGTATTGCAGGAAGAACTTCGGGGACAGGGCAAGACTCCCTTTGTGATTCTTAAGCCGGAAAAGCTTATTGGCGAGGTGCGGGAGCAGATTGCTTCTCTACAGCCGGATTTGCTTGTTTCGTATGCCTATGGTCACATTTTTGGCCCCAAATTCTTAAGTCTTTTTCCTAAGGGTGGAGTTAATATTCATCCGTCTCTGCTCCCCAAATATCGCGGCGCAACTCCTATTCCCGCGGCTCTCCTGAACCGGGACCACGAAACAGGTATTACAATACAAACCTTGGCTTTACAGATGGATGCGGGTGATATTCTAGCCCAGGAACGGATAGAGCTTTCCGGCCGGGAAACCACCGAATCTTTAAGCCGCTGGGCTGCGGTACGGGGGGCAGAGATGCTGCTTCCTGTTTTACGAAGCTTTGCTGAGGGTACAGTGGAAAGAAGACCCCAAAATGATGCAGAGGCAACCTATTGTTCTATCATTTCTAAAGATGATGGCTGGATAGATTGGGAGCAAAAGGCCATCGATATTGATGCTAAAATCCGTGCCTACACTCCCTGGCCGCTCTGCGCTACCCATCATGCCGGTCAGGTTCTCTATATTCTCGATGCTTTTCCTATCTCCATGCCGGATACCGATCTTATGCCTGTAATGCCTGGCCAGGGGATCCCTGGTACGGTGCTGGGCATAGACAAAAAGGCTGGTATATTGGTACAAACAGGAGAGGGCCTGCTTGCGGTTCAGCGGCTCCAGTATGCTACAAAGAAAGCCCTGGACTGGGCTTCCTTTCTTAATGGCGCAAAACACTTTATCGGTTCCAAACTGGAATAAGGGGTTCACAGTATGCGGCTTTTTAATCGATTCGACCTCGATATAGATTTTGATGCAATTGAGACCTATGTGGGTAACCATTTGCGGTTCTTTGTTTCCGCTGTTATTGCCATGTTGGTTTTTATTTCCCTCGTTGCGGTTACCGTGTTTATGCTGGCTATCCGTGGTGCAGAACAGACCATGGTTCCCCAGGTAGTTGGCAAGGATCTCACTGCGGCATTGCTTGAGATGCAAGCAAAGGAACTGTATCCGAAGATTCAGCTCCGTTATTCTAATAACCCCTCAGACAAAGGTACGATCCTTGAACAGGATCCCGGTCCGGGAACTATTGTTAAGGCCGGCAGGAGAATAAAACTGGTGGTAAGCCGGGGCATGGTGGTAGACAAGGTCGAAAATTACGTCGGCCAGAATCTGGATGATGTTAAAATGCATTTGCAGACCCTGTTTTCATCTTCCACAAAGTCTTTCCTGAGCCTCCGGGAGCCGCCACTCTACGCCTATTCATCCCAGCCCGCCGGTACTATTTTGGAACAAAAGCCTGAGCCGGGCACCGATATCGATGGCCCGGTCCGCCTTGAATTTGTCGTTAGCCGCGGTCCTGAAAATGCAATGATCAAGGTGCCCGATCTGGTAGGGCTTCCGGTGCAGGATGCGCTGGACCGCATCCGCCAATCCGGTGTCTGGTTTGTATTTTCCGTTCGGCCGGTCCAGAACCGCGAAAATCCTGGTACGGTGGTATCGCAGCTGCCGGCGGGGCAGACCGTTGTGGCCGCCAATACCCGGCTTGACCTGGTTGTGGCGGCTCCCGCTAAGGTCCCTGAAGGGGAAGTCTTCGGGCTTTTCAGCAAAACGCTTCCCGAATACCCCTATCCGCTGGAGGTTAAGCTGGATGCCCTGCTTCCCAGCGGCGAGCGGAGACGAATTCTCGCGGTCAACCACCCCGGCGGGACCTTTACGGTTCCTTACCAGGTTCCAAAGGGAACGGTCCTTATCCTTTCGGTGTTGAACCGGGAACTGCTGAGGGAAGAAGTAACTCAATAGGGCGAGCTATATTTCATAGTCTGGCTGGGCTTCGCCGGTCAGCCAGTGCCGGTGCATGCCGTATCGGAACACCACTTCCAGTTTTTCGATAACATCAAGGGTTGGGAAAATAATGGTAAAGACCCCCCGTTCTCGTACATGGGTAGAGGAGGGGGTTCCGATTGGTTTTGGATCTACCTGTACGGGAACTCCTTGAGCTATTGCCTGGGCTATGTGCTTTTTAAGATGATCTTCTTTTTTTCGTTTCACCACAAAGGCTCTAAAATGGAGGTTTACATTATGAGCAGCTGCGATAGGCTGCCAAATGGCTAAATCTTTTTCGTACCATTGAGCCGCAAAGGGGAAAACATCGGAACCTAAAATGTGAGTAAGCTCAAGATTGTATCCGCATAGTATCTGTATGATTCTGCTAATGATTTCTATTGTATCCGCCTTTTTGCCGATATTCACCGGTATGACAAAGGGCCGGAATGCATCCTCTATCTGTCTCCTTAAAATATCAAAGCGATAATCATAGTCGGATCTACCCGGTTTCAGTGAAGAGTAGGCACCTTCTGGAATTGCAAATACTACATCCACGGGAGGAACTGCCCGTGCCAGGGCTCGTAAAGCTGTTTCCAAATGGGTCATCTGAAAGGGGTCAAAGGAACCAATAAAGATACCGATCCTGAGGCACCGGCGGTTCATGACGACACAGCGCTGGATCGGTTTGTTTATTCCATGGCAAGGCAGGCAACTTTCCACTTGTTCTTTCAGAGCTTTAATCTCGTTTCTGCTCCAAGGTTCAATTTCTCCTAAAATAATACGCTGGTCAATTTTTTCCAGCGCAGAAAGGAAAAGCTGCTTAAAGTAACGAAATTCGGTCTTATCCTGGGATCGCAGAAATGGGACATGCTGCAAACTTGAAAAAACACCATCTACCCGTCGGGCAACCCGGAGGCTGGCTTTTATGACAAACCGTTCTTCCAGCGGCCGTACTGCTGCCATAGTTAAGATTTCTTTTTTGGATAGAGAAACCGCTTAATTTTTTGGGTAGCGGTTTTCTCAAAGGGTTCATCCTGGATCTCTATCCGGTGAATCCTAGAAAAACCGGCAAGCCGCTTGTTGGTGGTATTTTTCAGGTCCTGCAATAGATGCTGGACCCCTGCCACTGTTCCCTGGGCTGCATGCTGGGCCGATGTTCCCAAAGCATGGATAGCATCGCCAACGTTATGACTTGTTTCCTGGATCATATCCTGAGCCGCTGCAAACATGGTTTTTGCTTTTTCATTAAGCACGACAAGGGCGACTAGTTCTCCTTTTTCGGTAGCATAGACCAGTGAATCTTCTACATATCCGGAAGAATTGAGGATGCTTTCAATTTCCTCTGGGTAAATGTTTTCTCCTGTGGGGCCAAGAATCATTGCTTTTAGTCTGCCCCGAATGAATAAGCGACCTTTTTTGTCCATACTGCCCAGGTCGCCGGTTTTAAACCAACCGTCGCTGGTAAAAACCTCTGCGGTTTTTTCTGGGTCTTTGTAGTATCCCAGCATCACATTAGGTCCTCGGGCTTGTATTTCTCCCTCGGCATGTTCAATTGCGTCCTTTGGGGCTCCCATTCCGCCTACAATATTCCCATTCTGGTCGACTATTCGCAGTTCAACTCCTTTAAGGGCCGGTCCTGTAGAACGAAGCACCGATTTAAAGGGCGGAGCGCCTGCAAGGAGGGGTGCTGTCTCTGTGAGTCCGTAGCCGATGGCATAGGGAAAGCCTGCTTTTTGTAAGAATTCTTCCACATCAGCGGCAAGGGCGGCTCCTCCAATACCAAAGAACCGCACCGCTCCGCCGAAGGCTCCTAAAAGCTTCTGCCCTGCAGCTTTAATCGCTATGGGCCGTGTGAAAGGCAGTTTATATAAAGGATGGGCTTCCAGGGCGGGCTTAATTTTGGTGCGATAGGTTTTTTCGATAATAAGGGGGACGGTGAGCATTATGGTCGGCCGCACCAGTTCCAGCGCGGGCATGAGGATGGCTGGTGTTGGAGGCTTCCCAAGGTAGGTGGTACTTGCACCATTTATAACGGCGATAATCATACCAATAGTACATTCATAGGTGTGAGCCAGGGGCAGCACCGATAGGAAACGATCCCGGGGGTATATTTTGATAATACTTCTGCACGCCTGGGCTTCGAAAACAAGGTTCCGGTGGCTCAGCATAACCCCCTTACTGCTGCCGGTTGTGCCTGATGTATATATAATGGTAGCAACTTCCTCTTCTTCGGCTCTGTAGGGGCTTATCTGCTGAAATGTCATAGCGGTTTTTTGCCCCCCTATAGAGACCATGATGCCCCGGCCATCTATAGTATCAATATGGATTATGGGAATCTCATCGGAAATTCCTGCAGCCTGTATTTTAGCGAGGGTTTTTTCTGTGGCACAAATTGCGCTAATTTCAGCATGTTTTGCTACGGTCCCCACATGTTCAGCAATAAAATCGGTCAATATGGGCACAATAATTGTTCCTGCTAAGGAAATTCCGAAATACGCTATGGGCCATTCTGGCCGGTTTTCGGCAAGCAGCATGACCCGGTCTCCCTTTTTTATTCCCAGCTGCTGAAGGATGCTGGCAATGCCAAGACTTTGTTCTCCAAATTCCCTATAGGTTGTTATTTGGGTGAGTGTGCCCTCTGAAAACAGGGAAAAGGCAGTCCTTTTTGAAAATTGTAATGCCGAAGCCTGCACAAGGTCGGTCAGCGTTCTGTGTTCTAAATGTACCATAGCAACAACCCCTTCGTATCTCTACATATTAATAGTGCTACCATATGACCCAATTGTAAAGGAAAAGTTGCATACCTATTGCGGTACATCCTGTTGCCGGGTAGAGTAGGGGGTATGAAATTGCAACCTGTGTTTTCAGCCCTATGCCTTGCTTGTTTTGTGATATTCGGTAATCCAGCCCTCTTTGCTCAGACTGCTCCCTCTGGAGCGAGCCAGGATCTTCTGCAGGATCCATCCTGGCTTGTCGGATCTACCCTGCAAAGTATCATTACCCAGTTTGGCAGTCCCTTGGCTGTCTATTCAGTCCGGGGACAGGAGCCCTGGCAGGACGATGTCGTTTTTAGTTATGATGGTATAGATTTATATTGGTATCAAAATCGGGTATGGCAAATCAGTATACCTCAGGGATTCGGTTTAAAAAAGGGGGATTCTAAAGAGACGGTGCTTGCTATTCTCGGTGAACCGCTTATCCAACAAGATACCTATCTGGTATACAGGCTCCCGAGCCGGGGGTGGCCTCTCCGTTTACGGGTGCTTTTTTCTGAGTCTAATACGGTACATTCTTTATATGTATACCGTCCAGATTTTTAAAAAGTTGATGCAAAGGAATAAAAAACGATTGCATCAATTCGCCAAAGGAGCATAGGGTGGCAAAGGTTTGTTTATGTCTTACCGGCAGGACTATCCTTAAGGATTTGGAGCTTGTTGATCGGTATCGTTCCTATATTGATGTAGCTGAACTGCGGGTGGATTTTCTTGATCCCGATGAACGCTTTTATATTCGCCGCTTCCCGGCCCTGGCAGGTATTCCTACTATATTAACTGTTCGCAGAAAAATAGACGGCGGCAATTTTGTAGAAGGAGAGGGTGCCCGGATAGTGCTACTCGCGGCGGGCTTAGCGTTTGCCGATACGGACCGGCGGCGCAACTTTGCCTATGTTGACCTGGAAGATGACCTGGATGTGCCTAGCCTGGAGGAAGCGGCTCGAACCTTTGGTACTAAAATTATCCGGTCCTATCATAATTTCAACGGGGTCGATGCAGATCTAGAACAGAAATTGCGGAGCCTGAGAAGAACAGGTGATGAAATAGCAAAGGCTGCGGTGATGCCTCAAAGCTATGAGGATGTGGCTAAACTGTATCAGGTGGCTGAGCAGACAAGGGATATAGATAAAATTTTAATCGCTATGGGTCCCCATGGGGTCAGCACCCGTATTCTCGCGGAAAAACTTGGATCCCATCTTAGCTTTACGAGTCCCCTGGTGGAGGTCGCTTCCGATGCGGACATCCAGGTGGCAGGGCCCGGACAGCTTGATCCAAAAACACTGGTGGATACCTACCGGTTCCGTTCCCTTACTAAGGACACAAAAGTATATGGAATCATAGGTTACCCCTTAACCGCCACTTCGAGTCCCCAGATTCATAATAGGGGCTACGATGAGAAAAAAATAGATGCGGTCTATATTCCTTTTCCTGTACAGGATCTTCCCTCCTTTTTTAGTTTGGCAGACACCTTAGACATCCAAGGCCTTTCAGTTACTGTTCCCCATAAAGAAACGGTGCTTTCCTACTGTTCCCAGCGATCTTCCGAAGTGGAACGTATCGGGTCCTGTAATACCCTCGTAAAAACCAGTCAGGGATGGGCTGGATATAACACAGACGCTAAGGGCTTTTCCGATTCACTCCTGCATTTCATAGGAAAACAAAGCCTATGGAATAAACGGGTAACCATCATAGGTGCTGGAGGGGTTGCAAAAGCTGTGGCTGCCGAAGTGTATCGGCTCAAAGGCAGGGCGCTTATTCTGAACAGGACCCAGTATAAAGCGAAAGAAGTGGCTGAACCCCTCAATTTTGCCTGGGCTGGACTTGATAACCGTGGTATAGAACTTATGGATAGATATAGGGACATCATCATACAGACTACCTCAGTAGGCATGGAGCCTAATATAGATGAAGACCCCATTGAACTATATAAGTTTAGAGGCAAAGAAGTAGTGATGGACCTCATTTACAAGCCCGAAGAAACAAAGATGCTGAAACGGGCCGCAAAAGCGGGCTGCAAAACCTTGAACGGCTATGATATGCTGTTACGGCAGGCGAAACTGCAATTTTTACTATTTACCGGCCAGGAATACCCTGATTAGGCCTACAACGAGTCTGATTCAATCATGAGAGCGCTGACATCGTCTGCAAGCTGCCCCATAGGGTTGCGAGATTTAAGCAGTCTATAGAGATCCTCCAGGTCTCTTTCCTTTTCGGTGGTCCAGTCTGCAAAAAAAGCGGTGACCCCTTCTATCTCAAAGGGAAGTCCGTTCTCATCTTCCGCTTCGTAGACCCCATCGGAGGCAAGGAACAAGATATCCCCCGGATCGAGACTAAAGGGAATTTCCTGGTATTTGCAATTTTCTACCATTCCAATCATAAAAGACCGCTCTCGTATGGGTTCTGGAACAAAGACTCCGTGTCGTTTCCTAAAAATCAGCGCCATGGGATGTCCTGCGCTGGCAAAATATCCAGTCCGCTTGTTGGGATCCATAACTATAATAGAAGCGGTAAGATAGTACCCTTCGACAGTAGATGTCTGGACAAAATCCTTATTGATGAGCTCCAGCATTTTTGCAGGCGAATAGGTGCTCTTGAGGCAGCTGTGGAACAGGGTCTTATATATCATTGCAAAAAGGGCTGCCGATACTCCATGCCCCGTTGCATCGGCACTGGATGCTACTAAAAGTCCCGTATCGGTCTTAAAAGCTTCTACAAAATCACCGCCAGTCACTTCTAAGGGATGAAATAATGTACTAATCCTCAGGTGTCCCACCGCAAAGGGCTCAATGGTCACCATGTTTTTTTGTATTTCGCTGACCAGTTTGAGCTGGCCGTATTCTTCGGTCATGTCCCGGAACATCCCAATTCCGCCGACTACCTGGCCTTCCCTGTTTTTCAAAGTGCTCATGGTAAGGGAGAGGGGGATTTCCCGACCATCGGCGGTTCTCATGAATACATAGCTGGGGTAACGACCGGTATAACCTCCCTTTACTGAGAGAGCAAGGGGACATATTCCTTCGCCGCAGAGCGGGTTACCAGATGCATCCCGTTTGCAGAGGGGACCCAGGGTCGAACAGGCCCAGCCGCAGACTTCCCGCGCAGGGTACCCTAAAATAGTCTCCGCAGCAGGATTCCAGTAGCGGATCGTAAAGTCCCGGTCAACGATAAATATGCCATCCTGCATCTGTTCGAGTACATCAAAATAACTTGTTGCCTCAAGTAAAAACTCGTCGTTGCATGTATTCACAATGTACAGTATAGTGCAAATCGATAGTTTTTGTGGAGGATGCTTAATATGGATCAGAAAGAGATAAAACAACTGGTGGCCCGCAGGGCTGTGGACACCCTGGTTCACAGCGGTATGAAACTGGGGCTCGGTACGGGTTCTACCGCCATACCGGCGGTGCATTATATAGGAGAACTTATGCAGCAGGGAAAATTGCAAAATATTATGGCGGTACCGACCAGTTTCCAAACTATTATTGCCTGCGAGCAGTGGGGCATCCCTTTGTACACCCTAAACTCAAAAGAAATTGGCGGTGAGCTTGACCTGACCATAGATGGGGCTGATGAGGTGGATCCTCGAAACTATTGTACCAAGGGCGGCGGCGGCGCCCTGCTCGTAGAAAAAATTGTAGCCTATGCTTCCCGTGAATATGCGATAGTAGTTGATGAATCCAAGGTCGTGGAACAGTTAGGTATGAAATTTCCGATACCAATAGAGGTAATTCCCGAAGCCCGCATCCCCGTACAGCGAGCCCTGGAAGTCTTGGGGGCACAAGTGACGCTCCGGGAAGCGGTTCGGAAGGCAGGGCCGGTCATCACCGAACATGCCAATCTCCTCCTGGATATTCGTTTTGCTGCCCCAATCGATCCGGCAGAAATGGAAAACCGGATAAACCAGATTCCCGGTGTGGTCGAGAACGGCCTATTTACTAAGAAACGGCCTCAGGTCTTTATTGGCCGCCCAGACGGCACTGTCATAACAAGAACCTAGGAAACGTATATGGCCATAGACAAGCACATCAACTTTTTTGAACTGGAAAAGGCCTGCCAGGAAGAGGGTTGTCCCCTCTGCCGGATTGTAACTGATCGGACCTGGCGATACTTGGACAATATGCTCTTTGAACATATTTCTGACCGACCATTCCGGGCAGCCCACCGCTCTGCTGGCGGCTTCTGCAGGGAACATTCTAAAAACTTAAGCAGTTTTAGAGACGGCCTCGCGGTAGCAATCTTGGGCAGGGATATTTTAGAAGACCGAATTGAATCTTTTAAAAAAAACAAGGCCTGGAAACCCAAGGCGCTTTGTCCTGTCTGTGCGGAACAGCAAAGAATCGAAAATGAATATCTCAGTTTTCTCGCTGAGACAAGGGGCCAGAGCCCCGAAGAATTGGAGCTACAAAAGAAATTCACCGCCTCAGAGGGGCTCTGTGCCCCCCACTATGAGGCCCTCCTGCGGCTTTCTAAAAAAATTCCTCTATGGCTCAAGCAGTTCCAGGAACAGAAATTTGAAAAGCTGCTTGAACGGGTGAACCGTTTCATCGATCTTTCTGCCTATGGGAAACAGGACCAATTTGCCGCTCTTTCAGAATCAGACCAGGTGGTATGGAAAGAATTAGCTAGAACGCTCCGGGGCACTATTCAGTAAGGTCTGCGGCCTTCATTATGTACTTGGTGGCAATAACCTCATGCCAGAATGACTGGACAATTACGTCATCATGCCGTATCCTTTAGTATAATTAAAGTCTCTGAAATATATCTCTTGTGTGAGGGGTTTGTCATGAATGAAAAAATACAGGAAATTGCCGAGCGTGTTAGGGCCCTCCGGGACATTAAAGGTCTTTCGGTAGAAACGGTGGCTAAACATATTGGGGTAGATGTAAAAACCTATCAGGAATGGGAGGGGGGCAGCGCCGACTTCCCCGTAGGGGTGCTCTATGAGCTTGCCGGTCTTTTCTCGGTGGATCTTACGGAGCTTATTACCGGGCAAGCTCCGCGGCTCCATACGTACAGTGTTACCCGCAGCGGGAAGGGCCCTGAGGTAAAGCGCCGAAGTCCCTATCAATACTGGAGCCTTGCATACAATTTTCAGCACCGAAAGGCAGAGCCCTTCCTTGTCAGGATAGAAAAAGAATCGGAACAGCGGCCTCTGGAGCTGAACAGTCATCCGGGGCAGGAATTCGATTATGTACTCCAGGGCAGAATGCTTATATCTGTGGGAGGCCATGAAGTAGAGCTGAGCGAGGGGGATTCTATCTATTTCGACGCCTCTGAACCTCATGGTATGAAAGCTCTAGGCGGCAGTCCGGTCAGCTTTCTCGCTATAATCCTATAACATACAAAGGAATACACCCATGAAAAGTCTCCTGGAACAATACCTGGCGAAAACTGAATTTACCTCCTATGAGGATTTTGTTGCTCATTTTAGCCTTGCCATTCCAGATAATTTTAATTTTGCCTATGATGTTATGGATGAATTGGCTCGCCGTTCTCCCGATGCTCCTGCCCTGGTCTGGTGCGACGAGCGGGGTGCGGAGGCCACTTTTACTTATGGCCAGCTAAAGGAACTTACAGACCGGAGCGCCAATGTGCTGCACCATGCGGGGATCCGCAAGGGGGACCCGGTCATGCTTATCCTGAAGCGGCGCTATGAGTTTTGGCCCACCCTGCTAGCTCTGCACAAACTGGGAGCCATTGCAATTCCCGCAACCCACCTCTTAACGACAAAGGATATTGTCTATCGCTGCAAAGCCGCCGATATTGTGGGCATTGTCTGCGTAGACGACGATGCAGTCATGACCCATGTTGATGAAGCGGCAGCTTTTTCGCCGACCCTTCGGTATAGAGCCTATGTACGTTCTGTCCATGGGGATGCGGCAAGCGACCCTGCTCTGAACCGACCGGT
>NZ_JAJUHW010000048.1 GCF_029265695.1 Gracilinema caldarium | reverse complement strand
GATTCCTATATCTCCGCTACATTCAAAATTCCCATGGAGACATACTCGATAGAGCCAGGAGCGGAAATTCGGTGCCTCTGGAATTATTACAGCGGTACGGTCTATTTCCCAGTAACCCTTTCCATAGGAGTAGTGCCGACACTTCGCTTGTTTGCCGGATGGCCAGGCGTTATTGGGCTAAGCTGGGACCCTTTTTCTTGGAATATACAAAAAGGGCCCCTTGCGGGAGGGACCCTTTCGATAACGGGCGAAGCTTTTCTTTTTTATGTTGAAGGCAGCCTTAACGGAGCCTTTTCGGCAGGCCTTAAGTATCGCCTTAATTAAGGCTCTTTCAAAACTTAGGGAGTTTTGAAAGAGCTGCCTAAAATCCGCTAATTTTTTAGATTTTAACCGCGCTCCGCTTAATCTTTTTGGTAGTGGTCATTTCCATCGGTTCATCGAGTACGATAACCCGCTCAATTTTTTGGTAGGGCTTGAGCTGCTGGTTTACCTCCGCAATGATTGCTTCGATCCGCTGCTTAATTTCGGTCTTTGGCTTTAAGGCTCCGACCTCATCCTTAAAGGCTTCCTGATTCGGGTAAACCAAGGCTTCGATGCCTTCAATTTTCATTTTAGCATCCAGCAAATAGCCCCGTACGAGAATCTGCTCAATTTCGCCATAGAGCTGGAATTCGTTTTCGATTTCCTCGGGGTAAACGTTTTTGCCGCCCTCGGTAACGATTAGGTTCTTTGCCCGGCCGGTCAAATACAGGTACTGTTCGCTGTCCAAATAGCCCAGATCGCCGGTTTTAAGGTAACCATCTTCGGTAAAGGTTTCCCGGGTTTCCTCAGGCATCTTGTAGTATCCCTGCATGACCATGGGGCCCTTGACAATTATTTCACCCACACCCTGTTCATCGGGATTAAGGATTTTCATGTCCACCTGGGGCAGGACCTTGCCCACGCTGGTTTCTTTGTAATGTTCCTTGGGGTTTAAGGTGATGATAGGTGACGTTTCGGTGAGCCCATAGCCTTGTACAAAGTCAATACCAAGCTGGTTATACTGTTTAAAGACGCTGGGTGCCAGGGGGCCGCCTCCGGAAATACAGATCCGGATTGATGAAAGGGAGGCCTTGTCTAGGATTGAATGGAACATTTTTTTACCCGGATTGACCTTAAAGACTTTTTTAATAAAGCCGGAAATGCTCATCATGATCCGGATTATGCCATACACAAGGGGGCCCTTTGCTTTTATCCCCTTCATAATGCCGTTAAGTACGGCGTTAAAGAGGACGGGGACCCCCAAGAACATGGTAACCTTCGCTTCTTTCAGGTCCTTAAGGATTGCCTTGGTTACAATGCGCTTCCCAAATACCAATTCGGCCCCCACCGACAGGGCTTCGATGAATACGGCCAGCATGGTATAGGAGTGGTGGATGGGCAAAAGGGCGTAGAATACATCGGTATGGTAAATATTCAAATTGCTCTGGGCAAGGTAACAGTCACTGACAAAGTTTTTATGGGTCAGCATAACTCCCTTGGGGTTTCCTGTAGTTCCGGATGTGAACAGAATGGCTGCCAAGTCTGTTTCTGTGGCCCCTTCGATCGATGCTTCTGGTCCATCAAGATCGTAAATATAGGTTCCTACGCCCTTTTTAAGGGAAATAATGGTTTTGAGCTGCCCCGGCTGCTCTACAAAGCGGCCGTGTTTTTCTTCGTCTACAAACAGAATGGTGACATCTGCAGTCTTAAGAAGCAGCTCAATTTCTTCCTGTTTCAGCTGGTAATCTATGGGGACTACCGTTGCACCGGCAAAAAGTACCGCCAGGTATGCCACAGCCCATTCGGGAGTGTTTTTTCCGGTAACAGCAACCTTATCTCCCTTACGGATCCCTTGGGCATAGAGCCAGCGGCTTACCGCTTCGATCTTTGCAAGCGTCTGCGAATAGGTCAGGCTTATCCGTTCATCGCCCTCATAAATAGTAAGGCAGGGGCGTTCTCCGTAACGTTTTGTCGTTATACGGAACATTTCCGGCAAGGTCGGCCATTCTCCAGAAAAGTAGGTTCCGCGGTATGCGTCTAAAAACGCCCAGGGGGTGGTGGCTGTATTCATCATGATACCTCGTATGCGATTTTGTAGCAGGCTATAGCCTTGTTGGCTTCACAGTAATATGACCCAGAAATAGTAAAAAAGTTTCAATAAACTGAGCCCATTTCAAAAGTTTGTTGCTTTTGAAAGAGCCGCTATTGCTTTTAATATGTGATATTATACAGATATGAAGAGACAACATCTTATCGCTATTGTTCTCATTGCAGCATTGTTCTCCTTTGTTTCTTGCTCTTTTTCTATGACAGCAACGCTGCGGTCTGATCAACAAATCGAAGTTTCCTATTCTGGCGCTATAAAACCAAAGATGGCAGAATTGCTCAAGGGTTTTAATAGTGCTTCAGGGGCCAAAAACAGCCTGCTCATATCTGCCGCTTCTGTCTCAGCATCACTTCAAAAGATTTCTGAATTAAGCAGGATTTCAGTTAAAGAAACAGATGCTCAAGCCCTCGCTGGCAGTCTTTGGATTACAGACCCCGAAAAACTTTCCCGCCGTTTTTCTTTTATATCTCAAAAATTAGGATCCGGTGAATCGGTACTCACTTTCACGGTCAGCAGGGAATCGGCTCCTCAATTGCTCAGCCTTTTTACCCAGGATGTGCGAGATTACCTCGATGCCCTTATGGCTCCCGTGTTAAGCGGTGAGAAACTCACTAATGCCGAATATCTTGCCCTAGTAACATCGGTATACGGAAAAACAATAGCCCAGGAGATTGAAAGCAGCCGATTGGCTTTAGATATTCAAGTCCCCGGCAAAATCACCAAAGTGATTGGCGGCACTGCTGCCGAATCCCGTGCATCTTTTTCTATTCCCCTCCTAGATCTCTTAGTTCTTCAAAAAACCTTGAACTATCAAGTGGTATGGAACTAGGCAACAACGGAAGATATATAAATATAAAATTATATAGATAAAAACTAAAATTGTAGTCGACTTGCATAAATCTTTCGCAAGATATAAAATACAGCCATCGTTTATACGATACTTTTTTATCTATATAATTCGGGGGTATCCATGGCTTCAGCGTATACCACGCTCTCCCGCGACATCGAGTTCCCCAAGGAACTGGCCGCGTTCATTGACGAATGGAAGGCAAAACCCGGTAGCCTCATTATGATCCTGCATAAAATTCAGGAAACATTTGGCTATATTCCCCGGGAGGCAGCAGAAAAGGCTTCACGAATTACTGGCATACCTTTGGCCAGAATTTATGGGGTCATTACCTTCTATCATTTCTTTAAGACCACCAAGCCGGGTAAATACAAGATTTCCGTGTGTCTTGGTACTGCCTGCTACCTTAAGGGCGGACAGGAGCTCATCAACGAAGCCCGGTCTATCCTGAGCCTCGAAGAAAATGGAGTAACCGAAGACGGCCTGTTCTCCATCGATCCAGTTCGCTGCGTTGGTTGCTGCGGTCTTGCTCCGGTTATTACCATTGGCAATGATGTTTACGGTAAGGTAACAAAGGACCAGCTCCCGGATATCATTGCAAAATACCAGACTGCAAAATAAGACAGTCTAGACAACATGCATTTTACCGTCAGCGATCTGGTGCTGGATATTGTACAAAATGCGGCGGAAGCCCAATCGAAGATCGTCACGGTGACATTGGAAGAATCGGATCAAGAGTTCCGATTTACCGTACAGGATGATGGGAAGGGAATGACTTCTGAGGAACTGCAAAAAGCTTTGGACCCTTTTCATTCCGATGGGATAAAGCATCCCCACCGAAAAGTTGGTTTGGGTTTGCCCTTCTTAGTGCAAACCGCAGAACAATGCGGAGGCGGATGGGACATTCAATCTAAAAAAGGCCAGGGAACCATGGTTCGTGCGTGGTTTAGCCTGGAACATGTGGATACCCCGCCCCTGGGGGATATTCCAAGTTTGATCAGAATGGTTCTGTTGTTGCCAGGCCCAGAAGACATAGTAGTCCGGCGAAACCTGACAAAGGCACATCGTAAAACCTGTTACGAGGTACGAAAGACAGAACTTCAGGATGTACTGGGAAACCTGGAAGAAGCGGGCTCCCAGGTACTGCTAGATCAATACCTGCATTCCTTGGAAGAGGAAGATTAATGCAAAGGAGATCCTTATGGCTAAGATGACCCTGGAAGATCTGAGAAAACTCAGGGATTCCAAGAAGAATGACCTGCGCAAGCGGGATACGGAAGGAAAGACTATCCAGGTTATCGTTGGTATGGGTACCTGTGGTATTGCCGCAGGCGCTAAGGTAACCCTCGATGCCTTCTTAAAGGCTTTGGATGAAAAAAATATGGTAGACCAGGTGCTGGTCCGCCAAACGGGCTGCATGGGCCTCTGCCACTCTGAACCGACCGTAGAAGTACTCATGCCCGGTATGCCCACTGTTATTTACGGCAAAGTAGATGCAAAGGCCGCAAAGGATATTGTGGAAAAGCATCTGATTGGACGGGAACTGCTGGATAATCTCATCCTGGATAGGCCCGCTGTAGATATTATCAACGCTCAGTAAGGGGGAACGCATGGCTTATAACCACTATATTCTCGTCTGCGGCGGTACGGGATGTGAATCCAACAAGGGTGACGAGATATACAAAAACCTCATCGCCGAAGCAGAAAAGCAGGGTGTAAAAGATCAGGTCCAGATTGTTAAAACCGGATGTTTCGGTTTCTGCGAAAAGGGCCCTATTGTTAAGGTGCTTCCGGAAGATTCCTTTTATGTGGAAGTAAAACCGGAAGATGCCCAGGTCATTATAGCGGAACAGATCGTAAAGGGCCGGGAAGTCAAAAAGCTCTTGTATAAAAAAGACGAATCCAATAAAAACAAGGTCGCTGTCGAAGATATCGAGTTTTACCAGAAGCAGCTGCGGATTGTACTGCGGAACTGCGGTGTCATCAATCCTGAAAATATTGATGAATACATTGCCCGGGAAGGTTATGTGGCCATGGAAAAGGCCCTCTTTGAGATGACCCCCGAACAAATTATCGAAGAACTCAAGATTTCCGGGCTCCGGGGCCGCGGCGGCGCCGGTTTCCCCACCTGGCTCAAGTGGGACATTGCCCGCAAGGTCCCCGGGGAAATCAAGTATATGGTGTGTAACGCCGACGAAGGTGACCCTGGAGCCTATATGGACCGGTCCACGATCGAAGGTGACCCCCATTCTATTATCGAAGCCATGGTAATCGCCGGAAAGGTTATCGGCGCCCACCAGGGGTATGTTTATATCCGGGCCGAATATCCCTTGGCTATCGACCGGCTCAGGATTGCCATTGAGCAGGCTAAAGAATATGGGCTGCTTGGTAAAAACATTCTGAACTCCGGCTTTGATTTTGATATCGAAATCCGGCTCGGTGCCGGCGCCTTTGTCTGCGGTGAGGAAACCGCTCTTATCCAGTCTCTGGAAGGTAAACGGGGTATGCCCGTTCCGAAGCCTCCATTCCCCGCTCAGTCCGGTCTCTGGGGCAAACCCACGGTCATTAATAACGTAGAAACCCTGGCGAACATCCCGGTTATCCTGACCAAGGGCGGCGCTTGGATGGCCAAAATTGGAACGGAAAAATCCAAGGGTACCAAGGTATTCGCCCTGACCGGTAAGGTAAATAACTCTGGTCTCGTAGAAGTTCCCATGGGAACCACCCTCCGGGAGATTATTTACGATATCGGCGGCGGTATCAAGAACGGAAAGAAGTTCAAGGGCGTACAAACCGGTGGACCCTCTGGCGGTATTCTTACCGAAAAGGACCTGGATACCCCCATCGACTACGAAAGCCTTACCGCCCTTGGTTCCATGATGGGTTCCGGCGGTATGATCGTCATGGATGAAGATGACTGTGTGGTGGACGTTTCCCGCTTCTATATGGAATTCTGTGTAGACGAATCCTGCGGAAAGTGTTCTCCCTGCCGAATCGGCACTACCCAGATCCTCAATATCCTTGAAAAAATCGCCCGCGGAAATGGTGAAATGTCGGATTTGGACAAGCTGGAAGATATCGGTAAGGCTATGACCAAGGCATCTCTTTGTATGCTGGGCGGTTCTGCGGCTAATCCTACTCTGTCCACCATTCGGAACTTCCGAGACGAATATATCGAGCACATTGTGGATAAAAAGTGCCGAGCAGGAAAATGTAAGCACCTTGTTCGGTTCGAAATTGATCCCAACAAGTGTATTGGTTGCGGTCTCTGTGCCCGGCGCTGTCCGGTCAGTTGTATCACAGGCGAAAAACGCCAGCCCCATGTCATTGACGCATCCAAGTGCATCAAATGCGGTGAATGCTACAATGTCTGTAAATTCGGCGCTGTCATGAAGAAGTAAGGAGTAGATCGATGGTTAATCTTACAATAAATGGTATGCCGATTCAGGTGGAAGATGGAACTTCCATCCTCGATGCGGCCAAGAAAGTAAACATTAAAATACCGACCCTCTGCTACAATCCCGATCTTCCCCCATGGGCGGCTTGCGGTATTTGTATCGTCCGGATGGAAGGGTCCCCTAAAATGGTGCGGGCTTGTACAACCCCTGTTGCAGAGGGGATGAAGGTTGTTACCCATGATCCGGAAATTATTCAGGTCCGACGCACCGTAGTGGAACTCATTCTTTCTAACCATCCGAATGACTGTCTCCAGTGTCCCCGAAACGGCAACTGCGAACTCCAGCAACTTGCGGCTGAATTCGGTATTCGCGAAGTTCCCTTTAAAAATATTGTAAAGGATCTGCCGATAGATGATTCCAATCCTTCTATTGTGCTGAACCCTGAAAAATGTGTTCGCTGCGGCCGCTGTGTTAAGGTCTGCCAAGAGATGCAGAATGTATGGGCTATTGAGTTCCTCGGTCGGGGTATCAATGGTCGTATTGCTTCCGCTGCAGATGTTCCGCTTGGGGAAAGTCCCTGTATCAAGTGTGGTCAATGTGCTGCCCATTGTCCGGTCGGTGCTATCTACGAACGGGACGACACCAGAAAGGTCTGGGCTGCCTTGCAGAACAAGGATATACATCCGGTAGTCCAAATTGCTCCCGCTGTCCGGGTAGCCCTCGGCGAAGAGTTCGGACTTGAACCTGGTACCATTATTACCAAAAAAATCTATGCTGCCCTCAGACGGCTTGGCTTTAAGACCGTATTTGATACCAACTTTGCAGCAGACCTTACTATTATCGAAGAAGGCACAGAGCTGGTAAAACGGCTCATCGAAGGTAAGGGCGAAATCCCCCTTATCACCTCCTGCTGTCCTGCTTGGGTTGATTACCTGGAAAAATACTATTCCGATATGATACCCCATTTCTCAACTGCCAAGAGTCCCCAGCAGATGATGGGTGCCATGATTAAGGCCTATTGGGCTCAGAAAGCTGGTATAGACCCCGCTAAGGTGTTCTCCGTTTCTATTATGCCCTGTACGGCTAAGAAATGGGAAACCAGCCGTAACGAGGATATGAAGTCCTCCGGCTATCAGGATGTGGATGTTTCTATCACAACCCGCGAACTGGCTCGGATGATCAAACAGGCCGGTATTGATATCCTAAACCTGCCCGATGAGGATGCTGATAGTCCACTCGGACCCTACACTGGTGCTGGTACCATATTTGGTGTTACTGGCGGTGTTATGGAAGCTGCAGTCCGGACCGCTTATTACCTCGTAACCAAGAAAGAAATGGGAGATGTCAACTTTAAGGCTGCCCGGGGTCTAAAGGGTGTAAAAGAAGCGGAAGTTGATATGAATGGTTCCAAAATCCGTATTGCTATTGCCCACCAGATGGGTAATATTGCTGCAGTATTGGATAAAATCCGGGAAGCCAAGGCTGCGGGCAAGGAAGTCCCCTACCACTTTGTAGAGGTTATGGCATGCCGCGGCGGTTGTATCGCCGGTGGTGGTCAGCCCTATGGTTGTACTGATGAGGTCCGTTCAAAACGTATTGCTGGTATTTATGCGGATGATGAAAAATCGACCTATCGATGTTCTCATCAAAACCCCTTCATCAAACAGGTGTATGATGAGTTCCTAGGCGAGCCGAACGGACACAAGGCTCATAAGCTGCTCCATACCCACTATGTAGCTCGGCCACTGTATCAGAAATAATTTTTAATCTTATTGGGGGGCTTTCACCGATAGGTAAGCCCCCAATCAGTTTACCCCTGGTAAACAAAAAGGGCTGTCCGACCTTGTGTCGAGCAGCCCTTTTTATTAAGGTATCTTTAAAATCGGTTGTCCGCTCAATGAGCAGACAACCACTTGCTGTTTTAGGAACGATTACAAGCGACTACTGTCCTTCTTTTATAATTTCAATCTTTATACCCTCAGCTGATTCGGTTTCTTCCTTGGGAGGAATGGTCACCTTCAGGATACCATTTTTGTAGACCGCTTTTACCTGTTCTTGGGCAAATTTGTCTAAAGGAACATAGTATTTTTGCTTTTCGATATCCTTTAGTTTAAGCCGCCGCTTAAAATAACGAATGTTTTCTTCCAATTGATATTCGGGATTAATTTTGGCGGAAAAAACCATGTAGTCGCCCTGGAAGGAAAGGCTGATATTTTTCTCGTCAAATCCGGCGAGGGCAAATTCAAACACCAATGTCCGGTCAGGTAGCATGTAGACATTCATGGGTGGGTAAGAATAATTTGGATAATAGTCTACATTTTCGTCCTGCGCAAAACCAAAGGGTCCCTGGCCGCCAAATGGAGAGGGTCCTTCGCCTCCAAAATGCCCGCCGTACTGGTTAAATCCCTTTTGGAACTCGTCGCTGAAGTTTTGGGCTGCTTCGAAAATTTCATCGAAAATAGTCCCTAAATCGACATACACCTTGTTTCCTTTCATACAAGGCTCCTTATGATACCGTCCTTTCGGCCCGGTGTGATACAACCCTCTGTACTGAGCGGTTGTGAATCCATCAAAATGTTGATGGGCTCCTTACAAATATACTCCCTTTTGTTCGGTGTGGCAAATTAAACCGTAATATTGGGTGAACTGAAATCCTGAACTGGTTCAACTTGAATTGCATCTGAATGATTAAAAACAATCCTTGTTATCTGGGGAGCTCCCTGGGAGGGGAGAAGTTTTCGTATCCAATACATAATGAAGAAACCAGCAAAGAGGGCTGCAACTCCGATTCCTACCCGGACATCGTCGGAAGAACCAGGTGCGAATTGACCAGTAAGTACATATCCAAGGATAAAAAGCAGTACGGGCGGTAAAAGGACTTCTAATCCTTGAATAAAAGAGGTGCTTGCCTTGTTTTCTACCTCTACAAGCTGGCCCTCTTTTATGGGTAGCCCTAGATTGTTTTTAGCGGTAAAGATATTCCCATTACCTTTGCACTCGCTGTTAGTGCATCCGACACATGCAGAGAGTTCTCCGCCCTTTATGGTGACCAGGTCACCTTCAATCTTCTGTATCCTTCCGATCTCCTTCATGGGGGACCTCCTGACATTCTATTCGTAAAGGCGAAATCATGGTGGCCTTTCCGTTTGGTGCAATATCGATGACGAGAGCCTGCAATTCGATCCTGTCCCAGGTGTCCCGGCTCCAGTCGGGAATTCCGGTAAGGTATTCCTGAATACGGCTAGTGGGATCAGTCCCGCCTACCGAGTTGATGCTTCCAGTACGCCCTGCATCGGTTATGGTAGCAGTTCCGCCGGGCATAATGCGAGAGTCCGCAGTCTGAACCCTTGCATGGGAACCTATGACAGCTGAGCAGAGTCCGTCGGCCTGGGCGAACAGGGAAAGTTTTTCTGCGGTAGTGCTGGCATGAAAATCGAGGATCACAAAAGGGGTTTCTCTGCGGAGCCGTTCTAAGAGTTCTGGGAGCCTGATAAACGGGTTATCTCCATGAAGCCGGTCAAAGCCTCCCTGTCCGAGCAGGACCGCCACTGCGACTTTATCCGATCCAACCTGATATGTTCGGCTTCCAAGACCAGGAGCAAAGGGGCTCAAATTGATGGGCCGCAGAACATAGGGCAACCGGTCGAAATTTTGTACCAAGTCTTTTTTGTAAAAACAGCAGTCACCGGTGGTGATAATATCAATCCCCAGCTTGCGCAGGTATCCGGCATGGTTCCTTCCCAGCCCGTATCCGCCGGTAGTCCCATCTCCATTGGCTATCACAAAATCGATGCCTTTGTCTTTTTTAAATTGGGGTAGTATTTTTTTTACCGCAAAAACACCGGCCTTGCCTATAATCTCGGCTATATATAAAATTTTCAATCAAAACTCCGTGTTTATTACGCTTGAGACCCTATCATATCAGCGCGGACGCCGCAATATAATGTATTTAAAAGAGTCAGCGCTTTGCTCTCAAGGAGATAAATCCCTTAGGATAAGCGAACCGGCTTTGTGTTCGATAGCTCGCTAAGCCTTCGGCCGAATTCCGCCGCTGCCCGTGCATCCCCCAATTCAGTGCAAGTATCCCGCAGATTGTAGAGAGCATCGTAATAATGAGGAGAAAGGCTTACCGCTTGTTCAAAACAGTGCCTGGCCTCTTCATAGCTGCCAATAGTAAAGTACAGGACTCCCATATTGTTCCAACATTTGGGAGAACGGCTGTTTTTTTGGAGCGCCTTTTTGTAAAACGATTCGGCCTCTTCAAATCGTTCTAGCTCATAATGAATAAGTCCAAGGGCATTCCATGCTTCTGAAAGATTACTATCGAAAGTAAGGCAATGGAAAAAACTATCCATGGCGCCGCTGTAATCGCCGCTTTTCTGCTGGGCAATGCCCATGTTAAGCCAAAGGAGCGGGTTTCCCGGCTCCATGGCGAGGGCCTTGCGGAAAAGTGAAATTGCTTCGTTTGGTCTGTTTGCTTCGGTCAGGGCAATTGCAGAATCGTTCAAAAGAGCAGCTGTTTCCATAAGGTCCTCCTTGATATCGTTAAAATGAGAAACCAGGGGATCCAATTCAGTTCAAAGAGCATGCAAAAATTACACTATATAATATACTTTATTTTAAGAAAAAGTACCATAACGAAAGCAGATATTAATCCCCGAATCGTTTAATCAAATAATTATAGCGACTCCGCAATATACCATTGCGCTGGAACGAATAGGGTCCGTATCGGATAGGAGAGGAGAGTAAAGTTACCAGTCGTATAGCCTGATCGGTGTTTATTGATCTGACTCCTGTTTTATAGTAAAAACGGCATGCAGTTTCTATTCCAAAGATCCCTTTGCCCCATTCAGCGTAATTAAAATAAAGCTCAAGTATACGATTTTTCCCTAATATCGCCTCCATTTCGAGGGCAATAATGGCTTCTAGATACTTTCTAAAATAGGACTTTTCGGGAACTAAAAAAATGGTACGGGCTGTCTGCATGGTAATAGTACTGCCGCCGTATATGGGTTCTCCAAATTGCTTGTTCAGCTGCCATGCGTTTTTAATAGCCGCAGGAATTATTCCATGGTGATTATAAAAATCGCCGTCTTCGACCTTTATCGTCATTGTTTGAACCGATTTCGGAATCTTCACTAAAGGAATGTATCGAGGGGGCTGCAGGTTCCAATGATATAGATATTTGCGGTAAAGCATTAAGCTTGTAGCCCCAGGATTGATGTACTTAAACATGAATAAACATAAGGAGGTTGATAAAATAAATCCCAGGTGAAAAAGTACAAGGGTTTTAAAAATCATAATAATAAACTTTGCAATGGGGTTTTTTGTTTTGGGAATCGGTTTTTTAGAAAGCCTCAACCGACAGTAATCAGAGACAAGGGTTAAGATTTTTTCTGTATCGAACTCAAGGAACGGTACATCAAGCTGTTTTTTCTTCCGGGGCATAGAACCCCATCATATAAAAAGAGATGATTTTAGAAAATCCCGGCTGATGAAGCCTTGTTTAGCCGGGATGTTTCCGAATCAATTAGACCTGTTTCCCGGTAAAATCCTCGCAGGGTTCATCATCTGAACCTGGCCGAGCAGCTTCCGGACCCGCATCACGGCATGCTTCCAGAGGAATTTCTTTCATTTTTTCGCCGCAGCATTCCGGAACTGGGGATCCTGCATCTTGGACTATTTCATGACCGCAATCATCACAGCGATACGCCTTTTTCATATCAACCTCCTATCTGGTAATCCTTTGCCAAGGTGCAAATCCGCTCTGCCATCTTGGATAGGGGGACCTGTTCCATAACATGGCCCATTTCCCAAGCAACCTTTGGCATACCGTACACTATAGAAGTTACTTCATCCTGGCCAAGAGTCAAGCCCCCAGATTTAAGAATTGATCCTAATTCTTTAGCCCCATCTTTTCCCATGCCGGTCATAATGACGCCCATAGCCCGGTTGCCGAATTCTTTAGCTACGGAAGCAAAGAGAACGTCAGCGGAAGGACGGTGGCCGTTTACTGGCGGGGCATCTGAAAGATGGGCTACCGTGGCAAGAGGTTTTTTTTCTACTTCTAAGTGTTTATCCCCCGGTGCAATCAGGATGCGTCCTGGTTTTATTATGTCCCCCTCTGCGGCTTCTTTAACTTCAAGGGGGCAGAGCTTATCGAGACTTTTAGCGAATTCTTCGGTAAAACCCGGCGGCATGTGCTGGACAACTACAATAGGGGCTGGGAGATCCTTGTCTAGTTTTGAAAATACCTCCCTGAGCGCATTGGGGCCTCCGGTGGAGATACCAAGGGCAATGATTTCTATTGGACCAGGTCTGACCGTGGGAGCAAAAGCGGCTGGTTTGGGCGGTGTGGGAGCGAACGGCTTTGTAGGCTGTTCCGGTGCATAGGGCTGAGTTGAGGGTTCTTTTAGACCAACTTTTTGCCGATATTGCCGGCCGTAAACCAAAAGAAGCTCCGTAAGGTGCTCTTTGATTGCTTGAATATCATCATGATTGGTGTCCGAGGGCTTCATAATGAAATCACTGGCTCCCAAAGCAAGGGCTTCCATGGTAACCTCTGCCCCTCGGCGAGCTATGGAAGAAAGTATGATGACAGGTATTTCTATGCCGAGCCGCTTACGTTCTTTAAGAAATTCAATGCCGTTCATTTGGGGCATTTCCAGGTCAAGGACTATCACATCCGGTTTGCAGCGTTCAAGTTTTTGCAGCGCAAAGAGGCCATTCATTGCTCGGTCTGCAACGACGAGTCCGGGTGTTGCTTCTATCATCCTGGAAATGAGATTCCGCATGAGCGCCGAATCATCGACGATTAATACTGAAATTTCGTCAGCCACAAGGGTGCTCCTATTATGTGTATTTTCTGTAGAGGGTTGACCACTCAGTTTTTAGGAACTCAAAGCGGGTGTTCATGCCAAACAAGGATTCTGAATGTCCGATAAATAAAAATGATTTTGGTGCCATCGCTTCCCAAAACCGTTCAACCGCAGCTTTCTGGGCTGCTTCATCAAAATAGATGAGGACGTTACGGCAAAATACTACATCGAGGCCGCGGAGGCCCGAGTCGTTTTTTAAGTTATGATAGTCAAAACGAATCATCGCTTTTATATCATCATGAATACGGTAACCACCCTCAACTCGGTCAAAGTACTTTTTAAGATAATTGTCGGGAATTCCTGCAATTTTGGCATCCTGATAAAAGCCTTCTTTGCCAACCATGAGCGATTTAAGGCTGATATCGCTGGCAATAATCTCCGCCTTCCATGGCGGTACGAGAACTTCTTTCATCAACATAGCTATGGTGTATGGCTCTTCTCCGGTAGAGCAGCCGGCACTCCAAATTTTAATTTTTGTATCTCCAGAATTGTGTTTAATCTTTATGATTTCAGGAATTACATATTTTTCAAGGGCGTCGAAATGGGCCTGGTTACGGAAAAATCTTGTAAGATTGGTGGTAATAGAATCCAGAAACTCTTTGAGTTCATCCTTGTTTTTTGAAACTTTTATAAAATAATCTTGAACATGTTCAAGATTGTTGGCGCGAAGCTGTTCTTTTATGCGGCTTTCCAGAATTGAACGGTTCGTGGCTGAGAAATGAATTCCACTTTCTTCGTAAATAAGTTTTCGAAATTGTTCAAATTCTGCATCGGTAAGAAAATCGCTCATAAAATAAAGTGTAAGAAGTGATTGATAAACTGTCAATTGAATAAGCTTGTGCTATAGTTAAAACTATGATGAAACAACTCAATGAGGCCCATGTTGTTGCAGTTTTATATGATGAGGTCAGGGACACTCCCTTCGTATTGTTAAAAGTACTGCAAAATAATGCATGTATCAGCTTGCCGCTCAATCCCTTTGAGGCAAGTTCTATCATTATGGCCTCTGAAGCGCTTGTGACTCCCCAGCCCCGTATCCATGATGTGGTAGTTACACTGTTACGGGAACAGGGGTGTACTGCCGAATTTGTCGAATTATGGGGTTCAAATCTTTCTGGATATTATGGCCGGCTCAGATATCGCGGCCGTTTGTTTCATCATTATCTATCAGTGGGGCCTGCAGATAGTTTAGTGCTAGCCTTGCGGCTTCATATCCCTATTTTTTTGGATAATTCGATGGTGCAGTCAGCCCAAAACGAATTGCCCGACAGTATTGCGTATAGTTCGGGAAATAATCAGGTCTTATATCTGGATTCTTCCCAGCCGGTACAAAGCATATAATTCATGCACCAAAAGCTTTCTTTTCCGACCGTTGACGAAAGGTCCGAGGCTGTCCATAATGCCGTTACATGAACAAGTATATATTTGTCACTGGCGGTGTATGCTCGAGCCTTGGTAAAGGTATAGCCGCATCTTCTCTGGGAGCCCTTCTTGAGTGCCGGGGCTTTAATATCCGGATGATCAAATGTGATCCCTATATCAATGTTGATGCTGGAACGATGAGCCCCTATCAGCACGGCGAGGTGTATGTTACCGATGACGGGGCTGAAACCGATCTTGATTTAGGTAATTATGCCCGTTTTACCTCGAGCCCCCTTTCACGGGCCAATTCAATTACAACTGGCCAAGTGTACGATGCGGTTATTCGTAAAGAACGGGAAGGCCGCTATCTGGGCCGGACCGTACAGGTTATTCCTCATATTACTGATGAAATAAAAGGGAGGATCCTTGCGGTTGGCAAGGAACCCGATGTTGATGTTGTAATAGTGGAAATCGGTGGAACTGTCGGCGATATTGAGTCTATTCCATTCCTGGAGGCGGCCCGGCAGCTCATCCATGAAATGGGCAGAACTAACGCCCTTTCGGTTCATTTGACCCTATTGCCCGAAGTTGCCGGGGGGGAACTCAAGACAAAACCGACCCAACATTCAGTTAAGGCTATGCAGGAGCAAGGAATACAGCCCGATGTTTTGATCTGCCGGGCCCCGGTCATGCTGGATGAAGCAACAAGACGTAAAATTGCCCTCTTTACTAATGTAGAAACTGAAGCGGTTTTCACTTCCTACGATGTAAATACCACGATTTATGAAATACCCTTGGTCTTCTATGAACAGAAGGTTGATCAGGTTATTCTTAAAAAATTAAATGTAGAAAGTCGTCACGCAGATCTCTCTGCCTGGAGAACTATGATGGACCGTTTTAATGCCCGTAAAGGATCGGTCCGTATTGGTATTGTGGGAAAATACATGGATCTCCACGATGCCTACAAGTCTGTGTATGAAGCCCTCTTCCATGCAGGTCTTGCCAACGAAACTGCCGTTGAATTGGTAAAAATAGATTCCTCCCGTCTCGAAGGCGACGCTGATCCTGACCAAATCCTCGGAAAAGATCTCTCCGGAGGCCCCCTGGACGGGATCCTTGTGCCAGGAGGTTTCGGCCAGCGGGGTATTAACGGTATGGTAAAGGCAGCCCAGTGGGCCCGTACCCATAAGGTCCCCTATTTTGGAATTTGTCTTGGTATGCAGATCATGGTGATTGAATGGGGCCGTAATGTCCTTGGCTGGGCCGATGCGGATTCCACTGAATTTAATCAGGAAACCAAGCACCCTGTGGTAAGTCTTTTGGAAGAACAGATTGATGTAAAAAATTACGGCGGAACCATGCGGCTTGGACGGAGCGAGACAGTGGCTGTGGAAGGATCAAAGCTGCTTGCTGCCTATGGAGAGGCCCATATTTTTGAGCGTCACCGACACCGGTATGAGTTTGCCAACGTGTACCGTAAAGAAATGGTTGAATCGGGGCTCAAACTTGGCGGTTTTACCCCCGACGGGAGCCTCGTGGAATGTGTTGAATGGCCTGATCATGTTTGGGGTGTGGGGGTACAATTTCATCCTGAGTTTACCTCAAAGCCTATAAAACCTCAGCCCTTGTTTAAAGATTTTGTGGCCGCCGCAAAGCAGTATAAAAAGGCCCGTAAGTAACGGAAAGATCCATGAACGTTCCGGATATATCTGTAATGTATAGGATGCTTCCTCGGTATGTCCGGAATCTTGTTTTATTCGTTACTATCCTCATCGTTTCATCTGCCTGTTCCTTCGATTATTCTTCTGTGTCAGAAACCGAATCTGAAAGACCTGACCTGGTTATGCAGGACGTAGATTATGTCCGGGTTAAGGACGGAAAAATTACTTTGCACATGCAGGCGGATCAGGTTGACCGGTTTGAACAAAAACGCCTGCTTCAAGTACAGAATATCCGGTTTGAACAATTTTCCAAAGAAAACAGCAGCCCTGAAGCGGTAGGCTCTGCCGGTTATGCTCAGTTCTGGACCGCCACGTCGGATGCCAGTTTTGCAGAAGGGGTGAGAATCACTGTTAATTCAGAAGATCTTTCGGTAGAAGCCAGCACTCTGCAATGGAACAACGGCCAGAAAAAGCTGTTTGGACCGCAGAATGATCAGGTGCTTCTTAAACGCAAAGATGGCAGCATATTAAGCGGAAAAGGTTTTAGTGCCGATGGCCGAAGCAGGTCTTGGACGTTTGCCGGTCCAGTTTCCGGTACATATCAGGAGGAAATAAAATAGTGGGGCTCCGTTCATCAATCTTTACTATTTTAGCTTTCCTGTGTGTTTATACATCTGCCGGCGCCGAAACGTTTCGTTTTCAAGCAGATACGATGATCGGGACTAAGGCAACGGGAAAGGAATCGGTGATTTTGAGCGGCAACGCCCGCGTATGGTCGGAAAATATAACTATCCAAGCAGAACGAATTGAAATTTCTGGCAAAGACAATCGCTATCTCCAATGCAGCGGTACGATTATCGGAATTGATGAACAAAAGGGAATCCGTTTTACCACGTCCAATCTTTTATACGACCGGGAGCTTAAAAAGGCACGACTTGAAGGAGATTCTACCCTGGAGGATAAGGAAAACAAGGTTATTGCCAGGGGACGTTTTATTGAGTATGACGATAAAGCGGGAACGGTTCTGCTGCAAATAAATGTTCGCATTTTTAAAGACAAGCTCGTCTGCCGTTCGGAGTATGCATTATACCGCCGTAAGGAAAAAATACTGGAACTGAGCGGATCTCCTGTTGTGTATAAGGATGGAGATGAGTTCAGTTCCGATTCAATACGGGTAGATCTTGCTACCGATGATGTGGTGATGGAAGGGCAGGTACGGGGAACCTTGAAGAGTACAAGCAAGGAGAAATCTTCTGATGGAAGTAGAACCCAGCAATGATTTAGTGGTTCACAATTTACACAAACGCTTTGGCCGAAAAGAGGTTGTCCGCGGTGTAGACTTTTCAATGAAAAATGGAGAAGTTGTCGGGCTTCTGGGACCGAATGGGGCTGGAAAGACGACGGTGTTTTATATCATTGTAGGTTTTTATCGACCCAATGCAGGGGTCGTGCTGCTGAACCAGCAGGATATAACCCATAAACCCATGTATCAGCGGTCCCGGGCGGGCATCGCCTATCTTCCTCAGGAATCATCAATATTTAGAAAACTTACGGTAGAAGAAAATATCTGGGCAATTTTAGAGAGCCGGAAAAACCTTACAAAGACAGAAAAAAAACAATATGCGGAAGAGCTGATGGAGGAATTCGGGATTGCCCGATTGCGAAAACAGCCTGGATACACCCTTTCTGGTGGTGAACGGCGCCGAACGGAGATCGCCCGAGCTTTAGCCACCGCTCCCAAGTTCCTTTTGCTCGATGAACCCTTTGCAGGCATTGACCCTATTGCTGTGTATGAAATTAAGCTCATAATCCGTCAACTTGCCCTTAAGGGAATCGGTGTGTTGATCACTGACCATAATGTACGGGATACTCTGGAAATAACCACCCATGCCTATATTATCAACGAAGGAACTATCGTAGCTCAGGGGGACCGGGAAACTATTCTGCAGGATGAGCTTGCCCGCCGGGTTTATCTGGGAAGCGAATTCCGTATGTGATTCGTTTCGATTTCAAAAGTCGGTTATTTTTAGCGTTGTCGTATTCATAAAAAATGCATAAATATACAGTCTTGTGTATAAGTATTGGTTGTTTAACAGACATGGTACCCCCTGGACATCAGGCAGCCCATTGATCAAGTTCAGCTTTATACTGAACCAGTAAGTTGTCAAGGATGACCGGCGGAAATATTATTACCTCTGCCGGTAGTTCTGGGTATGTCTCTCGTACCAGGTTTAACGGTGTATTCCCTTTGTAGCGATTATACCGGCCGTAATTAAACCACTTCTGGTAT
>NZ_JAJUHW010000056.1 GCF_029265695.1 Gracilinema caldarium | reverse complement strand
TCCCCTTCTTTTAAAACCCCATTACATGACTTCATTGTTAAAAATGTGGATGATATAGAAGATGCTGCTCATCTGGTAAGAAAGGGCTGGGCCATTGGGCCCGAAGCCCCTGTATCCTTTTTGCTCAATGTACTCGAACAACAGGGAATCCTTATTATTGAATTAGACATAGATCCGGAACTTAAATTTGATGGGGCTTCCGGTTTTGTAAACCAACAGCCTTTTATTGTTCTGGATAAATAAAAACCAGCTGACCGGAAGCGGCTCAGCGCACTTCACGAATTGGCCCATCTATGCCTACAATTTTCCGCAAGCCTCTCTAAGAAAGAATAAGAACAATTATGTCATGCTTTTGGAAGTGCCTTTCTTTTACCAGCCCAGGCTGTACGAAATGAATTGGGGCAAAAGCGGAGGGACATTTCATGGCAGGAACTTGCTATCCTAAAGCAGCGTTATGGCATTTCTATGCAAGCTATCATGTATCGGAGTAGGGCGCTTGGTATTATCTCTGAGTCTGCTTATTTATCATTTTGTAAAAATATAAGCCAAATGGGCTGGCGTAAGAATGAACCGATCAATTATCCTCTCCCAGAAGAACCACACCGCTTTACTATGCTTTTATACCGAGCTTTAGAAGAAAACATAATTACTATTGCTAAAGCATCTTACCTTACAAAATGGGTACCACCGATTTTGTTATAAGTGAAATATATAAGGGAGATCTAAAGCAATATGTTTTAACATACATAAAGAAGTTAGATATCTTGTCTTCTATATCTTCAGAAGTCCAAAGCATTCAAACATTACAGAACAAGCATAGGGGGTTATCTTTCACCGATTGCTCTATATTTTTTCATGCTCAGAATAAAGGAGCAATTATAATTTCTGGAGACAAGGTCTTACGAAAAACAGCAGAACAATATAAGGTACCAGTACGAGGCATCTTATGGATTCTCGATGAACTTGTTAAAGAGAATCTCATTAATCGAGAAACTGCTATCATAAAATTAAACCTTCTTAATGAAATAAACCCTCGTCTTCCTCGAACTGAAATTAAAACTCTATTAAGGAAATGGGAAAAAGAAGATTTATAATTCTACCACCACTGTATCGTACAATCCGATCGGTTCGCCTTCGTGCCGACGAATGCCGGTGTAACCAAGACTCGGGTCTTCGTAGCGCTTAAACTTATACACCGCGTCGTTCATGTGAGCGCTATTAAAGACGCCAAGACTTACCAACAGTTCAAAATCTTGGACTGTAAGACCCGTTACCTTCTTAAAAAGGCCTGGTTCAAGCTGAGTAATTACATCTTTTAGGGTGCGTTCCCGGTAGTCGGTAAGGTACATAAAAACGGGAATCCGCGTAGCGAATTTGATGAGTTTTTCTTGGATTTGCTTACGGAGGCTCTTGTATTCCTTTTCATCTTCGGTAAGTTGCTTCTTTTCTTTTAAAGAAAGCTCCCGGTTACAGACCTCCTTTTTTGTTTTATGGACCGCTTCTGATTTATTAATAATAGTCTCGATGTCTTGGTTAAGGTTGCGAAAGCCTTCGATGCTCATGAGGGCTTGCATGGCTTTCTCGTTATTCATCAAGCGGCGTAGTGTCTCATTATCTACATTGACAAGGAGAGCGCTTTCCCAGCGGCGCGCGAGGAGTGTAGCGGTGGTGCCGCTCATGGCCATATCCAGGACCCCGGCTGCATCGATCTGGCGCATAGAACTGCCATCATACGCCAAAATTGGCAAGAAGTGGATGAACTCAGCGACTTTTTGTTCTGGATCGATTTCATCTACATTGAGACGACAACTGTATTCCTGGATTTGGCGAAGCGCTCGATCAGGGGCAAAGTCAAAGACATAACATTCTTTTTTAAGGATTAATTCTGTGTTAGGGTTTTCGCCATCGGGATTTTTAATCGCCCATGGGCTCTGCACCCGGAAGGCTGCCTGGAAATAGGTTTCGGGGCTCGAAAGGTTACGGAGCATAAAGATCCCTGTCCAGGGGCGCACCGTAACTCCTGTGGTAAGCTTACCGCAGGTGAGAGTAATGGTTTGAGTTTTTAAAGGATCAGCCATAGCTTTTAATACTGGTGGTAAAGCTTCTACGCCGATACCAGCGGCGGCTCCGGCCGCAACCACCACCTTATAATCGTGGAAAAAGCGATTATTGCGTGCTTTGAGCAGGTTTGCCATGGCGTGGCAGGCGGCGACACTGGGTAAAAACCATAAAGTGTGGTTAAGTACTTCCAAAAGCCGCACATCTGAATAGGGTAATGGAGGTTTTTCAGCTCCAAGCCGCAGGTTGTCCAGACTGGTTGGCAAATCAGATCCGCGGATGATGTCGAGCCATTTTTGCACTTCCGCTTCATGCTTGAAACGGGCTGCTTCACCAAGGCCCTCGGCGGCAAAGAACTCGTTCAGATCAAATTCATTAAATTCGCCCTGCAGAGCTACTTCACGCAAGGCGTCGGGCAACTGGTAGGTCATCAGGACCATTCGCGGAAGAGCTTCATACGGATTAGGGCCTTGTGTAGAATCCCAAGTCTCTTTAGCCCGCTGTTCGTCCGAATAAGTCCAGTTGTATATCTGTTCTTCGATAAACTCGCCAGTAGCGATGGCTCTAAAAGGAGTCCCCGAAAGATACAGATAATAGCCAGCGGTAATGGGCAGAATATCTTCTATCTCTTCGTTTGGATCTTTGAGAAAGTCCGCCGCTTCTCCTTCCGCATAGCCTTGTTCTTTATCATCTTCTGCTTCAAAAAGCTCCTTGGCCCGTTCCCGCCAGGCCCCGTAATGGTATTCATCGAAAATCACGCAATCCCAGTTCGTGGCGTGGACCCATTCGTTTTTAGGTTTAATACCGCCGGTACTGCGATCTCGCCCCAGGTAATCTTGGAAAGATCCAAAGCAAACAATAGGCCGGGTCTTATCCGCGTTCTGCCAGCTAATTGATCCACCGGGTTTAATAAATTGCCAGCCTTGAAAATCCACGTGGGTGCGCAGGTCTTCTTCCCAGGCGCTTTGCACGGCAGGCTTGAAGGTGAGGACGAGAATCTTCTTCCAGCCCATGCGTTTGGCCAGTTGATAAGCGGCAAAGGTCTTGCCGAAGCGCATCTTGCAATTCCAGAGAAAATGCGGCGGCTTATTGCTTTCGCCACGGTAATTGCGAAAATAGGCCATTGTCTTTTCGACCGCCGCTTCCTGCTCCGGGCGCATCTTGAAATCGAGCGCGCGCTGCTCTTCCAGCAGTTGCCCCTGCCGCACAGCGTGGATGGTCGCCTTGACCTGCTCCACCGTGCAGCGATACCACTCGCCGCCCTCATGCCAAACCCCGTTGATGCGCAACATGCGGTGCACGTCGTGGTCGGTGAAGCCTGTGCCGTCATTGCGCAGTGCCGGCTCCTCCAGCACGATGCGGTAGGGCGGCGCGCCGCCGGGCCGGCGCGTGGGGTATTGCTGCGCCACCCGCTCCTGCACGCTTTTGGTGGTGTAGCCGATTTTAAGCAAGCCCGCGTACTGCGGGTTGGTATCTTCGTAGGCGTAGATTTTCGGCTCGACCTTCGGGCGCGGGGGGAAGAAATCACTCATCGGCAGTCTCCTCCGCAGGGGCTTCGCTTTCGCCGTCGGCGGGCATGGGACGAACCATTTTTTCGATAAAGGCGATTTCTTCGGCGGTCAGGCCGTATTTCCGGTAGAGTTCTTCATCCGTCCAGGGCTTGCTGAAGTCTTGCATGGGAATAAAAATATAAGCTTTTTTCATCGTATTTTGAGTTATTTTGGCTAGTGAGAGCATGAAGTGAAAAAACCTGGTTTGAGTGTAACTAATAACATTCTCTGCTGTTTGTCTGTCATCAAAGGGGCCGATTACTAGATAGGTTTCCGTACAACAGGAATTCGGCCCACCCAAAAATGGCTTTATCCAATCTTGGCTAACATTTCCAATACCCCAAGCCTTTGGAACGAAAACTTTATATTTTTGAACCCAGTCAATATTTTTACGAATAGAGTTTCTATCAATGTAGCCTATGCCCTCTTTTCTCCAGCCATAATAATAAAACTCAACACTATTCGGGAAAGGCTTCTTTTCATACTTTGGCTTTATTCGCCGATAACTGTTTTCCACGCGCACATCAAACCCAAAGGGGTCATTAGCGCTGACTAAGTTTGCAAAACTTTCTTCGTTCAAACGTCTGACTTTATGTAAAATGGCGATTGCTTCGTTATAGCGAATAAAAGTCTCCGCGCCTTCTTCCAACAACGGCCTTTCCGCCACCGAGATAATTTTATCTGCTTCGTGTGTGTAAATTTTGCATAAACCTTTATTGTCTCTCTCCCATAGGAAATAACAAACGCCGCCTTTGATCTCAACGCCAGGAAAGCAATCGCCTGCGTTGATGAAATCATGAATGATGCGAATGCGATCATCGTGCAGCATTTCATCCCGAAATTCATCCAAACCCCTACCGCCAGAAAACCAACGCGATGGAATAATCATGGTCAGAAAGCGCGGTCTGAGTTTCTTCGCTTGCTGCACAAACTTATGGTAAATAGGAATAGCGCTTGAACCGAGACCTCCCTTATCACTCAACTGATACGGCGGGTTGCCGATGATGACATCGAACTTCATATTAAAAATCTCCTCCGGGTTTTCGGTATGGATAAATTCGTAGGCGTGGGTTTCCAGTTCCGCGCCGCGCTCGTAATTGGCCTGGCTCGCGCCGCAATACACACAGCGGCCGCCTTCCCAGGTGTGCTCCGTGCGCCGGTAGCGGATGTTGCCTTCGGGTGCATCAAAAACGGTGCACACCGAATACTTGCCGTTGGCGTGTTTGGAGCAGTAGAGGGTGCGGCGGGCCATAAGGGCGGTGAGTTCCGTTATCGCAATGCCAAAGAGCTGGTTTTTCATGATATGGTTAATCCGCTCTTGTCGGTCGGGGATAATCTGTTCCAGGCCCTTATCCAAGCGTTTGGCGATCTCCCGTAAAAATACGCCGCTTTTGCAGGCAGGGTCCAGAAAGCGGGCCTGGGGATCGCTCCACAGGCTTTGGGGCAAAAAGTCGAGTATGCGGTTCGTCAGCGCCGGCGGGGTAAAGACCTCGTCGCTTGAAAGGTTAGCGAGGCAAGTCAGCACATCGGGGTTGTAGCTAGTCGTTGTAGGCATGCGCCACCTCCAGAAAATGCACCGGCGGATATTCTTTGACCGGTTCGGGAATAAAGACCTCTTCTCCCTGATCGGAGAAAAGAGGGAGTTCCCGCATAGAAGCATGATTCACGAGTTCATGAAAGGCAAAATCCCGCCGCTTCAACATACTGCCATTTACGAGGGACCATTCGGGAAAGATAATGGGTTGAGGATTTTCACCCACTGTTTTAAGCGACAGGGCATCTCCATGTAAAATATTGCAGGATAAAATAAAACGGACGCTCTCTCTGCAGTCTTCTTTAGTTTTTTCTTCATAGATGGCGGTGTACACTCTGTCAAAGGTTTGATAGAGCCGATGACGACATTCTTCGACATTATCCAGCAAGAGATCGATGCCATACAGGCTCGAAACAGCCAGCACGGCGTAGCGCTCAAATTCAAGCTGGTTTTTACGGTAGCGCTGCTCTACAACCCGGAGTTTGCGTTCAAGAATGGCGATTAAAAAATTCCCTGTACCGCAGGCGGGCTCTAAAAAGCGGGAATCGATGCGAACTGTCTCCTGCTCTACCAAGTCGAGCATGGCGTTTACTATGTGACTCGGGGTGAGTACTTCTCCGTATTCCGCTACACGATGTTTGGATTTAATGTGTTTTTCCATAGGGTTTTACCTAGTATGTCCCAAAATTCAGCTCCTGGCAAGGACTTGCGAGGGGGCGCAGCACCGCCATACTTGACTGTGCCGGCAGGGAGCTTTTAAGCGCCGCACCGTGACAAAACCTGCGGGGGCGTTGCGGGGGTGTCCCCCGCAGAGGGGGGAGCGGAGGCCGCCAGAGGGCAGCGGGGCCTAGTAGCGGGCGGATTCTGGCGACCGAGGGGCTGACCCCCAGCGGCGCCGCTGGAAAGAGCGGCGCTGCTGGAAAGAGTGGCACCGGGGCGTATTACACGGCGACAGTGTGCCGGGAGTGTTTTCCCTCTGGCGGCCGGAGCGAGGGGGAGACTTCCCCCTCTGTGTGTTGTGGTATAAAAATTTTTTTATACTTTGAAAAACAAAGTACTTTGTGATATGATTGAATATAGGTTACAGAGGAGGCTATGATGGGAACGAAGAGTCTATCTCCACAGGAACAGCTCGATATTATCGAGACGCTGGTTCAGGAGGCCCGGCGTTCATTCATTTACACGGGGTATGCTTCGATGGTGTGGGGGACCTTGGTCCCTCTCGGGGTGGTGTTGACGTACTTCTTGGTGGGGAGAGCCTGGTTTGGTTTTATTGGGCCCCTCTGGTTGAGTGTTTGTGTGGTCGGTATTGTGCTTGTCGCTCGGTACTATCACAAGATACGGGGTAAGCAAAAAAAGACCGTGCTGGTGGAGCGAATGGTTAGTAATTTGTGGGTATTTGTTCTGGGGCTCTGTCTTTTAGCGGGAGTGTTTGCATGGTTGTTCCCTTCTTTCTTAAGTCTGCCGCACCTCTTTTGTTGCGTGAGTCTCTTAGTGGCTACGGGATACTGGGCTAGCAGTGTGCTGACCGCATATGTGCTTCTTAAGCTTGTTGCGGGAGCCTGGGTAGTTCAGGCTTTTGTGGTGTTCTGGATACCGCTGTACTGGTCTTCTTTAAGTATGGGAATATGGGCTTTTGTATTCGAAGCTTTGCCAGGTTTGTACCTTTATGTCAAAGAACGACAGCAATCCCGCTCATCTATTTAACTACGAAGCCCTGGACGAACTGTTTGCTTCGCGGATTCGGCTTGCGGCGATGGCCCTTTTAGCGGGTTGTGATGAAGCGGAATTTACCTACCTGCGGGATACTATTGGGACCTCTGATGGGAATCTGGCGAGCCATCTTAGGAAGCTCGAAGAAGCGGGCTATGTGGAGTTCCGTAAACACTTTAAGGGCCGCAAGCCGAGTACCTTGTATCGGATAACCGACCAGGGCAGGGACGCCCTGCTCGTATATAGCCGCCGTCTGGCGGAATTACTTTCATCAATTTCGGGAGGAGGTACATGATGAAAACCTTTCTGATTTTTCTTTCAGCTCTGGTATTAGCCGGTGCTCCCGCTGTTACGGAACCAAATGGAAGCGGGCTGAACAAAACGAGTGCCCTTTCGGCGGGGTTTTCTCTCCACGAATGGGAAGATGATTTTGGTTTGGGCGGTACGGTCACGAGTCCCTGGTTCCTCTGGGATCATGGGGCCCTCAGGATGAGCGGTGCTGTTCTCTTTAAGGAAAACTTCGATTGGCAGCCCTATTACAGTCTGCGGGCTGGGCTTGTGGGGGGCTCCTTTATGAAGACTGCGGCGATTCGTCTGTACGGCGAAGGCGGCTTTCTCTTTGTTTTCCCCCATGCGGAGTTTGATGCAGAGCCATTTCGGCTCGGTGGATACGGGCACTTTGGGTTTGAGTTCTTTTTGGATACCGCAAAATGGCCGAGCTCGTACTATATCGAACTGGGGAGCAACGGCATTTTTGCTAAGGATAGCAATGGGAGTCCTTATCTCAATGGTTTTGCGATTAGCTGCGGAATGAGATTATATTGATGAGTACAGCCTGGCGGGTGAGGCCTCGCCCGCTAGAGCGGGGATGCAGGCAGTCCTTCCTTGACAGTACCCGCAATCGCTGATAAGGTGTTATCATAATACCACACTACAATAAGGAGGCGTGTAATGGTGATTGTCCGCACTAATGCAGAGGTTCAGAGCCGCGGATAGGATAGGAACTGTCGTTTATTTCTTTCTTTTATATCTTTCTTTTATATCATCATCATCTGCGCATGTTTTGCGCGAGCTGTAAAAAAATAGTTTCTAAATCCTATCTTTATCCGCCTCTCCTCTCGCTTTTTTTTAATTCACAATTAATTTCATTCGGTTCTGTTTGATCTGTAAATTGCATTCGCGGTGTATGGAGCGCTTATCGCGCCCGCAGTACTTGCAGCGAACGTAATGCAAGCGGTCATGCAGAAAATTCGTTCATCAATTTTTTGAAATTTGCTAAAGGAACAACACAATTGTATACCACAATGAATCCTGAAACCTGGGGGTGGAAGGGTATATTTCACGGCTTCTGGCAATCCGCATGCCAGGAAGATGGCAGAATATACATTCCCGGCCGCATTATCCGGCGGGAATATCATCAATATGATGTAGTCATACCCCATTATATTGATGAACCTCCAATGCTTGCAGCTGCATGTATGGCAGGTTTGTGCCGCAACATACGGGTGAGCGGTGCCTTTGCGTTCCGGACCACCGGCGGGGCTGACTACCCTGTTACCGGAGACTGGGTGCTACTTGACCCTGAGGAAGACAGCCTGCGGATCCACCGGGTGCTTCCCCGGCAAACAGCTTTAAGTCGAGGTGCGGCGGGGGATAAAACGGAAGAACAGGTATTGGCTGCAAATATAGATACGCTGCTCCTCGTGTTTGCCCTGGACGGGGGCCGGAACTTTCTCCGCACCTTTCTTGAGCGGGCCCTGGTGGTTGCCCGCAGTGCAGGCTGCGGTGTCTGCATAGTCCTTAATAAGGTGGACCTGGCGGATGCTGAAACGCGCCGGAACGCTTTAGCTACCGCCGCTCTGGCTGCTCCGGGAAGCCCCGTAGTGGCGGTCAGTGCGAGAACCGGAGAGGGCTTAGAAGAACTGAATCGTTATTTCTCTGCCGGAGAGACCCTGGGGGTACTTGGCAAAAGCGGGGTAGGAAAGTCTGCCCTGATCGGGGCCTTAAACGGTGTTAAAGGCTCACCTCTGGCGGCGGCTCCTTTGTCGGCCGCACCTTTGGCAGGCGATCCGGAGGCCAGCCTGGGCGGCTCCAGCGCCTTGGATGAAGAAGCCGCACCACGGGAAGGGGCTGTTCGGGAATCGGACCGCAAAGGGCGGCATACTACTACCTCAAGCAGGCTCTACCGGCTTTCGTCAGGGCTTCTCATTATAGACAGCCCCGGAATCCGGGAATTAAAGCTCTGGGCCGATGGGGATGACCTGGCGGCGAGCTTTTCCGATATTGCCGGCCTGGCGGACCAATGCCGGTTTTCCGACTGCAGCCACGAGGGCGAGCCGGGCTGCGCGGTCCAGGCTGCCCTGGCTTCTGGTGATCTGGATGAGGGCCGTTACCGCTCCTACCTACGGCTTAAGCGGGAGCAGGCTTGGCTGGACCGCCGGCTCGATGACCAGGCAATGCGGGCAGAAAAGGCCCGCTGGAAGCAGATCGCCAAGTTCCAGAAGAGCCTGCAGAAAAGCCGGCATTAGTTTTGGGGTGGGGCGGGTAGCGGGTTTTGAGTTGGGCTGGGGCTTGGTCTGGGTTTTGCCCCAAGGCCCCGGCCCTTGCGGCTGCTCACTGCAATTGCATTCTCCATCAATCTGTACGAGACTATCACCATGAATAACGAACGATTATACCGAATGCCCTTTAGCCAAGTGTATCCCCTGTATATTGCCAAGGCAGAACGCAAGGGGCGCACCAAGGATGAAGTAGACCAGATTATTTTCTGGCTCACCGGCTATGATGCGGAGGGACTTGCCGCTCAGATACGGAAATCAGTAGATCTAGAAACTTTTTTTGCCGAAGCTCCCCGGTATAATCCCCAAGCGGATACTGTTACCGGGGTAATCTGCGGCGTCCGGGTAGAGACAATAGAAGACCCCCTTGTGCGTAAAGTGCGTATCCTGGACAAGCTTATCGATGAACTTGCTCGGGGAAAAAAGCTAGAAAAGGTTCTGAGACTCTAGGTCGATTTCAAAATTCTGCCGGAGTCATTTTTTGCAATTAAAAATGATACCCATATACTATAAGGTATGACGATTCCAAAAGGGTCCCTGATTTGTATGAGCCTTTTTCTCTGGACCGGCATGCTTCTTTTTGGAGCCGAGGACCCATTAAAAGTTCTGGTGCTCCATTCATACCAAACCGATTACCCCTGGACGGGGGCAATACAAAAAGGGATAGAAACCGTTCTTAATGAGAATACCACGCTCAATGTTATTATTAAGACTGAACACGTGGATACTAAGCGCCTTTGGACAGAACCGAGAAAGGTCCTGTTCGTACGCTACCTGGAAGAGCAATACAAGGCTTTTAAGTTCGATGCTGTCATCGTGAGCGACAATGATGCCTATAATTTTATGCTCCAATATGGAGATGCTCTCTTTGGCCAGATACCGTGGGTTTTTTGCGGAGTCAACAATCCAGATCTTACCGTACTTGCCCCATATAGATCCCACGTAACCGGGGTTATAGAATATGTTAATTATGAAAAAACCTTACACTTAATACAGAGCCTCCTGCCTGATTTACAAACCTTATTTGTGCTTGCGGACGAAACCACAACCGGTATAGTAAACAAAGGCGAATTTAAATCCCAGATGGCTGCCTTGGAACAGCCGATACATTATGAAATACTCGCCCCAGCAAGTTTTCAACATATTCTTAATCAGGTAAGCCGCTTCCCAGAGCATACAGCAATACTTCTGCTTGCCTATTCTCAGGATAGCAGCGGAACCTATATCCCCTATAAAAAAGTGGTTAATTCGCTCAGTGCGGCTGCCTCTGTTCCGGTTTTTGGTGTTTGGGACTTTAACATGGGGCAGGGTATACTCGGCGGAGCCATCACTTCGGGTTTTGAACAGGGCAAGCAGGCAGCGGGCATGCTTATTCGGATACTGGAGGGAACGGAGCCGCAGAATATACCCTTATTACATCTAAAAGATACGCCTCTTATGATAGACTGGCAGCAATTGCAGCGCTGGCGTTTACCGAAAAACAGGCTGCCAATGGGGACCATTATTCTGAACAGAGCGCCAAACATTATTGCAGAGAATCCGCACATTGGAATTATCATCGTATTTCTCTCATGTACAATTGTTATACTTGGTATATTTATAATTCTTTTAAAAAGAGCCCAGAGTACTTTACGAGCATCTCAGCTCACAATTAAACAAGAATTGCAGGAAAAAGAAATGCTCCTTCGGGAGGTGCACCACAGGGTTAAGAATAACCTCCAAATAATGGCAAGCCTTATTCATTTGCAACAAAGCTATACAACTAATCCCGAAACCCAGTCGATATTGCTGGATACCGAGAACCGGATCCGCAGCATGGAACTTGTTCATGAAGAATCCTATGAACAGGATAATTTTAAAAAGGTGAACCTCGTGCAGTATATCTGTTCCCTGGGCAGCTATTTAAGTTCCATTTCGTCCAATGAATACACCTGTACTTTTGAATGTTCTCCCCATGAAAATGCTCAGGTTCTCTATGTCTCTCTGGAATGGGTTGTCCCCTTTGGCCTCCTCATGAACGAACTGATCACCAACTCAATTAAGTATGCCCATGGAGAACAGGGCTTCTGCGGTATTTACGGCGATATTGAGCGGATAGATGAGCATGTGGTGCGCTTAACCTACTGGGATTCAGGTCCGGGGATCCCAAAGGAGTATTCCTTTGATAAACCGGAAACCCTAGGATTCCAGTTGATGAACGTCCTTGCCCAGCAGTGCAATGTCCGGCTTCTCCGGGACGAAAAGAACCTTAGTAAAATTTATATCCTCATTACAATCGATCAAATTGCATAAGCCGGTAACATTTGAAAATTACGTCTCCCTGCATTTTTTTTCTTGACAAGCTGGAAAAGTATGCTATTCTATGTTTAACCGGTTAAATAAACCGGTTAAAAAGCATGTTCCAGGAGGAATTTTTATGAAAAAGACGTTAATGGTAGTCGCTGCTTTGCTGACTGCCGCAGCAGTATTTGCAAACGGAACCAGCGAAGGTCAGGCTCAGGCTGCAAAGGGTGGCAAACTCACCCTTATGCAGAACAAGCCCGAAATTGACGCCCAGCTTAAGGCATACGCTAAGCTTTGGGGCGACAAGAACGGAGTCACGGTTACCATAAAATCTATCGGTGGTACCTCTGGCGGTATGGGTCCTCAGCTCAAGGCTGACTATGCAGCTGGCGATATGCCCGATATTTTCGCCTTTGACGGACTTGAATCCTACAAGGAATGGGAAGGTTCAATTCTGGACCTTTCCAATGAGCCTTGGGTTTCCAAGACTTCAGTAGCATTTAAGTACAACGGCAAAGTATATGGCTTCCCCGTTGCTGTAGAAGGTTGGGGTATGGCATACAATGCTGATATGCTCGCTAAAGCTGGTATCGATCCTAAAACCCTGGTTAACCTGGACGGGTACCGGAAAGCCTTTGCTAAGCTCGATTCCATGAAAAAAGAACTGGGTATTAACTCTGTGGTTTCCATGGCTGCAGCTGTTGAAATGGGCTGGGTTACCGCTCACCATAACTTTAATAGCCTCCTCTCCAACGGTCTCCCCTACGGTGATCTGTCTGTAGTCAATGCTCTCCTTAAGGGCGAAGTTGATATGCAGCGGCTCAAAGAATATGCTGACTGGGTAGAACTCCTCTTTAAGTATGCTGACAAGACCGTACTGCTCACCGGAAACTACGATGCTCAGGTTGGTGCCTTTGCTACCGGAAAAGCTGCGTTCCTGCACCAGGGTAACTGGACCGATCCTAACATGAAGTCCGCTAATGCAACCTTTAAGATGGCCTTTGCTCCCCATGGTTCCATGGAAAAAGCCACCGATGGTATCTTCGTTGCTGCTCCTTCTTTCTATGCGATCAACAAGGACTCCAAGAACCTGGCTATGGCAAAGAAATTCCTTGTCGATCTGGTTACTACCCCCGAAGGTCAGAACTACATGGTTAAAGAAGCGGGTATGATCCCCGCTTTCTCCGGCATCGCCCTTAACCCCGACGGCCAGCTTTCCAAATCCGTACAGCAGTGGTCTGCCGCTGGAAAAGTCTATTCCTGGAACCAGTACAACTTCTCTGGCGATTTCCGGGACAAGGTGCTGACCCCGATTTACAACCAGTTTGCCGCTGGCCAGATTACCAAAGAGCAGTTTGTTGAACTGATGGCTAAGGCTTTCAAGGATAACGCAAAGAAATAATTCAAAATGGGTAGGCCTTGGCGAGGTGAACCAATGATTGGATCGTCTGCTGAGGTATAATCTAGATGGCTACAGGGCTGCTCCTGTAGCCATTCTTATTTATTTGTCTAGTCTGGGGGACAAGATGACGAAAAAAAGCGAAGCAAACCTGGTTTTCTGGCTCTTCCTTGCGCCTGTCCTGTTTGCATTTCTCATGGTAATGGTAATACCCTTCTTTATGGGGACCTTTTACGCGTTTACCAACTGGTCAAGTTCTGCAAAACTTGACGGTGGATTCCGTATTGTCGGTTTTGAGAATTTTATTAAAAGTTTTCAGGATCCATCCTTCCTATATGCCTTTGG
>NZ_JAJUHW010000047.1 GCF_029265695.1 Gracilinema caldarium | reverse complement strand
TACCAGACCTTTGTATTGCTTGCCCAAGGGTATATCGAAAAAAACTACCAGTATCCGGATCTTTCGCTTGAGGAAACCGCCACGGAACTGGAGATAAGCCCTGGATATCTATCCAGGCTTATGAAACAGGCTACGGGCTACTCCTTTGTAGAATATGTGGGCAGGATCCGTATTCAGCACGCCCTGCAGCTTTTAGCCGATCCGGCGGTGAAAGTGTATGAGATTGCGGAGAAAGTAGGATACCGCAGCCAGCACTACTTTAGCAGGGCTTTTAAGCAAATACTGGGAATCTCTCCCGTAGAATACCGCAAGGGAGGAAACCCACAATGAAAGGGTACCCACAGCCCTCTTTTATTCTGATTGCCCTGGGGATTATGGTTGTTTCTGTCTTTCTGCTTTGGTTTGTAAACATATTGCCCTTAACCTCATACCAGAAGGTAGACCAGGAAGTGGGAAAACTCATCGGCCTTTCCCAGGCAAACCTTTCGGAACCCTGGCGCATCAGCATGACCGAAGAAATTACTCAACAGGCGAAACAATACCCTGACATGCGGGTAGTCATTACCGATGCGGTCGATTCAAGTGAGCGCCAGGTTGATGATGTAAGGCGGCTCCTTGCCTATGGCATAGACCTGCTTATTATTTCGCCTACAGATTCGCAGGTGCTCACCCCTGTCGTAACCGAAGCATATAAAACCATTCCGGTCATTGTGTTGGACCGGGCGGTGGAAGGCTACGACTATACGCTGTATATCGGCCCAGACAACCAGTTGATCGGCCGGGAAACGGGACGCTCGGTATCGGAACTTCTGGGAAAAAGCGGCGGAACCGTGTGGGAGATACAAGGAAGGGCAGGTTCGCCCCCCACCATAGATCGCAGTACAGGGCTGCGACAGGAAATTGAGCGGCATCCAGGCATTAGGCTCACCAAAACGGTCACTGCCGACTGGCTCCGGGACCAGGCCGAAGACGCTCTGTCGGCTTTGCTCGCTAAAAGTCCCATCCCCGACGTTATAGTATCCCAGAACGATGCAATGGCCTATGGGGCAATCCTTGCAACTAAAAAGGCGGGGATTAGCAATATCAAATTTATCGGTGTCGACGGCCTGGAGGGGGCGAATGGCGGCCTTGAACTAGTACGAAAGGGGCTGCTTACGGCGACCTTTATCTGCCCCACGGGGGGGAAAGAAGCGGTAAACTATGCATGGGATATTTTAGAAAAAAAACCGGGAATCCCAAAGAAAATATACCTGCGGACAAGAAAAATTACCGCCGAAACGGTCAATACAAATGTAGATCCCTATGCATCTTTCCGGCACCCCCGGTCAAACAAGGAACCTATTAGGCTCGGCTTTGCCCAGGTAGGGAGCGAAAGCCGATGGAGATTGACGAATACAAAATCTATAAAGGATGCGGCTCGAGATGCGGGAATCGAGCTCATTTTTATCGACGGACAGCAAAAACAGGAAAAACAGATAGAAGCAATCCGCAGTTTTATACGGCAAAAAGTGGATATTATTGCCTTTTCTCCGATCGTAGAGTCCGGCTGGGAACCGGTCCTGCAGGAAGCAAAGGAAGCGGGCATCCCGGTCATACTTTCGGACCGGGAAGTGGACATAAAGGATGACAGTCTTTGGGCCACCTTTATCGGCTCTGATTTTTTGGAAGAGGGCCGCAGGGCTGCCCGCTGGCTCCTTTCGTATATGCAGCAGCATCCCACCCCGGACGGAATCATCAATATTGTGGAACTTCAGGGTACCGTTGGATCTGCCCCTGCATTGGATCGTAAACGGGGATTTGAAACAACCCTGGCGGCCCATAAGGAATACCGTATTATCCGATCAGAAATCGCCAATTTCTATTTTGATCAGGGCAGGGATGTAATGAAACGAATTCTTGAAACAGAACAAAACCGGATAGATGTGCTTTTTGCCCATAACGACGACATGGCCCTGGGAGCCATCCAGTCCATAGAGGCAGCGGGCCTTAATCCGGGAAAGGATATTGTCATTGTCTCGGTAGATGCGGTCAAGGAAGCCTTCCAGGCCATGATAGCAGGTAAGCTCAACTGCACCGTGGAATGCACTCCCCTTTTAGGGCCTCAGCTTATGAAGGTTATCCAGGATTATTTTGATGGAAAGGAACTTCCGACACGGATCATCACGAGCGAAGAAGTCTTTCCCGCCGAAGTGGCCCGAGCAGTGCTGCCCAAGCGGCGCTATTAGGGTTGGTAACTTAGTGCAGTATCGTACACATTTTTGCCGAATCGTCTAAATACAAATGCCGTATCCGGTGGGACAATAACACTATCAACAAGTCCCACAAAGGAGGCATGTATGAAGAAATCCCTACAAGTTTTCGCGGGAGTGTGCGCACTCATCACCCTGGTAGCTCTGAACGGCTTTGCTCAAAGCAAAAAAATCGTCCTTGGTTTTTCACAGATCGGCGCAGAAAGCGAATGGCGGACCGCTAACACCGACTCAATCAAGGCTGCTGCCGCTGCAGCGGGCATTGAATTGAAATTCGCCGACGCCCAGCAAAAACAGGAAAACCAGATTAAGGCCATCCGTTCCTTTATCGCCCAAAAAGTGGATGTTATCGCCTTTTCCCCAGTGGTCGAAACCGGCTGGGAAACGGTGCTGCAGGAAGCCAAACGGGCTAAAATCCCCGTCATTCTGACCGACCGGGCTGTGGCGGTAAAAGATGACAGTCTCTATGTAACATTCATGGGTTCTGACTTTGTGGAGGAAGGAAAGCGGGCTGCCGTATGGCTCATGGGTTACCTCCACACCGACAAACCGGTCAACATCGTGGAACTGCAGGGCACCGTTGGTTCCGCCCCGGCCATTGACCGCAAACGGGGCTTTGAAGAAATGCTGAAACCCTTCCCCAATTATAAAATCATCCGTTCCCAGACCGGCGACTTTACCCGTGCAAAGGGAAAGGAAGTCATGGAAGCATTCCTGAAGGCTGAAGGTAAAAATATCAACGTCCTCTATGCCCACAACGACGATATGGCTATTGGCGCTATCCAGGCTATTGAAGAATTCGGACTCAAACCAGGGAAGGACATCATTATCGTATCTGTTGATGCAGTAAAAGGTGCTTTCGAAGCCATGATCGCCGGCAAACTTAACTGCACCGTAGAATGCTCGCCCCTGCTCGGTGAACAGCTCATGGCAGCTGTAAAAGACCTGGTAGCGGGCAAGAGCCTGCCCAAACGGATTGTTACCAACGAAGGTGTATACCCCGCAGAATTTGCGGCCCAGGTATTCCCGTCCCGGAAGTACTAACAGGCATGGTTGAGCCATGCGGCGAGTAGTGCCGCATAGCGAGTGCCACTTCGGCGAGTAATACCACATAGCGGGTACCGCTGAGGCGGTAGCAGTTCTGTTCTGAACATCCATAGGCTTTACGGGCGTTCTGGCACTTGCCGGAACGCCTTTTTTACAAAGGAGATAACCGCATGGAGAATACGGATATTCTTTCCATGGTGAACATTTCAAAGTACTTTCCCGGTGTACGGGCCCTTTCGCAGGTTAATTTTTCTCTTAAGCAGGGAGAAATCCATGCACTCATGGGACAGAACGGAGCTGGGAAATCCACATTGATAAAAATAATGACCGGTGTATATCAACCGGACTCAGGAGAGATATATCTTCGGGGTGAGCGCATAAAAGTTGAATCCCCCGAACATGCCCAAGACATTGGAATCGCAACCGTATACCAGGAGGTTAACCTCTGTCCTAATTTAACCGTAGCAGAAAACCTGCTTTTAGGCCGAGAACCGAGGAATACCTTTGGCATACAGTGGAAACGCTTATTTACGGAAGCTAAAAAAATAATCAAAGAAAAACTCGATTTGGATCTGGACCCTGCAAAACCCCTGGGATCCTATTCCCTGGCGGTACAGCAAATGGTCGCTATCGCACGATCCCTATGTGTGAAATCGGATATTTTAATTTTAGATGAACCGACTTCCAGCTTGGATGAGGCTGAAGTGGAACGTCTCTTTCTTATTTTACGAAAGCTAAAAAATGCAGGCATGGCGATTCTGTTCATCACCCACTTTATTGACCAGGTCTATGCCGTGTCTGACCGCATTACGGTGCTCCGTAACGGTGAATATATCGGAACCAGAGGAGCAGCGGAATTATCCAAACTTGAACTTATCAGCATGATGGTCGGTAAGGATCCAGCAGAACTTGCAGCCGCATCGACCAGGCAGGAATTAAAATTGAATAAGGGCAGCGAAGAGCTCCTGCGCACAGAAGGTTTAGGACGGCCAGGGTTTCTTAAGCCCATAACCATAAGTCTTAAAAAGGGAGAAATCCTTGGGCTTGCGGGGCTTCTCGGTTCAGGCCGCAGCGAGACCGCAAAACTCCTTTTCGGAGCCGAACGGGCCCTGGAAGGAAAAGTGTACCGGGACGGAAAAGAAATTCCCCTTTTGGATCCCCAGGATGCCATCATGAACGGCATGGGATTCTGCCCGGAAGACAGAAAAACAGAAGGACTCATTGGAGACCTTTCCATCAGGGAAAACATAATTCTTGCATTGCAGGCAAAACAGGGAATCCTGAAGTACCTGCCCCGGAAAACCCAGGACGAACTGGCAAAACAGTTCATTAACGACCTGGGCATTAAGACCCCAGATGCAGAGCGGCCGGTTAAAACCCTTTCCGGGGGAAACCAGCAGAAGGTACTCCTGGCCCGCTGGCTTGCGACACGGCCCGCCATTCTTATTTTAGATGAACCGACCCGGGGTATTGATGTGGCCGCAAAAAGCGAAATCCTGCAGCGGATTATACAAATGCGGAATGAGGGGCTTTCGATACTGTTTATATCATCGGAACTGGAAGAAGTGGTCGCCGTCAGCGACCGGGTTGCCATATTCCGAGACAAAAAAAAGATTGCCGAAGTTGAGGGCAAGGATATTAACGAACACACCATTATGCGCATGATCGCCCAGGAGGATACGGAATATGAAAAACAAGCTGCAGCGAATTAACGAATCGTCTTTGTTTTGGCCCTTCATGGTCCTCGTCCTGCTGTTATTAGTTAATGCGTTCCTCACCAAGGGCTTTTTTGTCATAGAATGGAAACATGAACGGTTTTCCGGCATTCTTATTGATATTTTAAACCGGTCGACCTACATCGGTATTATCGCGATCGGCCTTACCCTTGTCATTTCAACCGGAGGCATCGACATTTCCGTTGGTTCTGTAGTCGCCATTTCAGGGGCCATCGCGGCGTACCTCATTGGCGGTGAACTGGTCCTGGAAGGAAACCAGCAGATCCTCGTTACCCGGACGCCTATGGCCGTCGCTATAGCTGCAGCGCTTTTATCGGCCCTGATTCTAGGAATGTGGAACGGCTTTTTAGTTTCCCGGCTGCGCATACAGCCTATCGTGGCAACCCTGATTCTTATGGTTGCAGGCCGCGGTATCGCCCAGCTGGTGACCAACGGACAAATCATCACCATTTATTACAAGCCCTACTATTTCATCGGCAATGGGACCCTGCTTGGCATTCCCTTTTCGGTCTATGTCCTCTTAGCGGTCCTTATACTCGTTATTCTTGCAACGAGGAAGACAGCCCTGGGGCTCTTTTTTGAATCTATTGGGGTTAACCGGACCGCAAGCCGCTATTCGGGCATACAGGAACAGCGGATCGTATTTTGGTCCTATGCTTTCTGTGCCTTCTGCGCAGGGGTTTCGGGACTCCTGGTTAGTTCCAACGTGAAGAGCGCCGACGGCAATAACGCGGGGGACCTCTTTGAACTGGATGCCATCCTGGCAGTCGTCATCGGCGGCACATCCCTGAATGGCGGCAAGTTCAACCTGGCCGGTTCTATTTTGGGAGCGGTGATTATCCAGACCCTGACTACCACCATTTATTCAATTGGAGTACCGCCTCAGGTTAACCTGGTTATTAAATCGGTGGTGGTATTTCTGGTAAGCATGCTCCAGTCGGAAAATTTCCGTGCCCTGTTCCGTTTTGGCCGTAAAGGCTTTCAGATGCGAGGTGCCCTATGAAAAAGCTAGACAGAAAACACCTGCCATTTATTGTCACCGTAAGTCTTTTTCTCCTAATGTACACCGCAGGCTCCATAGCGTACCCCAATTTCCTGTCCCTCCAGGTGTTCATCAACCTTTTTATTGATAATGCCTTTTTGGGAATCGCCGCTGTTGGGATGACCTTTGTTATTCTTTCTGGCGGTATAGACCTTTCCATGGGTTCCGTAGTTGCACTGGTAACTATGATTTCCGCAGACCTCCTGCGCAAGGAGGTACCACCCGCCTTCGTTATTGGGATAGCGCTCCTCGCGGCTTCCGGTATCGGAGCTTTTCAGGGGGTGATGATACAATTTTTTAAGGTCCAGCCCTTTATCGCAACCCTGGCGGGCATGTTCTTTGCCCGCGGAGCCTGTTACCTTATCAGTATTGATACGATTAATATTGATAATGAATGGTACCGGGATGTCAGTATGGCGGCTTTAGAATTGCCTACCGGAGATTTTATTTCTATCAATGTGCTTATATTTCTTGTGTTCGCCCTTTTTGGCTGGTGGCTCCTGCGCTTTACCCGATTCGGCCGGACGGTCTACGCTATCGGGGGCTCCGAACAATCGGCCCTGCTTATGGGGCTTCCGGTTCAGCGCACCAAGGTCCTTATCTATACCCTGAGCGGTTTCTGTTCAGGACTTGCGGGGGTGGTGTTTACCTTTTATATGCTTTCTGGCTATGCCCTGCATTGCAAAGACCTGCACATGGACGCTATCGCGGCGGTAGTTATGGGGGGCACCCTTCTGACAGGCGGCGTCGGATCAATTGGCGGTTCCATTATGGGGGTACTCATTCTAGGAACCATTCAGACTATCATCAATTTTCAGGGGACCCTGAGCTCCTGGTGGACCCGCATCGTGGTAGGGATTCTTATATTTGCATTCATATTGATGCAGAGCCTCCTGAACCGGCCGATGAAGGCTGGAGGTAAAAAGGAAAACAAGCTACGGAAGACAGCGTAGTAATACCCTACACCGCCAGGCGCGCGGCCCCGCCTTTGCCGCCGGCATCGTAACCGTTGGCGGCTTTGGCATCGGCGGCGTAATCAACTACGGCGATAGCGCTGGCAGCGCTAGCAGCGCCGGACCCAAAGTCTGCAAGAATCGCATTGATCCGCCGGATGAGTTCAAGCCGGCTGTCTTTGAACCGGAAACCTACGGGGATGACGGCGGGCTTCCGGAAACTGTCTAGCTGCCCGAGAAAGCGGGCCAGGCCGTTTGGCAGGTCTTCCAGCTTCCGGACCATAAGGCCCCGCCCCGAGGCCTGGAGCATACGGGCGTTCAGTTCCTGTTCGGCCTGGCCTCGCTGGGGTATGGAGAGGACCGGCTTACCGAGGGCCAGGGCCTCAGAGAGGGTCTGGTGCCCGCCGTTAGTAATAACCGCGGTACAATTCCGCAGCCCCTCGTCAAAATCGGCGCCGGGGGCCGGATAGAGCCGATACACCAGGCCCGGCACTGCGTTGAGCAGGGGGAGGATCTCCTTTCTGCTTTCCACCTTAAGGTTAACCGCCACAAAACCCTCGTCCCGGACCGGTTTGGAAAGCAGCTCTGTCCTGAGCACCGGACCCACATCGCCGCCGAAAAAGGATACATAAAGCCGCTTATCCCAGGGCCCCTCCATGAGAGTTGCCACAAGGGCCGCCACCCAGGTTCGGGGATCCATATCGACATAGCGGCGGATAATCCCTGGATGGTTCATCTGAATCACCGGAATACCCGCAAGGCGGGCCGCCCAGGGAAGATAGGGTTCAAAGTCGGAGAGTACGGCCTGAATGCGATCTTTTTTGAGCTGCCGGGCAAGACGCTGTATGGCTGGGTAAAAATGGACCACCTGCCTCAGGCTGTGAAAAACGGTGCGAATATATTCCACCCGATTTTTATTTTTAATAAAGGTAAAACAGGGGATGCTGCGAATCACCACAGGAGGTTGCGGGGAAGCAGGCCGGGAGACTTGCCGTGCAGCCAACTTTTTGGCAACAAAGGCTTTTACCGGTTCTGGAACATACAGGATCACCTCATGACTAAAACTCATATCATCATACAGTGCAACCATACGGCCCGCATGGCCGAACCCTTCACCAGCACAGGAATAGGCTATACGCATCGGAGTACCTCCATGCTAAGGTTCTCCCTTTCATGTTAAAAAAGACCTAAAAAAGTATTAGAATTATGTCAATTTCAAAAGTCGGTCACTTTTGAAAGAGCTTCAATTTAGCTAAAAGCGAGGGAAACTATGAAATACCCCTTCGAAAAAAAGTCAGACTGGGTCTTTGAACTGCCCCGCCGGGGCCCCATGCAAGTGCCCCTCAGGCTCTATACAACCGAAGGTATGCTAAAACAGCTTGAAGAGGACCAGTCCATCGATCAGTTGATGAACGTCGCGAGCCTTCCCGGCCTGTACCGCTATGCCCTCGGCATGCCCGACATGCACCAGGGCTTTGGATTCCCCATCGGTGCGGTAGCCGCCTTTGACACCGATTCGGGCCTTATTTCACCCGGCGGGGTCGGTTTTGATATTAACTGCGGCGTGCGGCTGCTCCGCACCGGCATTCCCCGAAAGGCCCTGGAGGACCGGTTAGATGAATTAGGCAAGGTCCTGTTTTCACTCATTCCAAGCGGTGTGGGTTCCACAGGGCACCGGTCTTTTACTAAGGCGGAAATGAAAAAGATCCTCAACGAAGGGGCAGCTTGGACCATCCGGGAAGGCTATGGCACCGAAGCCGACCGGGCAGCGATGGAAAGCCATGGCCGGCTTGATAAGGCCGAAGCGGATCTTGTAAGCGAAAAGGCGGTAGAACGGGGCCGGGATGAGCTGGGGACCCTCGGAGCGGGGAACCATTTCCTTGAAATTGACTATATCGAAACTGTCTATGACCAGGACTGTGCCAAAGCCTTTGGACTTGCGGAAAACGAAATTGTTGTTTGGATTCACACCGGTTCCCGGGGACTAGGGCACCAGGTAGCTACGGACTATATCAACCTTTTTAAGAACAAAATGGATCAGTACCGGATTCCCCTGTACAACCACGAACTCGCGGCCCTGCCCTACTGGACAGACGAAAGCCGGCGATATTTTGCCGCCATGGCGGCCGCGGCGAACTACGCCTGGACGAACCGGCAAATCATTACCCACCAGGTGCGGACCGCCTTTGAAAAGGTTTGCCCAGACCTGCTGGCCGGGAGGTCCGTAAGCCTTGTGTATGATGTGACCCATAACATTGCCAAGGAAGAGATTCACGAAGGGAAACGGCTTTTAGTCCACCGCAAAGGCGGCACCCGGGCTTTTCCGCCGGGGCATCCAGAACTGGAAGGCATTTATGCCCGGTACGGACAGCCGGTGCTGCTTCCGGGGGACATGCGGCGTGGAAGCTATATTCTGGTGGGAACCGAGACAAGCATGGAAGAAACTTTTGGCAGTACGGCCCACGGGGCGGGCCGGCGCCTGAGCCGGAACGAAGCGGTCCGCCGCTACGAGTTCGAGGACGTCTGGCATGAAATGGAAAAGCACCGCATCAAGCTCTTTGCGGCGGACAAAAAGGTCGCAAGGGAAGAGGCTCCCGGGGCTTACAAGGACGTAGAAGAGGTCCTGGGGCCTATTGTGCATGCTGGCATTGCCCGCCCCGTGGCCCGCTCACGGCCGCTTGTGGTCATTAAGGGGTAGGATGGGGCCTATACCTCTCATAGGGGCTCCCCTGCAAGCAGCCGAGCGATCTTTACATCCGCGGGAGAAAGCTCATGCTGGAGAAGCTCCAGAGGAGAGACCCAGCGGACTTCGCTGTGTACGGCGAGCCTTAACTGACCGCCCAAAACCCGTGCCCGGTAGGCCATGAGCCTTATGGTTCCGCTTCTGTAGCTATAGAGGTTTTCTGCAAAAAAAGGGCCCACCTTAATTTTTACACCCAACTCTTCTGTAATCTCTCGTTCAAGACACTGTTCAGGCGTTTCGCCGGCTTCGAGCTTGCCGCCGGGGAATTCCCAGAGGCCCGCCTGCTTTTGCCCCGGCGCCCTCCGGGCAATGAGAACCTTGCCGTCCTGTTCAAGGATCGCCGCTGCAACGGGCCTTACAAGGGAAGCAAGAAAATGGGCGGGCGGTTCCCAGGCCCGTTCCCCGTAGCCCCCCGCCATGAGCCAGGCAGAAGTTATGTGCCGCTCCCGCAAAAAGTCGTACACGAGCCGGTCCCGTTCAACACAAGTTTTGAGGGATAGTTTAAGATCCGCCGTGGAAGGCAGCTCATCCTTTTCGTAAGGGTCGGCGCCGTCCACCACAATAGCCAGGTCAGGTTTCCTGCCCTGGGAAAGGGCTTCGAGCTCTGCAAGGCCTGAACGAAGCAGCGGAACATAGGACGCTTCCCCACTCCTCGGAATGGGTATTTCCACGTCGCTTGGCACAAGCGGGGCCCTGCCTGCCACAGCGTGAGTGAGGCTTTCTTCGTCCAGCGGCCAACCTGAGGCCATGTGTATCGAGAGGGTACGGATTGATGAATTTCCGGCGGCCAGTTCGGCGGTTCCGTCCCCCTTGTGGGCATCCAGGTCGATAATCCACACCGATGAAACCTTCCCCTCTGCCATGAGCCGCTTCACTGCGATCATAATGTCGTTCACAAGGCAAAAACCCGAGCCCGAATCACGGCGGGCATGGTGCATACCCCCGCCTAAAAAGTAGGCAAAGCCCGGACCGGCATTTGTGGGTCCCTGACAGGCACTGGATGATAGCTCAAGGGCAAGCCGACAGGCAAGATAGGTGCCCCAGACCTGGTTCAGAATGGTTTCAAATAGGGCACTTAAAGGCCGCACCGCTAGATCCGGACGGTAACGCCTCGGCTGGCCCCGTTCATCAATCAATTCATAGGTCTTAATGAGTTCCGCATCGAGTTTTTCACTAAACAGGGCTTCCACAAAGGACTTATCGTGGACCCGTTCCAGGTCTTCCCGATGTATCCCACGGTCCTCATCGGGGATTCCGAGAAGGTCCGCAGCGGCGCGCAGGTTAAAGACGCAGGAGCTTGGACCGGCCCAGACGCGGCTTATATGCTCAAGAACGGCCTGGGCTCGCTGGTCCCGGATTGGGATCTGGATACCATAGTCACTAAACCGCATGTCCAAGAGTGGATCAGAGAGGATAAACATGGCCCATTATAACAGAGCGACAAACCAATTGCCCAGCCAGAGATGATGCGGTACCATGGAAGGCATGAAAACAATACTCTGCTATGGGGACTCCAATACCTGGGGTGCTGACCCGGCCACAGGGAGCCGTTTTGACCACAGGACCCGCTGGCCCGGTGTACTCAGGGAGCTTTTAAATAGCGATGCTGAGCCTGACAATCCTGCATACTGGGTTGTGGAAGAGGGGCTCAACGGACGGACAACCTGCCGAGAGGACCCAATGGAGGGGGACAAGAACGGTCTGAGGCAGCTCCTGCCGATCCTGCAAAGTCACGCGCCGCTGGACTTGGTCATTATTATGCTGGGGACCAACGATTTAAAGATACGTTTTAATCCGACGGCCTACGATATTGCCCGGGGAGCCCAGCTTGTGGCAAAAGCAGCCCTGCGGCCCGAGGCCTTTAAGCCCGGTGCAGAGCCGCAGGTCATTATGGTGTGTCCGCCGCCGACTGCGAAACTCAGTTACTTTAAACCAATGTTCGGTGACTGCGGTGAGATTTCCAGGGAACTGTCTCCCCGCTACCGCCAGTTTGCCCGGGAGATCGGAGCCCACTTTTTGGATGCCGGTGAGCATATCCGCTCAAGTGACCTGGACGGTATACATCTGGAAGCCAGCGAACACCGCAAACTTGCGGAAGCGCTGGCCCAGAAGATACGGGAAATTCTGCCCCGCTAGAGGGAGCAGCAAACAAACACGTGAGTTACACCGCCGCTTTCCTTTCTATATTTTTATCATGAAGGGCTTGCTGGATTTCATGCATCCGTGTACCGGTCAGTTTATAAAACCGCATTGCAATAAGAGAGGCAACCCAGCCTAAGACGGGAAGACCCAAAAACAAAATCATTCCAACCCAAAAGAGAGCCGTTGTAGCAGGAGTGTCTACCTTCGGCAGTTCAGACTTAAAGCCGATAAGGGCCACGAGGAGGCTGATAATGGTGGTGGATAAGGACGATATAAGCTTATCAATGAACGAAAAGATAGTGCTAATCATACCAGGAATGTAGTTCCCAGATCGGTAGGTTTCATAATCTACTGTATCCGCAATCATGGGAATAACAATATTGCCACCTACCGCTGAAACACCACCAATAAGCGAGAAGATTGCAAGGAAAATGATCGCATTCACGCTTAATGGATTCAAGGTTATGGTTTTCATGTCTATTCCCTTTAGGAAAGCAAACATGACAAAGCTCAGAATTACACCGATCCAAGTGGAAAGGACGTAGGCTTTTTTTAAACCCAATTTCCGTGCATAGGCTATACCTAAAAAGGTGATCAGAATGGTGGGAATAACGGTTATCATTTGGAGTTTTCCAGACAGGGCATAATTGCCCATTAATATTCCGTACACAATAACCGTGGTCACCGCATTGGTTTTTGTAACCGCCGCTAATTTATCCGTAGATGCTGAAATTATTAACATCTGCAAGGGCCTATTGTTTTTAATAACAGGCCAGAAATCCCTGAAGCGAACTTTTTCTGATTTTGCTAGCCCCCAGTTTTCTTTTACATCCTTTTTCCAGATAGAAATAATAGAAAGAATCGTAAAAATTGCAGAAACCAGAATAACATAGAAAAGAAATTCGTTAAAAAATCCCTGAGTAAAGCCCTTATGTTTAGGAGCCAAGTAACCTGATACAACCATTTGGCCGCCGATGAATAAAGCAGTGTTATAGATACTGTCGAACAGGGTAAACAGGGGCCGCTGTTTTGGATTGTTGGTGAGCACCGTTTGGGCAGCCTTGGTACATGCGGTTTGGAAGGTGTACCCGATAATGTAGAGGGCGTACATCAATATGAAATAGAGGAGTCTCCATTCTTTTGGGACCAGATGGGTTGTTTGGAAAATGATGATTGCCATAATGGCCAAAATGATGTTTCCCAGGGCCATAAAGGGTCTAAATTTTCCAAGCCTTGTTTCTGTCCTATCTATAAGATACCCGATAAACGGATCGGTTACCCCGTCCCAAATCCGCATCATGGTAAGAATGGTACCAACGGTTACCACCATGAGGCCCGCAATACCTGTCGCGTAATATGATACGAACATAAAGGCGAACATATATAAGTTGGTAGCCGTATTGTTTAACACAAAGAATCCAATCTGCCATGGTTTTGCAGAATTATACACAATCTTTGATTCCGTCTCTTTCATTTCTCTTACCCCCTAAAGTATTACTCTCACTTGTTATAATTAAAATGCGGTATGCTTTCCCAACGCCGCTTAAATACAAAGGCCGCGGCTTTTGGCTGCCGTTCCCGGGTAAATATGCCCTTTTTATTACCCTGCACGCGCAGCACATTTTGGGAAGTGGCAAAATCGGCGAAATTCCAAGCCTGCTCTCCCACCACCGCAGGATAACGGTCAAAAACTTCGTGATATGTTTGATAGAGCTGCTGTTGATACTCTTCGGTAAACATGACCGAACCGGTATCATGAAAACCAGCGATCGTATCGGCGCCGTATTCGGTAAAGAGGATGGGTTTATCGGGATACATGCGGACCCATTCATCTAACTCTTTAGCAAGGAACACCTTTGCAGCCTCCAGGTCTCCCCCAGCCCAATACCAACCGTAATACCGATTCAGGCAGATGACATCTGAAAGGGGAGCCAGTTTATCAGCCGTGGGATCCTTATGCTGTATAAGAACCGAAGTTACCGGCCGTTTAGCGGGATCCAATTTTCTGGCCAATTCATAGAGGGGTTTAAAATATTCAGCCGCCCCGTCGCTCCAGCTTTCGCTCTCATTGGAAAGGGACCACATAACCACCGAAGGGTGGTTTTTATCCCGCATAATCATTTCTTCTATAACGTTTTGGTGGGCTTCTTTAGTTTTTAAGTTTTCCCATGTCTTGGGTTTTTCTGCTCCATTTCCCATCATGCTCGACACATCAAAATTAAAACCGAGCATTAAACCTACGGCGGGAACCTCATCAATGACCACAATACCTTCCTGATCGCAGAGCCGCATAAATTCTTCGGAATAGCAGTAATGGGATGTCCTTAAAGAATTGCCTCCCAGCCACCGGATAAGCCTGAGATCCTTTACATTTAATACCTGATCCAGTCCCCTCCCCCGTACCGCTGCGTCTTCGTGTTTCCCAAAACCCTTAAAATAAAAGGCCTTGCCATTTATTAAAAAAGCTCCGTTTTTTATTGTCACGGTTCGTACACCAAAGGGTTCTTCGTAAAGGTCTACTAGTTCATTTCCAGCCTTAAGCGCAACCCGCAGCCGGTATAAATAAGCGGCTCCGGGATTCCAGAGGCGGACATCGGGAATAAAAATCCGCCCATTGATGCCTACTTGTTCAGCTACTGGACGGGACTGTTCATCCACTACGGTTACAATTGTTTCAAGATGAGCTGGGGCTCCATCAGGATTATTAAGCTGGACTCGGTAATCGACAATGCCACGGGAACCTTCAAAGTCGGTTACAATCTCAATATCTTTAATATGTGTCTTGGAAATCCGGTAGATGAGTACTGGCCTGTGAAGACCCGCGTAGTTATAAAAATCAAAGTTTGGACTTACCTTATGAAAAGTACCGAGGCCTGGTATAGTCTGTTCCGTATAGGTACCAACCGGCAATGTGGAATAATCGAGTATATTGCTTACCGCTACGGTGAGACGGTTTTGACCTTCTACCAGGAATTGATCTACCGGAGACTCAAAGGGAGTAAAACCTCCGACATGTTCCATCACCAGTTTCCCATTCAAATAAACCCGGGCCCGGTGGGTAGCGCTTCCAAACCTTAGTATGGTTAGCTGATGCTCTTGTGCGGGACTGATATAAAATTCCCGTTCATACCAGACCCAGCCGACAAATTCCCGGTCCCGTTGATCTTCGAATAGATCATTCCAAGAACTTGGTACCGGCATGAATTGGGTTTCTTCCAAAGGATGTTCATAAAAACGTGCGTTAAAACCCGCCCCATTCGGACCCGGCAAGGGATCAAATTTAAAACGCCAGATGCCGTTCAAATCTAAGACGGTTCTGGTACTTGTTACCAGTGGATACAGCACATATACCTCCTCATAGGTGTATGCTTTATTGTCCCACTGATTTTGAATAATATTAGCATAATATTGATATTTTCTATATTATATTTATCTTATTATACACATGAGGCAGAGTTGAACATGGAACAGAATAAAAATCTGGCAACTGAAGCGGAACGCATACAAAATCGTTATAACCTTGAAAATGAGATGATACGGCTTGCAGCCTCAGGAGATGCCCAAACGCTGCATCAGGTTCTACAAGAAAATCGGAATACATTCCGTTTCCCAGAACGGGGTAAAGATGAACTGCGGGTTGATAAGAACTTGGCTATTGTTTTTAATACCCTCCTGCGAAAGGCCATCGAATTCGGCGGGGTTCATCCGCTTCATATTCACCGTATTTCGTCCCGGTTTGCAGTCATTATAGAAAAGGCACAAAGCATTGAAGAACTAGATAAGATTCAAGATCGTATGATCGATGAATACTGCGAGCTTTCTCGAATTGGTTCTGGCCAGGGTTATAGCCCCGCGGTAGCCCATTCGGTTGAGTTCATTAAAAAAACGTATCGGGAAAAATTAAACCTTACAACCCTTGCACAGGTGGTTGGAGTTTCAAAATCCTATCTCTGCCGTTTATTTAAAAAAGAGACAGGAAAGACGATTATAGAATTTCTTAACCGGTATCGCGTCGAAGAAGCAAAGCGTTATCTTGCATCCGGAGAAACTGACATTGCGGATATCGCTTTAAAAACAGGCTTTGAAGATGCTAACTATTTTTCCAGGGTATTCAAGAATTTAACCGGAATAGCCCCCTCCCGTTATCGCTTACATCATTTAGAATCGTAATACAAAAAAGGGGTGCCATGCACAGAAATGCCCTATGTATGGCACCGCTCTATTGTGAAATTTCTTCTTTTTATATCTTGCCGTACAGCGGTCCAAGAGCTTGGCAAGCCCGGTAATCTGCGCCCTCGCTATCCATGCCAAAGGCGCTCCAGTAACTCGGCCGATACACCTTTGCGGGATCCACGTTATGCATACAGACAGGGATCCGCAATATTGCAGCAAGAGAAATAAGGTCTGCACCGATATGGCCATAGCTCACAGCCCCATGGTTTGCTCCCCAGGCGGCCATAACAGAATGCACATCTTTAAATGGCCCGGTGCCAGTAAGCCGCGGCACAAACCAGGTGGTCGGCCAGGTTTCGTTGGTTCGCTTATCTAGTTTATCGTGTACTTGATCGGGCAGTGTGGCGGTAACTCCCTCGGCTATTTGCAATACTGGACCAAGTCCTTTTATCAGGTTAATGCGGCTCATAGTTACCGGCATTCCACCTTCGGTAAGGAAGTCGGAAGAATAGCCGCCGCCACGGAAATATCCCAGATCCGCATAACGCCATAGAGTTGCATCCAGACAGGCCCCGGCTTCTTCGGCAGTAATTTCCCAGAAGGGCTTCATGGCAGGTTTCCCATCTTTACGTTGTTTACCCGTGCCATCCATAGTGGTGGCCCCCGAGTTAATCAGGTGGATGAACCCATGGGCCGCTATGCCTTCGGGCTTCCATCCCGTTACCCGTTGAACCGCTGCGGGACTCCAGTAGGTTCGCACATCGGAGAATATCTGGGCTGTTCCGGTTAAAAGATGTCCAAACAGCATGGCTACACCATTCAATGAATCATTCTCTGTAGCTACTAGGTAAGGCGAACGGATTCCGTTCCAATCAAAAGATGAATTGAGGATCGTTTCAAGAAAATCTCCGTTGGGGAAATGGTCGGTCCAATGACGCTGCCCCTGAAAGCCCGCAAGAATAGCATTATGTCCCAGGGCTTCTTCGTACAGGCCCTTACGCTTAAGGTCTGGATTACCTACCATAAGGTCCCGAACTATCATGGCCATTTTAACGCTAGTTGCCCAGACTTCATCTTTCCGTTTACGGCTGTGTTGTTTTTCCGGTGGATTGATGTCAGGACCTTCTTTACAATTTGCTCGAACCCACTCGAGGGCCCGTTTATATTCCGCCTCACCATAAATTTTTTCTTTAAAGCGGCGGACGAGCTCACTCATATCGACATATTCGGTTCGCATTCCCAAATAGTCTTGGAAAAAATCGGGATTGACGATAGAACCGGCGATACCCATAGACACAGAACCGATGGAAAGATAACTTTTCCCCCGCATCCACGCAGCGGCAAGGCCTGCCCGAGCAAAGCGAAGTATTTTTTCTGCCACATCGGGTGGAATTTTGTCCGTATCTTGCAGGTCCTGTACATCATGGCCGTAAATTCCAAAAGCAGGAAGACCTTTTTGATTATGTGCTGCAAGTACTGCCGCTAAATACACTGCTCCCGGCCGGTCGGTACCATTAAAGCCCCATACTGCTTTAATCGTGAGGGGATCCATATCCATCGTTTCAGAGCCATAACACCAGCAGGGGGTCACGGTCAGTGTGACCGCCACATTTTCCCGGCGAAATTTATCCGCACAGGCAGCTGCTTCAGCAACCCCTCCAATGGTGTTATCAGCGATAACACACTGGATAGGCATACCATTAGGATGCTTAAGATTCTCCTGAATCAGCTTTGCCGCCGCCTTTGCCATTCCCATAGTTACGGACTCTAAGGATTCCCGGACTCCACCAAGCCGACCATCAATCGTCGGCCTGATTCCGATTTTAGGGAGCTCTCCCCGGTACCGATTTTCCGGGGGATTCATTTTGAGACTAGCGAGATCTGCCATACAAATACCTCCATCTATAAACCAGCCGGTAAGATTTTTACCGGTAGTCGTACTATTTCTGGCTCTAATTCCTGCACATTCAAACCCCGGGATTTCTCTGGAGTGATTTGGGATTGGGTAGTTTTAATTTTTGTAAGAATCCGATCGGCCGCTGTAGCACCAAGACCAGTTGCATCCTGAGCAGCAATGTACACACAACGGGGCAAAAAAGCTGAATAATCTGTTCTATCAAAGGCAGCTATTGCGAAAGGTGGCACAGACTCGCCCTTGCGGTATTCTTCCAAAAGCCGCTTTTGCATCCCAAGATGCACCAGCAGGTTTACCGCTACAAGTGCATCGGGAGGCTCTGAACTGTTTAGAATTTCTTCCATTCTCATATAACCATCAGCCACACCCATGCCTCCGAGGCGAACGAGACTGCCATCCGCAGGTAATCCCGCTGCAGCCATAGCCCGGCCGTAACCGGCAAGCCGTTCCCGAGCAGTAGAAATGCTGATATCACCTCCGACAAAGGCAATCCGCCGGTAACCATCCTGGAGCAAAGCTCTTGTTAAAGCCGCTGCGGCATCCTCGTTCGCTGAAAGAACCGCATCGAGAGCACAGCCTTCTACAAGGCGATCTACCAAAAGGAGCGGCATACCTTGCCGATTCATTCGTTCCAGGTGTTCCCCCCGAGCTCCAGCGGGAATAACAACAATGCCATCCACTAAACGCTCAGCAAAAAGGGTAAGCCGTTTTTGTTCTTCAGCAACTGAATTAGAGGATGATGCGACGAGCAAAGTGTAACCAGCTTTTTCCAAAACCTGGTCCATGGATTCAATAAGTTCCATGAAAAAATCATTGGCCAGTTCAGGAGCGATGAGAGCCACCGTTTTTGTAGCTCTGGTTTTAAGACTCCGAGCCACATGGTTAATGCTAAAATTAAGCTGTTCTGCTGCAGCGAGAACTCGCTCCCTGGTCTCTTGGGCTACTAGATGTGTATATGCCGGATCGAAGACCCGGGATACCGTCGCGGTAGAAACACCTGCAAGAGTGGCCACATCGCGAACAGTTGCCCGCTGCGTTCGGCTCACAGAAGCCCTCCTTTGCCACTTCCCCAGATCAGGGCGATAATAAACGCAAGTACTATCGATACAAGGGTATATAGTGAAAGCACAGTACTGATATAACTAGTATCTTCATCACTTTTTTTAAAAACCGGAATGATAAATGGCGGCGGAAGAATAAATAAGGTCATAAGCGCAAGAGCCTGTAGAGAGCCATACCCCAGTACAGGCAACACAAACATAATGATAGAGAGACCAACCAGAATTACCGCAGAAAGCCGGCTTATAATTAAAACGAAACTCTTTCCCAGACTATCTAAAGAAAGATCCCGTAGTCCAAACCCAACGACTATAGAAACGAGGGGAGTAGTCATCGATCCCAGGGTGCTCAAAAGTGGATATAAAAAACCATCCTCCGCCCAGGGCAGTCCTTTCGCAGAAGGCACAAAGGTCGATGACAATAATCCGACAAGAATTGCTATTATAACCGGCGATGAAAGCATAAATACTACTATTTTGATAAGGGCTGCGTCGACTTTTTTTTTATCCCTCTGTCTGCTTTGTTCAGCAGCAGAATGTGGCTGAGAAGATATAGGTATATCTTCCCGCTTGAGTTGGAACATGAGGACCGTAAATACATACAACACTTGGCCTAGATCAGCAGAAGCAAAAGCAGGGAGGGCCTTGGTTCCATAAAGGGTAGTAAAAAGAGCATAACCAAGCATACCAGCTTCAAAGCCTTGAAACAAAAACATGGTTGAAGTACGCGGTAATGCAAGGAACCGCACAGGTAAATGAGCTAAAATCCCAAACAAAGCACAAGAAGCAAACACAGCCAAGGCTAAGAACCATAGCCGGCCTTCTACTGAGATGTGAGAGAAGGCAAGAAAAAGCAGGGCCGGTAAGCTGATGGAAGTAACTATCCGCTTAAAGCCTTCGATCATGGCTTCGGTAAATAAGCCCCGTTTCCCAAACAGGGCTCCTAAAAGCACTAAAACGAGAATCGGTAAAAACTGTGAAAGCAAAACAATGCTATTCATGTAATCGTTTACACTCTCATCTTAAACGGGAATAACACCTTTTTTTAAAATAATGTTCCCATATTTTACCGTCTCTCCGGTCATAACCACCGCAAAAGCCTTTTTTGTCCGCTCATAAAAGGCAAAGCGTTCCATCCGTTCTGTGGGAGGAGTCCCGGGCCATCGGCGGTCAATAACCTCACGATAAGCCCGTTCTACGGAAAGATCCAGCTCATCCCCCGGAACGGGCTGCATCATAATAACCGGATGCTCCACATAGGAATCCAGATTTATAAGAGCCAAAATTCCATCTAAAAGGGCAGGAATTCTGAGGCCATCGGCTCTTATGACACGGGAATTTAGTGAATCTCCCGTAAAAAAGGCATCCGCTAAGACAATTTCATCCCCATGGCCCATCCGGAACAGGGTATCCAATAACTCCGGTCCGATAACCGGTGAAATACCAATTAACATGGCCACCTCCACTAAAGTATTGAACCAATTCAAAAACTTAGATGTGCAATGT
>NZ_JAJUHW010000057.1 GCF_029265695.1 Gracilinema caldarium | reverse complement strand
GCTTTTATAGCAATTTCCCTAATAGTTCTGAATTCAGCCTCGGTAAGATCTGCGGGAATAAGCAGGGCTGCCCCATCAGGATCGATATATTTAGCCTCGTAATCATAAAATTCATGGGTCGGGATAATTTCACCGGGGGTGTATGCTTCGGGCCGCTCGTTGCCAGTCACGGAACATTCCACTTCCCGGGCGGGGATAAAGGGTTCAATAAGTACCTTGTCGTCCCAGCGAAGTGCATCGGCTACGGCGCGTTCTAAACTCATCCGGTCCGGAGCTTTAGATGCCCCCACGGATGAACCAGCACAGGATGGCTTTACAAAAAGAGGGTATTGAAAATCCCGTTCTGCCCGTTCTATGAGCTGTTTTTGTTTTTCCACAGCAGCCCAATCCTGTTTGCGAACCGAAATAAAGGGCACCACCGGAAGTCCTGCGTGCATCCAGAGTATTTTTGCAACTTCCTTGTCCATGCCAATGGCGCTTCCCAGTACGCCGGCTCCCACATAGGGCAGGTTTACCATCTCAAAGAGGCCCTGGATAGTCCCGTCTTCGCCAAAGGTGCCGTGAAGTACCGGGAAAGCCACATCCACCGCCAGGGGCCCTGTTGCAGGAGTTCTCATGGTTTCTTTGGTACCGCCGCCGCAGACCACAGAAACCTGGCGCTGTTCATCAACCTGTATCTCCAGAGCTGCCGCACCGGAACGGCAGCGATGCAGCTGGTTTTCTTGCTGCAGATACCAACTGCCATACTTATCTATACCAATCAGCAGTATGTTGTATTTGTTTTGATCCAGATTGCGGACCACCGACGCGGCGGAAATAAGGGACACTTCGTGTTCCCCCGAACGACCGCCGTAAAGGACGGCTACTGTTTGTTTCGTTTCTCCCATAATTATCCTCTGTTTTCAAAGCCCATTTCTGCCAGGGCTTTTTCCGCTTCTCCGATTTCGTCATAGGGCATGGTATGATTTTTGTAAATAATCGAATTTTCGTGTCCTTTGCCCAGGAGGAGTACCACATCCCCGGGCCGGGCAAGACTAAAAGCCTTGCGTATTGCCTGGGGCCGATCCGGTATAAGAAATAATTCCTGGTCCCGAACCAGTTCAGGACAGCCTGCGGCAATTTCTTCTAGCAGGGCCATGGGATCTTCGCCCCGGGGATCCTCGTCGGCCAGGATGACAATATCGGACCAGTCGGCGGCTATACGGCCCTGCCGGGGCCGTTTTTCCCGGTCCCGCTCGCCACCTGATCCAAAGAGACTAATAAGCCGGCCGCCCCGGCCTTCAATCCGTTTTTTAACCGGCGGTAATACGGTTTCGAAGGAACTCGGCGTATGGGCGTAGTCTACGATAACTTCGAAGGGCTGGCCCCGATCCACGATGGTCATCCGGCCCCGCACGGGCCGCAGCTGGGGCACCAGGGGTACCAGATCTGCAATAGAAATGCCCGTAAGCCCCGAAACAACCAGCATTGCGGCCATTACATTGGCGGCGTTAAAGGTGCCCGGCAGCTTATCCTGTACATGGAGGGTTTCTCCGGTAGCACGGACCCAGACATCGTAGTTATTACCCTGGTCGCTCCCTTCCAAGCTCCGTATAGATAGATCCGCATCTTCTCCGTGAATACTATAGCTGTAGGTACGCCGTTCGGTAGCGTTGGAAAAGTAGTCATAACTGGGATCATCCGCATTGGCCACCGAAAATGATGGAATACGAACCGGAAGCCGAAGGCCCATTTCGTTTAAGGGCCCGTTCCGCAGGGCCTTTTCATGATTTACTTTGTCCAGAACCCGGAACAAGTTTGCCTTGTCGCTGCGGTACTGTTCCCAGGTACCGTGAAATTCTAGGTGTTCATGGGTGACATTGGTCATGACCCCCACATCAAAAGCCACATCTCCCAGCCGGTTTGTCCGAGGCGAAAGGCCGTGGGAACTGGATTCCACAACAGCATATTCCATACCATAGTCCCGCATGGCCGCCAGTGCCCTGTGTATGGTAGGGGCTTCCGGTGTGGTTTGATGTTCCGGATTCCATTCTTCCTTTTCGCCGATGCGATATTGGACGGTGGATATAAAGCCTGCCTTTTTGCCCGCCAGCGTGAGAAGCTGGTAGATTAAAAAGACAGTAGTGCTTTTCCCTTCCGTACCGGTTACGCCAATAATACCCAATTCTTTAGAAGGTTCATGAAAAAATATTGCCGAAATGGGTGACATTGCAAAGCGGGAATCGGCGGTCTGAATGTAGATTACTTCAGGTTCATATCTTTCCAGTTCATATTGATGAACAATTACCACAGCGCCCCGCTCTATGGCCTGCGGTATGTACCGGTGGCCGTCGGTATGAAGCCCCGGCAGGGCAAAATACAGATTTCCCGGTTTTATTTGGCGAGAATCGTATTGTAAATCTGTTACCAGCACCCTTTCAAAGGAGGATGCAAGCGCTTCAGGGAAAAGCGGAAGCTGGTCAGCTTCTGCATCCAATGGAAAGGAAAAACCCTTATACCGCAAAACTTGGCATTGGGCTCGTTTTATGAGCTCTGGGTTGAAAAACTCTGAAAATCGTCGGTCCATGGAAACAGATGATACCATTGTATACCAAGAACGGTAAAGGGGCCCACCCGGTTCCCGCCTGAATTGGCTCTCTCGACAGTGAAAATAAAACGAGGTATCTTCTTGTCATGTATCAGGTACGAGTAGAAGCTGAATTTGCTGCCGCCCACTTCCTTTCCCACTATCACGGGAAGTGCGAGCGGCTTCATGGCCATAATTACCGGGTGCGCCTTTGGGCTCAAGGAGAAAAGCTGGATGCGGGGGGCATGCTCATCGATTTTAGCCTCCTTAAAGGAGTACTTCGGGAAGTCTGTGGTACACTGGATCACCAGAACTTAAATGAGTTTACCGTTTTTTCCGGAGACCCCAGCGCTGAACGAATTGCCAAGTATATTTTTGATGAAACCGTATCTCTCCTGGCTGCCAGGGGCGGCCGAGCGGAGCTGCTTTGGGCGGTAGAAGTATATGAAACACCCACCAGTATGGCCCGTTATGAGCGGGATTAGGATTTCTATTCTCCAAAGACAAGGGCGGTAAAGGTGTAGAGCTCTGCCCCCGGCTCATTATAGGATCCCGGGGGGAGCCCCGCTTTCCGGCAAATATAATCAAGGTATTCATCCAGGTCCCAGCCCTGTTCTACTGGCACCTGGGGTAAAAGCACCCCCGAATAGCCACGGTGTATCAGGTACAGTCCATGTATTCCAATCTGTACCGAACGGGGATCTGCACAGCGTTCCATGGGGGAAAGGACAGATATTTCCAGCTTGCATTGATCAAGTTCATCCCGTCTCAGGGGCGGAAAGCGGGGATCCTCAAAGGCTGCGGCTCGGGCCATGGTCCGTACCGTTTCTTCAAGGGGGCGAACTCCAATCATGCGGCCAATACAGCCCCGCAGATTTTTTCCTTTATGAAGAGTGACGAAAGCCCCGCAGGGAACTAAAAGAGCCGATGTTCCTGATTCAAGTCTCTCAGTTACGGACGCCGGCCGTTCATAATGGGGCGGACGGCCATCGAGCTGTGAAGCTATGGCCTCTCGGGCTTCAGTTAAAAGACAGTGTTTTTCATCTTCGGTGAGATCGATTGTCATACCATATCTCCCTATCTCAAAAGTATAGGTCCGCTTTAAACCTTTGCCAAGGGATGCTTCGAGATGCGTTTAGAATAAAAATACATAAAAATTGCATAATAATTGTTAAAAATGCATAAATATACTTGACAATGTATACGGTTTAGGGTAATACAAACACTATGAAGTTAGATGATTTACAGGTGACAGCTCGTCTCGCCCATCTTGGTCTTGGCGATGCAGATCTGCGGGCTGCACTTCCGGCTTTCGAGCAAATGCTCGACTATTTTGCTGTCATGCAAACAGCGGACGGAAGCGTTTCTGGCGATAGCGCTGGAAAAGCTCATATCACAGCGGTTCACTCAGATTTAGTAGTATCGGTTCATCAATTTAATAATAATAACCCGTCTTATAATACCCTTCTTAATAATAATTCCCCCAATAATCAGGGAAATCATAATGAGGTAAACCTTTCCAATAATAACCTGATCAATCAGGCCGGCGAACGGAATGGTAATTTCATTGTGGTTCCCAACGTTCTTTAAGTTTAACTGCAATTTACTAGTTCCATTCGGAGGTCTGTATGTCTCGTTCCGTCGATTTAGACGGTTTCCCGGTCTATTTTTCGGCCTGGGAAGCTAAAATAGGTTCATTTTTAGAGTGTAAAGATCCAGAGCATTGGGAGGCCGGATCTGCGCCAGGCGCTGCTTCCCCGGTGGCGGATCTCCCCTTTGCTGCTAAGGACAATATCGCCGCATTAGGCTTCGGTCTTACCTGCGGTTCACGGCTTCTTGAAGATTTTCGCGCAACCTATACGGCCACCGCAATACAACGGCTTACAGATGCGGGGGCAAAACTGGTTGGGAAAACTAACCTGGACGAATTTGGTATGGGGTCTTCCACGGACAATTCGGCCCTTAAGCGGACCAATAATCCCTGGGATCCAGAGCGGGTTGCCGGTGGGTCCTCAGGGGGATCCGCGGCGGCGGTGGCTGCGGGGCTCGTGCCCTTTGCCCTGGGGAGCGACACTGGCGGCTCGGTCCGCCAGCCTGCGGCTTTCTGTGGAGTGGTGGGCCTCAAACCGACCTATGGAGCGGTGTCTCGCTTCGGCCTTGTAGCCTATGCATCGAGTCTGGAAACTATCGGGATTCTGGCGGACTCGAGCCGCCGGGCCCGGGACGTGTTCCGCATCATAGAGGGTGAAGATCCCCTGGACGAGACCACCGCCGCCGCAAGGCTTGCCGCCGGTCTCGGCAGCGCTCCTCAGGATGGAGCCGGAGCCGGCCATAGCAGTTCCCGCCAAGGCGCTTTCACCCCAGGCGGCTCCGGGCAAACCGATTCCAGCCATGCCGGTAAAATCCTCGCAGTGCTGGACAGCGCATCCCTTGCAGAGGCTGTGCGCGCCGCAGTTCAGGGGGCTGGAAGAGAAAGCACCAGCGGTGCCGCGGTTCAGGATGGCGGGGAACATAGCCCTGGGGGCAGGGTGCGTCCAAGCGGTATAGATCCGCGGGACCTTGCAGAGTTTAGCGGCCTCTTGGAACAGGAAGTATTGGCGGGCTTTTCCAAGGCTGTAGATGCTTACCGGGCTATGGGTTACCGTATCCGGGAAGTCTCAATTCCTTCTTTAGCTTATTCAGTCCCGGTTTATTACACCATTGCCACCGCCGAGGCCAGCGCAAACCTTGCCCGCTTTGACGGTATTCGGTATGGAAAACGGCCCGAATGGGCGGAGAACCCGGAGGATCTCATCGACAAGACCCGCGCCATGGGTTTTGGCCCTGAGGTAAAACTGAGGATACTCTTGGGCACCTTTGTTCTGCGGTCCGGCTTTCAGGACCGGTATTACCTCCAGGCCCAGCGGCTCAGAAAACGGATCACCGCCGACTTCCTTTCCCTCTTTTCCGGAGATGAAGCGGCCCAGGCCCTGCTTATGCCCGTGTTCCCTACCAGGGCCTTTGGCCGGGAGGGAGGCAAGGCCGGGAGTCCTGCTCTTTCTTCCTTTGCCCAAAAGGCGGCGGACCTTTTCACCGTTCCTGCCAACCTTGCAGGGCTTCCTGCAATTTCCTTTCCCGCATCGGTAGAAGGGGGCCTTCCGGTGGGGGTTCAGCTTGTTGGTTCGCCCTTTTCTGAGGAACTGCTCTGCGCTCTCGCAGAGGAATATGAAACAGCCCATCCTATCCCCCATCCGGAGGGATTTACAAGGTTCTGGAGGTAGCCATGTATCAGTCGTTTATTGGCCTTGAAATACACATTCACCTGTTGTCGGATACCAAGGTATTCTGTTCCTGCAAAGCCGCCTTCGGTTCTGAACCTAACACCAACGTCTGTCCCGTTTGTCTGGGACATCCGGGGGTGCTGCCTGCCTTAAACCAGGAAGCCTTTGAAATGGGAGCTCTGGTTGCCCAGGCTCTCAACTGCCGTATCCCCGACCGGACCTGGTTTGAACGGAAACAATACTTTTATCCGGATATGCCGAAAAATTATCAGATTTCCCAGTTTGCCTCCCCCTTAGGCCAGGAAGGCTATATGGATGTGCTGATCGGCGGCCGAAAAAAACGGGTCCGCATTAAAGAATGTCACCTGGAAGAAGATGCGGGTAAAATGATCCATGCGGGAAACGTGACCCTCCTGGACTATAATCGGGCTGGTACAGCCCTTTTGGAAATCGTGACCGAACCGGACCTGGAAACGGGATCTGAAGCAGAGGCCTTTATCCAGCAGCTGCGCCGCCTGGTCCGCTATCTTGGGGTCTGCGACGGTAATATGGAAGAAGGCTCCCTCCGTTCCGATGCCAACGTTTCGGTTAACCTCAAGGGGGCGGGCCTTGGCCGCAAGGTAGAAATAAAGAACCTGAACTCTTCCCGTTTTGTCCGCCTTGCCCTGGACTACGAAATCGCCCGCCAAAAGGAAATACTCGAATCCGGTGGGGTAGTGAAACAGGAAACCCGGCTCTGGAACGAAAACCGGGACCAGACCGAATCCATGCGGAGTAAAGAAGATTCCCACGACTACCGCTTTTTCCCCGAACCGGACCTTCCGGTACTTGAAATTGACGATGCATTTCGGATGCGGATCCAGAGCAGGTTGATGGAACTCCCCCTGGTCCGGCAGGAACGCTTTGTACGGGACTACGGCCTTAGTCCTGAGCAGGCTGAATATATCTGCGAAGAGCGGGCCTTGGCCGATTATTTCGAAGCCGCTGTCAGCCTGGTAAAAGGGCTTGATCGGGCCGAAGCTGCCCGGCGGCTTGCCCTGTGGTTAGCGGCGGATGTAAAGCGGGTCATGAACAAAAACGGTGTCAGCCCCGATTCCATTGGCCGCTGGTCATTGAGCCCCCAGCGGCTTGCCCAGATTGTGGAACTCCTTGCCCGGGGTGCCATTTCAGGCAAGATTGCTAAACAGGTGCTGGAACTCTCAGTAGCGGAAGACCGGGATCCTGAGACCCTGGTGCAGGAAAAGGGCTGGCAGATGATACAGGACCGGGAAACCATAGCCCGTTTTGTCCAGGAGGTTTGCGGCAGAGAAGGGGGCAGTTTCCAGGAAGCGGTAGCCGCACTGGAAGGGGGGAACCTCAAGCGGTACGATACCCTTTCGGCATATTTAGTGGGCAAGGTTTTAGCTGCCACTGAAGGCCGGGGAGATGCCCTGATTGTAAAAGAAGAGGTGGAAAAATTAATACGGGAGCGTAAACCATGCGTGTGTTAGCAAAAGATATTGTAGAACTTGCCCAAAAGGAAGCGGGAAAGACGATTGAACTTGCTGGTTGGGTTCACCGGATCCGGGAACTTGGGGGGGTGAGTTTTGTCATACTCCGGGACCGTTCTGGTCTTGTGCAGCTCGTACTCGAAGGTAAAACCGATCTGACATTAGAGTCCGTTGTTCACATAACGGGAACTGTGGCGATAAACGAAAAGGCCCCCGGCGGTGCGGAAGTACGGGTGCAGCGCCTGGAAGTCCTTTCCCGCTCTGAGCCGGACCTGCCCTTTCCAGTCAACGGTGACATGGCCAAGGTTGGGCTTGATGTCATTTTAGACAACCGGCCCCTGTCCCTCCGGAATCCGCGGATCCGCAGCATATTCCGGGTTCAGGCAACGATTATAGAAGCCTTTTCAGAGTATCTGCGGAGCGAAGACTTTACAGAAATAAAAACCAGTAAGCTTATTGGAAGTGGTACCGAGGGGGGGACCGGTCTATTCGAAGTTGAATATTTTGACCGGAAAGTATACCTGGCCCAATCACCCCAGTTTTACAAACAGACCATGATTGCCTCTGGTTTGGAACGGGTATTCGAAGTTGCCCCTGCCTATCGAGCGGAAAAACACGATACGCCGCGGCACCTCAACGAATATGTGTCCATGGATGTGGAACTGGCCTTTATCGAAAGCGAAGCAGATCTTATCGAACTGGAAAAACACCTTTTAGCCCATATTTTCGAAGCCCTGGCCAAGAAAAATGCTGAGGATCTGGCAGCATGGAATGCTACCGTTCCTGACAGCGACCGTGTATTTAAGGCCCCCACCATTGCCCATGATGAGGCCCTGGAGTTGGCCCGGGCCGAAGCCGTCCGGGGCGGCCAAAACACCAGTACGAGCTCTGCAGCTCAAGGATTTTTCGAAATCAGTCCCGAAGTGGAACGGCTCCTCTGCGCCTGGGCAGGCCGGGAATATGGTATCGAACTTGTGTTCGTAAACCAGTTCCCCCGGCGGCATCGGCCCTTCTATACCTATCCTGCATCAGCTACCCACACCATGAGCTTCGACGCCCTTTTCCGGGGCCTGGAGATTACTACCGGGGGCAGAAGACAGGAACAGTACCAGGCACTTCTTGAGGTACTGCCCCGCTTTAGCCTCAAAGCAGAGGACCTTAAGGATTACCTGGCGGTCTTTAAATACGGCTGTCCGCCCCACGGCGGTTTTGCCATCGGTTGCGAACGGCTTACCCAAAAGGTGCTGGGCCTTTCTAATGTTAAAGAAGCTAGCCTCTTCCCCCGGGATCGAAGGCGGGTGTCGCCCTAATAGGCATCCCCTTCGCTGGGCACGAGGCAGATAAACTTGAGGGGGACCGAACCGGTATTCGAAAAACGATGGGTTTTACCCCCCTCAATATAGGCCACAGAACCGGCGCGGACCGGATGTTCGGTCCCGTCAATATGCACCGCTCCTTCTCCTTCCAGCACATAGTTCGCGTGCCACCAGGGGTGCTGGTGAAGGGGCGTGTGACCCCCGACCTCAACGGTAAAAACCCGCAAATAGCCCTCATAGCCGTCTTTAGGGCCGATAAGAATCTGCTTTGCAACCCCTTCTATATCCTTTCCCTGAACCGGGACTGAAACAATGTCGCTTTCATGCCGCACCATAATTATCCTCCTGTACTGCCGGCTATTATAATGCCGGCTGCTCATACCTTATCAGTTCCAGGGTACTTTTGGGAGTCCCCGGCGGGCCGTTGACCCCTTCGGACCGCACCATATAGTAGGGATAACTGGCGAGAAACCAGAGGTTTGTCTTTCCCACCAGGCTGCCGAAGACTCCTGAAAGTCCAAGCTGGGCTTTCCAGCATTCGACTTCCTGTCCCATGATTTTTAATTTTTCCCTCCCCGCAACGGTGAGCTCAAAAGAGAACCCTCCCGTGCTAGCCCCGGTTCCGATAAAGATGATTTTTGCCTTTTGCTGTTTCCCCCAGGGAAACAACCTCAGGCTATGCCCCAGGGTATCGGTACTGGAAACTAAAAGTTCCCCCTCTTTTGCCTTGTAGCGGGTTTCAAGGAGCCGGGTAATGCGATTTACCGTTGCATCTTCGCCGATGGTTGTAACGTCCGTATAGGTTGCAAGCAGTGACTGGGCATCGAGACGATAGAGGGCCCGTTGATCAGGAGCGCTGGTGGAAAGCTCAAAATAAGGTCCCCTAGCTTCGTTAACATATCTGGATGTATAGATAACCTCGTCCTGCTTGGTTCCAATTTTCCTGCTATAGACAAGGCGTTCAGAGATAGGCAATTCCTGGGTTTGGGCAGTTTCTGGGGAACCCCAAAGAAAACCGATTAAAAAAATAAAAGCCATTAAAATATTAAATTGATGTAGCTTATTGAACAATGACATGTTTCTCTTGCTCCTTGCAAGCAAATTTCGCGTATTATCTAATGAAAAGCAATCTTTCTTTCCCCTATTGCTACAGAGCCGCTTCTGGTATAAAAAGATAAACTGAGCTGTTACTATATGGGGGTTCCCAGACGCCCTCTGGCAGCTGAGCGATTGTTTGTGGTTGCGTAACAACCGCTTTGACTAATCGCGGTATCTAAGGCAGCTCTTTCAAAACTTTCTGAGTCTTGAAAGAGCCTCAGTTTATAGTTTTATTTTTGTTTTGAAGCTATTTTGGAGGTCCCTATGAATTCATCTTTTAATCCCAGATTACTGGCCGATTTTGCCCGATATTACGGTTTCCATTATGGGGTCTGTGACCCCGCAGCACTGGTAAAAGACCTGGTGATAGAAATGGAGCGGGGACTTCGGGGCGATCCTTCCACTTTGCCCATGCTGCCATCCTATTTGTACCCCGTTTCTTCTGTGCCGCCGGGTAAAGAGGTGATTGCCTTGGATGCAGGGGGCACCAACCTCCGGGCTGCACTGGTTCGTTTTGATGAAAAGGGTAAGGCAATTGCGGAACATACCCAGAAAACTCATATGCCTGGAACCAAGGGACAGCTTTCTGCAAAACAATTTTTCGATGAAATTGCGGCGGTTACCGCTCCGCTGCTTGAGCAGAATCCCCATGTTGAAGGTATCGGTTTCTGCTTTTCCTATCCCATGGAAATGACCAAGGATGCGGACGGCATACTTCTTGGTTTTAGCAAGGAAGTGGATGCCCCTGAAGTTATCGGAAAAGCAATCGGCGCAGGCCTCCGGGAAGCCCTGGCAAGGAAGGGAGTAAAGGCTCCTGATCGGATAGTGCTTCTGAACGATACGGTGGCGACACTTCTTTCTGGTCTTGCAGAGATTCCCGCTGACGGCGGTCAGCGTAAGGGCCCTGACATTTATGGTGTGGAAGGCGGCCCGGTTATCGGTTTTATCCTCGGAACGGGTATGAATGTAGCCTATCCTGAAACGCGAATTCCAAAAATCGGCTTTGACGCTCCCAAGTCTCCCCAGATTGTCGTTTGCGAGACCGGCAGTTTCCATCCCCGCTACCTGGGCCGGCTGGACGAGGAATTCGACGCTACCCTCAAGAATCCGGGCAAATACACCTTTGAAAAAACCATGGCCGGTGCATACCTCGGACCACTTACCCTGTACATGCTCAAGAAAGCAGTCAGCGATGGGGTCCTCGTATTCCGTAGATCCGGAGAACTCCTGGCCATGCAAAACCTGCAGACTAAGGATCTCAATGCCTTTATGCACAATCCTTTAGCGGGAGAGGGCCCCATTGGTTCCCTCTTTGATAAGGATGAGCGGGATGCCCTTGCAACCCTTGTGTTCCTTACATCGATTATTACCGAGCGGGCCGCCCTCTTTGCCGCAGCGGCAGTGGCGGCGGCGGTAGAAAAAACCGGCGCAGGCTACGATCCCTTTGTACCGGTACGGGTTGCCGTAGAAGGAACCACCTACATGGTATACAAGGGTATGCGGCCCGCCTTGGAGTCATACCTCCATACAATTCTATCCGCCAAGGCGCCCCGTTCCCTTGTCGTATCGCCGGTAGAACAGGCCTCTCTGTTCGGCGCTGCGGTGGCTGCCCTCTCAAAATAGAAAAAAAAAAGGAGCCTTAAATGGCTCCTTTTTTTTTATGACACGAGATGCAGTGAGCCTTGTTAATCGCCCCCTATACCATAACTTTGGAGGGTTGCGAAGATACCGTACAAGGCGCTGATTTCGTGTAACTCGGGGCGGTATTCAAAGTGCATGTGGTCGTAGAGATCCCATTTGCCGCCCCAGACAAAGCCTTCGTCTTCAAATATCTGTATAACCTTTTCTGGCGGTGACCATCGGTTATTCTGGCTTACCAGCATCCAGCGGGAGTTCCGTTCCTGTTCCCACTGCCAATAAATGGCTTTACCGCCAAGTTTGCGGGGTTGAATATCGATAGCGAGTCCAAAGCTGTGCATGCTGATGCGGCTCGTGCCCCGAATTTCCCGCCAGTTGTAGCCCCCAATAGTGCCAATATTTTTGATAAACTGGGCCACCTCTTGATCCGATTGTGCCAGAGCCCGGATACGTTCATCAATCCTTTTTACCTGATTTTGTATCATGCCATGGATTGATATAGACTTTCCCAGAAAGCGGGTTTGAACAATCTGCTGTTCTATTTCACCCCGTCTCACCCCTCCATACAGGGCTGAGCGAAAGCCGTTGTGATGATCCGGCCCCTGCATTTGGTGTTCTGCACTGCCGATTCGCTGGAGTTCAGCGATGCGCTCTTGGGTGTATGATTTGGGATCCGGCGGTTCATCTGGGTAAAGATAAAATACATAGGGCTTGTAATCCTGCCATTTGTCGCGGATCTCTTCGGGAAGGAGACGCCCTTTAGCCCAATAAAAAAGTTCCCCCCTTACTTGAATGGTCCAGTCGTCGTTTTGCCAGGTAACCGCCTCGACCCGATCGGGGTAGGAACTCCGGTAGGCTTCTAAAACCTGGCGGGCATGGATTTCGGGCCTAAGCTGGCTGGAGGGCGAGAGCGGATAGAGCGATATGCTAAGGAGCAAAATGCTGAGAGCGACGAGGAGTTTTTTTGTCCCGGTATAGTATGGCCTTTGTTCCATCTGGAATTAAACCATACTAAACCGGCTGGATCTTTGCAACCTTCTTGGTTAGTCCCAGTCTAAAAGCCGCCGATGGCCCTGCAGCGCCCGGATACCGCTGACGTCCTGACTGACTTCCAGGGTGCCGCGGTACTTGCCTTGGCTATCATACACAGGGAAATAGCGGATATGTACAAATTTGCCCCCCAGCTCAAGCCAGAATTCAGCTACCTTCTTTTCTTTCTTCCGGAAAGCCTGGACTATCCTTTGCACAATATGGACGCTTTTGGGCGGATGGCAGTTAGCCACGTTCCGGCCGATGACGCCAGGACTCCGGGGAAAAATACGTTCTGGATTATCTGAATAGTAGAGGACCCGGTCGTATTCGTCTACAAAGGATACATCGATGGGCAGGTTTTTGAGCATGAGGTCGATCTGCTCGGCGGTTAGGAATCCTTCTCCGAGTTTTATCGCCCCTGGGACCTTATCTGGAGTCGTTACCGTTTCTGGAATGGGCGATTTCGCCCCTGGGACCTTATCTGGAGTCGTTACCGTTTCTGGAAGGGGCGATTTCGCCCCTGGGACCTTATCTGGAGTTGTT
>NZ_JAJUHW010000088.1 GCF_029265695.1 Gracilinema caldarium | reverse complement strand
TTTTTGCATCGGCTCCGTTCAAAAACCCAGGTGATTATTCTCTCGGACACCTTCGAAGAATTTGCCCGGCCCCTTATGGCTAAGCTAGACTACCCCACCCTATTCTGCAACAACCTGGTCATTGCAGAGGACGGCACCGTAACAGACTACCGGCTCAGGCAAAGGGATGGCAAAATGCACGCCGTGCGGGCCCTTAAATCTATCAACATGGACGTCTTTGCGGCCGGAGACTCTTTTAACGACCTGGCTATGATACGGGAAGCCGACGAGGGCTGCCTCTTCCGGGCCCCGGAAAGCATCCGTACAAGCTGTACGGACCTGGATTGTATCGAAAGCTACCAGGACCTCCTGGGACGCATCGATCGCTTTCTTATGACCGCTCGATAAGGCGTCGCAGAACCGCATCGTTCTGTCGCCAATCCGAGGCAACCTTGACCCGAAGGTCCAGTTCTACCTTCCAGTCAAAGATGCGGTTCAGCTCCTTTTGGGCACTTTGCCTGATGGTTTTAATCATCTCACCACCCTTACCAACCACAATTCCTTTTTGAGACTCCCGTTCCACGAGGATAAAGGCCCGGACCCAAAGCCGCTGGCCGTCATTCCGTAGTTCTGTATCCGCCACATCCACATAAATAGAATGAGGGAGCTCTTCCCGCAGGTTATTTATTGCCTTTTCGCGGATAATCTCTGCGATTCTGAACTGGACATCCTGGTCTGTGTAAGTGTCTTCAGGATACAGCCGGGGACCTTCGGGGGCCAGTGCAAAGAGGAACTGTAATAGCTCCTGCACACCGGTACCGTTTTTCGCAGAGATTTCCCGTCGGCGCTCCTCCGGGATGCCAGGCAGTTTTTCTTTCAGAAAGGTATGAACAGTTGCTGGGTCAGCGCGCTTGTCATCAACTTTATTTATAGCTATTACGGTCCTGTCTGGGTACGCCCTGCTGTACTGGACGGCACGGGCGAGTTCTTCTTCTTCCGCTCCCATGGGCCGGGACGCATCTATGAGGTACAGCACAAGCTCCGATTCTTCCAGCGCCCGGTCAGCCAATTCCACGAGTTTCCGGTTCAGTTTTTTTTCCGATATATGCCGTCCCGGGGTATCCACAAAGACAAGCTGGCCCATTTCTCGGTTCACAATACCCCGAATCATGTTTCGAGTCGTCTGGGGAACGGAGCTAACAATAGACACCTTTTGCCCGCAGAGGGTGTTGATAAGGGTAGACTTTCCCGCCGAAGGCCGGCCCACCACTGCCACAAAGGCTGCTTTTTCTGCCATAGTTATTCCTTAGGTTCGACCGTTGCAGGGTCGACAATTGCCGTTACAAGAAAAATTAAGTATCATGAATATACAGCAATAACCTGTTCTAAGCAATCAAGATAAGGGGAACACGTTCATGCATGAAGCATTACCGGAAGAACTGCTGCGCTATTTCCTTTACTTTAGTTTTAGTGCTTTTTTGGGCTGGGTGCTTGAATCGACCTATCGGTCAATGACAGAAAAACGTTTTGTAAACGC
>NZ_JAJUHW010000067.1 GCF_029265695.1 Gracilinema caldarium | reverse complement strand
TCGGCAGCCTCAACAGCAAACACCTCAGTTTCTTCCATGGTGGCGATAATGTTATCGGGGTTGATGCCCCGTTTTTCGGCAAAATCGGCGATAGAGTGGGCGCAGCGGATCGCCATACCGTCGGTAATTTTTTTAGCCCGCACAAGGAGGGCCCCCTTAAGAATGCCAGGAAAACAGACTGAGTTGTTGACCTGGTTCGGAAAATCACCCCGGCCGGTGGCTACAATATAGGCCCCCTCCTCTTTCGCCGCATAGGGCCAGATTTCAGGAACTGGATTGGCACAGGCAAACACAATGGCCTTGTCAGCCATGGCCCGCACCCATTCCCGTTTCACCGTATCAGGCCCCGGAGTAGAAAGGGCAATCAGTACATCCGCGCCTCGGATAGCCTGCTCCATGTCGCTGATTTTCTGCGGATTGGTCTTCTGACAGAGCTCCCACTTCCGATAGTTCCGCTTGTCAGTCTCTATATCTTTCCGGTCCCGGTGCAGTGCACCCTGGGAATCGAACATGATTATCTTGGCCGGGTCTGCCCCGTCTGTCATAAGAAGCCGGGCAATGGTGGTATTAGAGGCCCCCGCACCGAGAAGCACAATCCGCACATCAGAAAGCTTTTTATTAACCAGTTTCAGCGCGTTGATGAGCCCCGCAAGGGTAACACAGGCTGTCCCCTGAGCATCGTCGTGCCAAACCGGGATATCGCAGGCCTCCCGTAGTTCATCCAGCACCTTAAAGCAGTTAGGCTGGCTGATATCTTCCAGATTGATGGCCCCAAAGGAGTGCTGGACCATTTTCACAAATTCGATGATTTTGTCCGGATTATTTTTTCCCCCTTCATCCCGGGAATCGATACAAAGGGGAACCGCGTCTACACCGCCTAAGTATTTCATCAACATGGCCTTGCCTTCCATTACACCAAGGCCTCCCGGCGGGGTGCAGTCTCCGTCGCCCAGAACCCGGGTCGAATCGGAGACCACCGCGACCATATTGCCCCTGCTCGAAAGGGCAAAGGAAGTGTCGTTGTTATCCCGGATAGTGGTCGATATTTTTGATACCCCCGGGGTATACCAGACATTAAACCAGTTGAAGCCAAAAATACCGCAGCGCGGCAAGGTTTGCATTTTGCCTCCGTAAAAGCGGTGAGCTTCCAGGGAAAGGTTTTTTAAGAAAAGCGTTTTAGCCTTCGCCTTTTGTTCTTCGGTAAAGTCAGCGGGGAAGAGTTTGTCCAGGTCCGCAAGCTTAATGTCTATGCTCATATAAAAATCCTTCGAGATCTTATGGAATTCTGTGTTATTTCATTCCCGAAAGCTGCTTCGTTTTTTTGAATGCATACAAAAGCATAAATGCCAGGGGAATCAAAAACAACAGTGCAGCCACATTACCACGGAAAAGCTCGAATATCCAGAAGCGCAGAGGATTTCCGCCGTCGGTAAAGGAGCTTACCACAAGGCTTGAAGCTTCTGAAACGCCGCTGAGACTTCCGGCCTTCTGAGCCAGTGAGGTAATAAGGGGGCCGAGTGCGGTAGCAATATACAGAAAGCTGATAATAACCGGTACGGCGATAATAACCGCCCGGACCACATTTCCGCCCGTAATAAGGGCGACCACGGAAAAGATAGACATCAGGTTCGGTAAATCACCTGCAGGAAGCACCTTATTGCCGGGCAGCACAAATGCCAGGGCAAGGCTCACGGGCATAAGGAGCATACCGGTTACAATTACCGAAGGATTTTTCATCAAAAAACCCGTATCCATAGAGATTGCCAGGGGCCGGCCTCCAAACAGGGGCGCCATCCGGTCCGAAGCGGCCTGAGAAATGGCCCCTGTAGCCTCTCCGATAAGGGCGCCGCAATGGGGCAGCAAAAACATAATGGCCGCCACTTTTATGGCCATTTCAAATATCTCTTTTAGTTCATAGGCCGCCAAAAAACCAAAGAGAAGCCCAATGAAAAAGCCGACAATCATGGGTTCTCCCATGACAGCCCAGGGACCCTTTGAACGGGAAGGGTTCCAGGAGAGGCGGCGCAAACCGGGAACCTTTTCGATGAGCCCATCCATGGCAATCGCCCAGGGTGCAAAACCTGCCACGGTAAGGGGGCTGATGCTTACTCCGGTGATGCCCGCCTCTTTCTGCACATAGGGAATTGTGAGTTCAGACATTTTGATGACAAAAATCGCGGAAAAAAGACTACCTGCGAGGGCAACCGGCAGTGGCATGCCCACGGAAAGCAGCATGGAGCCGATGAGAGCAAAATGCCAATAATTCCAGATATCAATATAAAACACTCTGGTCCACCGGAGGAACAGCATAAGGATGTTCACCAGCAACACGAGAAGGATGATGAGAGGAGCAATCCAGCTTGACCAGGTAATGGCAGCCAGGGGCGGCCAGCCCGCATCGACAACAGGGAAATCCAGGTGCCGGGATTGCACCATGGAGGACACCGCGGGATGCATGATGCCTAGAAAGGCATCGAAGATGAGGAACACCCCGGCAAAACCAATACCAACCTTGAGGGATTGCAGCAGGGCCTTACCCAAGGGCATACGGGAAACCAGGGCTATTATAAAAAAGAGCACCGGCAGTAAAAGATACACTTTAAATGAAAAAATCCAACCAATTACACGGCCTAAAACTTCCATCATTTCACCTCCCGCTTATGGCCCGCCGGGGCCCACCCAGGACCCGTCTGGAGCCCCCAGACTAATTCTCTCCGGTGCAAGACCTTGTAAGCGCCGGGGCACCAAACCATGGGTCGTTAAGCCCCGACTCCTTACCCTGATGTTTTACCTAAGCATTCAATTTTGCCAGTTCCTGCCTGACCAGGGATACCAGATCCTGAATCGCTTCGTTTACTTCCAGAAGACGGTTGTCTTTTTCTTTGCGGAGCTTTACTTCCACCTTGGGTAGGTTCTTTTCCCCGATAACCACCCTTAAGGGGATACCGATCAGGTCAGCATCCTTGAATTTTACACCCGGCCGTTCGTCCCGGTCATCTACCAGAACTTCCACCCCCTGTTTGATCAGTTCTGCCTCGATGCGGTCCGTGGTTTCCTTTACGGCCCCGTCATACTTAATCGGTACAAGAATAACATGGTAGGGAGCCACCGACATGGGCCACACGATGCCGTCCTGATCGTGATGTTCTTCTATAATAGAGGCAAGAGTCCGGTCTACACCAATACCATAACAGCCCATGGTAGGAATCTGGGTCTTGCCCGCTTCGTCTAGATAGGTGACATTCATGGACTTGGTGTACTTGTAGCCTAATTTAAAGATATGTCCCAGTTCGTTGCCTTTCTTTTCGTAGAGTTCCCCACCGCAGAGGGCGCAGCGGTCCCCAGCTTTTACGGTTCTGACATCGGCCACAAGCCAGGGAGTAAAATCCCGCCCGTACGCCACATGGGCATAGTGAAGGTCCTTGGCGAGGGCGCCGGTCACCGCATCGGCCATAGCAGTGACGGTTTCATCGGCCACAACCGGAAGACCTGTGAGGCCAACGGGGCCTGCAAAACCGACCGGTGCGCCGGTAAGCCGCTCTACATCCACATCGGAGGCGAGCATAACTTCGCTGGCCTTAAGAACCGCCGCAAGCTTAGTCTCATTAACATCCAGGTCGCCCCGGATAGCCACTGCGAAAAAAGCCTCGGGGTATGTTTTAGGTGCATCCGGTGCAGAAGCATGTTTTTCCAGTTTTGCACAGCCCGGGGCGGAAGATAGGTCTAGTTCTACATTCAATGCCTTGTATACCAGGGTCTTGATAAAGGACTTTGCGTCAGTTTTAAGGAAGGCGCACAGTTCCTCAATGGTCCGAACCGAGGGAGTTTCAATCTTAGTGATTGATGGTGTGGCAGCAGCGGCAGCCTTTGCAACATCAAGAGAAGCAGGGGAAGTGAAATCGGGCTTGCAGGCAGCTTTTTCCACATTGGCCGCATAGTCGCAGTCCTTACAAAGGATCAGCGTATTATCGCCGATTTCACTTTCTACCATAAACTCTTCCGAACCGGTACCGCCCATAGCACCCGTGTCCGCCCGGACAGGAATAACCGTTAGGCCGCAGCGTTGGAAAATCCGCCGGTATGCCCTTCCCATGGCCTGGTAGGTTTTATCCAGGCTTTCATCATCCGTATGGAAGGAATAGGCGTCCTTCATGGTAAATTCCCGGCCCCGCATAACCCCATAGCGGGGGCGGATTTCATCCCGGTATTTGGTATTTATCTGGTACAGCGTCAGGGGCAGCTGGCGGTAACTATTAAGTTCATCCCGTACCAGGGCTGTAAAGGCTTCTTCCGCGGTGGGGGACACCACAAAGTCGTTTCCGAGCCTGTTCTTAACCCGGAGCATCCCCTCTCCCATGGTTTCCCAGCGGCCCGATTCCTTCCATATCTCGCCAGGAACGACTACCGGGGGTTTTATCTCCAGGGCGCCGATGGCATCCATTTCCTCCCGGATAATGGATTCCACTTTCCGGTAGGACCGCAGTCCCAGGGGAAGGTATGCAAAAAGGCCATTGGCAAGCTTCCGCATCATGGCGGCCCGCATCATAAGCTGGTGACTCACAATAACCGCATCGGCGGGGACTTCACGCAGGGTAGGAATAAAGGTTTCAGATATTTTCATACAAATTATGTCCTTATTATGGAAGGATAAAACAATGAGAGTAAAATAACCGGCAAGGCGCCTCTTGGGCAAGGGGGCTGGCGTGTTCGGTTGGGCTGTTTGGTTGGTGTATTCGGTCCAGTACTGTCGGCGGCCTCAGGCGGCTGTCTCAGGGTACCCCATGAGGCCGCAGCGATACACAACAGCTCGAGGCCGCACCCTCAAGCGTTCTCCTACAGGCGCACCTTTATGCTAAAACATTCCGGTACCAGTCTACAATACCTTGCGGGCCATCTCGGAGGAGGGCAATTACCAGAGGCCGGCCGACCAGGGCTTCCTGAGCACCGAGGGCGCGGGCCAGGAGAAAATGCCGCTTGGTCCGTAGCCCTCCATCAACCCAGAGGGATCCCGTATGCTGCTTAAGCTGCGCTCCGTACTGTAAAAGAAAGCGGGCGGTACTCCCCCGTTCGGTCTCAATCCGGCCGCCATGGTTCGAAACAACCACCACGTCGGGCTTAACTTCTTCTACCAAAGCCAGATCTTCCTGGGTAAAAACACCCTTAATGGCAAAGGGGAGCCCCCAGACCTTGTTAGCCTCTTCTTTTAAGTAACGCAGGGTCCGGGCATCCTTTTTTTCAAGATTTACCAGGTTCCGCATGGTAAGGATATTGTAGGAATCGATATCGATACCTACCAGTTCTGCTACCGGCGCAGCCCAGGCCATCCGTTCAAGAATCTTTTTGTTCGGATAGGGTTTGATGAACACCGCCCCCTTTGCCTCATGGCTTTTTAAGGCTGCGATTCCTCCGAGTAGTTTCTCATCCGGGTATCCGTCACCGATACAAAGGGCAATACCCGCCTCAAGGCAGCCCCGAACCGCCTCTCCATAATAAGGACTCTCCGTATCATAGCCCATGTTTTGGGTAGCCCCCGTCATGGGCGCCAGCCTGATACGGGGCAAGCCCGCACCGTCCAGTTCTACCATCTGGGCAACGAGGTCCCAGTCCCGGACATTGGAGATAAAATTGTGATTGTCAAAGACACCGCCCAGACCGGGGAGTTCGTTCATACAGGCATATCCGTCACAGACAGGACAGAAATAGCATTTCGGGTTTGTAGCTAAGGGATTCATTAGGATTGAGCATTACAGACTCGCCGGGCTTTTTCAAGGGGGCCATTATTGACAGGATTGGAGATTTTACGTTACGATTTTAGAATAGTGCTGAACCGGTTTAGTAATCGGTCCGCCGGCACAAGGAGGATCCCTTTGAATATTGATAAAGCAACCTTTAAGGAACATATTAGGCTCAGGCTCAAGCGCCGCTACGGCAAGGAACTTGCCGAAGCGACACTCCACGACATATACGACGCGGTAGCCGCAGCCTCCATGGAATACATTTTGGACAACTGGATGGCCACCCGCAAGGCCTTCGATGCCAATCCAGGCCGCCAGATGTTTTACCTGTCTGCAGAATTTCTCATGGGCCGGGCACTGACCAACAACCTCATCAACCTGGGTATTCTGGACATGGTTAAGGAAGTCCTTGCAGAAATTGGACACGACATCAACGAAATCGAGGACCAGGAACCGGACGCAGGGCTCGGCAACGGCGGTCTCGGACGGCTTGCAGCCTGTTTCCTGGACAGCCTGGCGACCATGAACCTCCCCGGTCATGGCTACGGTATCCGGTACCGCTACGGCATGTTCGAGCAGAAAATTGAACACTGCCGGCAAATCGAAAAACCCGACAACTGGCTTGAGCACCGGGATCCCTGGGAAATTAAACGAAGCGACCTTGCAGTGGATGTTAAAATCGGTGGCGAAGTAGGTATTATTGTAGACGAACAGGGCCGCGAACGGTTTACGGTAAAAAACGCCGAAATCATCCGAGCAATTCCCCATGACATGCCTATCGTGGGCTACAATACTAAAACCGTCAACACACTCCGACTCTGGGAAGCCTATAGCCCCGATGGTTTTAACCTCCAACTTTTTAACGACATGCAGTACACCCGAGCTGTAGAAAAGGCCAACCAGGCAGAAGACCTATCCCGGGTACTCTACCCCAATGACTCAGGCCCCTCCGGCAAGGCACTGAGACTCAAACAGCAGTATTTCTTTGTTTCCGCAAGCCTCCAGGACATACTCCGCTCCTTTAAACAACGATTCGGACGAGACTTCGCCAAACTCCCCGATTTTGCGGTGGTTCAGCTCAACGACACCCATCCTGTCGTTGCCATCCCCGAAATGATGCGGCTCCTCATGGACGAAGAAGGCCTTGGCTGGGACGAATCCTGGTCCATCGTAACCAAAATGTTCGCCTATACCAACCACACCATCCTCGCGGAAGCCCTGGAAAAGTGGCCCTTGGACCTCTTCTCATCCCTCCTTCCCCGGATCTACAACATTGTGGAAGAAATCGATCGGCGACACCAGGAAAGCCTTAAACAGCTCTATCCGAATGACTGGGAGCGACGGAACCGCATGTCCATTATTGCCGACGGCATGGTGCACATGGCCCGGCTAGCCTTAGTTGGCGGATTCTCAGTAAACGGTGTCGCCGCCCTGCATACAGAAATTCTAAAGAAACGGGAACTCCGGGACTGGTACGAGTGGAAACCCGATCACTTTAACAATAAAACCAACGGCGTTACCCAGCGGCGCTGGCTAAAACTCGCCAACCCCGGCCTTTCAGCCCTCATTACCGAAACCATCGGTTCCGGTTGGGAAACAGACCTTTCCAAACTCAAAGCCCTGGAACCCTATGCGGAGGATCCGGCCTTCCGGCAGCGCTTTGCCGCAATCAAACGGCAGAACAAGGTACAACTTGCTGCCTACCTGGAGAAGACCCAGGGCGCAAAAATCGACCCCGATTCTATCTTTGACGTGCAGGTCAAACGGCTCCATGAATACAAACGGCAGCTCCTCAATATTTTCCATGTCATGTACCTGCATAACAGGCTCGCCGATGACCCCACCATCGAAATGCCGAAACAGACCTTCATATTCGGCGCCAAGGCAGCCTCCGGCTACCGGCGGGCCAAATCGATTATTTCACTTATTTGCGCCGAGGCGGCCCGGATAGATGCAGACCCCCGGGTTAAAGGCCGGCTCAAAGTAGTCTTTGCGGAAAACTACCGGGTAACCTTGGCAGAAAAAATCATCCCCGCTGCGGAGGTCTCTGAACAAATTTCCACCGCCGGCAAGGAAGCCAGCGGCACGGGTAACATGAAGTTCATGATGAACGGCGCCCTCACCCTGGGCACCATGGACGGAGCAAACGTGGAAATAGTCCAGGAAGTGGGCCGCAAAAACGCCTTTATTTTCGGACTCTCCGCCGAAGAAATAGCTGCCGTGGAAGCAACCCATTCCTACGACCCCCACCTGTATCTGGGCAGGAACCCCGCCCTCGCCCGGGTCGTACACCAGCTGGTGGACGGAACCTTCGGCCACGAATTCCAGGCCGCCTTTAAGGAACTCTACGACTCCCTGGTACACGGTGTTGATGGCAACCGGCCTGACCCCTACTACGTCCTCGCCGATTTCGATGCCTATGTACAGGTCCACGAACGGGTCGTCAGCACCTACGCCGACCAGGACGCATGGAACAAAATGGCGATCATCAACGTGGCCCGCTCGGGAATCTTCTCCACCGACCGAACTATTGCCGAATATGCCGCTGACATCTGGAAGATTAAGCCTATCGAAGTAAAATAAGAGTCACCTTGATTGATGAACGGGGCCCCGCAATGGAGCCCCGGCGAGTCAATGAGGCATCACAGGAGGCTGCTGCATGTTTTGCAGCGCTGCAAAAAATGCAGCGGCCTTTTTTATGAGCATGCGAAACGTTTAATGCAAATATTCGGTATGGTTTTTAAGATTCCCCGCTATATGAGCTTGTACTGCTTCATCTATATGTGAATAGTCGGTCACAATCGGGGTAATACCAGCCTGCTGCAGACTTGCATAGGCACCAGCTCCCATACCACCTGCCACTAAATATTGGCAATCCACAATCGCCTGCGCCATACGGTTGTGCCGTTCCTGGGATGTTGTATCAAATCCATGCCCACCTCCGTGACCATGATGGTCATGATGTTCGTGATGGTGATCATGGGTGCCTGCAAAATGGGCATGCCCCAGCTTTTCCCGTTGTTCTCGGCCTACAACCTGGCCGTTTTCCACTGTGATTACTTCATAAAACCGAGCCCGGCCAAAATGCTTGCTTATTGTCTTTCCGTCATCGGTTACAAAGGCAATTTTCAAATTTCGCTCCTTTTCATTATTAGCATATGCTCATTATATTCACTTTATAGCTTTAAGACAAGACCTGGGTCCGCCGCAAAGATTTCATTTTCTCTTGCAGAACCACTTCTCAGCTGTTACCTTTGTACTATGGAAGCGCCCTTTAATTGCCTTACCCCGGACCTTATAACCGATACGGTAGAAGAAGCCTTTGGAATTTCCCTTAAAAGTGTTATTTATCCCTACCCAAGCTATATCAACCGAGTCTATGGACTAGAGGATACGGATGGCAGAGAACTGGTCGCAAAATTTTACCGGCCCGGCCGCTGGTTTATCGAACAAATACAAGAAGAGCATCAATTTCTTGAAGAATTAGCTCGGGGCGAATGTCCTGTCGTTTTGCCGTTACCCGATAGGGACGGAATAACCATTCAGACCTTAACACTCGAAGCATGTACCCCAGGAACAACTGAAGCTACAGAACTTGTTTTTTACTTTGCCCTCTTTCCCAAGATTTCTGGCCGGCCCTTTGATCCAGAATCGGATGAAGACTGGCTCAGGCTGGGTTCATTGGCTGCCCGCCTGCATGTTACCGGAAGGAAGGCAAAGGCAGAGAGCCGGCTCCGTTTAGAACCAGATCTTTTACAAAACTATAGGGAAAAGCTGTTAGAGGAAGGGCTTATACCAGAAGATTTTGTATCCGATTTTATATCCATAACCGACCGGGCGCTGGAACTTTTCAGGAGCCACTACCAAGGGCTTTCAGCACTACGTCTACACGGCGACTTTCACCGGGGGAACCTTATCGGCTCGTCTGATAGGGGCCTTGTCATTATCGATTTTGATGACATGATAACAGGACCTGCGGTGCAGGATCTCTGGCTTCTTTTACCGGACCACCTCCGCAATAGCAGGCGTGAATTGGAACTCATACTCCAGGGCTACACTGATTTTGAAGAATTTGATCCCAGAGAACTGGCCCTCATCGAAGATCTCAGGTTTTTCAGGATGGTCCATTACCTCCACTGGCAGAGCCAGCAGCGCTTTGACCGGGCCTTTTATCAGCACTTCCCCGATTGGGGGAGCCGGGCTTTCTGGGTAAAATGTATCGAAGACCTGGAGGACCAGCTCTGCGAAATGGGCGGCTGAAGG
>NZ_JAJUHW010000070.1 GCF_029265695.1 Gracilinema caldarium | reverse complement strand
TTGTGTTATATACTGCTATATATTGACATTTTCTACATAAAAAACTACATTTTCTCCCATACGGAGGAAAACAATGAATAAATTTGGACTTCTTAGCATTGCTGTACTGGTTCTTCTCATGGTCTCCTGCGCCCCCAAAAGCGCTGAAAGCGAAAAGCCTGCTGCTACCACTGCAGAAACCACTGCAATCAATGTCGATGCAATTAACGATGTTGCATCTTGGAAAGCAGCCTATGATTCTGTCGTGAACACCTATGGCACTTTAACCAGCCGCATCAATAATGGTGATCAGACTGCAAGTGCCCAGGCAGAGGAACTTAAAAAGACTGCAGAAGCACTGAATGCTGCAGCGGAACGGATTAAGGCAAATCTCTCCGGTCAGGAATTAACTGATTTTACTGCAGCAGTAACTTCTTACCAGGAAAAGATGACCTCAGCGGCTGCAAATTAAGTTTTTCTTAATTTCAAAAAAAGGACAATCGGTATACGATTGTCCTTTTTTTATTTAACCACCAGTTTGGGTTTGCGATCGGCAGAGTAAAGGCCCCAATGCTTTTCAGGTTCCAGGGGGTCGTCGGACCCTTTCCACGCTTCGTCAAAGGCTTCGAAAACAAACGTTACTATACCCATCTGGGCCGACCAGGCCATTAACTCATTAATATATTGCTTTTGGTTTTCCTCGCTCGCCAGGTCTGGCGGGATTCCTCTGCCATTAGATGCGGTAGTCCAGCCTGCTTCGGTAATAACCACAGGCTTGTCGGGATAGTGGTTTGCCACTAAATAATAATTTTCTTTGGTGTAGTCCAGGGCCTGCACAATAGGCTTTTGCTCCCATTCAGGGTAGGTATGGATCGAAATAAAGTCGACAACATCCACCAAGGGTGCAAGCTTTCCTATCCAGGGAACATAATTTTCACAAAAGGTAACCGGCTGAGTCACCGCCGCCTTTACTTGCCGAGCAAACTGGACTACCCGTTCCACCGGTACCATGTGGTCATTCCAGTCCACAGTTGCCTCGTTACCTACCGAAACGGCTATAATAATATCTTTATATTTATGAGCAAGGGTAATGAGCCTCTGAATTTCCATTTCGTTTCTAGTTCGGTTCTTCCGTAACACCGACTCGTCATGTATGCCACCCCAGGGGCACTGGGGGTTGTTTATCTCTGCCTCGATATAAGCGCCGAGCATAACCTTAACGGGGAGCTGTTCCTGACGGATAACCTGAAGCACCACATCGGCGTGGGGGGTGCAGTCATAGAGCCTCAGGTACTGCCAGTGTCCTTGTAAAATAATAAGATCTTCCAGTACTTCCTGATAGGAAGGATAGGCAACACCGGGCCGCTGGCCTGTCCGGTACCCGGAATAACAAATCGCATTACCATAAGGGAAAAACGAATTTTTCATAATTTTCCTTAGTATTTATAGATACCGTTCTTATCCCAAAGCCCCCAATAGGCGCCTACATCCCCTTCTTTTTCTATTTTCCACGTCTCATCAAAAGAAGAAAAATAATATAGCTCTATACCTTCTTCCTTTACCCAGGAGAGTACATCATTAAAGTATTTAATAGCGTTTTCCCGGGACGGTATGGCTCCATGAAAGGCGGTCCCGATATTAGGCCAGCCGGTTTCGGTGATGATTACGGGCTTACCCTTGCCGGCTTTCTGAGCCCTGCGGTACATATCCTTGATATAGGGTAAGGAGAACTCAAGCGGACAGGCTTCCCAAAAGGGGTAACAGTTGGTCAGAATCACATCACAAGCTTCGGCAATGCGAGGGTGTTCTTCGAACTGGTAATAGGCGTCCACATAACCTACGGGGATATGGGCAGGAAGCTCCTGGCGAACCTGTTTTATATAAAAAATAAGTTCGTCTTCGCTGAGCTCCTTACGGAGCATCACTTCGTTGCCCACCGCAGCAACATCCACAAAACCTTTCTTTGCAAGGTTAATAAGGCCGGCAATTTCTTTTTCATTGGTTTCCCGGTTTTCACCGATCCAGGCACCGACCAATGTCCGCAGGCCATAATCCTTGGCGATTTGCGGTATCAGCTCGTTACCTTCGGTACAGCTAAAACTGCGGACCGCTTTGGTATAGGGGGCGATGATTTCCATACGCATCCGGATCTGCTCTGCGGAAAGTTGATCCCCCGGTTTTTGGCCCTCCATATAGGGACTAAAACACAACCCCGGAATTGTTTCATCCAATAGGGCCCGCTGAGTTCGTTCAAGCTCATCCACATCATCTGTATGAACCGAAGATCCTAACAAGGATAATAATTTATAGCCTTTACTAGACATGGTACACACCCCTACTGCAGTGATTTATATACACCGCATAATGCTGAGGTCGCAGATGGTTTACACCATGCGCGGCTCCCGTTTTTCTAAGTGCCTACAAGGCTAAGGGAGTATTTCCATAAAATCAAGCCGACAGCTTTCTGAAAGGTGTCTTTTTTTCGGGTTTATTGGCTCAATTTCTATGTTTTACATTCCAGTTGGAGCTCAAAAAGACCTGAAGCAGCATTCGGAATATAACGCCAGGTTGCATGTAATTGCCGGGAAAGCGCATCAATCAAAGAGATACCGACCGTATCTTTGTGCAAATCTTCGGTTTTGAGCCCCGGTCCGTCATCCTTGATTTTCAAGTAAAGGACATTGCCGTTTTGCTCAATATCTAACCATATATTCACATGATTGTCTTTTGCCGCATGATCAACACAGTTGCTCAGCACCTCATTAATAATTAGAGCCAAATACTGAGCATCATCAATATTGAGCACCGGTTCCTTTGTGGTCCTACTGATCTTTTCTTGTAAGTTGCTTTGATATTGAATATTGAATTTCGTGGAATCTTTATTGTATGCATAATAATCTGCAACTTGCTCTATGATCTCCCGGACCGCAATTTTAGAAAACTGTACCCTTTCCAGCTGTAATACATACATTCTCGCCATTACTTCGATACGGCCTCTGGTTTTCATATAAATCTGCATTTCTTCGGGGTTACGGATATTTTGCAATCCTAGGCTCATAATGCTTTGAATAATCTGGTAATTATTTTTTATCCGGTGATGCAGTTCCTGAATAACCAGTTCCTTTTCGGTTATAGCTTCCTCGAGCTGTGTTTCCTTTTCCTCCAGGCTTCTTACCATGTCCATGAGCAGCTGTTGCTTTTCTTCCAGTTCCGCAATGCGCTTTTGGAGTTCTGGATAATAGCTTTTTCGGGCCGAATGTTCACCAAGACCGATAATGCGTTCCCGTATTGTATCAAAATCTTCATTAGAGTATTTTGGCATAAAGGGCCTGTATTTCTTCTTCCTTCGGTATTCTTGGGTTTGTTACCACACAGGGGTCCCGTAATGCCACACGGGCTAACTGGACCAGGGTCTGTTCATCAACAGCAGCTATTTCTATTTTATCCCCCAAGTTTAGTTTGTGACGAAGGGTTGCCAAATAAGATTGGAGCAGGTTCCTGACCGTTTCGTCCGATTCGTTAGCTAAGGGCTTTTTAAGAATCTTTTCGGCTATAGTCCTGTATCGCTCAGGGCAGCTAGAAAAATTGTATGCCACCGAATGTTCAAGTATCAAGGCATTACACAATCCGTGGGGCAGATCTAAAAAACCGCCGAGGGCATGGGCCATGGCATGTACAATACCGAGGCTTGCATTGGAGAAAGCCAGTCCCGCAAAGAGGCTGCCGAGCATAACTCCAGACCGATAAGAAATATCCAGAGGTTGCTGATAAGCTCCGGGCAGGTTTTGAGAAAGGTATTCGATAGCCTGTAAGGCATGCATATCCGTCACAGGACTTGAAGCATTTGAAACATAGGCCTCGAATGCATGGGTGAGGGCGTCCATTCCGGTAGCTGCGGTCAACTCCGGATCCATGGTGGCGGTGCACAAGGGATCGATAAGGCTGATATCGGGAACTATCCCCTTGCTGATTATCGCGATTTTTACCTTCCTGGCGCTGTCCAGAATTATTGCAAACTGGGAAATATCAGCTCCGGTGCCAGCGGTTGTGGGAATACAAAGGAGCGGTGGGATAGGCCGCTCAATTTTGTCGACCCCCTCGTAATCTAAAATGGAGCCGCCATTCGACACTACGATACCGATACCCTTGGCACAATCTATTGGGCTCCCGCCGCCTATGGCGATGATCATATCGCATCCCGTTCTCCGGTACAAAAGAGCGCCGTCCTTCACCTCAGTATCCCGAGGGTTGGGACTGACCGCATTGAACCGTTCAAAGGGAATATGCTGATCTTTCAGGAGCTGTTCTACCTTGCTAACCCAGCCGGCTTGCACAAGCCCCGGATCGGTTACCAAAAGCACCTTTTTTGCCCCAAAAACAGCTACATAATCGGCGCATTTGGAAAGTGCATGTTCACCAATAATGAACTCAGGGGCTACGAATTTTCGGAGGGGCAAGTGCGATATCTGCATCTTACCCCAAATTTTAAGCTTTCTTTAACAAAAAGCAAGAAAAACCTACGCCAAAATCACCGGGCTTGCGAGCACCTTGTTTTCTTTGCCGGCAAAGCTTAGCTTTTCCCGCTCAAGCAGAATATTCTGGCCGTTCACCATAACCTGCCGAATACCCGCCATGCAGGGCACCATGATCCGGTAGTTGATGGGACCATAGGTGCTATTCGTTACTACGGCTTCGAGCTTTAAGATGCCGTCGCAAACTTCGTAAGAAAGTTCCAGTTCGCTCCGCACCCCCTCGCGGTAGGCGAGCGTATGGCCGTCATCGGCGCAATAGCGGTAGGTCCCCGTTTCACCCTCGCTCACCACAATGAAAAGGTCAACACGGCGCAGATCCTTTTCGTTTGTGGTACGCACCCCTGGAAACATTGGAATTATAGAGCCTGACCTCAAATAAAGGGGCGTCTCATTGCGGGTACAGCGAACGGTGAAGGACCGGTCTCCTGCAAGATAGCGGCTACCTTTCCAGTCGTACCAATAGCCATCCGGAAGACGAACCGTTCGGCTTTTGCTTGTGGGATCAAGAAGCGGCGCATGGAGCACCGCATCTCCAAGCATATACTCATCGTCGCAGGTACTCGTCCAATCCGCCTCGGGCCAGTGGTACCAGAGGGGCCTCAGCACCGGTTCACCCCGCTCCTCCTGGGCAATCCATAATTGGTATATATATGGGAGCAATTTGTAACGGGACCGAATATATTCAGCCACAATTTTTTCTGTCCCTTTCCCACGGGTCCAGGGTTCCTGGTCCTTTGCTCCGGCTACATTGTGGTTCCGGAAGAAGGGGAACAAAAATCCCGCCTTGTACCAGGTTTCCATAAGAGACCCATCGGCATCTCCTGCAAAACCGGGCACATCCGGTCCGTTAAAGGGCATACCGGAAACGGAAAGATTAAGGCTAAAGGGAAGACTTTTTGCAAGGTGCGTCTTGTTAGACACATTGTCGCCGGTCCATATGCCGCTGTATTTTGCGGTTCCTAAATATGCCGACCGGGTAATTATAAAGGGCCGCTCCTCAGGCCGTGCCGCCTCTAAACCTTGCCGGGTTGCCATGGCCATACCGAGGGCATATTGATTGTGGAAGGCATCGTGGGGTAGGGCCCCCCGCTTAAACCGCATATCATCCAAAGGAACCGAGCCCGTGGCGGGGTCATTCATATCGATCCAGTAACCGGCAAAACCAAGTTTGGTGAACCGGGCTACTTCCGCAGCCCACCATTGGCGTCCTTCTTCCAGAGAAAAATCAGGAAACACCGTATAGCCAGGCCACACAAAACCGATCTAATCCTTTCCTTCCGGAGTCTTACAAAGAATATCAAGTTCTTTTGCTTCTTTATATTGATGAAAATTTTCATCCCGCCGCAGCCCCGGATCCAGTATGGGCACCACTTGGTAGCCCCGTTCAGTTAAGGACGCAATTTCCTTCTCTGGGTTGGCAAAATGTTCTTTATTTATTGTAAAGACCCGGAAACCTTCCATATAATCGATATCAAGCCAGAGGCCGTCATTGGGTATCTTACGCTTTTCGTATTCGTCCGCAATTCGCTTAAGGTCCGCATAGGACCGGTATCCCCACCGACACTGGTGATGCCCCAGAGCCCAGAGGGGCGGCAGCGCAAAGCGGCCCTGCAGGGTCTGAATTTTCTGTACCAGCCGCGCTGGATCAGTTTCGGCAAAAATCCAGATATCGGGAGCGCCGTTGCGGGCTCCAAGATAGAGGTATTTTTGGAAAGGGGTAGAACCGGCATTAAAAATACCTTCACCAGCCCCAAGGTTCATAAAACCAGGCCAGGGGTTATCCATAACGATAGCCCACCAGAGGGGCGCGGCGGCCGCGGTGGTAGACTCAGGCCGCTTGCGGCCTATCAGCACCGGAAAGCTTGCGTAGAGGGGATCCGCCCGGGAGTCAGCGATTTCTGCCCAGTCAAACTCGGCAAAAAGGTCCGTGTTCCAGAACAGGGTGCGCTTACCGGATAGTTCAAAGCCCAGGTTTTTGCCCCCCAGGCCAAAAAATTTAGTTTCTTCGTCGTATTCAAAACGGAGGAGCCACTTGGTCCCGCAGAGGCCAAAGCCCCTTCCTTTAAGGAGACTTGTTCCGTTTACAGAAAGGTCTAAGGATCCGGAATCATCGAGGGTGCAGACACAGCCGGAAGGCCCTTCCCCGGGAAAGCCGTTCCAGGCGAGGCCGGCGATGCTCCCGCTGCCGCCGCTCCAGCGTTCTGACTGGCCCTGCAGGCGGAACACGCCGGAGTCTGCTGCGGTAAGGGAGAGCCGGACCGGCGCATCGGCGCCGTCCTTGAGAGAACCGTCTCTGAGGGCGCCTTCCTTGCGGGAGCCGCCCTTTACTACATCAAAATTATAATTTTCGGGGGTGTCAATTTTTCGGTACTGTATCATGCCTCTGTTGTAATACATTCCCCAGCAGGGACGCAAGCAGGGGGCGGTCTATCGGATCGCTCCCCATAGACCGCCCTCCTGTTACGACCTTATGGCAGATAAGCCGCCGCGGGCTTAGTATTATTTCAGTTTCAGCATAACCGCGGTCAGGGGCTGGACCGTTACGGTGTCCCCCTTAATGCTGAGCCCCGAAACCTTGGCAACCCCTGCGGGATTTGCCTCATCGTCGTCTACCAGCACAGAGGCACCGTCAAGCTTAAGCCCCGTCTTAAAGTCCATGGCCTGGTCAAAATTAGCATTCACGAGCATAACCAGAGTGGTTCCCTTGTAGGTAACGGTCCAGCCCATGGAAAGCTGGTCTGCATGGGAAATCTGCTTCATGCTTGCGTCGATGTTTGCCATATCACCAATCCGCAGGCCCTCTTCCGCCCGGCGAACTGCGATGACACCAGCCACCCATTTGCCCATGGCGTCATATTCCTTGGGTACATTCCAGATAAACTGGTTAATGTCATCGGAAGAATCGTAGCTATTATGGATATAATCGCCGATTACTTCGCTTTTGGAGTTCAGCTTGGGCTTACTGCGACCCCGTTCATCGCCGCCGTGGAGAAATGCGATAGGCTGTCCGGTAAGGACCATAAAGTTGGCGAGCTTTGCCCGGGCGGCAATCTCGGCCCGTTCTTCCGGATACTTGGCATTCAGGCCGCAGTTAAAAGCAATGTTGTCGGTCAGGGTCAGGTTGTCATGGGCCGAGACATAGTTCATCGAATCACCCGGATCGTCGGCCTTGTAGTTCAGCATGGGCTGACCCTTTAAGTTGCTGAAGATCATCGCGGTGTTCACCGGCCGGCCGGTCACAAAGCCCTTCTTTTTATCGTCCATGCCGCCGCCCTTCATAATGTCCCGGAACTCGTCGTTAAAGACCGCCACCTCGTTAGTTCGGGTCATGTAGTTTTGGTCCATTACTTCAAGGGCAGGACCGCGGTACATTTTCCAGCCTTCGCCCTGGAACAGGATGTCATCCTTGCCGGGGATTTTAGCAATTGCTTCCCGGGCCTTAAGGATAGCCTTGGCATCGATAAGCCCCATAAGGTCAAAGCGGAAGCCATCAACCTTATATTCATCAACCCAATAGTACAGGGAATCCCGCATAAGCTTGCCCGCCATGAGGCGTTCGGTGGCCACATCGTTGCCGCAGCCGGACTGCCCAATAAAGCCACCTTTGGCATCCCGCCGGTAATAGTAACCGGGCACCACGTTTTCGAAAATGGCCGTATTTGCCGTGTGGTTATACACCACATCAAGGATAACGCCGATACCGGCCTTGTGCAGTTCCTTAATAAGGGTCTTTAGTTCCACTACCCGGCTGTAGGGGTCCTTGGGATTCTGGGCATACCAGCCTTCGGGGGTAAAGTAGCTGTGGGGATCATAGCCCCAGTTGTAGTTGTTGTCGCTCGAACGGCCGGTGGCCTCATAATCGGTCTTCGTTTCATCAGTATAATAGAAATTCAGAACCGGCATGAGCTGCACATGGGTAATACCCAGGGACTTGAGGTAGGGAATCTTTTCGATAAAGGCAAGGTACGATCCGGGCCGTGCTTTTACGCCCGAATCGGGAGAAATGGTAAAGTCCCGGACCGACATCTCATAAATGATGGCGTCTTCCCGTTTCGCAAGCTGTACATCCGTATAACCTTCCCAGCCGCCAGCGGGCTGCGCTTTTGCCAGGTTGATAATCGCACCTCGGCCGAGGCCGCTGCCGGTAAAGGCGTCCATGCTCTTCGCATAGGGATCCAGGGCAATATTTTCTTTGCTGCCAAAGAAAACCGAATACTCATAGAACATACCATCCGGATCTACCGTATTAAAGGTACCGGTCCATACGCCGGTTTTAGCATCCTTGGAAAGCTCCAGGCTGTAATCGGCGGTTTTGGCAAGACTCTGTTTGTAAAGCCGCAC
>NZ_JAJUHW010000054.1 GCF_029265695.1 Gracilinema caldarium | reverse complement strand
GCCCGGCGGCACAAGGATTTGAACTGAGCCGAAGATGCCGACCGCTTCGATGCGGCCCCCCTGGGGCGGAATGTCCGCCTGCCGCAAATCGATGAGGCAGGAACCTAAAATGGCAACCGAATCGAGCCGCTTGGGCAGGGTCCAGTTGCCGACCCGGCGGCTGGAAGAAAAAATAGCCACCTGGTCTGCCTTGCCGCCCCGATAGCTCATGCGGCCCGAATAATCCATCCAGTCCCGAGACCAGGTGGTGCCAGCGGTATGTGTGGTGGTATGGGCTGCTGCCGGCGTGTCGCCTGAAAAGCGGGGCAGGTCAGCTAAAAGACGGCGCAGGGCAATTTCATCATTAGTCCGGTTCGCGGTCTCGACCCGTTTTTCGAATTCTTCCATGGTAAGTTCCCCCGCCGCAAAAGCAGCCGTCAGGGCATCGATCGTTCTATCCCGTTCAGCGGGCATAGTAACCTCCTCTTATCCGTATTGATACATGCAAAAAACCCGCTCAGGCGATTCTTTGCATTATTGCAATAAGAATACTACAATTATTAATAACTGTCATAGCCTCAATGGAGGTGCACTATAAAGAGATTAAGAATTTTTATATCGGTTGTGTTTTGCGGTTTTTATTTCGTTATGAATCCACTTTGGGCTCAAAGTACACCAACCATGGCTTTAAACGATTTCCAAATTAATACAAACAATCCAAAATATAGCTTTTTAGGAAAAGGTTTTACAGAAATTATCAGTTTTGAACTCGGTAAAACACGGGCTGTTAGGATCGTAGACCGCGAAAAACGCAACGAAGCCTTACAAGAAATGGAATTTGCCCTTTCCGGAGTCGCTGACGAGGCAAACCAGGTACAAGTTGGTAAATTACTTTCTGTACGATATTTAATCTACGGATCTATTACCGATCTTGGCGATGCATTGTTGTTTAACCTGAACATGCTCGATGTAGAAACCTCAGAGGTTGTGTGGAGCGACCAACTAATGGAAAAACCATCCAATTATAGCTATATTGGTTCATATTTTGCCACTTCAATTGTACGTTTTATTAAAGGGACCGGTACAGAAAAGGTTGCAGCAAAAGAAGTAAAACCAGAAGGAAATACCGATGCTTTGGTTGCCTTATCGGAAGGTATAGCCGCACTGGATGCGGGCAAAAAGGATGAAGCCCGGGACAAGTTAGAAAAAGCGAGCCAGTTAGATCCCGAAAGTTCAGTTATTGCTTCAATGCTCAGCAAGCTTGCGGCGGTCTCTGCTACATTTAAGGTAATTCCCGAACGATATACGAGCTATTGGAACCCTGCCTATTTAGGCAGTCTGACCACTGATACCTTATTAACATCAATAAGCATGGGTTTTATAACCTGGGGATACAAGGACACAAACAATAATCAGCTCATTATACGTGATGCAGACAACCTATGGGGTGTAGGTGAGCGGCGTGATTTAGTCATGTTGGGCTATAAGACTCCGCTTACATCCTCTCTTGGTTTTGGCGCTAACCTGACTGTAACCGGCTGGCAGGATTCTGTAGTTAGCGATCCCGATGAACCAAAAGATATTTATGCACAGATGGGTAACCAGCAATCTACCTATTATGGAGGGATTATTTCTCTTGGAATTTCAATCAGTCCCTATCTTAATGTAGGGTTTGATGTCCAAGGGGCATATATTATCCGGAAATACTACTTATTTAATCTCAACAATATTGGCTACCTACCAACCCAGGCTCCTGTTTTTGGGGGAACCTTTGCGTTCCTTATAAAAAATCGTACTGGATCGCTGTCTTGGGATGGGCTAGTTTCCTGGACTTCGGAGCCCCAATACTGGTACGACATCTCATCAGAGAGTTTCAGCCGTTTTATGGCTCCGCTTTATACAGAACAGACCGCAAGTTTTGCCTTTTCCGGAGGCAGGACATTCTTTGCAATAAAACAGGTTAATGACCTGTTTTTGGACCGTCACATCTATTATGTCAGGGCGATGCCAATGCTAGAAACCTGGTTTGGCAATAATATTGGAATCCGGTTAGGAGCGGAAGGTTCAGCGGTTATTAATAACGAAAAATTCAACCCAGGTTGGGGAGGAACTGTAGGGATTTCGATAAAATTGAACAAGTATACACTAGACGCCAACTACACCCTGCGCCAGCGGCCTTCCCGGTCGCTTGACTACCTCATTGTTCCAGAATCTCTGCTGTATATCAGCCTTTCCAAGAATGGCTTGTTCAAACAATAAAGCGTTTCTGGTACTCCCCGGGACTGAGACCGGTGGCTTCCTTAAAGGTTTTCATAAAGTATTTAACGTCCCCAAAGCCTGCACGGGTAGCCACTTCGTATACCTTATAACAACCAGATTGGAGCAACCGTTTTGCTTCTTCCAGCCTGAGCTGTTTTACATAGTCGTTAAAGTTGGTGCCCACAACCAGTTTAAATTTCTCAGAAAAATAAGTGTAATTCACCGAACAGTGGTTGGCCACCACGGCCATAGAAATGTCTTCGGTATAGTGTTTTGCAATATACGTGAGGGCTTGTTCGATAAAGGGATAGGCAGAGTAGCGCTGTTTAAGGGTTATATCCAAATAAAGTATAAAATCTCCCAGATCCTTTTTAAGGTCCTCCTGGGCGGTGTATCTATCGCTGTCCCGGAGCAACAGAGCTTTCATAGCAAGATACGGATCGGATTCTGTATATTGATGAAAGGCTGCGAGCAGCGATGGAAGCTGGCTCACAATGTGGTACAGGGCGGTGACGTTCTGAAAAAGCGAATCGGATTCGAAAGCGAATAGGGACTGGAGGTTACGATCCAATGCAGACCTGTCCCCAGTGCCGATTAAAACCGCAACCGTATCCAGGGTTCGCACTTCGCTGCAGTGGACCGCCGGGTCTGCAAGCTCCTCGTAAGGATAAAAGGTTTTATCGGAAACAAAAAAGCGAGTCAGGGCGGCAATGTCAGCATGGGTCATGCAGGTCTGGAGGTCCGCGGGAGTGCGAATTATGTCGCTTAGACCGATAAAGACAGCTTTTTTCCCGATAATCTCCAGTATCTCGAGCCGCTTTGTTTCGGGGACCAACAGCGCCAAGGCTTGGGGCCGCTCTTCCACAATATATGCATTATTCTGGTCTAAAAAAGACGATAATTCGAATGATCCTGGTTGAACACATTTAAAGATCCGGTAGGCGTCCCGTGCAATAAGCTCCGAAAGGGATTCCTTTTCCGGCACCCGGCCTTTCATAGCGGATGCAAGGAGCTGTTCTTCCCGCTGCCGCTGCTGGCTTAATCGTTCGGAAACTAGCTTATCCAGAACCTGAAGTATTTCCTGTTTGTCCACGGGTTTTAAGATATAGGAAACAACTCCATGCCGTATGGATTCCCGGGCATAGCTAAAATCGTCATAGCCACTTAGGACCACCATGGCAGGTTTACTTTCCCGACCAGCAACAAGCCGCATGAGTTCAATGCCATCCATTTTAGGCATACGGATATCGGTAATGAGAATATCTGGAGCTTCCTGCTGTACCAGGTCCCAGGCTTCTTGGCCGTTTTTAGCCTCCAATAGTTCAAGAGGAATAGTAAAATGCTCACTGATAATTTTGACCAATCCTGCCCGGATTGTCTTTTCGTCGTCCGCAATGAGTATTTTCATAGGCACTCTACACTCCCCACTGCTGCGGCAAGGGTAATGGTAATTTTACTATTGTTCCCTGACCAGGAATGCTTTCTAGTTCCACAGTAAAGTCCTGTCCGTAAAAGGCCCAGAGCCGCTGCTGAATGTTGGAAAGCCCTATGCCTCCCGATGCCCCTTCCCGCTCGCGGCCGCTTGCCACCTGCTCTTGCAAGTGTTCTAAAGCCGTCCCATCCATACCCCGGCCAGAATCCTCTACGATGATCCACCAGCGCTGCCGCGGTACATCGGCGGCGCAGCTTATATTGATGACCGCATCTTCCCCAATGGGCTCTATGCCGTGCTTTACGGCGTTCTCCACCACGGGCTGTATGAGCATTTTGGGAATTTCTATGCCCCGGTATGCCGCGGGGACATCGATATGCAGGGTTATGGTGTAATCGTTGCGGAGGTTCATCAACCTGATATAGTCGGATATGTATTCGAGCTCCTGTTCCAGGGACACTCGGTGTTTCCCGAGCTTAAGAGAATAGCGCATGAGGCGGCCCAGGATGGTAATGCTCTCCACAATTTCCTGCTCGTCCTTGAGTTCCGCCTGCATTTTAATGGTTTCCAGGGCGTTATACAGAAAATGGGCGTTTATCTGGTTCTGCATGGCCTTAATCTGGGTCTGGGCCAAAAGTTCGTGTTCCTTCCGGGAGCTTTTTATAAGTGAATTGATTTGGGCAACCATGGCGGTAAAGATGTCTGCCATTTCGGCTACCTCGTCGGTGCCTTCCACGGCGATGCGGACCTCCAGGTTGCCATCCCGCACAGCCCGCAGGCCCTGCATAATGGTATAGAGCCGCCTGAAGAGCCGTTTTGTGGCGCCGCTTATGATCATAAACATCACCAGAATAGAAAGCAGCAAAATTCCGATGGACACAAAGCGGATGATAGAAATGTTAGCCATCAGGCTTTTGGCAGACCGCCAGTGGACCAAAGTAAGGCCGAGCCGGGGGATGCGCCTAAAGGCAAGGATGTATTCATCGGTATGGTTTTTATAGCGCCAGGTACCGCTTTCGGCCTGGGGAAACCGTTCATCAATCTCTTTAATAAGGACCGGATCCAATTTCCGATCCGCCAGCAGGGGCTCATAGCCCTGATACACCATGGTAAAACCCGAACCAGCCTGGGCGTTGTCATAGTAAAGGAAGGGGAAAAAGTCCGTCATGCGAACCCCAATTTGCACATATCCCACATGCCGTTTTTGGAGTTCCATTTCGGCGGTCAGATACACCGCGCTCTCCACCTGCAGTTCTACTCGGCTCGTGATCCTATTTGTATAATTAAAGACCCACCGGGGTATGTTCTTGTCTGCCAGCCGGTCTTCCTGATACACCAGGGGCCACCGTTCGGGGATCGCCTCGTTTTTTACAAAGAGGTACACCTTGTAAATGAGGGGCTGGGTAAAGGTAATCCGTTCTAGGATTTTTGTGTGGTAGATAAGCGTTTCGATGGTCCGCTCAGGTTCATTGGCGGTGGATAAATACAAAAACTGCTTAAGATCAAAGTCGCTTGAGATAACGCTTTCCAGGTGTTCCATTTGGAGGGCCGCGTTTTCTACATACCGGGTCTGCTCGCTGATAATCCGCTCCGATTCCTGCAGCATGGCGGTAATGCTGTTACTCGCTACATATTCGGAGGCCCCGATAATCAGAAGGCTCAGGGGAACAGCAATAATAAGGGTATAGATGAACGCAACCTGGGTGGAAAACTTCCAGCGCCGAACCATATACCCAGTATAGCTGATTTTGGAGATTTTTGTGTATTTTCGTATGCTGCTGATTTCGTTTTGGTGTCTTTTTTTCGGTTTTTTTATATAAAAAATCCCGCCCGGATTTTGGTCTGGGCGGGCTTACTGAAAGCGCACCGGCCGCCGGTATGTTAGACCGGCGGGGGAAGATTAGTCTTTATTCATTTGCAAAATAAATATTATCCAGATAATACTGGCCTACCGCAACATTCTCGGGTCCTCCTGAGACTGTTGCAGCGGTAAATTTGAGCTGCATAACCTTGGTAAAATCACCAGTAGCAATATCTATTACAATATCATTCCATTGATTTTTGGTTATCGGCCCAGTTAATAACTGTTGTTCATCTCCAGAGCTTATAGCATACACCGAGAACTGCTGGCCATTGGCTGTCCAAATACTCATATGCAATTTTGTTTTTCCGGTAATATTTATACGATTTGTTTCATCGATAGCGACGCCCTGATAATTTTTAAGGTCCAAGAGTTTTATTGTCTTGCCAGCAATCGTAGCATCAGTGATGGAACCAGACTGACCCCAATTAGGATTCCAATTCTGTACATTGAAATCAGTATAGGTTCCGCTGCTATTAAGAAGAGAAATAACATTAGCGCTATTAATAGTGGGTGCCGGAGGTAATGTATCGGGGACGGATTTAATTATATTATTTTCAAAATCCTTCATTGCAAGCAGCAAAGTTTTAAGGGCTACGGTAATTGCTGATTGGGCTGAAATGGAGCCGCTGATAAAACTCTGAGCATCTCCAATTGCGCTGTTCAGCGCGTCATGAGTTTCTTGCGAGACATTACCATCTTCGGTACCCACAGTATGGTCTGTCAGTAGAGTCTGGGCTTCGGCAATTTTATCTTCCATAGCTTTTTTATATACTGCCCCAGAACCAGACAAGGCCACATCAGTAACCAACATTGAACCGGCCCCAAAAGAAAAAATAGCGAACTGATTCACATAGGCTGGTTGAAATTTCGTAACCCCAGCAATAAAATCTGATAGAGGGATTGCCATCTGGATCCAACCATTTGCCAAAGATACACCGCTAGAAAGGGCGTATTCCTTTTCTTCTTCGGGCACCTTAACTCGTACAGTAGTATAATCAGAGGTTTTAATCTTAAAGTTTAATGTAGTATATTCAGCCAGTTTGCCGCTGTCAAAATCTTTAAAGGCTATACACGCAACAGCAGTCCCCCAACCGGTACCGCTTACAATCTGTTTAGCATTCGCGTATACAGAGTCGGAGCTATAATCACTGATTGTAGTGCCCGAGTTCCAGGTATCTAAAGCGGTCGCCACATCCCCACTGCCATCCAGAGCTTTAAACAGAAATGTGTAATCCGTAGGGGTGGTAGGATCTTTCGGGTTCGTTGGAACCGTGGGACTTGTTGGGCTCGGACAGCCTGTAAAAGTCAGTGCTGCGCCCAATACAATAGCCGAAATTACGGCAATTCTTTTTTGCATCATTTTCTTTGTCCTCCTCATACATCATTTATTAAACTGAAACGCTTCAGCCTAATTACCTCTTTAAGCTTTTCTGGTCCTTATTTTACTGACAGATGTTTACAGAATTTCCCTGGCTATCGACCCAATCGATTCCCTTAATATCAAACCATGATCCAGCAGAGAGACCTCCGCCGGCATCATTTTCCAAAACGAATGAAAAGGCGGATTTAATAGTCTTGGAGGAATAGGCACTTACATCTATTTCCACAGGGGTCCAGTTGGTAGAACTAATATTGGTGACACCTAAGACTTCGAGGGTTTTATTACATATTTCTGTACCATCATTAAGTATGAAATGAATGTTTCGCGGGAGAAGGCTGCTGCGTATTTGGAACTTAACTTTTCTAACGGATGAAAAATTAAAAGAACTAGTATTATTAATAACATTTGCGAAACTTCCGCCTGCCCAGCCTTTGCTGCCTGCAATAACCTTTATTCCACCGCCATCCAGATTGCTCGTCGTAAACGTTTGTTCCCACACATAAAAGGCAAAATGGACATCGATCTCATAGGGATAGATATATAAACCTGTACTAGATGGTTCAGTCGGATTATCACTTATAGGCAAGCCATTACCGTCATCAGTACCCGGTCTTGGTGCAGTCGGGGTGGGACAACCTAAGAGGGTGATACAGCCCGCAGCAATGAGGGCTGCCAAACTGAGCCATTGAGCCTTTTTCATTGTTTCTTCTCCTTTCATGGATGATTTCTTGGTATGTTCATGGTCTCATTGTATAGCATGAATTGGTAGGCAGAGAGTTTTCGCTTTGGTGTGCTTTTTTCGGATAATAAAAAAACTGTCCACCCATAATGAATGGACAGTTTTTTTACAGACTTTTGAAGTGCGCTTCTTACAAGGTACTACTACTGATATACTCTAATGTAGTCTACTTCCATAATGGCCTGGGTTAGCGTGGAATCTATGGTTCCGCCCAGATTGCCCCCCATGGCTATGTTCAGAATGATGAAGAAGTTTTGGTCAAAAGGCCAGGGAGTATCGGCCATTTTCTTAAAGGGGGTCCCAATTTTTTGGCCGTCGATATACAGTGTTATTTCTGTACTCGTCCACTTAACTCCGTATGTGTGAAAGGCTGTGGTAACCGTACTGTCTATTTTCTCGCCGAGAGATCTATAGTCATGAGTACCTGTAGCAGTAGCATAGTGTACGGTACCAAATACTTTGTTCACACCTGTTGTGGCGGGGCTATATTCCATTACATCTATTTCGCCGCACTTGGGCCAGCCTACGGTTCCTATGTTGTCTCCCAGCATCCAGAAGGCAGGCCACACACCGTTTCCAGCAGGGAGCTTAATCCGGGCCTCTATATAGCCCTGTTTCCAGCTGTATTTGCCATCCGTCTTGAGCCGGGCGCTGGTCCAAGTAGAACCGCTTTTTAGAGCCTTTATTTTTAAGGTGCCATTGGAAACATAGGAATTAGTCCTCGTATCCGTATAGGTTTGAACCTCATTGTTTCCCCAGCCGCCCCCGCCTAAATCATAAGTCCATTTGGCACTGTCCGGCGCATCGGAAGCCCCATCGAACTCATCGCTCCATGCGAGGGAAAGCCCTTCGAAGGTAAGGGTACTTGAATCTTCCGGAGGTAAAAACATACAGCTGCTTGTGATTAAAATCACCGACAACGCTAAAATACAGCCCGCGGTTATGCTCATCAATCTTGTTTTGCGCATTGTATCTCCTACAGGCTTATATTCCAGTACAGGGTTAGCTCTGAATAAGATTTACCGTCGTCCGCAGTTCCGGGAATAGCATTCCATGGATCCGAAGAATAGGGACCGAAGGTCCAGCCTGCCCATTTTACACCTGCCCGGTTAGTCCGGAACGTAAAGACCGGTTTGGTAAATCCAAAAGAGAGGTCCACAGTCCAGCGGGCGGGATAGGTCAGGTTAAAGGTCCTAACCCAGGCTGGTTCAAGCCACTTGTTGCTGTAGTATTCCCCAAAGGCCATCATCTGGCCCCAGCGAACCTTAAGGCTGCCACCCCAATAGTCGGCGATCCGGGTATCCTGTCCGGTACTGCCCTGGTGTCCGATTTCGGCATGGGCGATAAGCCTAAGTTCCCCAAAGGGATTCGAAACAAGCCGGAGCCCCGCAGCCCAGAGGTTCCGTTGTTCCGGGAGGCTCCCAGAGAAGGCGGTCCAGGTTCCATCAGCCAGTTTGAACACCTGTTTATCCGTGGGCCCGGCGTACAGGATATAAAGCCCCGTAAGGCTTGCCGCAAAGGGAGCGCCTTCTATATCGTCGCTATTCCATTCATGGAACCAGGTTGCCCCTTCTGGGTCATAGGTCAGGACTGCTTCGAATTCGACGGACTGGCGGTTCGCAAACACATAGAAGGGCGGATTATAGCCATTATAGGTTTGGGTTAAGGCTCGGTCTGCGGGGCCTTCCAAAGGAACCCTGGCCCGTGCAATGGGCTTAAAGCTGAAATAACTGTAATTGATGTCCGCTCCTATTTGTATTTCCTGCCGGTTACCTGAACCGGAATCTCCGGTAAAGAAGCTACCCCGGACAATGGCAGGATTGGTATCGGTTACCAGGCCACGGTAAATGTATTTGCCATACAGGTAGGTGTAACGGAACATATCCGTTCCCAGTTCTACACTGCCGCCCAGAGTATCTAGGTATCCAACTACTTTTTGGCTTCCATCCGCACCGCGGTAGGGAAGTCCAACCTTTTCAGTTCCCGCATAGAGGACACCTGCTTTTACTGTCGCGAAGGGGTAGAGTTTCCCCGCCCAATAGACCGAAGCCTTGCGACCTGGGCCGTAAATATTAAAGGGATCTTTCGTGGGAAGTGTCCCCGGACCAAATTCTTCTGCATACACAAGGCCCAGTTCCATTTCTGGAATATAGACAGAAAGGGAGGGGAAGGTCCGGTAATAGTTGGCCAGGATCTGGGGTTTTGCGGATCCGTACACTTCGGGGCCGCCGATTATCTGGAGCCCCTCCAGGCTGTTTTTGCCGACAAATTCAAGGGCTATCGGGGCCTTAGAACCGTAGGTATCGTAGCCAATGATGTCAAAGGCTTCCTTATTAATGTTAAATAGGTCGCCGGTATTTTCAAAGCTGGCGTGGCCCACATGGTAGTAGCCGTTCAGGTTAAAATTGGCCGCCTCATAGGTAAAGTTAGCCCCATAAAGATCAATATTTTTGTTTGTGTTGGTATACATCGGGTAGGGCTCGTAGAGCTTGCTGGGCTCTGCGACTGTCCAGGTCCTGAGGTACAGGTTTCCCGAAAGATTTTCTGCCGGCGTAAGCTTAAAGCCCACATTGCTTTCCGCATAGGTGGTGAACTTAAAGGCCTGCTGAATCGGGATACCGCTGGCTAGGTCGGTCAGTATCTTATCATGATTAAGCTGAGCCAAAGACCCAACCGTTACATCCAGGGCGCTTAAGGAAAGGAGTTCCCGTTCCTTTGCCTGCTGCTGTAGTCCGGTTTCGAGACCCTTCGCCAGGTACAGGCTATCCTGGAGTAATGCAAAATGCTGTTCTACTTCCACATCAGAGGAATCATAGAGGGAAAGTTTCCAGATATCCTGCATGAGATAATAGGTGGCCCGGGGAATACGGCGATTAATGCCATTCATGGTCAGGGGACTCTGGGCTACAATACCGAACCATTCTTCGTCCATGTTGTTAATGCCCGGCATAAAGTCCCGATCATAGCCCGCATTAGCCCAGGTACCGTCAGTGTTGTGAACAGACAAATCCTTGTTTTGGTAGTGTTTCCACCATTCATCTATCCATTCAAATACAAAGGCACCGATAATGTTGCCGTAGCGGCCCTTTCCGTAGGCCTGCTGGTAAATCTCCTTCCACTGACTCTTAAAATAGAGCATCTGACTGAATTGGTCTTCCTGCTTAAGGATCGCGTTAAAGGCATCCGCGCCGGCTTCGGTAAAGACGATTGGCTTATCCAGTGTTTTCGCGATATTTTCGTAAAAACTGTCAAAAGCCACATATCCCCGGTACACGTTAATGCCAAGCACATCCAGAGAAGGACAGAGTTCCTTGATAAGGTCGATGTACTGAACGTCGCCATTGATGATGCCCACAGGGCGCAGGGGGTCGATATCCTTGACAACCTTCATGGCTTCCTCAAAAAGGCTGTAAAGGTAGCCTGCTTTTACCGCATTTTGCTCGCCCATGGGGAGGTTTTCGATGTTGGATCCTGACCACACGAGGCCGTAGTTGCTTTCGTTCCCCAGCATGTACATGAGTACGCCCCGGGTTGTTTTATAGGTCTCTGCGGTTTTCTTAGCCTGGGCGATCAGGGCATCTCGGGTATGCTTGTCCGAATAGTCAGTCTGGGGGTACCAGCGGCCGTTTACCGACACGCCGTAACGGCCAAAGAGGTCGTTAATGACCGTAAAAATTCCGTATTTTACATAGATGTATTCAACCCATTTGGGCGGAATAGCGGAAAATATACGGATCGTATTCACCCCCATGGCCTTTAAGAGGGGCATATCCGTATCGATCATCCGCTGAATAAAATCGTCGCTCTTGCTCCACAGGTCATAAGTATAGGTTTCGCCGATGGGTGTATAGGACCACACCATACCTTTTACTTCTACTGGCCGGTTGTCTATTAAGAGCCGCCAGCCATTTTCATCTTTCTGTGTCTGCACATATTGGGCATAGGCCGAAAGGGCCACACAGAACCCTATAATAAGGGTGCTCAAAAATCGCTTATTCATTATTTAACCTCCCCTATTTTCGGAAGGGCCTGAACCTTACCGTCTCCCCATGTACTGGCGTCCATATAGGACTTGTCTTCCTGGCTCATCCAATGCACAAGCCGGGACCGTTCCTTGCCTTCATCGGCATCGTTAATCTGAAATTCGAGGCGGACCTTCTGTCCCATTTTAAGCGGATTATTGTTCAAGGCACTAAGGGGTATCTTTGCCTCGAGTTGATAGCCTGAGTCGCGATAAACAAAGGCGGCTTGCAGATCTGGAATGCTCACTGTCTGGTCATTAATGCTGATCTCTACCTGCCGGGGATTAGTCTTACTCTTTGGAACAAAACGGAGCCGCTTATCGGTGTTTTTATAGAATTTGTGGGGAGATGTATCGGTTCCAAAGAAGAACTCAACCGAATCTCCTCGCCACGCCTGGGGTGCTGGAAAGGGATTGACCATGGGGTCGTCGTCGGTAATGTCTGCAAAGAGGTACAGGTTTTTACCATCCGTTCGGACCACAAAGTGACCATCAGTATTTTTAGGATTCACAAGGCCTCCGTATACCATGACGCGGGTATATACTCCTCCGAGGCCTTCCCATTCGCTAAAATTTCCATCAATTTGGGGGATCTCGTTGGCGGAGTAATACACCGGCGCAATCTGCCCTACCGGAGGTTTACCGGAAATACCATCAGCTCCTTCCACAGGTGCAGGCCGCCATGGGGGCGGTATAATTTGCTTTTCAGTAATTGTTAGGCAGGATCCCAAAAGCAGTACGCTGAGAGCGCTGCCTATAAGGCTGCTTATTCGTTTCATGGCAACTCCTTTGCTCTAAAAGAAAGGCCCGGCTTTGAATCGCCGAGCCTTTTTAGTTTGCATATCCCGGTATAAAACCGGGATACCCCTTTATTTCATACCTAGTTTTTGCTTGTTCACCGTCATTTTCTGGGTCTGGACAGCCTGAACCTTGGCAATGCCTTTGTCCTGCTTGAACTTCTGCAGTTCGTTCCAGATCTGGTCAAATTCGGCTTCGCTCTTGGCTCGGATGAGCCGTGGCAGATCACGGCCCCAACGGCGGGAGATTTCTTCTGCGATAAGAGCTTCGTCGGAACCGGGGGTAAGCTGCAGGTTGTCATAGGCGGCAAAGCTCTTTACATAGGGCCGGGTCCAGAGCTGGGGCTGAGCAAGGGCTGGAGAGTATTTGGCGCCCCACTGGTCTGCCCAGGGATTGTCCATGAGCATCCAATAGGTGTACTGCACACCGTACTTGGTTTCCTGGGCATTCTTGTCCTTGGTATCCAGTTCAGCCACCGCGGGCAACAGCTCGGGTTTGCCGTCCTTCATGGCATAGGTGACATTTGGAATACCAAAGTAGGTGTCCATCTGACCTTCTTCGCTGATCAGATAGGTCAGGAACTGAATGGCCCGGGCGGGATCCTTACAGTTCTTGGAAATGAGGGTGAGTGTCCAGCCGGCAATGCCCTGGCCGCCCAGCGTGTGGGGTTCCTTCTTAGAGTTTTTGGGACCTTCCACAGCGATATAAATCTTGTTGGGATCCTGGTTGTACAGGGCCATCTGGGCGGCCTGCATATCCCAGTTCTGGTACAGCATGGCAAAGTAGCGGCCCTGGGCTGCTTTTTCTTCGATCTGGGACCGCTTGTCTACAAACACGTCGGTTGCTATGAGTCCTTCCTGATTAGCCTGGCGGAATACCTTGAGCCAGCGGACATAGTCCGGATCGGTGCTGCGGTCGTAGATCTTGCCGTTCTTTTCGTAAGGAATGGCAAGGAAATTCTGCAGGTAGCCTTCCAGGGAAGCGCAGCCCGTGTCACCGAATTCCATGAGTCCGATCGGGATAATGGGCTGTCCGCCGATGCTGGGGAATTTTGCCTTGGCGGCCCGGAGCGCGGCGAGGAAGCCCTCGGGGGTGGTCATGTCGGGCTTGCCCAGTGCTTCATACATATCCTTGCGGACCAGGAAGGTCTGGTTGCTGGTAAGTTTTCCCTTAAGCTTTTCATAATCCTGGGGGGTATAGGATGCGTTAGGATAGCCATAGACATGGCCGTTTTCCTGGCGGTACCAGCCGAGCTTCTGGGGATTGGCGACCTTAAAGAAGTAGGGATCATACTTCTGTGCAAGCTCATCCAGGGGGAGTACCAGACCAGAATCGATCATCATAGGAACCTGGCCTTCCCACCAGCCAATAGTGATCAGGTCCGGCAGGGTGTTACCGGCGATCATAGAGTTGAGCTTTTCGGCTTCGTTGCCCGCAGGAACGATATAGCGGATATTAACACCGGTTTTTTCGGTGATGTACTTGGACACTGCCGAATCGCCCCACTGCCGGGCAAACCAGCTGAAATTAATATACCAATCAAAGGTGATCGGTTTATCCTTGTTCAACTGCCATCCGGGGGTGGAACCGGTTCCGGGTTTTGTAGCCGCCGACTTTTGAGCAACAGCCGCTTCCTGGCTGCCGTTTGCCATAAGGGTGGTTGCTGCCACGGTAAGGGCGAGCACCACTGCCAACAGTTTCTTCATCTTGAACCTCCTATGATTTGGTTAACCTTTAATAGATCCAATCATGATCCCCTTTACAAAATACTTTTGCAGGAAGGGGTAGATTACGATAATGGGGGCGGTGGTT
>NZ_JAJUHW010000079.1 GCF_029265695.1 Gracilinema caldarium | reverse complement strand
AGATAAGGGGAACACGTTCATGCATGAAGCATTACCGGAAGAACTGCTGCGCTATTTCCTTTACTTTAGTTTTAGTGCTTTTTTGGGCTGGGTGCTTGAATCGACCTATCGGTCAATGACAGAAAAACGTTTTGTAAACGCCGGTTTCCTGTCAGGGCCTTTTGTGCCGATCTATGGGTTCGGAGCCCTTATTATTGCGGTCATTGGCCGCTCACTTGCGGGGCTGCCTGCATGGCTTTTTTGGATCATTATGATAAGCGCCCCAACGGTATTGGAATACGCTGCGGCAGTTCTGCTTGAAAACTTCTTTGGCCTTACACTCTGGGATTATAAAGACGAATTTTTGAATTTTCAGGGCCGTATATGCCTGAAATTTTCATTTTTTTGGGCCCTCCTAGTTATTGGGGCCAATCGGATCCTTGAACCCTGGGCCTTTGCAATAATATCCGGTCTTGGCCCATACCTAATACACTTCTTTTCTGGAGCCCTGCTCATGTATTTTGTCACGGATACGATTCAATCGATCCGTGCGGTCTTTAACTTTAAGGCAGTTATCGCGGACCTGCAGACCCTATTGGAAGCAGGGGGAAAATTCCTTACCAGTTTTGATCTTATCTCAAACGCAATGGGAAGTGCAGAGGGGCTTAAAAAGAAATTACCCCAGGAACTTAAGCGGCTGCTGAAACCGGTCAGGGCTTTCCCGGTGCTCAAAGAAGAGATCCGCTCCCGATTCGCGGTGTTTCCCGAATGGATACGGGAACACCTTGAAAAACGGATGGGAAAATAATTTCAGCCTGCCAGGTTTTTTGGGTCATCGCAGACTGGTGAAATCACCGATATGGAAGAAAGTGATTTTCCCTGAACAACCTGGTTGCGCCCATTCTTTTTAGCCTTATAAAGAGCATCGTCTGCTGCGGCAATGAGGGCAGGACAGAGAATGTCGCAGTCAGGCTTATCGGTAATCTCTATTGTGGACCAGCCAACACTGATGGTAACGGGTATTTTTATACCGTTGTATACAAAATCTGCCAGCTCCACATTTCGGCGCAGCCGTTCACAGAGCATAGGTTCATAGCCAGTATTGTAGGGAATAATTGCAAATTCTTCCCCGCCGTATCGAGCTACGATGTCCCGGTCCCTCAGGTTATTCACCAGGATTTCTGCTAGCCGCTTCAAAACCAAGTCTCCCGCCTGGTGGCCATAGACATCATTGACAGCCTTAAAGTGGTCAATATCGAGCATAACGAGGGATACAGCAGCCCGGGTCATTGAGGAATTATTGAGCAATTCCAAAAATGTTCCGTGGTTAATAAGATTAGTGAGGCTGTCCCTCTGGGCTGTATCTTTTAAGCTAAGCTCCCGTCTGGCAACTATTTCCTGCATTTGGTTAAAACTCTGGATGAGCACGCCAATCTCGCCGTCCGCTTGAACAGTCAGCTTATGATTGTAGTTGCTGGCAGCCATCTGGTTGACCGCATGAACGAGCTCGGAGATAGGCCGGTACACCTGTGCGGTCATCCAATAGGACAAAAGGAGGGATACCAGCATGGCGATTAATCCGAGAATTGACACAAAAATCTGGAGCTGTTGGGCGGGTTTAACTAAGAGGTCTGGAGAGGCTACAACCAGCGCTATAATCTGGAGCTCGGGCATAAAAAAGTAAGCCCCGCTAACAGAACCATATAGGTTGGACTCTAGGGTTATCAAGTCAGAGTTTTCAAGGGAAATCCCCTGCAAAGATTTTTGATCGATAGTAATATAGTCATCGTTTTTAGAATAATATATGACCTGGCCCTGGGGATTGAGTAAAAAAGTCGAGCCAAAACCTGCATTCGAAAAAAGAGCAAAGTTAGTTAGAAATGCATCGAACAAAACATAAAGGCTCGCCACATAGGTCTTTCCTTGAAGGTTGGTAAAACGCCGGGACAGCGCCATGGTAAGCTTTCCATTCTTTTTATTGGCAAAAAAGCCTCCTCCCGATTCCCCATTTTTAAGAGCTTCCTGAAAATAACTGCGATCAGCAATTGAACCGAGGGATGAAACGGGTGTTTTATTACGATGGTTCACAATAGTTCCAGATTGATCAGCGATAACGAGATCTATTATTTGAGGGTACGCAGTAAGTATATGTTTAATGAGCTCTGAAACATGATTGCCTTGCAGCGTTTGGTCATCCATGGATTCAAGCATAAAAGAGAAGGATGTCAGCGTTGATTTCTGCGCATTATGCCAGCCCTTTAGATCGTTCTGAAGCTGGTCCCGGTAAACCTGAGCCAGGTTCATCTGCTGCCTTTCTAGTTCCTTAATAGTCTGGCGACCCACCTGGTAAAAGAGGAGCCCTAGGATGATGATAAAATAAAGAGAATGCATAATGAACTGCTGGCGAAACATCCGCGATCGCAAGAGGTTTTCCATACCTGCAATCTCCCTTACTTTTGCTTGGGCCGTAAAATATGCTCGCCGGTTTTTACATACACGAGGGTATCCGGAGGAACAGATTCAGTAACCCACACATTACCGCCGATGACTGAGCCGCGGCCAATCACGGTCTTACCGCCTAGGATGGTAGCTCCTGAGTAAATGGTTACATCATCCTCTATCGTAGGATGACGCTTGGTATCAGCTTCGTCTTTTTTGACCGACAGGGCTCCCAAGGTCACTCCCTGGTATATTTTTACGTTTTTACCGATGACCGTGGTTTCGCCGATAACAACACCGGTTCCATGGTCAATAAAGAAAGATTCTCCAATGGTTGCCCCGGGATGAATATCAATGCCTGTGCGGCCATGAACTATCTCACTCATAATACGGGGAATAAGGGGCACCTCCCGGACCCAGAAATAATGGGCAAGCCGGTGGACCGCGATGGCCTGGAGACCCGGATAAGAAACGATGACTTCTTCTATACTTTTAGCAGCCGGATCGCCCCGGAAAGCCGCAGCCACATCAAGACTTAAAATACGGCGCAACTGCGGGAGCTGCTCAAAAAAGTCTTCCACAATAAGCTCAGCCATGGTCCTGCAGCCGATGCCTTCGCAGGAAAAGCGGTTAGTTCTGCACGAGAATGAAAGACTTTTTTCAATCTCATTACTCAGCTTCCGGGCAGTACGATATACCCGTTCGGCAATCGTAAGGTGTAGACTTTCCTCATCGGGCAGTTCACTTTCCCGAAAACCGGGGAAAATAATAGCATCCAAATCGGCAAGTATATCCTCAATGCTTTCCCTGCTGGGGAGATTGGGACCGTTAAAATGATTGATGAGCCCATAGTCTTCGTAAGAAGCAACCAGAGCTTTAACACTTTCAGTTAATCGTTCCATATCAATAATGTATCAATTTCTATTATATCCAATATTATTAAAAATAAATACTACCACTATTCTAAAACGAGACAAGTATCCACCGGCAGAGCATTAACGGTGCAGGTGACTTGCCTTTAGGCCCCGGCGGCGCTTGAAATGGGCTAAAAGGCTTTCGCTAAAGAAGGTCTCAATGATTTTTTTATTGTTAAGCGCGTATTGTTCACCCACAGAGATGAGATGTTTCGCCCGGGCAAAGTCGAAGGGAGTAGCCGGGTCTTCCGGGTGAAGGGTGAGGGTGGCCCGGTCAGCATCACCCCGCTGTATATGGGAAATGGCAACTTCCAAGGCACGGTAGACCACCTGGGGCCCAGTTCGCAGATTGCTGCTCCGGGTGAGCATAAAGGCTCCCACATCTATAGCTAGTATCCTGGAGTATCCCAAATCACGGGCTATATAAACCGGGAGATTATTAACAAGGCCGCCGTCCACCAGGTGCTGGCCAGCAATTTCTAGGGGGTCAAAAAAGGCAGGAAAAGCCATAGAAGCTCGTTGGGCACGGGCAAGAGAACCGGAAGAAAGCACCACTTCTTTACCGGTGATCAAATCAACCGTATTGCAACAAAACTGTACAGGTAGCTCTTCTATGGTCTTATGTCCGGCTAATTCTTCTAAATATTGCAGAATACGATTGCCTGAATCTATGGCGGGCTTGGTCGCAAAACGGCTTAGCATTTGGCCTGTTTCCAGGACCCGGCCCATAGGACCCGAGAAATGGAAACGGGAGACATCCAAATACCGGCGGATGTCAAACTTGGAAACCGCTACCGTTTCCAGTTCTTCTGCGGTATAGCCTGCGGCGTACAAGCCTCCTACGATAGCACCCATGGAGGTCCCCACAACAAGGCTCGGCCGCGGGTACCCCCACTCTTCCAGGGCTTTTAGGACACCAATGTGCATGAAGCCCTTGGCGCCGCCTCCAGAGAGGACGAGCGCCCAGCGAAGACCACGGCCCATCGAAAGAACCTCCCGCAGCTCAGCGCCTAGTTGCTGCAGCCAGAACAGCCAGCGCAGCCGCCGCCAGAGCGGTCGTCGCCTACACCAACAGGATCTTGTGCACCGTCTGGTGAACCGTCAAGGGACTCTATGGTGAGGGGCTGTACATTAAGGGCCTTTTTAGAGCCCTGTTCGGCGGCGCCGGCGCTGGCAGCGGCCCCATCGGCAGCGGCAAGGTGTCCCGTCACTGAGACACCCTGGGCACCGGCCTTATCCACCAGGCTCGAAAGGTCCTGATTTCCCTTAAAGCGGAGTACGTTGACCATAAAAATGTTGAGCTTGTTGATAATGTTTGGTGGCAACAGGTTTCCGTCCACTTCCACTGACAGGGTGGGATAGTTCCTATCCCGGGCCCAGGGGGTAAAGAGGCCTTCGATTACCCGGCCAATAAGACAAGCAAAGGGAGAAATATTCACAATACCCGAATAGCCATGCTGCATAGCCGTAGCAGCCACACCGCTTGAAACGGCGATTTCTGAGTTTAATTCCAGGTTCACAAAGTGTTCCTGGGTATTCTGCATGATTAGATCCATGTCGTGAGGAGTCTCGGGTACGAGGCCAGTGGGTTCCAGTATAGAGAGAACCTTCTTTTCCACCGAGTGTTTCCACCACTCTTCGACGCGGAGTTTTACCAGATCCCGGGCGGGCTTGGAGAACCAGCGGCGGACCGGGGGCTGGAGCTTAATCAGTTTATTCAGGGCATACTTACGAACAAAATCGAGGTAATGGATCCACTCAGCAATGCCGGAAACCTTCACCGCTATTCCCCGTTCACTCATAAGATCGATAAGTTCCCCTACCGCAAAGTCATCCCGGCGGACATAAATTTCGCCCACCACGAGTACCTTGGGACAATCAGAAAGCTTCCGCTTCAGGGGGATTTTCTTCACATCCTCCGCAATGCGGCGAAGTTCAGACCAGAGCTTTTTGGGGTCCTTTTCGATCACATCCATCATCTTTTGCCAGGAGTCTTCAAACTCCCTGACAGCCTTTTCAGGATCCGCAGCGGTAGCCTTT
>NZ_JAJUHW010000027.1 GCF_029265695.1 Gracilinema caldarium | reverse complement strand
TGCCGGTACCGCCGTGACCGGCTAACGATAGGTTCTTGATAAGATCCGTGGTGTAGCTCATGGTGGCGTCTCCTTCGATTTTTACATGATGGGGCCGTCTTGACGGATTGTCAAGAAAAACTTCTATAGCGTATAGTAAAAATATGGAAGAACGTAAAAAAAGGCTTAATGAACTGGTAAAAAAAAGAGAAAACTACCAGGACAGGCTTTCGGAGCAGTATAGAACTCTGGGTAACAGTATCCTTTCTGCAGAGCATGATGATAGTTCCCCTATCGGTAATGAAAAGGCCGATTTTAGGCGCTTAAACCGAGAATTACAAAGCCTCACATCAAAGGTTGAACGGCTTGGTGCTTTACTTAAAAACGACGGGGAAAAAAAGACCCAGTATAAAAAACTTCAGGCGGCGATAAAGGTTGATGAAAAGGAACTGGGAATCCGTAATATTGCTCTGGGAGCTTCGATACTTGCCTTGTCAGAGGTTCCAGATCCTGTTTTTACGTTGAAGCAGCAGTATGAGGCAGTTCTTCATCAACTGGAAGAGACAGAGGATCATCTTTCTTTGCTTGAAGAAGAAGAGGCAAAGGATTTTTTTTCGTTCATTGGCAAACAGAGCAGGAAATTAGTACTTAAGGCCGCTCGTTCCAGCAAAGAGCGAGATATAAAAAAGATTTGTTTAGAGGCTGGGCAAGCCCTTGTTGCATCGGACATTGAGCTTGACAATTGGGGTGAAGAAGCAGTCAGCTTGCTTGCATCTGCCAGGGAAATAGCACAGCAATTGGAATGTGAGCGAAATAATTTGGCAGAAGAATCCGCAGCCTTGGAAGAACTCGAAAAGGAAATCCGTGAACTGTGTCAGAATACAGCGCCGGCTCGAACCCTCAAAATCCTGGAAAAGGAATTACAGGGGGTCCGAAATGAGCTTGCCACCCTTTTAGAGCATACGGGGCAGAAAGTAGCTGCCATCGATGCGGAATCTCAAAAACAGTATGCGGAATGGTCTGAAATGATTCACGCAATTCACGAGCTTCAATCTGATCTACAAAGCCTTGAGCGGAATATCGAAGTTTTGAGTGTTGAATTGGAAATCGAAAAACTTCAAAAAGAAATTGATAAACTGAACCAGGTCATCCGTTCTCACCAGGTACGGCAGGAACGTGAAGCAAAAATAATTGCTGACACCCAGAGCCGTATTAGGGAACTGCAGAATGGGATAGAAAAGCTCCAACGTGTACTGGAATAGGTACACACAACCTTTTATGATACAGTGAGACTATGGCAGCAAAAAATACCTATGACGAATCGAAAATAAAGACCCTTTCGTCCCTTGAACACATACGGCTGAGAACCGGTATGTATATTGGACGCCTCGGAGACGGATCCAATCCGGATGATGGTATTTATATACTCCTTAAGGAAGTCATTGATAACGCAATCGATGAATATATCATGGGGTATGGGGATACTATTGAGGTTGAGGTAAAAGACGGCACGGTAAAGGTGAGGGATTATGGACGCGGCATACCCCTGGGCAAGGTGGTGGAATGTGTATCGGTCATCAACACGGGTGCTAAATACAATGACGATGTCTTTCAATTTTCTGTCGGCCTTAACGGGGTAGGCACCAAGGCGGTGAATGCCCTGGCTTCTCATTTCAGGGTGGTGGCTATCCGGAACGGAGAATTTGCCGAGGCTGTATTTAAACAGGGTGTACTGCAGAGTGAGCGGAAGGGCAAGCTAAAGGAAAACCAGCGGGACGGCACCTATGTTGAGTTTACCCCCGATCGGGAAATCTTCGGAGACTATCAGTTTAATCTTGAGTTTATTGAAAAACGGATTTGGAACTATGCTTATTTGAATGCGGGGCTCACCCTGCGTTTCAACGGTCAGGTATACCGGTCTGAGCAGGGGCTTTTGGACCTCTTAAATGAAGAAACCGGCAACGAGGTTATTTATCCGGTGGGTTACTACAAGGGAGAGCGGCTCGAATTTGCCTTTACCCATACCAATAATTATGGAGAAGAGTATTTTTCGTTTGTAAACGGACAGTATACTTCCGACGGAGGAACCCATCTTTCGGCTTTTAAGGAGGGTTTCCTTAAGGGGATTCAGGCTTATTTTAAAAAGGATTACAAGAGCGAAGACGTGCGGGAAGGGACAACCGCCGCTATTGCGGTAAAACTAAAGAATCCAGTCTTTGAAAGCCAGACAAAAAACAAGCTCGGCAACTCAGACATTCGGCCCTGGATTGTCCAGGAAGTAAAAACCGCGGTGGAAGACTGGCTCCACAAAAACACTGAAGCCGCAAAACAGCTTGAGCTCAAAATCATAGCCAATGAAAAGCTCAGAACCGAGCTCAACGTGGTAAAAAAGGAAGCCCGGGAAGCGGCAAAAAAAATTGCCCTTAAAATTCCAAAACTCAAGGATTGCAAATACCACCTTGAGGACGGAGAAAAGGGGGCTGAATCGACCATTTTTATCACCGAGGGAGATTCCGCCGCGGGGTCCATGGTTTCGAGCCGGGATGTGATGACCCAGGCAATTTTCGCCCTCCGGGGAAAACCTGAAAACATTTACGGCAAAAAACGTACCGCAATTTATAAAAATGAAGAGCTCTACAACATGATGATGGCCCTGGGTATAGAAAACGATGTGAGCGGCCTCCGGTATGCTAAAATTGTCATTGCCACCGACGCTGACTTTGACGGCTTTCATATCCGGAATCTCCTGTTAACCTTCTTCTTGTCCTTTTTCGAAGAGCTTGTTACAAGCGGTCATGTGTACATTCTGGAGACGCCCCTGTTCCGTGTCCGTAACAAAAAGGAGACCCGTTATTGTTACAGCGAAAAGGAACGGGATGAAGCGGTTAAGGCCCTCGGCGCCGGCTGTGAGGTTACCCGGTTTAAGGGGCTCGGAGAGATCAGTCCCAAGGAATTCGGCCAATTTATCGGCAAAGATATGCGGCTTGTCCCGGTAACCGTAAACACCCTAAAAGCAGTTCCCCAGGTGCTCGAGTTTTACATGGGCAAAAATACCCCTGAGCGGCGGGACTATATTATGAAAAACCTTATTGCGGATGTTACCTAAGGATATAACATGGCATATATTAAGACCCTTTTTGATAGAAACTTTATTGAATACGCTTCCTATGTCATAAAAGACCGGGCCATCCCCGATCTGGAAGACGGCCTTAAGCCGGTGCAACGGCGGATCCTCCACTCCCTCTTTGAGATGGATGACGGCAAATTCCACAAGGTGGCCAACGTGGTGGGCCACTGTATGAAGTATCATCCCCATGGAGACGCCTCCATTGGATCAGCCCTGGTAGTCCTTGCCAATAAGGATCTCTTTATCGATAAGCAGGGAAACTTTGGCAACATTTTTACCGGAGACGAGGCATCCGCTGCCCGGTATATCGAGTGCCGGGCCACCACACTGGCTAAGGAACTACTATACAACCCGAAACTGACCCCCATGGTGGATTCCTACGATGGACGCAACAGGGAACCGGTGGTCTTCCCCGCCAAAATCCCCGTGGTGCTTGTTTTGGGTGCCGAAGGCATTGCGGTCGGAATGTCGACCAAGATACTCCCCCATAATATCCTTGAGGTTCTGGAAGCCGAGAAGGCATGCCTCGCGGGGAAAAAGTTTAAGCTCTATCCCGATTTTCCCACCGGGGGGCTCATGGATGTTTCGGATTACCGGGACGGAAACGGCAAGGTGGTAGTCCGGGCTAAACTGGATGTGTCGGACCCAAAACGGATAGTAATTCGGGAATTGCCCTACGGCTCAACAACCGAAAGTATTATTGCCAGTGTGGAAGCCGCCGCTAAGGCTGGGCGTATCAAGATACAATCCATATCAGATTTTACCACCGAACAGGTAGAGATAGAGATAAAACTTGCCCGGGGAGTCTATTCGGAAGAAACCGTCAACGCCCTCTATGCCTTTACCGAATGCGAACAGTCTATTTCGGTGAATCTCCTGGTGATCAAGGATGGCATGCCTACGGTCATGACGGTAACCGAAGTCATCGAATACCATGCCAAACAACTGGTCAACATTCTTACCAAGGAACTGGAACTGGAGCGTTCGGAGCTTCTTGATAAGGTTCATCAACGTACACTAGAACGGATTTTCATAGAAGAACGGATCTACAAGGCTATAGAGGAAATGAAAACCGCAGAGGCGGTCCAACAGGCGGTACTCGATGGCTTTAAGCCCTTTATGAAAGAAATCGGCAAACGGGGTGTCAGCGCGGAGGATGTGGAGCATCTGTTAAAAATACCTATCCGGCGCATATCGCTTTACGATATCAACAAGGCCAAGGCGGAACTCAAAGAAATAAAAACCCGGATTGCCGAGATAGAAGGGCACTTAAAAAACATTACCGCCTACGCTACAGCGTTTCTGGACGGCATTATCACTAAAATAAAGGCAAACGAAGACCTTGGAAAAGGAAAGCGGAAAACAAAGATAGAATCCTTTAATAAAATTGATGTAAAGGAAGTGGTTAAAAAAGACCTTGAGCTGCGCTATGACAGCGAAACCGGCTATTTGGGCACCGCAGTCAGTTCAGGCACTGTGGTAGCGGAGGTCTCGCCCTTTGACAGGATCTTAGTGATCCGGAATAACGGCAGTTACAGTGTTATCGATCTGCCTGAAAAAATTTTTGTTGGCGAACACGCATGGTGGATCGGCATTGCCGACAAGGATGCGCTCTCTAAAACGGTATTCTCTGTCATCTACAAGGAAGCTGAAACGGGGTATCCCTATATAAAACGCTGTGTAATCGAAGGCTGGATTATGAACAAGGAATACAGTCTTGTCCCCGAAGGCGCCAAGGTGCTCCATGTGGATACCCGTGATAAGGGTTCTCTTACGGTGACCTATGTGCCGAAACCGCGGCTTAAGGTAACCAGGGAAACGATTAAATTGCAGGATTTCCTCGTAAAGGGTTTAAAAGCTACGGGTGTGCGCATCGCTGCTAAAGAAGCGGAAGGGGTCGAGTCAAAATAGCTGCTTTTAAATTAGTAGTTAGACCCAACGGTAGCATACGGTTGCTAAGGAGCTCAACGAGGTCTCCTTAGCAACCGATAGGCTAAATTGTCACGCAGTAAGCGACTCTATTAAGCGACTGAATGAGCTGCCTCTTTCATTTCATACAGATAACCTGTCCTTACACACAGATCGAACAAATGGTGGGGCATAAACTCTTCTATAGTTTTTTCATAGCCGTCCTTAACGCGGACAACCCTGGTCATATAGCCGCTATCAGTCTCATATAGGATGTCAAGGAATTCTACCCTGCCGGTTTCACATTTGATGCAATAGCGTTTCATGTGCATCCTCCTTCTATAGGTATCGGAAAAAAAGGGGTACCCCTTTACCCTTTATAGCTTTCTGTCGCTATGCTATAGTGCAATTATGCCAAGTGATGCTCATTGCCATCCCTTTGATTTGGCCCATAAAAAAGCTGATGCGGAAGCGATGCGTCTTGCTTTGAACCTTTCGGTTGCGGCAAGCAGCTGGAACGAAGATGAATTTATCTACCATGAAGCTCTTGCCGAGCAAGCTGTCAAAACTGGAGGTCCTCCAATCGCCCTCTGTTTTGGTGTCCATCCCCAGCTCCCTTCATCTGAGCCTGGAGCTGTTCAGTTCTCATTGAATGCCTTATATCGTTTTGCGGCGGGGGGAAAACTTGCCGCGATCGGTGAAATCGGTTTTGACCTTTTTGACGAAGCTTACAAAGCCACAGAAACAATACAGGAAAGGCTTTTTAAGGAACAGATAGGGCTCGCCCGGCAGTATAACCTGCCGGTAGTGTTACACGTAAGGAAGGCTATGGATAAGGTTTTTTCCTATCTGCGGGAATTAACGGCTCTTCCTGCTGTTGTTTTCCATTCCTATGCGGGAACCTACGAAGAAGCCCTGGCCCTGCGAAAACGGGGAGTGGCAGCCTATTTTTCCTTTGGAAGTCCTATTATGCTGAACCACCGGAAAGCTATGCGGGCCTGCGCGCTGCTCCCACAAGAAGTCCTCTTGTTTGAAACCGACGCTCCCTATCAAAGCCAGCGTGGGAAACCCTTTTCCGATTATGGAGATTTATGTCAGGTGGTAAAATGGGCTGCTCGTCTCAGGTCTGAAGCTGGAACTATAGCACATACAGAACAGGAATTGCACGCGACAAATGACGAAAATTTTAGCAGGGTGTATTTTCACACCTCTGTGTAATCTGGATGCTCCTGAATGTACTTCCGCTCCCGCAGGGGTCTGCTTTGGATATAGTCGTTTAAAAAATCTTGTTCTCCCGGAGGAAAGGATTCAAAATGAAAGGATACTATTTTACCTGTCCGTACGAGCTTGCAGACCGGAGAAAGGATGCGGTCTCCGACACGGAGGGAACATTCGGATAAGACCGCATCAAGCCCTAATTTTTGCACCGAATGTGCGTCTTCAGGCAGCAGGGAAATACCGGTAGCTGAGATGGTTTCCAAATTACCGGTAATAAAGGTCTGGTCTGCGGGATTGCAGGCAAGAAAACCAAAACGGTCCCATGGAGCTGGTCGTATTCTTTTAGATCTTCGGCCGTCATCTATTGGCAGGTAGCGGCTTAAAATGCCCTGGAGCCTATCCAGTTCTTCCGGATTGGAAAGGTTTTCCGAGACGATGCCGCTTACGCCAATATAAGATGCCTTTGCAGCTTCTTCAAAGGGAAAGTTAGGCCCTTTAAGCACCACAATAGCCGTCTTATCCTTAGGCCGTTCACTTCGGATAAACTGGACCAGGGTTTTCCAATGCCGCGGAAAATCCTCTCCGCTGATAATTACCCCGTCCGGATCCACCTCATCGATGTTATCCATAGCTTTGAGCGGATGCCGATATCGAATCAGCTCAAAACCCAAGGGGCGTACATAGGATGCTATAAAGGCATACGTATCGTCAGAGGCAATGACAAGTAAGAGTTTCATTCGGTCCCCAGATTAACTACAGAATAGTCGACCACGACCCAGATACCATCCTTTCGGCGTACATAATAGGTATACCGTTTCTTTTCAACATAGGTGCCATACCGGAATTTTTCAAGTACCGTCACCGTTCCATCTTCGGCGCCATAATTGGTGCGTTCAACGGTAAATTCGATAGGAATGGTGGCAATATCTCCGTCTATCATGGCATTTTTAAGGTCTGAACGGTAACGTTCCAGCATTCTCTGGCGGCCCTCTTCCGATTCGGCCTGCCATTGACGTTTTCTGGCACTATCGCGGACCAGCATGGCTTCCAAATCCAGGTAGAGGAAAAACTTTTCCCACTGTCCTTTCTGTCTTGCCGTTAAAATATACGAAATTATTTGGTCAGGGGGCAGATTTTGCCGAACCAATATGGCATTAGTATCCGCATCCAGCACTGGAGCAGCCTTGCCTGGTTCTGCCAATGGAGCAGGCCGCAGTGTCAGGGCAAGACGGTTTGAATCCACCGAAGGATTTTCCATGTTCTGACTAGGATTGCTTGTTATACGGCTCATAAAAGCACCGCTGGAAGTTCCGTATACAGAGCCGGTGGCAGTAGCGTCTTGTTTCTGCTGATAGAGCTGTGGATAGAGCCGTGCTTGTACCACATAGGAACCGGCTTCGTTCAAAGCAACATAGTCAGTAAGGTCTTCGGTAAAGGAAAATGATTCACCGCTCTGAATCAGCACTTCTCGGAAAAAGACCCGTTGATTTTGAGTGCGCTTTCTGATAAGAATTTCAGAAGGCTCAAGACTGCGGTTTGTCATGGTTCTGACATCAAAGTCGACTGAAAAAGCCCGCTCGTCTGCCAAGAAAAAACGATAGGTTGATGCGCTATTGTTGGTAATGGTGAGCTGAATTAAAATGGGCCCCTGACCGGCATAGTATACCCGTTTGTCCATATATCGAATTGAAAAATCGATATCCTGGGCAGAAAGCATAAAGGATAGACAAAATAACAGCGAGGCTGCCAGTGCACTTTTATTCCAAGGTTTCACTTCGAAACTCCATAATCCGGATATATTACCATAATCGGTAAAACAATATGAATACCTTATCGTTTCCTGTATTGCAGAACAAAATAAGAAAATCCGCTTCGCTGCAATCGGTACTCTCTGCTTTTTCCGACAAACAATTCCCTCTGGAAGTGGAAGGAGCCGATGGATCCTTTATTTCACTGATTATTGCAGAACTTGCACTAAAAGCTCCAGGGCCTATCCTTGTGGTTTGTCCCACGGAACACGAAGCTGAAAATATCGCTTCTGACCTGGAAGGCGCAGGGCTTACCCCGAATATGTTTCCCTGGTGGGGAAGCATTCCGTACCGGGACCTCGCTCCCGGTTCCGCCAGTTTTGGTGAACGAAGCCGCATCCTTGCCCTGCTTTGCTCCGGAAAGTCACCCCTTCTTGTCTGTTCCGAGCGGGCTTTTCTCACCCCGCTTCCGCCTCCTGAGTATCTAGCCCCCCTTTTGCAAACCATACGGCCGGGTCAAAAGATTGATACCGTCGCCCTGGCGGAAACTTTAACCACCTATGGCTACACCAGGGTCCCCAAAGTTCAGGTCCATGGAGAATTTGCCCTCCGCGGCGAAGTTCTCGATATTCTCATGGCGGGAGATGAGTATGCCTATCGTCTTCTATTCGACTTTGACCGGATTGAATCTATTAAGCAATTCAATCCGGAAGACCAAAGCGGCCTAGAACGGGTATCTGAATTGGTAATCCGGCCTCTTAAGGAGGTCCTTTGGGATGATGAACGGATAAGAGCTCTTAAAAATAAGCTCTCACAGCTCGATGAATTTAAAGACGCAAAGCTCGATTTTTTATATACCCTTGAACAGAGAAAAACCTTTTCAGGGGAAGAGCTTTTTTTCTCCCTTGCCTTTGAAAAACCTGCAACACTTTTAGATTATCTTTCTCAATCGGCTACGGTCGTTTTTGTAGATAAGGAACGGCTTGAAAATGCCCAGGAGAGTCTTGAACGGGAATACGAGGGACTGTACCGGAAGGCCCGCCGGGAGCGGCCCGTGCCTGCCCCGCATAGAATATTGCTTAATTTTAAAGAACAATCCGCCCGGACTGAACGGCGGCTTTCGTTCCAAACAATAAAAGGGGCGGGAGAAAGCGGTGCCTATAAATTAAGCATTTCCTGCGATCCGCCCCGCAGTTTTTTTGGGAATATTACCTACCTCAAAGAAGAATTTGGTAACCTCATAAAACAGGGCTGGCAGCTTGTGGTAAGCGCCGAATCGGAAAGCCAGGCCCTCAGGCTGGAAGAGGTGCTTAAAGACCTGGCCGTTTCTGTCATGGTATTGCCTTTAAGCACTGGTTTTGCCCTGCCGGACATTAAGCTCATGCTGGTCCAGGAAAACGAAATTTTCGGCCGGCGAAAGCGAATCCCCCGTTCCTTAAAGCATGCCCGAAGCGCCGTCATCGATACCTTTGTGGAGCTCAATCCTGGGGACTATGTAGTTCACGTGAATTATGGTATCGGGCTTTTTAAGGGCATAGAGCGGATTAAGGCTCTGGGACACGAGCGGGATTACATCAAGCTGGAATACGCGGACGAAGAATATGTCTTTGTTCCTATCGAGCAGGTGAACCTGGTCCAGCGCTATATCGGAAATGAGGGCAACGCGCCGCGGCTCGACAAACTGGGCTCTAAAAGCTGGGAAAATCGAAAAAACCGGGTTAAAAAGTCTGTAGAAGACATTGCCCAACGGCTCATCGATCTTTATTCCAAACGGAAAGCCGTTCAGGGTTATGCCTTTCCCAAGGATACGGAATGGCAGACCGCCTTTGAAGCCGCATTCCCCTATGAAGAAACCGAAGACCAGCTCCGCTGTGTGGAAGAGATAAAACGGGACATGGAAAGCCCCTTTCCTATGGACCGGCTCGTGTGCGGCGATGTGGGGTACGGAAAAACCGAAGTAGCGGTCCGAGCCTGCTTTAAGGCTGTGATGGGAGGCAAGCAGGTGGCTTTTTTAGCCCCCACCACCATTCTGGCGGAACAGCACTACGAAAATTTTCAGGAACGTTTTGCCCAGTTTCCGGTGCGGCTTGGTATGCTCTCCCGTTTTGTGGACAAAGCCGAAGCCCGCAAAACCCTGGAAGCGGTTCGGAAAGGCGAAATAGATATCCTCGTGGGCACCCACCGGATTATTCAAAAGGATGTGGTTTTTAAGGATTTGGGGCTCCTTGTTATCGATGAGGAGCAGCGTTTTGGCGTTAAGGACAAGGAGCGGCTCAAGGAACTTAAAACCAATATTGACTGCCTTACCCTAAGTGCAACCCCCATCCCGCGAACCCTGCACATGAGCCTTCTTAAAATTCGTGATATGAGCCTTCTTACCACGCCGCCATACAACCGGCATCCGGTGGAAACCTCGATTGACGAGTTTAACGAGGACCGGATCGCCGCTGCCATACGCCGGGAAGTGGAGCGGGGCGGCCAGGTCTTCTATCTCCATAACCGGGTAGAAAGCTTGGATGAAGTAAAGCGGATGCTTGAGCGGATAGTCCCTGAAATGCTTATCGATGTGGCTCATGGTCAGATGGATCCTGGCGACCTGGAAGATGTAATGCATCGCTTTATTCACGGGGGCTTCCATGTGCTGGTTTCTACCACCATCATCGAAAACGGCATCGATATTCCGAACGTGAATACCATTATCATAGACCGGGCCGATATGTACGGTGTTTCGCAGCTCTATCAGCTGCGGGGCCGGGTAGGGCGATCTGACCGTGTTGCCTATGCGTACCTCTTTTATCCCAAAGATAAAGCTCTCTCTGAACTGGCTATGAAGCGGCTCCAGGTCATTTCTGACTTTACCGAGCTTGGTTCGGGTTTTAAAATTGCTATGAAAGATATGGAGATTCGCGGTGCAGGCAACCTCCTCGGCCGGGAACAGTCGGGGGATATTTATTCAGTCGGTTTTGACCTCTACTTGAGGCTGCTAGACGAAGCGGTCCAGCGGCTCCAGGACGCAAACTACGAAGTGGAAAACGAAACCTACCTGGAACTGGAGTATTCAGGCTTTATCCCTGACTCCTATATCGACTCGGCCCAGGAAAAAATGGAAGTATACAAGAAAATTGCGGCCATCCAAACCAGGGATGAACTTGAACAGGTCTACGCGGAGCTGCTGGACCGCTTCGGGCCCTTGCCGGATGTGGTCCAAAGCCTTCTTTCCTTGGCCGAAATACGAATTATCTGCAAGGACCTGGCTATTGCAGCTCTGAGAGAGCGGGGCGGCCTCGTTCGCGTTGAATTTGCCAAGGTTTCCAGAGTAAAAGTAGACAGGCTCATCAGGTTGATGAAAGAAAGTGCTGGTAAGGTTAAATTGGACCCCAAACAGCCCAATATACTGGTGCTGCAAACCGGCGCGATTGGCCTTAAGGAAAAAAGTGAATTTATCCGCGAAAAACTCGCGGCTTTAATAGAATGAGCGTATTGTAAGGAGCGTTAAAAAATGAGACGAATATGGCTCGTAACAAGAACCGTTATATTTTTCTTCTTTTTCTGGGTATCCGTTGTACTCATTCTGCCCCTTGGCGTCATTCTCTTTGTTATGTCTCTTTTTGGCCTTAAAAAACTCACTGATTGGATACTTCAGGTGTGTGCAGCATGTTGGGCTCGGGCGGTTATCTGGGGAACCGGAGCTCGCGTTACCGTAGCGGGCCTTGAGCATATCCCCCCGCGGGGAGGCCTTTGTTTTGTCGGCAATCACCCCGGCGATTTCGATGTAATTCTTGCCCTGGCTTATATTCCCCGGCGTTTTGGTTTTATTGCAAAAAAGGAAATCCTTTTCCTCCCCTTCATTAACCTGTGGGTCCTCCTTTTAGGGGGCCTTTTTATCGACCGGAAGAATATTGCCAAGGGAAAAGAAGCCATAGAAAAAGGTGCGGAGCGGATCCGGAAGGGAGCCTCTATGATTATTTTCCCCGAAGGCACAAGGAGCCGGGGGGCTGGTCTCTTGCCTTTTAAGGCCGGTGCTTTCAAACTTGCCACATTGGCAGAAGCCCCGATTGTTCCCCTGGTTATTAAAGGAAGCTATTCGGTCTGGGAAGAAAAGGGCCTTATCCAGCCGGTCCCGGTGCAGCTAAAGTTTCTAGCCCCCATCGATACGGACAATCTTGATACGGAAGGGAAACGGGCCTTACCGAAACAGGTGGAAACTTTAATTTATGAGGAGTATGCGCGGTTATGAATGAACAATCTTGGTTTCCTGACCGGGGAAAATTGCAGAAAGAGTTTGATCGTACCTACCATAACCGTGTGTTGGTGGTGGAAGACATAAAGACCCGTCTAGAAGAAGTGCTTCATACCATGCGGCCCAAACCGACGGTAAAGGGAAGGGCAAAAAGTTTTCAAAGCTATTACAAAAAATACATACGGCTCCTTCAGCAGCAATCTAATAAAACAAAAAAGCCTGCAATTAATGATCTAGTCGGTCTCAGGATTGTCTGTACCTTCATTGAAGATCTGTCATCGGTAGAAACGGCTATTCAGAACAGCTTCCAAATAACCGAAGTTGAACGAAAGGGGTCCAATTATTCGTTTAAGGAATTTGGCTACGAATCGACCCATATACTCATCAAAATACCTGAAGACATCATTAAAAAACGAGGCAATACGGGCTGCGACATCGCGGAAATCCAAATCCGGACCATTTTACAGGATGCCTGGGCCGAAGTAGAACACGAACTGGTGTACAAAGCGGAGTTTACCCCCTTTGACGAGCCTATGAAACGCAAACTTGCGGCAGTTAATGCAAGCCTATCCCTTGCGGACATTGTGTTTCAGGAAATCCGGGATTACCAGCGGCAGCTGAACCGCGAATTGGGTAAGCGCAGGGAAAGTTTCTTTAAAAAGATCGAAGAAGCCACCGATGGGCTGCTATTTAAGGAAGTGCTGGAAACGGAAGAAAACCGTCCCCGAAGCCTGTTCAAATTGGAGCCTTCCAAGGGAGGGGAATCTATCGACGACCTCTTGCTGGATGCTCTGTATGCCCATAACAATGAAAATTTCGATAAGGCAATCAGCTTATACACACGAATATTACAAGCGAATCCTAATGATTATGTAAAATCGATTATTTATAAACACCGTGGTATGGCCCATTTTGCCCAGTCCCATTACCAAGAAGCCATAGAGGACTTTTCTCAATCCCTCGCCTTCGATCACGCATCCTACAAGGCAGCCTATTATCGGGCGGTGGTAAAGTCAGTGCTCCAGCAGTACAGCGAGGCAATTGATGATTTTTCCCTGTCACTGGAGATAAATCCTTATCAGTTTTTTGCCCTCTACCGGAGAGGGCAGGCCTATTATCACCTGGGGGACTTCCCAAAGGCTTTGGCGGACTGTGATAATGCGCTCTTAATTGAACCAGAAAATGCTCAAGCTCTGCGGTTTCGGGAGCTGCTTTTGAAAAAATTAGGTCACTAACGTATTGACATAAATAAAGCTTTTCTGTATATTCACAACCGTCAAGTGCGAGCGACGCAAGCAGCGCTTGAGCAGCACAAACTGCTGACGTTACAGCGTGTCTCCTTCGTCTAGGGGTTAGGACAGCGGGTTTTCATCCCGCCAACAGGGGTTCGAATCCCCTAGGAGATGCCAACAAAGCCCGGTAACGATTAAATCGTTATCGGGCTCTTTTTTTAGGATTACCATAGAATAACCATGCGGTCCGACAAACGGCTTAGTCCCGAAGCAATAGAAATCCTCCGCAAAGAAATCGCTGATGCTGAAGGGAACGAAGTCTTTGCCCTTGGTTATATCAACGATGCGGGATTGGTTCATCGTATCAGGATCGCAGCCCGGGGCAATGAATCGGCAGTCCTCGCCCTTCCTGCCTATTATGAAGAAGCGGATATTCTTATCCACAATCATCCATCTGGACATCTCAGCCCCAGCGATAATGACCTCGCAATTGCTGCACAGGCGGCGGAAAACGGGCTTGGCTCCTTTATCATCAACAATGAGGTAAGCCGGCTCTATGTGGTTGCCGAACCAATCCCCAAAAAAGAAAAGAAACTGCTCAATGAAGAGAAATTGGTCTCAGCCCTTGAACCGGGTGGGGCAATCGCGGAACGTCTTAAAAAATACGAAAGCAGGCCCAGTCAGCTTGATCTTATGCGGCTCATTATTCGAGCCTTTAATTCCGATGCGGTTGTATGCGCCGAAGCCGGAACCGGAGTGGGCAAATCTTTTGCCTATCTTCTCCCCGCCATGGCATACGCTCTTTTAAATAAAGAACGGGTACTTATTTCTACTGCGACTATTACGCTTCAACAGCAGCTCTATGAAAAGGATATACCCCTCGTGTCGGGGATCCTGAAAAAGCCAATAAAAGCGGTGCTTATCAAGGGCAGGTCTAACTATCTTTGTCTCCGGCGTCTCCAGGATGCTCTGCGCGAAGGAGACTTGGATCTGGGACAACAGATGGAGCAGCTTGAGGCGATTGCAAGATGGTCAGAAACAACCAGCACGGGCAGCAAGTCCGATTTGCCTTTTTTGCCCGAAGACACACTGTGGTCCAGGATATGCTCAGAACCGGATCTGTGTCTTGCCATGCATTGCCCCGAGCGGGAGCGCTGTTTTGTTCAGGCCCTGAAACGGGAAGCGGCGGATGCCCAGATTCTCGTGGTTAACCATCATCTCCTCTTCGCGGACCTGGCAGCCCGGAAAGAGGGAGCCGGTTATGAACAAACCGTGGTCCTTCCTTCCTATCAGCGGATAATTCTGGATGAGGCCCACACGATTGAACATTCTGCCACATCCTTTTTTTCAGAAACCTTTAGCCGGATCAGCATTCTCCGGCTTCTCGGCCGGCTCTACCGAAAAAAGCGAATGCAACACTTTGGGCTCGCGGTCCGTTTTGCCGCTTATCTCAGTTCAGGCCTGTTTCTGGAAAAAATTGACAGCGCAGTACAATCCCTCAAAGACGCCATGGACAGCCTCGATACAAGCGCCCTCAGCCTTTTGGGCGAGGAGGGGGTGATTCGGCTTACCAAAGACAAAGGGGAGCTGTTTCGCACTTCGCTCTTTCCGTCTTTGCGCTCCCTTCGGCAGTCCATTTCCAAACTGTGCCAAATAGTTCATGATGAAATAGAAGCCTTGCATGAGAATGTTCAGGATGAGGCCCTGGTTTGGGAGCTTAAAGCAATTATCAGACGGCTTGAACAGATTGGGGGCATCTGCGGCTCTTTTATGGAATATGAAGAAGAGGAAGCATCGGTCTATTATATTGAGTTGATGAACGGACGCCGCGCCGACAGCTTTGCCCGCTTTTCTATTACCCCCTTGGATATTGCTGCATCCCTCCAGGAAGCCCTCTGGACTCGCTTTAAGACGATTGCCTGTGTGTCAGCCACGCTGACCATTGATAACCGTTTTGATTATTGGATGCAGCGGGTAGGGTTAGATTCCAATTCAGACCTTTCGATTCTAAGCGGTATTTTCCCTTCACCCTTTCCCTACCAAAGCGCAGTGCTCCTGGCCGCTCCCACCGACAGCCCCCTTCCTGACGAAGCCGGTTATGATGCCTTTGTCAATGCCGCAGTGAGCAGGCTTATTAGTGCCTCAGGCGGTTCAGCCCTGGTTCTCTTTACTTCCTATTCTGCCCTTCAAAAGGCCTATGAATATGCACGGCAGGAGCTTGCAGGTCTAAGCATCCGTCTCCTTAAACAGGGAGATCAGGACCGGTCCCGATTGCTTCAGGATTTTCTGCAGGATGAAAGCAGCGTACTCTTTGCAACCGATTCATTTTGGGAAGGGGTCGATGCACCGGGAAATACTCTGCGGCTTGTTATCCTTTGCAGGCTGCCTTTTCGATTGCCCAACGACCCAGTGTATGAAGCCCGCTGTGAAGCCTTAGAAAAACAGGGAAGAAGCTCCTTTATGGAACTTTCCCTTCCTGAGGCGGTCATGAAACTCAAACAAGGTTTTGGCCGCCTCATGCGGACTTCAAGCGACCATGGTGTTGTGGCTGTATTGGACGGAAGAATGCTTCGTAAGCGCTATGGCAGCATCTTTATAAGATCCCTGCCGGAAACCCGGCAGGCCTTTACGGAATTTCAAGAAATAGTGGAGAAGACAGAATCCTTTCTGCAAAACAGGTAAGGCTGTCTGATATAACACAGTTGAATCAAGTTTTATCGTGGCTGTCAAAAATGGTGTTTCCCAATTTAAATTGAGAAGCGTCTACCTGCGAACGGATTTTATAAATCACAAGCTTTTCCCGTTCTAGTTCAGGAAAAGAATAGAGGGTTGTGCCATCATCAGACAATTTCACTTCAGGAATACTATAGGTACCGAGTTCTTTAATAAGCAGGTCTGTCTTGCGCTTAAAATCTTGTGGACGGTATTCCTCTGCTGCGGGGTTAACATCTTCGAGATGTACGAGCTGGGGGTGTTCCCAAACTTGCTGGTACAGGGTTTTCCGCAGATTTTCAAGCTTTATTTGTTCATTTGTTTTATTAAGCTGTATGTATCGCAGGGCTGGAATAAGGTAAAATAGTATGGCGAAAACCACCGGTACAAAGCCTAAAATGATTGTAACGGCGGCGAGGGGATTATTAAAAAATCCGCTGAAAAGTACATATGCGATCGCGTACAGATAGCTTGATCCCCGAACCTGCGTGTTAGAGACGATCGGCCCAAGGGTGTTAGCGAAAAACAAAAAATATGAGCCAAAAACGAAGTTTACCCCGTTAATAATAGCAAACCAGGAATTCATTTTATTGGAGTTGCGGGAAAAAACATGGAGCCGTTTAATGGGTGCGGATAAACCGCTAAAAGAACGATCCTTAGTGTCGGCTCGCAGGAGCAGGGCTTCAAATCGATACAGTACAGTTCCGTCTTCAGTTGCCTCGGGCATGCCGCCGAATTCGACACAGTAACGGGTGATTTTTTGCTCCGCATCCTGGGGAGCTGCTCCGGTCAGGATCATAAATTCTGGAAGGCTGATGACGCCCTTGTTTGCCTGGATATAGGAAATAACGGCTTTTTTTTCACGAGATTCCCAGTCAGCATTGGGATCCCCATCGCCAAAAACAAAGGAAAAAACCGCATGATGCAGCGGTCTCCCCTTTGGTTTTGTTTCCCGATAATTGTAGCCATAACCAGATCGGTCTATCGATTTAGTCAGCTCTGAATAAAACCATATTCGGATTATGAGATCCAGAATATAGCTCACCAAATAAAAACCGCCGATCCCGTCATTGCGTCGGGAATTGGAACGGTTGTCGCTGGAACCGGCTGCCGAAAATGCCACACTCGCAAGCAGGGCTATGAGGGCTATGGCCATAAAGAGGACAAAATAACCGATGAGCATGAGCATGATCCAGGCTTTGAAAAGCCACATCCCGACAACCTTTGCGCCCTGTTTTACCGCATGGAGTACCTTTTTTAATGTTACTCCAAGGCCCCGATATTTGCTTTTAAAACCTCGGGGAAAGGAATAAAGGATTTCCCCCGATTCGGTTACCTCCATTCTGCCTGAATATTCATCGGAGGCGACGACAACTAATTCCTTAACCTTATCCAGGGGCAGGGCTGTTTTTGTGGTAATATCCGCCACGGTAATTCCCTGTTTTTGTGTTTTAAGGACATCTATTATTTTTTTATAAGAGCGTTCATCAATTTTATTGTGCTTCATCGTTCTTAACCTCTGTATTAGTCAGCGCAGCTCGCAGAATCGCTTTCAAATTGTTTTACGTATTTCTGAATAATCGAAGCTAATGTCATATTGGCAAAGAAATTATTGACCAATTCTGTTGCCTCTGCCCAGATGGCAAAGGAAATGCAGTCATTCATGTGGCTGCAGCTTTTTTTTATTTTTCCACAGGGAGAAAGCATAAGACCTTCACCCGCCGCATCGAGGACCTCTTTTGCTGTAATCTGGTCTAAGGGTTTGGCCATTCTAAAACCGCCGCCAGGGCCCCGAATGGATTCAACTATGCCGGCTTTTCGAAGTTTAAAAAAAATTTGCTCAAGAAAGACGGAAGAAATTTGTTCTTTCTCAGATAGACGGCTGATAGAAACCGGCGAACCATCCATGCTGAGCCGTGCTAATGCCAGGGTCGCCCGCAAGGCGTATCTCCCACGAGTCGTTATGCGCATATACAGCCTCTTTGTGAAATAATGACTGTTAGGTTAAACTATTTTTCCTATGTGCACAAGGTCTGTCAATGGTTGACATATGCTTATCCTCTATTGTATCTTACCTTGAGATTGTGAATTATCCGTTAGGGATATGCACATACATAGCATATAAAGGCCGGTTTTCCGGCAAGGAGATGAACCCATGGCTCAGGCCAGTAAGAACGCTCGTACCACCAGCGCAACCCAGAAATTCTTCTGCTCCTGCGGTGGCGAAATAAAGATGAAGACCCTTTTCGAAAACGGCAAGGTTAAAAATGTTGCCGAATGCGAAAAGTGCAAGCGGGTAGAGCGGCGCCCCTCCGACTTTAAATAATGTTGGATGAGCTGTCGCTGCATGAGGCCCCGATATCGGGGCTTTTTCATTGACAGAATTGAACTTATTTGATAGGGTATCAGATAAACATTTGTAGGTGAGCCAATTTTAAAAGTCGGTCACTTTTAAAATTGGCTTTGCGATTGCTTGCGGTTGCGTCGCAATCGCTGCGCCAAATCGCGGATTTTTAAGGTAGCTCTTTTAAAACTCTCTGAGTTTTAAAAGAGCCTCAGATTAGTGGGGGTTTTCCTTTGGCAACAAAGCAGTCTTCAGCCGAAAAAAGGCATCGGCAAAGTGAAGAGCGCAGAATTCGCAATAAGGCGGTAAAAAGCGCTGTTCGTACCAGTGTAAAGAAATTTGTAACCGCGGTTCAGAAAAAGGATACTGTCGAGGCAGAAGCTTCTTTGAAAGAAATGATCAAGAAGCTTGACAGCGCTGCTCAGAAGGGTATCATCAATAAAAAAGCTGCGGCTCGCAAAAAGTCCCGCATGCAGATTTTGTTTAACAATTTTAAGTCTGCATAAGCGTATTCTCTGCTCCATTCATGAAAATGGCTGCTCCCTCTGCGGGGGCGCCACAAATTTTTAGATGACCTGGGGGAAAGATGGCCGGATCAAAGCTGACAAAAGCCGACATCATTGATTCAGTGTATCAAAAAACTGGCATGGATAAAAAAGAAATCCATGGGGTCATCGACACGGTGTTGGAAGTTATTAAACAGGGACTTATGGATGGCCGGGTTGTGGAACTGCGCGGGTTTGGCACTTTCGAGATTCGTCTACGTAAGGGACGCCAAAAGGCAAGGAACCCAAAAACAGGAGCGACCGTCTCTGTCTCTTCCCACGGTGTGGCAGCTTTTCGCCCAGGCAAGGAATTAAAGAAAGGTGTCTGGGATATTACTTCTCTCAATGCCGAACCAGGAGCAGGTGGGGATGCAACATGATGCTGCCTTCCCACGGGAATGGATTTAAAAATAATGTCATTACTTTTCTGTATATATTCCTAGCGTCGGTTTTATTTGCCCTTTCGTTTCCAAACCTTTTCGTTACAAACGGTATTTCTCTTTTAGCATGGGTTGCCTATGTGCCAGTCTTTATAGCAATTTCGCGAATAGGCCTCGGTGCATCGATTTTTTGGGGTGCCCTCTATGGATATACTGCCTATGGCCTTTTTAATTACTGGCTCAGTGTCTTTCATCCTTTGGCCGGGGTCATCGTTGGCTGTATATATTTAACCTACTTTGCTATTTTATTTCCCCTCCTTAAACTTGCCGAAAGACTGTTTCCCAAAAAATATTATATAGTCCAGTGGCTTTTATGGCTTTCCTATGAATTTTTGCGAACGAAAGGTTTTCTCGGTTATGCCTATGGAATTACCGGGTACTCCCAATGGCAAGTGTTGCCCCTTATTCAAATTTCCGCACTTTTTGGGGTTTGGGCTGTATCAGCTCTGGTAGTGTTCCCATCCACATACTTTGCAGCTTGGATAGTTTATAATATTAAAAATCCGACACAATATTGGTTTTCCTTTATAAAAAAAGAGTGGATTGCACCGAGTCTTTGGTTTTGCGCTCTTATCGCAAGCCTTATCTATGGATTTATCTCTCCCGTGTCTTATGAGCAGGCACCGAAAGCTCGGGTTGCATTGATTCAGCACAATACGGATCCCTGGCGGGGCGGAATAGTCGCTTACCGGCAAAATTTCGCCATCCTTAAACGGCTTTCCCTCGAAGCCGTTTCTCAAGAGCAAAAGCCTGACCTGGTGGTTTGGTCCGAAACAGCCTTTGTACCACGTATTTATTGGCATAAAACATACCGAGACGATCAAGAATCCTATGAGCTGGTTAAAGATTTGCTCGACTTCCTGGCGACCCAGGATATCCCCTATGTGATTGGTAATGATGACGGCCGAAGGGAAGTAACAGAAGAAGGAATTTGGGATAAGGTGGATTACAACGCTGCTATTCTTTTTAAAAAGGGAGAAGAACAGCAAATATACCGTAAAATGCATCTTGTTCCTTTTACGGAACATTTTCCTTATAAAAAACAACTGCCATTTATGTACGAAGCCCTGCGCAACGCAGATACTCATTTCTGGAAAAAGGGAACAGAAGTGACCGTATTTGATGCTAATGGCATCAAATTTTCTACCCCTATCTGTTTTGAAGATACTTTTGGCTATATTTCAAGGCGTTTTGTTCAAAATGGAGCGGAGCTTATTGTAAACCTTACCAATGACGCGTGGTCAAAAAGTCTCCCCTCTCAGATGCAGCATGCTACCATGGCCGTATTTAGGGCTATCGAAAATCGTCGTTCTGTAGTAAGATCTACCGCCTCAGGACAAACCTGTGCAATTGATCCAAACGGGCGCATTATAGCCATGGCTCCCGCATTTACCGAAGTCCAACTAACCGTGGATATCCCTTTACTTTCCCAGACAACTTGGTATACAAAGTACGGGGATTTTCTTGCCTGGATTTTTTTAAGTATCTCAGGCTTAAGTTTGCTTTTAGCAGTCGTCAGGTTGACAATACGTGCCTGTCATAGGACAATAAAAGAAGAGTAAAGGATGGAACAGCTTGTATGGACGTACGAAAGAAAATATTGATTGTAGATGATGAACAGATAAATCTCGAGTTTTTTGATGTTATGCTTTCAAAACTCGGCTTTCATGTGGAAAAAGCTGAAAACGGCTTGGAAGCCTTGGACAGGGTTCGCAAATTTAACCCTGATCTCATTATTCTTGATAACATAATGCCGAAGATGTCCGGCTGGGAAGTTACCAAGACGCTCAAAAACAATCCAGATTACCAGGCATATAAGGATATACCGATTATTATGTTCTCCGCCATGGACGATGTAAAAGACAAGGTGGAAGGTTTTGAGCTTGGTGTGGATGACTATATCACAAAGCCCTATAATTTTTCCGAAGTCCTTGCTCGCATTAGAGCCGTTTTGCGGAACCGGGAACTATTTTCTCAGATTGCAACCAGAGAACATCAGCTAGTAATCACTGAAGAAATTAACCGTGAAATGAAAAGCTTCCTGGAAGCCTGTGCCGCCTCTGTGAAGGGAATAGAGAACGCTGTTAATCAAATTCAGATCGCTGAAGGAAAACCTGTTGATCCTGAAAAGGTTTCCAAAATGGTTGAGCTCATCAAAACAAGTTCTCAAGCCTTAAAGCATCACATGGCCGAAATGGATGCAAAAATTGAACGGGCTGAAAAGGAAAAAGAGAAAATTAAGCAGCATGAAATAGAACTTAAAACACTCCAAAGTCAATTTAGAAAGAGTCTGCACCAAGAGTAGGACTATGAGACAGGAGGCATCATGATTGATGAAAATAAAAAAAAGGTGTTGGAGCTTTTTGCAGAGGGCAGACGTAATTATAAATTAATGGAATTTTCCAAGGCCCTTCAGTATTTCTCCGATGCTTTAAGAGTCGATCCCAATGATGGCCCGTCTAAAGTGTATTATTTACGGTGTAAGCATTATATCGAAAACCCTCCTCCGGAAGACTGGGATGGGGTATTTGTGATGACAACAAAATAGGTGTTAACAGCATGATTAAAAACACGGTAAAGAATGATGCAAAAAAAAGATCCATTGGGACCGATGGACAAGCTGAAAATCCAATAACAACCTTTGGCAAAGAAACACGATACAGTGGTTTCCTTAAATTTAAAGATACCCTTTGTATAAAAGGTGTTTTTAAGGGCACCATAGAAGGCCAGGGGTCCCTTATAGTCGATAAGGGCGCGCTGGTCGAAGTGGACCATCTTTCTGTAGTGTCTCTGACCGTAGAAGGTACGGTGCGGGGGACGATTATGGCGGTTGATAAGGTTGACATGCTGCCTGGATCGGTAGTCCAGGGAGATGTTACCGCCAATCGCCTGAGGATAGCCGATGGTGTAGTTTTCGAAGGCCAGTGCAGCATGACCGATAAAGAAGATTATATCGAAATATTCTCACGCCCTACGGAAGAAATTAAAGCTGAACTGCGCCGAGCCTCAGCACAAGTATGAGACATACTTTAGCAGAACAAATATTTTCCGCCCTTAAAAAAGAGAAGTTAACCCTTGTATGTGCAGAGTCCTGTACTGCAGGCTTAATTTCTGATACTTTGGCTGCGATTCCTGGTATCTCGAGTGTCTTTTGGGGATCCTTTGTCTGCTATCAAAATGCGGCGAAAGAAAAGATGCTGGGTATAGATCCGCTTTTAATACAGCGTTTTGGCCCAGTAAGCCAAGAAATTGCAGAAGCCATGTCTGCGGGAGCACTCGAACACAGCTCTGCGAATATTGCGTTGGCCATTACCGGGATTGCAGGTCCCGATTCAGATGAATTCGGAACCCCTGTGGGAACCGTATGGATCAGCTTCGCTCGGCATAATCTTTCCCCCATAAGCCACAAATACCAGTTTCAAGGAGATCGGCAGGAGATACGAAGCAAGGGGGCTATGGAAGCTCTTAAGTTCCTGCTCCAGAATATCGAAGGCCGCTGACTCTGCTAGTTGTCCATGTCTGTTAAACAACCATCTGCTAGTTGTCCAGTTCTTGACAGAGCAGGAAAGTGTTATTATAGTATCAGTACGCCTTCCAGTTTATAAATAATCGTACAGGATTTTATTTTTGGCTTATCGGTATAACCTATCAAATAATAAACCATTTTCCCGTCCTACAATACCTTGTAGAAACGGTATTTGAAATAACGGAGAGCATTAATGGCAATCATCAGAAAGCGAAGAACCGTGACGTCCCAAGAAGAGAACCAAGAAGAAGGTCAACCAAACCAGGCTGAATTGGAATTGGACTCTAGCTTAATTACTGAAACAGCTGAAGCAACAAAGGCTGATGTATCTGAAACAGATCAAATCAATGAAGGACCAAATGAAAGCCCCGAAAAAACAGTTATTATAAGAACCCGCCCGCGAAAGCGTCCAGAGATAACAGAGCCGATTATGAAAGAACCCTCAGAAAACGAGGTACAAGAACAGTCGTTTGAGGGGGATCTGACAACGGAGAAGTTATCCCAGCCTTCTGAAATTGCCGAAACTGTACCACAAGAACAAGTTCCAGGAGAAGCTGAACCGACACTTACACAGTCTTACACTCCCAGAGTTCGGGGCCGAAAAACCTACGACAGAAGTCATAACAGTCAGGAAAGCTACAATTCGCGTTCTGAAGCTTCTTTTCAGCCCCTCGCACGGCCGAGCGTCGTTATGCCGGATATTTACGGCCGTCCTGAACCGCGGAATGACCAGGATAACGGAAAACCGCGGCTTTCTATTAACGAACTTACTCGCTTAAACATGAAGGATCTTCGGGAACTGGCCAATTTCTATGGCATGTCCCACGAAGACATGGTTACCCTGAAAAAACAGGAAATCATCTTCTCGATTCTGAAATCCCATACCGAACGGGGCGGTATTATCTACGCCTATGGCTCCCTAGAAATTCTTCCCGACGGCTACGGCTTCCTTCGGAGCCCTCAGAATTCCTATCTCCCTGGGCCGGATGATATTTACATCAGTCCGAGTCAGATTCGGCTCTTTGCTCTGAAAACCGGTGATACCGTTTACGGTCAAATCCGCAGTCCCAAAGAGGGAGAGCGGTTCTTTGCCATGCTTCGGGTGGAGACGGTTAACTATGATGATCCTTCGGTGGCGCAGAGCCGTATTCCCTTTGATAACCTGACGCCCCTGTATCCCAACGAAAAACTGAACCTGGAAACCGTAACGGAAGAAATATCTACCCGTATCATTAACCTGTTCTGTCCTATCGGCAAGGGGCAGCGGGCCCTCATTGTAGCGCCTCCCCGGACCGGAAAGACGATTATGATGCAGAAGATTGCAAATGCAATCACGAAAAATCATCCGGAAGTGTACCTCATAGTCCTCTTAATTGATGAACGGCCTGAGGAAGTAACCGACATGGAACGGACCGTCCGGGCGGAAGTTATTTCATCAACCTTTGATGAACAGGCAACCCGCCATGTTCAGGTTGCGGAAATGGTACTTGAAAAGGCAAAACGGCTTGTGGAACACAAGAAGGACGTAGTTATACTCCTGGATTCCATCACAAGGCTTGCCCGGGCCTATAACCAGACGGTGCCAACTTCGGGCAAGATACTATCTGGTGGCGTGGATTCCAACGCCCTTCACAAGCCAAAGCGGTTTTTTGGCGCGGCCCGGAACATCGAAGAGGGTGGGAGTCTTACCATCATTTCGACGGCCCTTGTCGAAACGGGCAGCCGCATGGATGAGGTTATTTTCGAGGAATTCAAGGGAACCGGCAATATGGAAATTAACCTGGATCGGCGCATCTCCGATCGGAGGCTTTTCCCCGCCATCAATATTAAAAAGTCCGGTACCCGTAAGGAAGAACTGCTGCTCACCGAAGAGGAGCTTCAGAAAATTTGGGTTCTCCGTAAGGTTATTAACCCTATGGATGATATAGAAATCATCGAGCTCCTTATTGACAGGATGAAGAAAAGTAAGAATAATGAAGCGTTCCTGCGGTCCATGAATACAGGCTCCGCAGCAATGGATTAGCATTACTTTTGGAGGACACATAGATGAAAGAGGGTCTGCACCCCAAGTATGAGTTGACAAAAATCACCTGTGCTTGCGGAAATGTTATCGAAACCCGTTCTACTGTAAAGGATATTCATGTGGAAATCTGCTCTGCATGCCATCCTTTCTTTACGGGCAAGCAGAAGCTGGTTGATACTGCCGGACGTATCGAACGGTTCCGGAAGAAGTTCAACATCAAGGAATAAGCGGCAACCTTTGGCGGCAAACTGGCAATGCAAGGGCTGCCACAAGACTGTAGCTTTAAGCTGTCTAGCACTGCGGTGCAGGACAGCTTTTTTATTTGGTACCCCTATTAGGGTTCAAAGCCCTTTATTTTAATGTCCCCGGCTCTCCAAATTAAAATAAGCCTGCATGGTTCTGATTTACCGTTCTTAAAAAGAATCTTTGCTCGAACTTCAATGACAGGGCCTAATTCATCCCAACCAGTATAGGTGATCCCTAAAATATCATTCAGATTGAGTATGGGTCTTTTAGTTTCGCCATAGCCGGATTCGGTACTGTAGGGGCCAATTCGATACAGCATGGCCAGGTATTCACCCGTTTCATACAATTTCGAATAGGTTTGGCGGTAATAGGGCTCCGCTTGGGCTAGGATGTAGTCCTTGTCTCTCGCCGAGAATGCATCGCCTAGTTTTTCTAGGTAGACGAGCACCTCTGGCTTGAGTTTTTTAAAAGCCGGGTCTTTAAGGCCTGTGTCTGGTTTTTGCTGCCCCTTCGACGCCTGAGAGGCACTGGCTGTCTGCTTTGTGGCTGCAGGTTTTGCAGGTTCTGTTATGCGAGAAGTCTTGTAAGGGGCGGATATACAGGCATTCAGCCAAATACTTATTCCGAGGATCGCTGTAGTCCTAAAAAAAAGGGTGCGGTATTTAGAGATGCTGTCCTTCTGTTTCATTTTGAGAGTATAAAGCATTGCCGAACCTTCCTATCACGAAAGTCTTCGTCTGCCGTGGCCTTTGTTATGTCTTTAATGCTTATCTGCGGATAGTGCTGGTGAAAATATTCACTTTCGAATCGGAATGAACGGGCATTGGTAGAAAACAAGAGGATTCCATCTTTTGAGAGGAGGGAAATGCATAGTTCTACCAGTTCTTTATAATCTCTGCGGATATCAAGAACCTCAGACATTTTTTTTGAATTAGAAAAGGTAGGCGGATCCAGTATGATGAGGTCCCACGTTATGTGAGTTTTTACAGCTTCACGCAAGAAACGGAGCGCATCAGCCCTAATGAGCAGATTCTTGTGCGGCTGGTAGGGTTCTGAGGTAAAGGCCTCAACATCTACATTTTGGCACTGTATATTGTTTAGGCTATGGTTAATACGAGCCCAATCAAGGTAAGTGTTGGAAAGATCCACCGAATCAACTTGCAGAGCACCTCCCTGGGCTGCATAGACCGAAAATGACCCTGTGTAACAAAACAGATTCAGAACCCTGCGTCCTTTTGCCTGTTCCCTGGCAAGGCTTCTTGTTTTCCGGTGGTCTAAAAAAAGCCCTGTATCGAGGTAATCTGAAAGATTGACCTGAAAAATAAGGCCCCCTTCATGGACCTGGCGGATAATAGCTTTGGCGTCAATTTTTTGATATTGTACGGCCCCCTCGTCCCGCTGGCGGAGCCGCCTCCTTTGTTTTATAAAGATCTGATCGAGCGGAAGTTCAAGGGTTTCAGCGATAACCTGTTTCATTGCTTCCAGCCAGAGTTCTTCCTCGGCAGGATCCTTCTCATAGGGTCTCTCATAGAGAGCTCCTGAAACTGCGGATCCATACAGGTCAATAAGAAGCGGAATTTCTGGGATATCCCGGTCATAGAGCCGATACGCATCAGTACCGACCCGTTTGGCCCATTTGCGAAGGTGTTTATAGCGCTTGGCTAGTCGATTTCGTAAGAGTTCCGCTTGATACTTGTTTTTTTCTTCTAAAGATAGATCCAATCGACTTATCTGCCCTCTAATTTTTTAGACTGTATCATGACACAGAGCATTGCATAGCCAGAAGAAAGGTCTTCTTTTTGTACCACCACTGAATCGGGTACTTTAAGCTTTACGTTGGTAAAATTCCAAATTGCCGTTACACCCGCTTTTACCAGCATATCTGCTGTTTCCTGGGCGGCGGAAGAGGGGACGGTAAGAATAGCCATGCTAACCCCCAGATTCCTTACCTGGATTTCCATGGTATCAAGGGGCAATACTGGAACCCCATGAACGGTGGAACCGATTTTTTTGGGATCCTTATCAAAGGCGGCCACAATATTGAGTCCATGGAATTGAAATTCCTGGTAACCCATGAGGGCTGAGCCCAGGTTACCAACACCGACCAGGACTCCATCCCGAATCGAGTCCCAACCGAGGAAATGCTCTATGGCGGTGATAAGGGCATGCACCGGGTATCCCTTTTTTGGCTTTCCTATGATTCCTGTAATTGCCAGATCTTTACGGACCTGAATGGGCTCTAAATTAAGTTCGTTGGCAATGACGGTCCCTGAAATATATTCTTCTCCGTCCTTTTCCGCTTGCCGGATAATGTGCAAATAGGAGGGCAGCCGTCGTATGGAAGGCGTAGCGGGGATTTTTTGTTTAGCCATACTATATTCCTTTCCTTATGTATTATAGTACCATAAGGGGAAAAGAGGATATTAGTCAAGAAATATCGATAATATTAGGCGTATTATAGGGTCTTAAGCCGTTTCTGGATAGCCTGGACAAATTCCCAGGAATCCAAAACCCGCTGTGGAGCTGGATTGGCTAATTTTGCCAAATCTCCGGTCATATCCCCTTCTTCTATAGTTCTGAGGGTCGCCGTTTCCAGTTTTTGGGCAAATTGCATCAACTCACTGTTTCCATCTAGATTAGCCCGTTTGGCCAAAGCTCCGGACCAGGCAAAAATAAGTGCCACCGGGTTGGTGCTGGTTTTTTCTCCCCGTTTCCATCGATAATAATGCTGCTGTACCGTTCCATGGGCTGCTTCATATTCGAAGACCCCGTTGGGAGATACGAGTACACTGGTCATCATTGCAAGGCTTCCAGATGCACTGGCTATCATATCACTCATAACATCGCCGTCATAATTCTTACATGCCCAGAGGAACCCCCCATCACTCTTTACGACCCGGGCCACAGCATCATCAATTAAGGTATAGAAATAGGTGATACCAGCTTTTTCAAAAAGGTCTTTGAATTCTTTCTTAAAAATCTCCTGGAATAACTCTTTAAAACGGCCGTCATATATCTTGGAAATGGTATCCTTGGTGGCAAACCAAAGATCTAGTTTTTCTTCCAGGGCGTAAAGAAAACAGGCTCGGGCAAAACTTGCAATCGAATCGTCCAGGTTGTGCATGCCCTGGACAACACCGGGGCCTTTCATATCCGCAACTACAATTCGTTGTTCAGTACCGTCTTTGTCGGTATATACCAATTCCACCTTCCCCGGTCCAGGTATGGATAGTTCTGCATTTTTATAAACATCTCCATAGGCGTGACGGGCGATAACTATTGGTTTTTTCCAGGTAGAAACAGTTGGCTGTATAGATTGTACGATAACTGGTTTGCGGAACACGGTTCCGTCGAGAATTGCCCTAATCGTTGCATTGGGACTTGGATGCAGGTGCTTCAGGTTGTATTCAGCTTTGCGGGCATTGTTGCTCGTGATGGTCGCACATTTTACACCGACCTTATGCTTAAGAATTGCGTGGGCCGCATCATGGGTAACCTGGTCGTCGGTTGCATCCCGATTTTCAAGGCTGAGGTCATAATATTCGGTTTTAAGGTCTACAAAGGGCAGCAGCAGCTGTTCTTTGACAAGGGCCCAAAGCACCCGGGTCATTTCATCGCCATCTATTTCGACAATTGGATTATCCATGGTAATTTTTTTGATCTCTGCGGTGTTGTATTCCATGAGCGGCCTCCAGAATGTATGGGTATGCAAAAATTATGAATATATTTGCAATTATTTTTTACCTCTTGTCAATCCGTTACATCATGATACAATAGGATATGGCATTATTAGAGAACAGGTCGGAGGTGCCGACGGTGAGTAAGGGACAGGCTGTAACAAAGCATATTATGGGTGAAAAACCTCGTTGCATCGATCTGCGCTCAAAAATTGTGCTAACCCAAGAAGGGGCTGCTTTTTTTAAAAACAGAGCGACTGGCCTGCATTCCTTCGAAACCCCTGATGGGGATACCCGCTATGGTTTTAAGTTAAAAATCGTAGATGTTCCTTGGCTTAAACGGCTTTTGCTTGCAGGCTTTGTAGACAAGGCTGAATTTCCTGTATCAGATTTAGGTTCCGTAAAGAATGAAATAGGAGACCTGGCGCGACTTGTTGTTTTTTCTATACTATATGGTTACTTTAATTCCACCATTATTGATCGGGCTGTGAAAACCGAAGTAATAGCAAAGTGGAATCGGACTCATCCGCACCAAGCCTTGGATGCCCAGAATGCGGTATCCCCGGTGGAATTAAAAAACGCATTAAAGTCCCGATCCGATGCGATTGAGAGTATAAAAAAAGAAATTACCGAACCTATATTTCGCTCCTTACTGGTCGATCAGCGCAGGACAGAGGATGAACGGAAACGGCTCATGTATTTTATCCGGGAGTTGGTTGATACGGTAGATCCCCTTATCTACTTTGTACTGCTTTGCAGCGCCCCCCTGGAACGGCAAAAAATACAACAGGATATTATAAAAGCTATTAATTCAGTGCTGGACAGGGTAGATTTGGCAGACTATCTTTCGCTTATGGTTATTGAGCTCATGAGTGCTGCGGAGCGTTCAACCTTAATTGAATTATTAGGCCCTGAGACAAAACCATCTGAAGTGAGATCGATTCTGGAAAATCCTGAAAAACGCAGAGAATTGATACAGCGATTACCCCATGGGTTAGCTTCTATTATGGTATGGTCCCTCTCTAAACGCTGGGCATTGGGCCGCTGGCGATACCGGCTCAAATTGAGTCTCTATGACGGTTCCAGCAGCTTTGAGGATACCAAGCGAATGTTTGATGAACGGGGCAGGCTATCCCTGGGAGAAAAGAGCCTGCAAGAATTGTATGAGCATGGAACCGGTCCGTATGGAGACGACGGGCTTGGGTGGTACTATTTGTCTTTTATAGCAGAAGCCTGTGAACATATGGGAGTCCACTTTGAAGCTGCGGTTAAAGAACGGCAGGGAAAGGGGACTGCGGCGGTCAACCTTGTGCTTGTGTTTTAGCCGGCTGGGTAGAATGGTGAATTTAAGCAACCTAGGGCATATCGGTACTTGCTTTGTCGAGCCGAATGATATACAACGTGTTTTGTGAAAACATCTAATTTTTCTGTTATGACCCCCCCCCAAGAAAATGGTTTTTTTATGCCCGCTGAATGGGCACCCCGATCAGGGACCCTGATGTCCTGGCCGGTTCGGGACGAAGCCTGGCTTGAAGGCCTAGAAGAAGCGCGGGCCGGTTATGTCGAAGTAGCCCAGGCAATTTCGGAATTTGAACCCCTCTATATGGTCGCCAGGTCTCAGAAGGATACAAGCGGTTATTCTCCGTTCCAGGATGCCAAGAAGCGGCTTCCCCAATCTGTTGAAGTTTGGGACTTTCCCCATGATGATTCCTGGATTCGGGACAATGGGCCCACGATACTCGTTAACCGGGACGGCCGGCGGGCAGGTATTAATTGGCGCTTTAATGCATGGGGAGAAAAATATAAGCCCTATGACGCAGATGACGGGCTTGCAAAGCTCATTTTAGAAAAACTCAGGATCCCCCGGTATGATGCGCCCCTGGTGCTCGAAGGCGGCTCTATCCATGTGGACGGTGAGGGAACCCTGCTTACCACCGAAGAGTGTCTCCTTGCAAAAAATAGGAATCCTTCTTTATCTAAGGCAGAAATAGAGTCCTATCTCAAATCCTATTTGTCTGTATCTACCATTATTTGGCTGGACCGGGGATTATGGGGAGACGAGACTGATGGACATGTGGACAATCTGGCCTGTTTTGTTAAGCCTGGCCGGGTGCTTATTCAGGTAGCAGCCGATCCTGATTCTCCCAATATGCCAAACAGTAAAAAGAACCTTTCTATCCTGAATACCGCTCAGGATGCTCAGGGCCGAAAACTTGAGATTGTGGAAATCCCGGAACCTCCGCGGAGAACCTGCAGAGGAGAAAGTCTTACCTTAAGCTATATCAATTTTTATCCCGTTTCGGGGGGGCTTATTGTTCCTGTCTTTGGCAAAGATGGCGATGCGGAGCTTAAACGGGCCGATGACCGTGCTCTTGGCATTTTGCGCGAACAATATCCAGACCGAAAAATCGTTCCCATAGATGGTATGAAGATTATTAAAGGCGGCGGAAATGTCCATTGCATTACCCAGCAGATTCCGCAAGCCTACAGCGAGAAGGAGATGCTATGAGAAACGTAACCGTTGCGACAGTTCAGATGTCATGTTCCTGGGACAGGGATGAAAATATCAAGAAGGCAGATAAGTTTGTAAGACAGGCTGCGGCCAAGGGCGCGCAGATAATTCTTCTTCAAGAGCTGTTTGAGACCCCCTATTTCTGCCAGAAGGAAAAGCCTGAATATTTCGATTTGGCAAGTGAACCTGAACAAAATCCCGCCCTGCTTCATTTTCAAAAGCTTGCCACGGAACTTTCTGTGGTTATTCCCGTGAGTTTCTTTGAACGGGCCAACAAGGCTCATTATAATTCAATTGCCGTTATCGATGCGGATGGGACTGTGCTTGGCATTTACCGCAAGAGCCACATCCCGGACGGACCTGGTTACGAGGAAAAATATTATTTTAATCCGGGGGATCTGGGCGTAAAGGTGTGGCATACCGCTTATGGCACTATTGGCGTTGGCATCTGCTGGGACCAATGGTATCCGGAGCTTGCCCGGGCCATGGTGCTTAAGGGGGCGGAGCTTTTGTTTTATCCGACCGCCATCGGCTCAGAACCGCAGGATGCATCCATCGATTCTATGGAACATTGGCGCGTTGTACAGCGGGGACACGCAGGAGCGAACCTCGTACCGGTCATTGTAGCTAACCGGGTTGGCAAGGAACAGATAGACGATTCGAGTATCACATTTTATGGCTCTTCTTTTATTGCGGACGAGCATGGCCAGCTCGTAGAATCCGCTGACCGGTCAAGCGAAACCGTACTGGTACACACCTTTGATCTCGATGCTATCAGACGGACGCGAAGCGCCTGGGGAATTTTCCGGGACCGGCGTCCCGATATATATACCGCACTGGCTACCTATGACGGAAAACAGATCCACATCGGCAGCAAAGGAATAAACTAGATGGCCTGGACCAGGGAAGACGCAAACAAGCTCTATGGGGTTTCCAAATGGGGTTCCGGATATTTTTCTATCGATGAAGAGGGGTATATTACCGTTGAACCCTGCAAGGACGGGGCCCGCATCCGTATTGTGGATGTAATAGAAGAGGCTAAAAAACGGGGATTGCGGCTTCCCCTGCATATCAGGTTTCAGGATATCCTGCAGGACCGGGTAAAGCGGATTAATGAAGCCTTTACCCAGGCTATCGAAGAGGCCTGCTACAAGGGCCGGTACCAGGGGGTCTACCCGGTCAAGGTAAACCAAATGCGGGAAGTGGTGGAAACCCTCATGGATGCGGGCGAACCCTACGGCCTAGGCATAGAAGCGGGAAGCAAGCCCGAATTGCTCCTTGCCCTTTCCATCCATAAAAACGACGGGCGCCTCTTATTGTGCAACGGCTACAAGGATGACGAGTTTATCCGATTTGCCCTCATGGGCTGCAAGATCGGCAAAAAAGTAGTCGTGGTTGCTGAAAAGCTGGAAGAAATAAAGGGGCTCATTGAGCTTTCCAAAGAAATGGGCGTCCGGCCCTATATAGGTATCCGAATTAAGCTTGCAACCCGCAGTTCCGGCAAATGGGCCACCTCTTCCGGAGAGGCCGCAAAATTTGGCCTTTCTACAGTAGACCTTTTAGAAGCCATGAACCTATTGGAACAGGCGGGGCTTAAGGACTGTGTAACCCTGCTCCATTTCCATGTGGGAAGTCAGATTCCTGACATCCAGGTAATAACCCGCTGTGTCCGCGAAGGGGCCCGGTTCTACGCAAAATTGGTCCGGATGGGTTGTCCTATCTCCTATATTGATGTGGGCGGTGGGCTTGGAGTGGATTATGATGGGAGCCGCAGCGCTGTGGCTTCATCTGCCAATTACAGCCTCAGGGAATACGCAAACACCATCGTCTACGGCATTATGGATGTCTGCGATGAAGAAAAGGTGGAGCATCCAACCATAGTATCCGAAAGCGGCAGAGCCCTGGTGGCCCATCATTCAATGATAGCCGTGGAAGCCTTTGGTCGCATCGCTAAGCTTAATACTATTAAAAATTTGGTGGTTCCCAAAAATGCTCCTAAGGTAGTCAGAGACATTTTAGAGGTAAAGGAAACGGTCGATGCAGGCCACTACGACGAGGCTTTCCATGATCTCGTATTTTACCGCCAGCAAGCCATGAGCCTCTTTGATCTGGGATACTTGGATCTCCAGTCCCGGGCAGTGGTAGAATCCCTTTCCTGGGAAATCCTTGCGGAAATCAGCCGCCACTATGAAGGCAAAAGCCGCATGAGCGAAGAGATGAAGGAACTCGTGGCTGGCCTTAAGGATCAATATCTCCTTAATTTTTCAGTATTCCGGTCCCTGCCGGATTCCTGGGCGCTGGGCCAGCTTTTCCCTATGACACCCCTTACCAGGCTTACCGAAGAACCTACGGTTAAGGGCACCATCGCCGATATTACCTGCGATTCGGACGGCAAGGTAGACAATTTTATCGGCGACGGTGAGGATCAGGACCAGCGGGAATACCTGTGGCTCCATGATTTAAACGATAAACCCTATTACATTGGCGTTTTCTTGACCGGAGCCTATCAGGATACCCTTGGGGATATGCATAACCTCTTTGGACGTATGGACGAAGCCCACATAGTTCTCGACAGCGACGAGGACGCAGGATGGTATATTGATGAAATTATCGAAGGCGATACCATTCGTGAGGTGCTGGAAGAAAACGAGTACGCCATTGCGGAACTTATTCGGTCCATAAAGACCCAGGTGGAGCAGGCTATTAAAAAGGATGTGGTAAAGCCTAACGAGGGAATGAAAATATTGGCAGAATACGAAGCGGGACTTAAGCGCTATACCTATCTGCAGGTAGATTCCCGCAGAAGGCTATAGCATCCTATTAAATGCCCTGAAAAAGCATCCAGCCAGCTATGATCTTGATAAGGGAAATAATGCCCAGGGCTTCCAAAACGGCGAGTATAACTAAAAACAGCGTTCCAAGAATATGGAGCGCTGTGCGGCCTTTGCCCAGGGAGCGCTTCCAGAAGAACAAAAGAGCCGCGCTGATCCCAAGCACGAAGCTTGTCACAATACGGTAAACATGAGGCATAGCTTCGGCAGAGCTTTGCAGCTCGTAACCAAAACGGGTAAAGACGGCGGTAAGCTGGCGCAGGTCCCCTACAATCATGTAAAGGCCAATACTAATTAAAATGAGGCCGGAAACAAGTTTTACAGTGCCAAGGTGTTTCTTCAGCTTTTGCAGGAGCCCCTGCAGGGAGCCGAGGAAAAGACTCGTCAGTATAAAAGGAATAGCCAGGCCGAGAGAGTAGGTAGCCAAGAGCAGTCCTGCCTTAATAAGAGAGCCAGAGCCCGCCATAAAGAGAATTGATGCCAGCATAGGGCCCACGCAGGGGCTCCAGCCTGCGCCGAAGGCTGCGCCGAAAAGGAAAGCTGAAACATAGCCCTGAGGCCGCTTTTGAATTTGAAAGCGCTTTTCTACTCTGAGAAAGCTAATAAAATCAAAAATGGTATCAAGGCCTAAGAGGATAATGACAAAACCTGCCAGGAGCGCCCAGATGCGGCCTGAGGTGCCGATCATTGCGGAGGCTTGGGAGAATAAAAGCCCCAAAATCACAAAAACAGCGGTAAAGCCCAGGGAAAAGTTTATAGAACGGAGCAGGGCGATGCGGCGGATTTGTCTGCGGTGTTCATCAACAGGATGATCACCTGTACTTTCTTTTAGGTCCTTAACGGAAGTTCCGCTCAGCATGGCAAGATAGGACGGAATGAGGGGGAACACACAGGGAGAAAGAAAGGAGAGGAGCCCCGCTGCAAGGGCGGCTATAAATTCAAAAAAGACTGACATTAGTTTTTCCCGCCGCTTGCAAGAAGTGTTTTAAAAGCTTCGACGGTTTTTTTATCCATCCAGTCCCTGCCTCCAATGGTGCCCGCAATGACCTTGCCTTCCGGATTGACGATGTAGGTGGTTGGAATGCCGCGGCTTGCAAAGACTGCCCCCAATTGGCCTGAGCTGTCTAAACCAATGGGAAAACTGTGAGGATTCGCTTTAATAAAATTCTTAACCGTATCGGGTTTTTCGCCGGTAGATATTGCAAAAATCGTAAGCTTATTGTTCTTAAAGGTTTTATAGAATTCTTCCATGGAGGGCATTTCTGCTTTGCAGGGGGGGCACCAGGTGGCCCAGAAATTAAGGATGACCCAGGAACCTGCAAAGTCCTTAATATCAATCTGTTTTCCATCCAGCCCTGGTACTTTTATTTGCGGCAAGGTCTGGGCTTCGGGAAATACAGTAAAACCCGTATCCTGCAGGGCTGTTTTCCATGCCTGGCTTTGGGTCCCAGAAGCCGTTATTGCAGTCTTTGCCCCCTCTGCGGCACTTGCGGAGAAGAGAGGAAGCAGGAGAGAAATTATAAGAAATAAGATTTTCTGTGCTTTCATGTATACTCCTGTGGGTACACCTCTAAAACTTTTGGTAATTATAGAAGTGTACATATATTGATAATCATATATTATTAAAAGATTATATAACTTGTCAACAAATTTTAGTTATAGGATGGCTAATGAAAAGACAAGGGTGTTATACAGGCCATGGGCCCAGGCTGGGCTGTGGATGCTGCCGGTTTTTCGGTATACCAGGGTAAAAAACAAACCAGCAATTGCCGCATTCAGAAATCCAAGGGGGCCTTCGTAGATGTGGCATAGTGAAAAGAGCAGCACAGAAAGTAGGTTTCCTGTCCGCGATGTAAAGCCTGCCTCGTCAAATCGATAGAGCAGATAGAGCCTGAAATAGCTTTCTTCTAAATATGCGGTGGCAAAGCTGCCTGCGGTCATGACTATCCAGGCTGACGGAAGCTTGGGCGCCTGAATAATGGGCGGTTTCCAGGAGGGCAGTATAAAGCGGGCAAGAAGGGATATCACAAAAGCGCTGGCAATAATGAGGGTTAAATTGATGATGGCCCACAGTGTTATGTTGCGTGAAACTGCGAATCTTTCGATTATCTTTTCCCGATTTTCTTTTATTAAAAGGAATAAAATAAGAGCAGTAGCCGGTAAATCATATAAGAGTATTCTGGAGAGTTCCCGTAGGGTTACAAAGGAAATAACCGATGCGGTTTCGCTCGGGATGGAAATGCTGGGAAGAAAAAAGGCCCAATACAAAATAAATGCTTCAACCAGTGCGGAAATGGGTTACTCCTTTTTGACAGTCTATCTTTGCTAAGGTATATTCTATTATAGCAGGTACTGTTTTTTTTAGAAAGGCCATACAACGGAGAAGCCGCGGATATGGTATAATTTTGAGGAGACTGTAAAGGGAATGTTGTTATATGTACTTTTGTTAATTGTCGCAACTATAAGCCTCCTGTTACTGCTTACCTATAAAAAGGATTCTAAAAATAATTATTCATGGCTTGAGTTCTTTGCAAAGGGGAAAGATGCGGGATTTTCTTTCGGTGAATTGCAGCTTCTGCGGAAACTTGCCATTAGCGCTGAATTGGAAGATCCGAGTACTTTATTTTGGTCAGAAAAACAACTGGATCGCTGTATCGGAGAACTTGTAAAAAAAGCTGAAGTAACCGGAGACGTGAGAAGCCAGGAAACCCAGGATTTTTTATCAAAATTATATGAATATCGAAAAAAGATAGAATTTGAGCATCCACGGTATAAAAAGGGGATTTCTAGTTCCCGGCAGATTGGTGAAACTCAGCCACTTAAGGTGCTTGTTGATGGTGTTGGTGTATTTAAATCCCAGGTAGTCGCCAATTCAGATAGATTTTTAACTATTCAAAAACCAAATATACCGGCTCAAAAAGGATCCATTGTGTGGAAAGGCCGGCGGCTCGCTATCTATTTCTGGCGAAAGGATGATGCGGGGTATGTGTTTGACACCTATGTCCTCGATGAAGCTATGGCCCGGGGTAGCATAGTACTCCAGATTGCCCATTCGGATTCCCTGTTTAGAACCCAAAAGCGCAGGTCAATCCGGGCGCGGACCCATAAGCCAGCATATCTGTATCTCCCGGTAGCTGAGGAACCACCTGAAAAAATAGAAGTCCAACCGGGACTCCGCTGTATTATCGAAGACCTTTCAGATACGGGCTGTGCAGTAACGATTGGCGGCAAGGGTGTGGAGGGCCTTAAGATAAAGGTACAATTTGAAATTGATGGACATCCTGTTGTGATGAACGGGACGGTCCGTTCCGTAGAATACGATGAAGAAAAAAACAGATCCCTTTTACATGTGGAGGCTCTGCCGCCATCTCTTAATACGAGGAACAGGATTTTAGCTGAAGTATTTGGGGTAAAACCAGATTATTCCTATAACAACTATCTATTCGAAGATGATGAAATCAAAACAGAAAAAACAGCCGTACTATCACCGGAGGGTACCAATGAAGCGTAATGTGGGTTTTATTGTATTGTTTTTAAGCACCCTATCTATTCATGCTCAGGTTGTGAGCCCTGTCCTGCAGAGTTATCAAAAATTATTTATACGGACCGCATTGTCAACCAAACCGGAAGTTGTGGAGAATGCCATAAAAGATCCGGATATGAAAGCTAGTCTGGGCTCCTTTTTTGATTATACGTTGAATTTTGTATTGCAGTATGCGGATGTTCTTAAGGATGATTCAGAAATGATAAGGCTGGCCAGCACCATAGCCAGGGCCGCTGCAAGTGCGGGAGAAGCTCAAAACCGGGATGCGCTTTGGCGGCTTTTTATGGCCTACCGGGATACGGAGACCAGGGTTGCAGTCTTGGATGCTTTGGCTATATTGGGCAAGGGTGACAGCAGGGTCATAGAAAACCTCAATCAGTTTCTTTCAAACCAAAACAATGTCTTCCGTTCCGGCCTTATTCCCGATTATGCGGTCCTATCAGCCTGCATCACGACCTTAGGAAAGCTGGGGGACGGTTCATCTTTTCCGGTTCTTTTTTCAGCCATGATCGCTGGATACCCCGATGAATATTCCCGGCTTGCAGCCCAGGCTTTAGGGGCCATAAAGGGAGACTATAAAAAATACCTTATCGATGTGATTCGCAAAAATACTCCGGTGGAAAAGATTGCGGCCTTTAAAGCTGCCCTGCAGCATAAGGATTTTACCCCTGCAGACCGGGGTGAAATTGCAGAGAATACCCTCGATATTTCCCTTTCCTATATTGCACCTAATGAGGCGGATCAAAACTATTTAGATGAAATGCGTTATGCTGCGGTGCGGGAACTCACGGAGCAAAAGTGGAGCAGGGCTACTACCCTGGCTATTAAGCATTTTTACCGTGTCCAAACTGATTACTCAAACGGTAAAATTGAAAAGGATAGATATATCGAAGCGATCCGCTGCCTGGGAGCGATGGGAACTTCCGAAGCTGCGCAGGCACTCTCATTACAGCTTGGGCTCATCAACTCAACTATGGAACGAACAAAGGATTTTGACGAGCTTATCCTTGTTTCGGTGATAGAGGCTCTGGGTTCGATAGGCGATAAGGTTGCCTTTGACTACCTGTTGTACATTGGGTATCTAGCCTATCCTGATGCGGTTCAAACAGCGGCTCGGGAAGCAATGAACCGCCTCAAATGGTAGCGAGTAACAATAGCTTTTTTTCCATCACCAGTACCGCCTTAGGCGCAGCGCTGGTCTTTTATCCTTTCAGGGGTTCTTCTCGTTTGGCCGAATTGGCTGTCATTTCTGTCATGGGAGCCCTCATTTTTGCAGTACTGTTGATTAGTTTTTGCCGCGCTTTAGAGGTAGGCCAGTCTCCAAGAGCGCTACGTTATCTCCGGGCCCTCTCTCGCCTCGTTGTTTTATTATCCCTTGGTTTTTGCATCGGCCTTGCCGCACTGAATATGGAACAACGCTCAACCTTCGCTGCTCCGCTGCCTGTTCAAAGGATACAAAAAATCGATCTGGTGATGCAAACGGACCTCAGGCTGCTAGCAACAGGCAAGCTTGCTGGTCAAGCTAAGGTCCTCTCTTGTGAAGATGATCGGGGAACAAGGATTTCATCCCATGGGTCGGTTTCATTGTTCTTTGATGCTTCTTTGTTACAGCTCAAAGATATAGCCGGTCAGGGGAGTACGCTGTATGTGGAAGGCTCTTTTTCCCCCCTTCAGTCGAGTATGCCTATCTTTTTTGTTAAGAATGTTATGAAGATAAGCGGACCCAGGGGAATCGACAGGCTTCGGTTTAATGTACGGCGTTTCATATTAAAGGTTTTACAGCATGAACTATGGGGTGCATTCGCTTCTGCCCTTTTATTAGGTATGCGGGATGATCTGGACGGCGAGTTTACTGAAATGTACCGAAGATCAGGAAGTTCCCATGTTTTAGCCCTTTCGGGGATGCATTTAGGAATTATCGCAGGTATATTAGCCTTCTTATTGCGAAAGATGCTGGGCTTGCGTCTTTCAGCGATCCTAAGTCTTTTTGTTTTAGTGATCTATGTGTATATAGCGGGGTTTCAGCCCTCTCTAACCCGTTCCCTCATCATGTATATGCTGATGTTGTTCTGTTTTTTAAGTGGTATAAACACTTCTCTTGTGCCAATAGTGGGCCTTGCTTTTTTAGTACAGCTCTTATTGGATCCTCTGGGGATGGCAAGTTTGTCCGCAATGCTTTCATACCTTGCTCTTTCAGGTCTTGTAATTTTAAGTCCTATTTTTGCTGATGTATTAAGAGGCATAGTTCCCCGGCCCCTTGGAAATAGTCTTGGAGCCTCTCTTGGAGCCTTTACAGCGACAGCTCCACTTGTAGCGGCTGTATTTGGTGTAATCTATCCTATAGGGATTTTCGCAGGGGCCATTCTCAGCATACTGGCATCATTTTTTATGATCGGAAGCATCGTTTACCTTGTGTTTCATCAACTTATACCTATACTCTGTCCCTTAGTAAGCCAAATCCTTTCTTGGACTTATTTTCTTCAGCGTGCTTTCCTGCACATGAGTTCTGATTTTTCTTTTGGACTTAAAAATCTGCACTGGGTTTTGGTATGCCTTGGCAGTATTGCTACAGCTCTCATCTTTGTGTATTTTCAATATCGTGGAAACACGGCACGAACCCTTTCATCCTTTAATTGATTATAATTCCCCTTCGGTCCTGAAACGATACCTGGACGAGCATGGTTTGGGGATGCAAAAAAAATTTGGGCAAAATTTTCTTATTAACGGAGACGCGAGGCGGCGTCTTGTAGAGGCCCTTGAAGTCCCCCCTGGGGAGCTTGTTTGGGAAGTGGGCCCCGGTTTGGGGGCGATGACCGCAGAACTCATTATGCAGGGTGCACGGGTGAAGGCCTTTGAAATTGACCGGGGTTTTGCCCAGGCATTGCGAGATCTCATTCCTGACAATACCCTGTTTACCCTGGTAGAGGGCGATGTGCTTAAGACATGGCCTCAGGAAGCGCATAAAGAAAGGTATGCGGGGCTCTCGGCGGCATATTTTCTTGGCAATTTGCCCTACAACATTGCGGCCCTACTGCTTGCTGATTTTATTGAAAAGGGGCGCTTATTTAAGCGAATGGTGGTGACGGTACAAAAAGAGGTAGCCCAACGGATGTTTGCAAAGCCAGGGACTAAGGACTATTCATCTTTTTCAGTCCTTTGCAGTTCAGCCTATTCAATTAAGCCGCTTATGGTCTTAAAAGGTGCTTCATTTTATCCGGTGCCTCATGTCGATTCTCAGGCGGTGCGGATGGACTTGAGGCAAGACCGAAATCCTGAAACAGATTCTCCTATTTTCCGCGTCTTGGTTCGGAGCCTTTTTGCAAACAGAAGAAAAAATCTAAAAAATAATCTTCTTGCATTCTTGTCTGGTCGCTATACTGGAGGGTCATTAGATGTGGCAGAGGCTGCAGAGGTGGCTATAGCCAGAGTAGGCCTTAAAGGTCAGCAGCGGGCAGAAGAAATCGAACTTGATTCCTTTATAGCCCTATCCCGGGAGGTAGAATCTCTCCTATGTCAATAAAAGATAATATTGCGAGGATCGAAGAGCGCATCCAACGGGCCTGTGAACGATCGGGACGGAAACGGGAAGAAGTCCGGCTTATGGCAGTATGCAAGTTCGAAAGTATGGATGCGATTAAGGATGCATATCGTGCTGGCATACGGCTTTTTGGTGAAAGCAGGGTGCAGGATGCCAAGGCAAAATTCAGCACCATTCCGGATGATATAAAAGATATGGAGCTTCATTGTATTGGCAGGCTTCAGCGGAACAAGGTGAAAGGGGCGATACAGCTCTTTTCTTGCATACAGTCCGTTGACCGGGATGAACTGCTT
>NZ_JAJUHW010000011.1 GCF_029265695.1 Gracilinema caldarium | reverse complement strand
CACCAAGCTTGTCGAACGATGCTGGGGAGCCCATCATCATCGTATTCCACCGGGAGCAAAGACCTATCAGAGTGATGTAGAGAGTTCTCATCGGTGGATTGAGGAAGAACTATATGCTGCTGAGACGTTTGCTTCTGAGCAGGATTTTTTGGAAAAAGCAGCCCAATACCAGAAATGGTTTAATTGCGGCCGGTATAATCGCTACAAAGGGAATACACCGTTAAACCTGGTACGAGAGACATACCCGGAACTACCGGCAGAGGTAATAATATTTCCGCCGGTCATTCTTGACAACTTACTGGTTCAGTATAAAGCTGAACTTGCTCTATGGGCTGCCTGATGTCCAGGGGGTACCATGTCTGTTAAACAACCAGGTGCAAGAATCCGTAAAGCCATAGCCACTGTATCAATTAAAAGAAAATTTGCTATAGTTCAGGTTGATGAACATACCTTGGCAAACGGGCGGCAAAAAACGTTTCTATATTTTATCAATCTTCTTTCTGATAATACTTTCTATAGGACTCTTGTTTGTATCTCGGCCTGGTGTCTATATCATGACCGATGAGGCGGAGCTTTTCATTTATGGAAAAAATAGGGCGATTTTACAGACCCTTAAGGCCTCGTTTTCTCTGTTTCGACCGGTAATTATTGTCTCCATGCCATCATCTGCCGATTTAGACCTCCAATTGACATCTATCGAAAAATCTGCGCCCCCGCCAGGGGCCCTCATTGTCCCGATTCGCTACCAGCCTGCAGCTGAGGCTTATTCAAAGAAACACCCTCAGGTTGACGTTATCTTATGGGGGCAGGGGAGTGCTTCTAGCTTTGTAAATACCTTTTTTGTCGATTATGCAGCGGATATTAGCCGGGCTGCTGGAATTGCCGGCCCCTTGGCATCTAAAACGGGGCTTCCTCCTGCGATTGTGTTTCCCCTGTCTTTTACTGAAGAATACCGGAACCAGCTTAAGCAGGCCTTCGATGAGGGCTTATTGGCTTATGGGTTTTCTCAAGGGGCAGTCGTTTTAGAAAAGGGCAATGAAGCAGGTCTGTCCCTGTCTTCGATGACCCTTTTCCCCTCCGATGCTTCATTACAGTCAATTGTAGCCCCAATAATACTCTTTTCCGGTATCCGAAAAGACCTTTTGTCCAAGTCTGTTATAGCGGTATTCGATGATTCCCCCTGGCCCCACATAGCAGCCCTGATATCAGGTGAAAAACGGTTTCTTTCGGTTTTGAATGATGATCTGTAAAACAACGCTCCAGATTAAATTATTTTTTACTAAGGTTTGACAAAGCCTATGCAAGGAAATATAATCTTATTCAATAACCTTTCAACGATGATCGGCAAAAGGAGTAAGGGATGAAACACGGCGGTTTCAAAGCTGTATGCCTGGCTCTATCGGTATGCATGACAGTAGCATCTGTCTTTGCTGCAGAAGAAAAGGCTGTAAACCTGGAATCTAGGATTTTGGAAAATTTTGACGGATCTTCCGGTTATGTCTGGAAGGTAAATGCAAGCAAGTTTGCAACAAAGACGGATAAGGAGACTTTTCCGAAACTTGCATACATAAAAACCTGGCCTGCGGCAATTCATGGTTACAACCGGGAAGGAAAGGATATTAAAAGTCTCGGTATTTGGGGCCGTTTTGACCGGAAAGGTTACAACTGGATCGACATTTACCCCGTAGCCAAGGATGACAAGGACGAGAATCCCGCTGAAATCCCGATTCCCGGCCGGGTCCAATTGCTTGATATGTGGGTCTGGGGAGCTAATTTTAACTATTATCTGGAAGCCTATGTACGGGATTATAAGGGTGTCGTCCATATTATTAATATGGGAGACCTTAATTTTGAAGGCTGGAAAAATCTGCGCATCAATATTCCTTCTAATATTCCCCAAGAAAAGCGCACGCTTCCCAAACGGCAGGCCCTGACACTGGTAAAGTTCCGTATCTGGACACGGCCCGTTGAGCGGGTGGACGATTTCCAAGTTTATATCAATCAGATTAAGGTATTGACCGATACCTTTGAAACTCTTTTTGACGGCGATGAGCTTGCCGATCCCGCGCGGGTCCAGGAACTTTGGACTGCCGGTTCTAATGCAAAAAATTAAGGAGACCGTCATGAAGCGAAGCATATTTGTTTTCATCCTTCTGGCCAGTGCCGCCCTTGTGTTTGCCCAGACTGAAGTTGGAGCCCCCAATCCTGAAAAGGTGGGTGTAGAATCGGCCCAGCAGAAACTGAAAGAAGTCTCTGTCGATAAGTTTGAACAGGCAGGTTTTTGGATTTCTAAAATGTCATCCGATGAAGGCTTTACCACTACCCGTCTTTTCGAAGGAAGTCCGGCCGGCAAGACTCCCATCGCCGAAGAGAAAGACTTAAATATTCCTGATAAATATGTATTGGGTACCCGGGTTGACTTTCTGAGGCGGGGATTTAACACTTTTACGATTCTTCCGTTGCGTCCAATCCCTATTGAAGGCATTACTAAGACTATTTCTGTCTGGGTTGTTGGCCGAAATTATAACCATACCCTGAAAATTATGATTCAGGACTTCTTCGGCAGAGAATATGAGCTGTATATGGGTAAGCTCAATTTCCAGGGATGGAATAAACTCACTGTGGCAATTCCGCCCCAGGCTCCGGATGGCCGGAATGGTATAGTACAGCGGGATTACCACTATAATTCCCAGATGGGTATAAAGGTCACTGGATTCAAAGTGGAATGCGATCCCATGGAGTCCTACGGGAGCTATTACTTCTATTTGGATGATCTTCGGGCCGTTACTGATCTCTTTGCTGAAGAGAACCGGGACCCCGACGATATGGTCGATAGCTGGTAATTCTTTTATTTAGTTTATTAAGGGGGATGTCCAATAAGGTTAGGGCATCCCTTTTTTTATTGTAAGCTAAGGATTTTTTTGATAGTGCTGTCTTAAAGTCTGCGGCTTAGTGCAGTACTTGTTTTCGATTGAATTTCAGCCTTAGGCCCCTATTACTCTGCGATACAGATAGAATGCCCCTTTTTTACCAACTCTTTGTATCAGTCCCATTCGATGTAATACATACACAGCCCTTTGTACGGAAGAATAATTTTGCAATTCTCTGCTTGGTGAACAAAACGCAGCATCGATAGGTTTTCTGTTCATCGCTTGTTCATCCTGAAAACGATTGTAAATATCCCGAATAGTGAATCTTTCTTCTATACTAAAGGGAATAAAAGCAAGATAAGAGTCTGGGTATTGCAGGGTAATTGTGTCGTGAATATGTAGCAGGCTTTTATCAGAGAGACTTATACCCTGTCTTCTCCAGGATCCCTTTCCATCCTGTATTCTTTTTTCTAATATATCAAGGGCAACTAGTTCTATAGTAATATTTTTATGGATGGCAAGCTCTGGCCCGTGCATAAGAGCCTTAAAGAGATCCCAGAGGCTTCCTTTTTTAGGGCTGCGCCGTTTTCGTATAAGAGTCATATCCGCTGAATATGTTTCTATATATCGATTGCGAATAATGGGATGTACTATTTTTACAGTATGGTTTTGGCCTATGTGTCTCAGCTTGTTTTTTAGGGGCCCAAAGCTGCCTGTCTGAATCTCTACTAATTGGCCGCTTGGTGCTTTACAGTCGCAAAAATAGGTGCCTACCGGAACTTCCTGTTCACCGTCGGGCCCTGCATACATCATTTTTAGTTGGGCATGTAGGGTGCTTTCCCGGTTAAATTCGGACATATTTGGACAATTCTGCTGCGGTAAGCTGTTCTAAATAGTGATAAATTTCGCAGCCTCCCCGATGTTCCTTCTTGCTTATCTGCGAAATCCTATACACCAATGTTTTGGTTGTTTTGAGCGGAAGTGGTACAGGATTACCATTTATATCGACGAGCATATTAATAGATAATCGTGCGGGAATTTCCTGAACGTCCCCTTCGGGAAAAACAATAAAGTTTTCTTCGCTGTACATGGTGAGAAGATACCCTGCTTTGATGTCAAATGCAACTGCTGGTATCTGCATGTATGCAAACCAGAGCAATCGTACTGCTCATATACTCATGCTGCAGCTACTAAACAGAATTGTAGTTAAATAGAGCAAAAAATTACTATTTATAATCTTTTCTTTTCTTCTTTGTATTGACTGAGGAAATTTATGTGTCAATAATGTAAACAAGTGGGAAATAGTGGGAAAATATAGGAAAAAGTGGAATGGAGCTATTGACTGGTGAGTTTAAAAACACCTTGGATGAAAAGGGGCGCCTCAGCCTTCCAGCCCGGTTGCGAGCGGAATTGCCCGGTAATATTTTGGTGATGACCCAGGGTGTTGACCGTTGTCTGTGGCTCTTTTCTCCTGAGCAATGGAAGGCCCTGTCACGGAAATTGATGGAAGCCACTTCTCCTTTTCAAGCCCGTTCCCGCATGGTGCAGCGAAGAATCATAGCTCCTGCCCAGGAAGTGGAAATTGATAAGGCTGGTAGGATTGCCATTCCGCAGAGTCTTAGGGAATTTGCAGCTCTAAACCGGGAATGTGTGATCCTTGGAATTGATAAATATATAGAAATATGGGATGCGGATCAGTACCGGCAGTACTGGGATGAAAATGAAGCAGAATTCCGATCTGCGGCGGAAGAGCTAGGCTCGGTATTTCTGTAAGGAGAGGGGATGAATGGAATCTGAGGTCGTCCAATATGTGCATACCCCGGTACTGCTTGCAGAAACCCTACATTATCTAGCTCCCCGCGGCGAAAATGCCCTCATGGTAGATGCTACTCTTGGCGAAGGCGGCCATAGTTATGCTTTTCTTTCCCATTTCCCGAAACTTCGCATCATTGGAGTAGATGCAGACCCAGTGATACAGGAAGTTGCCCGGAAACGACTTTCTGTGTTTGGGGAGCGGATTCACTTCTATTCTGGATGGTCCCATACGTTTTTTGCCGAATATCCCACCGAGATAAAACGCCCGGATCTTATTCTTATAGATCTGGGCATAAGTCTTTTCCATTATGAGAAAAGCGGCAGGGGGTTTAGTTTCAGAAAGGGCGAAATACTTGATATGAGGTTAGATCCCCATTTTGGACCTAGCGCTGCGGATCTTGTTATGCAGCTTCCCGAGGGTGAATTAGCTGATCTCATTTATCAAAATGGTGAAGAACGCTATTCCCGGCGTATTGCCCATGCCATAGTCGAGGCACGGAAAAGAAGTAAAATCGAAACAACCGATGCGCTTGCGGTACTTATAGAAAAAGCAGTTCCCTTATCTTACAGGCATGGACCGATACATCCAGCTACCAGGACGTTTCAAGCCCTTCGTATTGCGGTAAACGGCGAGTTAAGCCGTCTTGAGTCCTTGCTTGACTCAGCGCTGCATGTTCTGGAAAATGGCGGACGGCTTGGAGTAATTACCTTTCATTCCCTCGAAGATCGAATAGTAAAAAATTTTTTCCGGAATCAGAACAAGGACTGCACCTGTCCGCCTGAAGCGCCGATATGTACATGTAAGGGACAGCGGACAGTTGCACTGGTTACAAAAAAGCCGATTGTTCCTGGGCCGGAAGAAATACGAGCCAATCCCCCCAGCAGGAGTGCAAAATTGCGGGTAGTAGAAAAAGTTTTGGAGGAAAACCTGTAATGCTGAAGCGGCTTTTGTTGTATTTCTGGGTTATAAGTATCCCCCTGTTTTTGGGTCTAAATGCTTGGCAGGCTGCCCGTTACTATCAGCTTGCGGAAGAGGTTCGCAGGCTGGAAAAAGTACAGCAAGATCAAATAGAACAAAATAAACGGATTGTAGCTGGTATCGCCGTATTGTCTGGCTCAGAGCGAATTGCAAAAATCGCCCGGGATGAGCTCTTATTGCAGAAAAAGGATCCTTCAGAAATTATGCAGATTCATATTGGTAAAAGGACAAATCAAGATGGCTGATTCCCTGTTGATGTCCCTGGATGAGCTCGTTCAGGCTGTAAAAGGAACTGTGTTATATGCCTCCCCGGCCTCTAAAAATGGCTTTTCGTCCGTTACAACAGATTCCCGTAAAGTAGTTACCGGCAGTCTCTTTGTTGCGTTGCCAGGATCAACCCAGGATGGGCACAATTACATAGAAAGCGCCTTTTCATCCGGAGCCGCAGTTGTCTTAATGCAAGAAGACCGGATCCAGGATTACAAAGACCGGGCTGTTGAGGGGGCGCAAAAACAAGAGGCTGCAGTTATTGCAGTCCCGAATACGCTGCTTGCACTGCAGGAGGCAGCGAAAACATATCTCGATAAGTTCCCTCGATTGCTGAGAATTGGTATTACCGGATCTTCCGGGAAAACAACGGTTAAGGAGCTTACTGCAGCTATCTTACGGCAGGAAAAAAAAGTTATCATGAATGAAGGAAACTTGAATTCCGAAACAGGACTTCCGCTGTCGGTTTTTTCCGTTCGCGCAGAACATCAGATTGGTGTTTTTGAAATGGGTATGAACCGGCAGGGTGAAATCGCCGAGCTTGCGGCGGTTCTGCGCCCCCATATTGCGTTAATAACCAATATCGGGACTGCCCATATCGGAATTCTCGGTTCAAAGGATAATATTGCTAAAGAAAAAAAAGCTATTTTTTCTCAATTTAACGGAAAAGAGCTAGGCCTTATTCCCGAATACGATACCTATGCAGATTTTCTTGCCAGGGATGTGAATGGACAAGTTAAATGGTATGGGCCCCGTTCAACTCCGCTTTTTGGCGGTGGACGAAATTTGGGACTTGATGGTATCGAATTGCTCTGGGGCGGTAAAACAATCCGTATAGCCCTTGCGGGGCAGCACAATATTTTGAACGCCCTCGCTGCGTCGGCCTTGGCAGAGAATGCGGGAGCTAGTATAGAAGCGGTCTATAATGGTTTATCTTCGGTAAAACCGCTCTTTGGACGGGGCGAAATATTTAAGGGACCCATTACCTTAATTCGTGATTGTTATAATGCTAACCCTGAATCGACTATTGCAGCCATTGAGTTTTGTGATGATCTTAATTGGTCAGGCAAAAGAATTTATGTGATTGGATCCATGCTGGAACTGGGAACTGACTCTGAGGCGGAGCATCGCAGGGTTGCTTCTGTTCTATCTCATTCAAAGGCGGATGTCATATTCCTTTTTGGTGCGGAAACCGAATGTATGCAGGAAGTTCTGCGCACTAATGCAAAAGCAAAGGTTTGGCATACCACTGATATGGAATTGCTTAAAAAGGAACTTGCTTCCGCTGTATCTGAGGGGGACCTGGTTCTCCTTAAAGGATCCCGGGGAGTTGCCCTGGAGCGATTAACTGATGTTGTAAAAAGTCAAGGAGTATAGTCATGTTTCTTGAGTATTTATATCCCCTGGTGAAATACTTTACCCCCTTTAACGTTTTCCGATATCTTACATTCAGAGCTGCCTATGGAGCCCTGACCGCTCTGTTTATCTCATTCCTATTCGGGCCAAGGATTATCGAAGCGCTTCGCACCCTGAAAGTCGGCCAGTCTATACGGGATGACGGCCCCCAATCGCACCTTAAGAAGGGCGGTACCCCAACTATGGGCGGTACCCTGATCATTTTGGCTGTTGTTGTTTCTGTTATCCTGTGGCAGGATCTGCATAATTTTTATGTATGGCTCACTTTGGCAGGTTTTCTTGGTTTTGGTGCGGTCGGATTTATAGACGATTACCTTAAGGTAACCCAAAAAAACTCTAAGGGCCTTCCCGCCTGGGCAAAACTGGTAGGGCAGTTCGGAGTAGCCATAGCGATAACGGTGACTCTGTATTATTCACAGGATGATCACATCACCAAGCTGTATATTCCATTTTTCAAAAATCCCGTGATCGATATGGGATGGACATGGATTCCGTTTGCGGTGCTGCTTTTGGTCTGGGAATCCAATGCGGTTAATTTGACCGATGGTCTTGATGGCCTTGCTATTGGCTTGGTTATCCTCGTCTTTATTGCCCTTTCTCTACTTACCTATTTAAGCGGACGGGCTGACTATGCTGCCTATCTTGGTATCCCCTACCTTCCGGGAGCAGGAGAACTGACTATTTTTTGCCTTGCGGTGGTCGGGGCGAGCGTTGGTTTCCTTTGGTTCAATGCGCATCCTGCTGAAGTGTTTATGGGCGATGTGGGCAGCCTTTCCCTTGGCGGCCTCATGGCAGTTCTTTCCTTAATTATCAAGAAAGAGATATTGATTTTAATTATCGGGGGAGTTTTCCTGCTGGAAGGTCTTTCGGTTGTTTTGCAGGTTCTCTCTTATAAGTTAAGGAAAAAACGCATCTTTAAGATGGCGCCCCTGCACCATCATTTTGAACTGTCCGGGTGGGCCGAAACAAAGGTTGTTATTCGGTTCTGGATTTTGGGAGGGCTCTTTGCCCTTATCGCTATTTCAACACTGAAAATCCAATGAGTAATTATAATCTGGGGATGGAGTGGGCCGGCGCAAAAAAGCAAGCGGATCCACTGCTAGTGAGTATTATACTTCTCATTTTAGGCATCGGTCTTGTGACCCTGTATTCGGCAAGCTACGCATATGCCCAAAGAGCCTTTAATGATAGTAATTACTTTATCAGCCGCCAGATAAAATTTGCCCTTCTAGGGCTTTTGCTCTTTTTTATAGCCTCAAGGATTAACTTAGATCTTATTCGAAGGGTAATAAAATTTATAGTGATTGGGACCCTTGTTCTTTGTATTCTGCCTATATTCCCCGGTCTTGGTATTGTGAAAAACGGTGCGAGCCGCTGGATAAATATATTTGGTTTTTCTTTTCAGCCTTCTGAACTGGCAAAAATTGTGCTTCCCCTCTATTTAGCCCATATGTTTGACAAAAAGCAGGACCGTCTACATGAAATTAAAGGGACAACCATTCCGCTCACCATTATGGTTTTGGCGTTCTTTTTTGTAGTATACCTGCAGAATAATTTTTCTACCGCCTCTTTTCTCTTTTTTAATGCCATGGTTATCTTTTTCCTGGCTGGCGTGAGATTCCGTTTTTTTATCAGTTTTGCAGTGGTTTCCCTTCCTTTTGCAACTATTATGATTTTATCAAGGGAACATCGTTTGCATCGCTTACTCAATTTTTTGCAGCCTAATTGGGATCCCCTCGGCACGGGCTTCCAAGTACGGGCTTCCATACTCACAATAATGTCCGGCGGTTTTTGGGGTAAGGGAATAGGCCAGGGACAGCGAAAAATTGCCAGTGTGCCAGAAATTCAGTCGGATTTTATTTTTTCTTCCTTCGCAGAAGAAACCGGATTTCTAGGTGTTACCCTATTCTTTGTGATGGTTCTGTTTTTAATGTTCCGGAGCTATCGTGCTGCCCTACGGAGCGATTCAGTGTTCCTAAGGCTGCTGCTTCTTGGTATCGCGACCATGCTGATTTCTCAAATAGTCTTGAATATGGCAGTCGTTGCTGCGGTTGTTCCTGCCACTGGGGTTCCCCTGCCGTTTTTTTCAGCCGGCGGTTCATCCCTTGCCATGATGCTGTCGGCAGCAGGTCTACTCGTGAACGGTTCGAGACAAAGTGCAAAGATGGAGGATGCAAATGTCTGATGGCTTTTTATTTATTGATCAAATAGTAAGTACCGAAGCCGAAGCACCTCGTTATTCTCGAAAGGAATCGATCCTAAAAAGAATTACCATTATTCTTGCAATTATTTTAGGAATTGAATTGCTGTATTTCCTTTGCATTGTTCCATGTATGCCCTTAAAAGCTGTCAGAGTAAGCCCAATCAACGGAATGCAGCGGCACGAATTGCTGCAATACGCGGGAATTTCCGAATCTACCAGCTTTATAAGTATGGATGTAAAAAGGGTGACAGAGGCATTGCTTTCTCTTCCATTGGTAGAATCTGTAACTATAACCAGACATTTCCCTAATGCTGTTGATATCGTCATAACAGAGCGAACCGCGGTTGCGGTCTCTCTTGCAAAAGTGTCAGGCAAGCTGGTACCGGTTTATATTGATAAACATGGCGTCATATATAAGATTGGAGGAGAAGCGATTCCTAGCTTGCCTCTTGTATCAGGTTTGGTGTTTGATCAGGTTGTGCCGGGTATGCGTCTGCCTGAACAACTGAAGAGTTTTTTTACTTCCCTTGAGACTTTGGAAAGGAGCAATCCTGTCCTGCTTCAGGCTTTGTCGGAATTACGGATACAGCAAAAGGCCTATGGCGGCTATGAAATTATTGTATATCCTGCCCAGAATGTGGGGAGGGTCAGGCTCGGCTCTGAGTTGAATGAAGAAGTGCTTCGGTATATGATGCTGGTTCTGGATGTGCTTGCATCCAAGGGCATTCAAGCTGATGAAATTGATTTCCGGACGGGTACAATTTCGTATCGGACTAAGGAGGCCTCCTCTGGCTAGCGAAGATTTGGTGGTCGGACTCGATATTGGTACGACCAAGGTATGTGCCATTATTGGCGAACGAAATGAATATGGTACTCTTGAGATAACCGGTATTGGAACGAGTCCTTCTACGGGTCTGCGTAAAGGTGTGGTTGTCAATATTGAAGCAACCCTTCGTTCCGTAGCTGCGGCTATAGAAGCGGCTGAAATGATGAGCGGCCGTGAAGTCCACGCATGTTATACCGGTATTGGCGGATCCCACATAGAAGGCATAAATTCCCGCGGTGTCGTAGCCGTAACCGGCAAAAATAGAGAAACCAGGGAAATCGCGCAGGCCGATATTGACCGGGTCATCGAGGCGGCCCGGGCGGTGGTCATCCCCATGGATCGGCAGGTGCTCCATGTTATTCCCCAAACCTATATTGTGGATGACCAAAAGGGCATTCGGAATCCATTAGATATGATCGGTGTCAGGCTCGAAGCGGAGGTTCATATCATAACCGGTTCGGTTACATCGGCCCAAAATCTTGTAAAATGTGTGAACCGCGCTGGTTTCCGTGTACAGGACCTGATCCTGCAATCTCTTGCCGCGGGCCGGGCAGTCCTTACCCCTGAAGAAAAGGAGCTTGGCGTTGCCTTAATCGATATGGGAGGAGGCACCACGGATATTCTTGTCTACGCGGAAGGGGCCCCCTATTATACTGCAACCATTCCAGTCGGAGGTTCCCAGGTTACGAGCGACCTTTCGATACTTAAAAATATTTCCTACGAATCGGCTGAAAAGATAAAAATTCAGGCCGGTTGCTGCTGGGAAAGTCTTTTAGATGGAGAAGAGGATGTCCTAGTCCCCGGTGTGGGTGGTAGGCCGCCGGTATCTATTCCCCGGCTGCAGATTCTGCGCATTATTCAGCCGCGGATAGAAGAATTATTTCATCTTGCTAAAGAAAAAATTGACAAATTAAGCCTCGCAAGGCCCCTTGGGGGCGGCATTGTGCTGACCGGAGGGGGCTCTCAATTGGTCGGTGTGGCTGAGTTGGCCGCCCATATCTTCAATCTGCCGGTCCGTGTTGGCGTTCCCCTTTCCGTGGGAGGTCTTGTGGAGGAATATCGTAATCCTACCTACGCGACGGCGGTGGGACTTGTGTTAGAAGGCGCTGACCGGGAGGTTTTTCATCCATCGGAACGGGGCGACTCGCGGAACCATGAGCGAACCCAGGGGTCCTTTGTGTCGAAACTTGCGGAGTGGCTTAAAAAAGAGTTTTTCTAATCATAGTATCATCCGGTGGGGACCGGATAAAATAGTGGTTTTGGGGGGGGGAATATGAATATTGAGGTACTGGAAGAACGCACCAATGGGCCGAGTCCCACAGTAATTAAAGTCATCGGTGCAGGCGGCGGCGGATCTAATGCGGTGAACCGGATGATCGAATGCGGACTTAAAAATGTCCAGTTTATCGCTGCAAATACGGATCAGCAGGTCCTGGAACTTTCTAATGCTCCAGTCAAGCTGCCCATAGGATCTAAACTAACCTCTGGTCTCGGAGCCGGCGGAAAGCCCGAAATTGGTGAAAAGGCCGCGCTTGAAGACCGTGATATGATTGCCAATGCTCTTAAAGGGGCCGATATGGTATTTATCACCGCCGGCATGGGTGGTGGTACCGGTACGGGAGCTGCACCGGTTATTGCTTCGGTGGCTAAGGAACTTGGAGCTTTAACTGTCGGCGTGGTCACCAAGCCCTTTGAGTTTGAAGGAAAGTATAAAATGCGTCTTGCCGAAGAAGGTATTGCCAAAATGCGGCAGGCTGTGGATACACTGATTGTTATTCCTAATCAGCATCTACTTAAGATTGTCGATAAAAAGACTTCAATAAAAAATGCATTCCTCATTGCTGATGATGTACTCCGTCAGGGTGTACAGGGTATTTCGGATCTCATTACCATTCCGGGTATTATCAATATCGATTTTGCGGATGTTCGCAGTACCATGGAAGGCCAGGGTGATGCCTTGATGGGGATCGGAATCGGCACTGGAGAAAACAAAGCGGTCGATGCGGCAACCAATGCAATCAATAATCCGCTGCTGGAAGACTGCCGGATCGAAGGCTCCCGTCGTATCCTGGTCAATGTAACCGGTGGGGATGACCTAACGCTGACCGAATACCAGGAAATTGTGCAGATTATTACCGCCAATGCGGATGAGGATGCGATTATCATTTCCGGTACTGCTATGGATCCTACCTTCCAGGACAAAGTGCAGGTTACAGTCATTGCCACCGGTTTTAATGGTGCGGCAAAGCCGGGACCAAAGGCTACCGTATTGGCCGAAAAGGGAAGAAACATCGACAGTGATTTTATCCGTTTCGATGAATGGCAGACCATGACGGGAAAGAAAAGTTCCGATTTTCTAAGCCACCGGAACTTAGGAGACGATGATCTTGATATTCCTACGGTAATCCGGGATCGGAAATTTGCCCAGGAACTGCTTGGTTCGGATAAAGCCAGGGCCGAAAAAAAGGAATACTGATTCATGAATGGGGCCCCCTTGCTTTCAGCCTATCATTCCCGGCTTCTTGCGATTGAACATAGATCTCCGCTCACCGCTGAGACCTACGAAGCAGAAATAGCTCGTTTGCTGGATTGGGCGGAGCGGGAACAACAAAATGTAATAGAGTTGGATGCTCAGGTTTTGCAGCGCTATCTGGAATTTCGCAGGGATGTTCAAGCTTTGGATTCCAGGTCTGTCGCAAAGGCTATTTCGGCCCTAAGGTCTTTCTTCCGTTTTCTTTTCGATCAAGGGCTCAGGCAGGATAACCCCGCAGCCCTTTTGGAGGCTCCTCGAAAGAGGCAGCGAATACCTAAGGTACTTGCCCGGGAGACGGTGGATGCCCTGCTCTCCAGTATACCCCTCGATAATCCCCGAGGTGTCAGGGACAGGGCCCTTTTTGAATTGGTCTATTCCTGCGGGTTGCGAATTTCAGAAGCGGTTCATCTTAATATCCAGGATGTTTATTTTTCCGAGGGTGTCTTGAGGGTTTCAGGAAAGGGTAACAAAGAGCGGCTTGTTCCATTTGGAAGCGAAGCTGAAGCATGGCTCAAACGCTATCTTAATGAAAGCCGGCCCCAGCTTGCCCGTCATATTAAGAATAGGGCTCTTTTTATAAGCCGACGGGGCAAACGACTTTCCCGTAAGGGAATATGGAAAAATTACGCCCAACTTGCTGCTGCTTTAGGCATTAGTTCTAAACTGCATACACTTCGTCATAGTTTTGCCACAGAACTGCTTGCAGGAGGAGCGGATCTCCGGTCTGTTCAGGAACTGCTGGGCCATGCGGATTTAACAACCACTCAGATATATACCCATGTGGATAATGCGGTGCTCCGGGAGCAGCATCGTCGTTTTGTTCCCAAACTTCGGGGGTACATGGAATGAAAAAAGTTTGGATCCTGATAGTGGTATTGGTTTGTATTGTGATCTTTGCCCTGGGGGGCTATTTGATCCGGAGAAACGCCAGCTGGGGTGCCCTCGCGGTTCGCATCTCCGAAATGGGCAGCGGCGGTGCTCCGCCTGAAACAATCGAGGGGCTAAAAAAAGCGATTGCTACCTATGGTGACCGGATAGAGATGTATAGCCGGGATGTAGCCCAGGTTGGCATTTACTGGAAAATTTTATCAGTCCGTCTTATGGACAGAAAATTATATGGAGAAGCCATAGAAACGCTCCAGAAGGCAATTCGGCTTATGCCAGAGGATGCGACACTCCATTATCTTTATGGTTTATCCTCTTCGATACTGGCTAAGTCTACCTACGGAAAAGAAAAGTCGAGCCTCTTTGCCCAGGCCGAGGCAGCCCATCTTCGTGCCATAGAACTGGATAAAAAGTATGCCCGTCCGCTCTATGCCATTGGGGTACTCTATGTTTTTGAATTGGATAAGCCTGAAGCTGCAATCCCCTATCTTACAAGGTATCTCGAATTGCAGACCAGGGACGTGGATGCCATGTTTATTCTTGCCAGAGCCTATTTTGTGACCGGGAACCTAAAAGAAGCGGCGGCCCTGTACGACAAGATTATATCCATTACCAAGGATGCTTCGAAAAAAGCCGAAGCGGAAAACAACAAGAAAACCATATTGGATCGTCTCTATGAATGAAGCTCTTGTTTTGGCCCAGAGTTTAACACTTCTCACCGGTCTAAAAAAACAAGAACAGCTTCGGCTATTTATTCATATTGGATCGACTGCTCAATTCTGTTCTCTGAAAGGTTCTGATATCGAAGCATTGCTGGAAAGACCTTTACAGAGTTCCCAGTGGAATGCAGAGCAGCTTGTAGATAGGGCTCATAAACAGTTGGAACATTATATGAAGCGTTCGGTTAATGCGGTGCCTTATGGAGATGTCGCATATCCGCCGCTTCTAACTGAATTGGCAGATCCTCCACTAATTCTGTATTATCGGGGAGTACTCCCGGATCCGGAGCAGCCCATGGTTGCTGTGGTTGGCACGAGAAACCCTACCGGAGCTGGCCGCACCCAGGCATATACGTTTGGTTTTGACCTTGGTAGTAAGGGTATTGCTGTTGTGTCCGGTCTTGCTCGAGGTATTGATAGCATGGCCCATCGGGGAAATCTGGAAGGCGGGGGAAAAACAGTGGCGGTATTGGGCAACGGCCTTGACTCTGTATATCCTGTTTCAAATAGAGCCTTGGCTTTAAGAATCTTCCAAAATGGTGGCTGCCTCATAAGCGAATATCCACCGGGTGTTCCCCCTTACAAGTGGCATTTCCCTGAGCGAAACCGTATTATCGCTGGCTTTGCAAGGGATACTATTGTGGTAGAAGCTCCTGAGCATTCAGGTTCTCTCATAACAGCCCAATTTGCCCTTGATCAGGGACGTGAAGTGTGGATAGGTTCGGTGTGCCGTACCAGCCCTCAAGGCCAGGGTGGAAGAACTCTGGCAGAAGACGGAGCTATATATATTGATTCAGTGCAGGCTCTTTTTAACGAATGGAATCAGGTTATGAATGAAACAGCGCAAGAGGAGTAAATGATGGCAACAGGAACCAAAAAGAAGGAATCTAAGGGCAAGACCCTGGTTATTGTTGAATCTCCGGCAAAAGCAAAAACCATAGAGAAATACTTAGGCGCCGATTATACTGTTAAGGCTTCCATGGGGCATCTCATTGACCTTCCTAAATCTCGGTTGGCTATCGATGTGGACCATAACTTTGAACCGGAATACATTACCGTGCGCGGCAGGGCAAAGCTGCTCAAAGAACTGCAGACAGATGCAAAGAAGGCGTCTTTGGTGCTGCTGGCAAGCGATAATGACCGGGAAGGGGAGGCTATTGCCTACCATCTGCGAAACGCCATACAGGCAAAAAGCGGTGCCACTCCGATAAAACGGATTGTTTTTAATGAAATTACTCCGGTCGCTATAAAAGAAGCGGTGGTCGAGCCTGCAGATATAAACGAAGCTCTGGTGAATGCTCAGAAGGCCCGGCGGGTTTTAGACCGTCTGGTGGGTTATAATCTTTCTCCCCTGCTCTGGAAAAAGGTAAAGAATGGCCTTTCCGCAGGCCGTGTCCAGTCGGTAGCCTTAAGGCTTATTTGCGACCGAGAAAAAGAAGTAGAATCCTTTATTCCCGAAGAATACTGGACGCTGGACGCGGATTTTAAGAAGGGGAAAGCGGCTTTTACCGCCCAGCTTGTATCCTGGAAGGGCGAAAAACCGGTATTGCCGAACGAAGGTGCGGTAAAGGAACTTATCGGACAGCTGCAACAGGCCAAAGCAGAAGTTGTGGACCGCAAGGAAAGCGAAAAATCAATTAGGCCGAAACCGCCCTTTACTACCTCTAAGCTGCAACAAGCGGCGGCAAACCGTCTAGGCTTTACGAGCAAGAAAACTATGCAGATAGCCCAGCAGCTCTACGAGGGTGTAAATATCGGAAACAGCCGAGTGGGTCTTATCACCTATATGCGTACCGATTCGGTCCGTATTTCCCAAGCTGCCTTAAACGATGTCCGTTCCTGGATTACCGAACACTATCCTAAGGAACTGCCCGAAGAAGCTGTATCCTATACTATTGAGAAAAAAGCTCAGGATGCCCATGAAGCGATCCGGCCGACCTATGTGACCTATACCCCCGATTCGGTTAAGGATTATCTCACCAGGGATCAGCTGAGGCTTTATACGATTATTTGGGAACGTTTTGTTTCAAGTCAAATGAAACCAGCCCGGTCTAAAACCATAAGCCTGGATATTGCGTGCGGCGATGGGATCTTCCGGATTTCCGGTTCAAAGCTGGTGGATAAGGGATTTTATCGGGTTCTTAAGCTGCTAACCAGCAAGGAAGAAAAGGAAAATCCTTTGCCAGAAATTGCGGTGGGAGAACAGCTCGAGATTGTAAAATTTTATCCTGAGCAGCATTTTACCCAAGGCCCAAGCCGCTACACCGATGCCACCATCGTGAAGACCCTGGAAGAAAAAGGCATTGGCCGTCCATCAACCTATGCGCCTATTATTTCAGTGCTCCTGGAACGGTACTATGTGAGCCGTTCGAACAAGCAGCTGGTACCGACGATGCTGGGCCGTATGATCTGCGACATGTTGGTGGAGTACTTCCCCGATGTGGTGGATGTGGGCTTTACCGCTACAATGGAAAACAAACTGGACCTGGTGGAAGAGAATCAGGTGAGCTGGCCCCAGATGATCCGGGAATTTTATGATCCTTTTATTAAACGGGTTCAGGATGTACAGCAAAGCTTTGAGTCATACAAGGGTTCTCTGGATGAGCCAACGGATTTTACCTGCGAACTCTGCGGAAAACCAATGGTAAAAAAACTCGGCCGTTTTGGATATTTTCTTGCCTGTTCGGGGTTCCCGGAGTGCAAAAACACCAAGAGCATTCCACTGGCCAAGTGTCCTCGGCCGGGCTGCACCGGAGATATTGTGGCGCGGAAAAATAAGGGCCGGGGCAAGGAATTTTACGGCTGTACCCGGTATCCGGACTGCGATTTTATTACCCATTTTAAGCCCCTGCCCATTAATTGTCCGAAATGCGGTCAATTCTTGGTAGAAAAATATGACAAGAAAAACGGATTCCACAAGGCATGTATCAATCCAGACTGTGATTATCTCCACAGTGTTGACGATGAGACAGGGAGTGAACATGACGGAGAAGATTGAAGAGTATCTTGAATATCTTCGTACCGTACGGGCCGTATCTCCCAGAACTCTTGATGCTTACAGCCGGGATCTAGAGCGATTTGCTCAATACTGTGCCAATCACAATATCACAGTGGAAGTCGCCAGTCCCTATGAAGTGCAGAGTTTTATTGCGGACCTTTCGGCTGAAGGAGCTGCCGCTGTTTCTATTAATAGGGCCCTCTCTTCTGTACGGGGCTTTTACCGGTATCTCTATCGGTTTAAATTCCGGTCCGACGATCCTACGTCAGAACTGCGGAACCTTAAGTCCCCAAAACAGCTCCCTACCTTTTTATGGGAAGGGGAAATGGCTCGATTTGCGGAGCTTCCCGATACAGCGGGGATTTTATGGCCCGAACGTGACAAGGCGCTTATTATGGTCATGTATTCGGCGGGACTCCGGATTTCTGAAGTCGCTAACCTGAGGGTTCAGGATCTGGACCGGGATCTTTCTGGTGCCTGGGTACTCGGTAAGGGCGATAAGGAACGGCAGGTGTTTTTCTCCGATGAAGGCCGGGAAGCCCTTGCCCAATACCTGCAGAGCAGGGAACACAGGGTGAACAGGGCGATCAGTACGGATCGGCTTTTTATCAACAGAAATGGAGGTCCCCTCTCTGTCCCCGGTATTCGTTGGATTATCGGGAAATATGCTGAACGGTCGGGCTTGGACAAACCTATCCATCCCCACTCTTTGCGGCACAGTTTTGCGACCCACCTGGTAAACGCTGGCTGCGATGTCCGGATGGTTCAGGAACTTCTTGGACACGCAAGTCTTTCTACTACCCAACGGTACACCCATGTAGATATGGAAGGCCTTAAACGAATATACAAAAAAGCCCATCCCCATGGGATGCGGAAAGGATCGGCACGATGAAAATTAGAAGCACTACAGTTATCGCGGTCCGCCGGGACGGCAAGGTTGCCATGGCGGGCGACGGCCAGGTAACCGCAGGAAATACGGTGATGAAAAACAATGCCCGCAAGGTACGCCGCATGTATGACGGCAAGGTCCTCTGCGGTTTTGCTGGCGCGACGGCCGACGCGTTTACTCTCTTTGAACGCTTTGAGGCAAAACTTAAGGAATACAACGGCGACCTTCAGCGTTCTGCGGTAGAGTTGGCCAAGGACTGGCGGATGGATCGGGCTTTGCGGCGTCTTGAGGCCATGCTTATTGTGGCGGACAAGACAAGAACACTGCTCATATCAGGCACCGGCGATGTGATTGAACCGTCGGATGCCGCCCTTGCTATCGGTTCAGGCGGTCCCTATGCCTACGCAGCGGCTTTAGCCTATCTGGACGGCAGCACCATGGGTGCCCGTGAAATTGCAGAAAAGAGCCTTAAAATCGCGGGCTCTATCTGCATATATACCAATGATCAAATCACTGTAGAGGAACTGAATTAAGCATGAAAGATATTACGTTTGATAAAATTGGAAAGGATGTGCTTACTCCCCGGCAGATTGTTGCAGAACTGGATAAGTATATCATTGGGCAAAAAAAGGCAAAACGGGCGGTAGCGGTAGCCCTGAGGAATCGGGTTCGCCGCCTTAAGCTGCCCGCCGAATTACGGGAAGATATTGCACCAAAAAATATATTGATGATCGGGCCCACCGGTGTCGGTAAGACTGAAATTGCTCGGAGGCTGGCAAAGCTCGCTGGGGCTCCCTTTATTAAAGTAGAGGCCACCAAATACACCGAAGTGGGTTATGTCGGTCGGGATGTGGAATCGATGATCCGGGACCTCATGGCTGCGGGCGTACAAATGGTAAAGCAAGAGATGCAGGACCAGGTTAAGGCTGAAGCCGAACGGCGGGCTGAAGAACTCCTTCTGGATCTTTTGCTTCCCGGTTCCAATAAGGCTCCGGGCGGATCGACCAATTTGTTTGCCAATTTATTTAACCCCATGCCCCAAAAGTCTTCTGTGCAAGGCGGACCGGGCGGAGAGGGTGCTATCTCAGCAGAAATACAACAGGAGCTTCCCCGCGGTCTGGAAAGTGGAAATGCAGGGGCGACGGAAAACCAAAGTCGAGAAAAACTGAGAACCATGCTCCGGGAAGGAAAACTAGAAGACCGCACCGTGGAAATCATGGTACAGCAGGCGCCCCAGATCCCCGCAATGGAAATACTGGGGGGGCCTGGCATGGAAGACCTGGAAAACAGCCTGTCCGGTATCGTTGGTATGTTTGGCGGCGGAAAAAAGAAAAAGGTTGTGACCGTAAAGCGGGCCCGGGAAATCCTTGTAGCGGAAGAAGCAGAAAAATTGATAGATCGGGACCGGATGACCGAAGAAGCCCGCCGGCGGGTTGAAGAAACCGGCATTGTGTTTATTGACGAAATCGACAAAATCGCCGCCAAGGGAGGCCAATCAAGCGGCCCTGATGTGTCCCGGGAAGGTGTGCAGCGGGATATACTGCCCATTGTGGAAGGCTCAGTGGTGAATACCAAGTGGGGCCCGGTGGACACAAGCCATATTCTCTTTATTGGCGCCGGAGCATTTAACGTAAGCAAGCCTTCGGATCTCATTCCTGAACTGCAGGGACGGTTTCCCCTGAGGGTTGAGCTTGAATCCCTGGGTAAAGATGAATTCCTCAGGATCCTTACGGAACCTAAAAATGCCCTTATTAAGCAATATACGGATTTGCTTGCGGTGGAAGGGATTAGCATCGAGTTTACCCCCGGGGCCATTGAACGGCTTGCGGCTCTGGCAGAAGAGGTGAACTCACGGCTCGAAAACATCGGGGCTCGCCGGCTCCATACGATTATGGAGGCCCTTTTGGAAGAAGTGTCCTTTGAGGCTCCGGATATTGCGCCGGCTTCTATCCCGATTACGGAAGCATATGTGGATGAAAAACTGAAAGGTTTGGTGGTGGATCAGGATCTGGGCAGGTATATCCTGTAAAGAGGGTCATCTTTTTTGCCGATGAATGTGAGTAGGGGGTAGTGGATGAACATTTCCAATGATTTTACCAAGACTGTGGATATCCTGCATCGAGCTATGGATGCGAGTCTTGTCCGCAGGGATGTGATTGCCAACAATATTGCAAATGCGGATGTCCCCAACTTTAAGCGTTCTGTCGTAAACTTCGAGAGCGAACTGAAAAGGGCTTTAGATTCGGCAAAAAACAAGCCGGCCCTTGAACTCACCCTGACCGATCCTAAACACATTCCCAACTGGCGTGAACGGGATTACCGGGAAGTACAGCCCCGCCGTGTTCTGGATTATGTGACAACTTCGAAAAACAATGGCAACAATGTGGATCCGGAAGAGGAAATGATGCTTTCGGTGCAGAACCAGCTCATGTATACCCTCATGGCCCAGGCTCAAACCTTTGAGTTCGGCCAGATCAACCTGGTCCTGAGGTAGGAGTAAGCTATGGGATTGTTTAGTTCAATTAATATTGCCGCCAGCGGTATGACCGCCGAACGGCTCCGCTCTGATGTAATAGCGGACAATATCGCCAATGCTTCCACCACGAGGACTGCAGAAGGGGGACCATTTCGGAGAAGTCGGGTTATTTTAAGGCCCCGTACCGAGCAGCCCTATTGGCGGTCACCCTTTTTGCCGGACATGATGGACGGCGGTGTTGGAAAGGGTGTCCGGGTTGTCACCGTAGAAAAAGACGATTCTAAGCCCCGGCTTGTGTATGATCCTACCCATCCGGACGCAATAAAGACCGGTCCGCGAGCTGGGTATGTGGAAATGCCGAACGTAAATATAGTTACCGAAATGGTAGATCTCATCGCCGCATCCCGGGCCTATGAAGCGAACGCGGCAATTGTGAACGGTTCAAAAGCGATGTTTATGAAAGCCCTGGAAATCGGGGGGAGGTAATAGATGACCATATATAAGCCAGAACTGGTAAGCGGCGACAAAATTCCTATGGCGGTTACTAATCCCCGGCACCTGGTCCCCATGACCGGTCAGTATCAGGCAAGCGGTACTGCCCTTTCCGAACTTGGGAATAAGGTCGGAGCAGAAGCGGTACTCAGGAGCGGATCCTTTGAGGATGCGATGCTTAAAGCACTGGATTCGGTAAATGCGGATCAGAATTTGTCTACTGACCTTATGGAAACCATGGTGACCGACCCCGATTCGGTGGATCCCCATGATGTTACGATAGCAATGGCAAAGGCTAATCTTTCCCTCAATATTACCCGCACAGTGCTGGACAGGATCGTAAAAGGATGGAAAGAGATAATAAATACACGGTAAGAGCGTAAGGTTCTTCTGGGGAGGGGAACATGAACGAATGGCTGCAAAAGTTTATTGAACAGATTAAGACCCTGTGGGGTAAGTGGACCCTGGTCCAACGGCTTATCCTCATCGGTATTGTCGTGGCCGCCCTCGTGGCGATCGTGGTGATGGTACGAGTTTCGGCTACTCCTACTATGGTACCGATTATAGACGCCCCCATTAAAGACGAAACAGCCCGGGACCGGATTATTACCCGCATAAACGAAGAGGGTGTAAAAACCTCTGTTTCGTCCACGGGCGTAATCATGGTAAGTGATGAAAAAACCGCCCGCCGGCTAAGATCCATTTTAATTCGTGAAGACCTCATCCCAAGCGGAACCGACCCGTGGGCCATTTTTGACCGGGACCGGTGGACGATTACCGATTTTGAACGGAACGTTAACCTGAGGCGGGCCATCACTCAAATGGTCACCGAACATGTTAAAGCTCTGGATGATGTAGATGATGCGAACGTAACTATTGTTATGCCGGAGCGGCAGCTGTTTCAAGCAGATCAGAATCCAGTTACCGCCAGCGTTATTATTACCCCCCGGCCGGGCAGTGATATTGCTACAAATCGTAAAAAGATTGAGGGTATTCAGAAAATCCTGAAATTCGCCGTGGAAGGGCTCACGGATGAAAATATCGTTATTACTGACCAGAATGGTCTCGTCCTGAATGATTTTGCAGGCATGCAGGATTTGGATCGGCTTGAACTTTCTAAACGGGAACAGCGGCTTATCCAATCATTGGAAGCCCAATACCGAGCGAGTGTTCTAAAAGCGCTCCAGCAGATCTATACTCCTGACCGCGTACGGGATCTGAATATTAAAATTGAAATGGATATGTCTAAAAAGGCAATCCAGACCGAAGAGTTTTTCCCCATCACCATAAAGCCAGATAATCCTGATACTCCCTACGATGACTCAGAGGTTGTTAAGTCCATCACCCGGTCCCAGAGCACCAGTTCTACCAAGTGGGAAGGCACGGGCTTTAATCCTGAAGGTCCTGCCGGTGTGGAAGGCCAGACACCGCCGGCTTTTAAGGATATGTCGAATCTGTATGGCAAAGTAGAACAGCAAACCCTTACCCAGAACGAAGAAATTAACAAGCGACAAATCCAAGAAGATCGGAGTCCCACGATTAACCGGGTTACTGTTTCGGTCAACATCGACGGTCGTTGGAAAGTGAAATATAACGAAAAAGGCGAACCGATTATTAATAAGGAAAATAGCATTGAACGGGAATATATCCCTATTCCCGATGAAGAGCTAAAAAAGGCACAAGCTCTCGTGCAGGATGCTATCGGGTTTAACCGGAGCCGCGGAGATTCGGTAACCGTTCAAAACATACAGTTTGATCGGACTAAGCAGTTTGCGGAAGAGGATGCGGCCTTCTTGCGGCAACGGCAATTCCAGGTTACCATGTTACTGTTGCTGGTTGGGATTACGGTTCTGCTCGTATCCTTCCTGATTTTCCGTCTTGTTTCCAGAGAATTGGAACGACGGCGGCGCCTGAGGGAAGAAGAGCTTTCACGCCAGCACCAGATGATGCGGGAAAGCGCTTTGCGGCAGGCCGAAGAGGAAGGCGTGGAAGTGTCTATGTCTGTGGAAGAGCGGAAGCGGCTTGAATTGCAGGAAAATGCAATCAATATGGCCAAGGAACATCCTGAAGACGTGGCACAGCTTATCCGTACCTGGCTACTGGAGGAATAGGGAATGGCAAAGACAACGTCGCCGGCCGCTGCCACATCTCCAGCGGCAGCCGGGAGCGGCAAAAAAAGTAAAACCAACAAGGAACTCACGGGCCGGCAAAAGGCAGCCATTTTTTTGGTTACCATTGGGTCTGAAATTTCTGCGGAAATCTTTAAACATCTGCGGGAAGATGAAATAGAAACCCTTACCTTTGAAATCGCTCGGCTTGAAACGATTGAACCGGAACAGAAGGACGCAATCCTCATGGAGTTCCAGGAACTCATGATGGCCAGCGAGTTCATTACCACCGGTGGTATAGACTATGCCCGGGAGCTTCTGGAAAAATCTCTGGGCAGCCAGAAGGCTATCGATATTATAAACCGACTGACAAGCAGCCTGCAGGTCCGGCCCTTCGATTTTATCCGGAGAACAGACCCAGCCCACTTGCTTAACTTTATTCAGCAGGAACATCCCCAAACTATTGCGTTGATTTTAGCATACCTAGAACCGAATAAGGCCTCTATTATTTTACAAAGTCTCCCCCATGAGGTTCAGAGCGATGTGGCCCGCCGAATTGCAACCATGGACCGGACAAGTCCGGAAGTTTTGCGGGAAGTAGAACGGGTTCTTGAAAAGAAACTTTCTACCCTGTCCAGCGAAGACTATACCGCGGCAGGCGGTGTAGAAAGTATTGTAGAGATCCTGAACCTGGTAGACCGTTCCAGCGAAAAACAAATAATCGAAGCTCTGGAAGACGAAGACCCAGAACTTGCGGAAGAGATTAAAAAGCGCATGTTCGTATTCGAAGATATTGTTATGCTGGACGACCGGGCTATTCAGAAGGTACTCCGGGAAGTGGATTCACAGGAACTTGCCAAGGCTCTCAAGTCGGTGGATACAGAAGTTCAGGACAAGATATTCAGGAACATGTCCAAACGGGCTGCTGGCATGCTTAAGGAAGACATGGAGTATATGGGCCCCATCCGGCTTAAGGACGTGGAAGAGGCACAGCAGAAAATTGTATCTATCATCCGGCATCTTGAGGATACTGGTGAAATTGTGGTCGCCCGCTCTGGCGAAGACGAACTGGTGGTGTAATATATGGCCAAGGCGGTTTTTAGGCCCGGAGAGGTGCTGGTCAGCAACAAACCTGTTGTACTTGATGTTCCTCAGAAGATGAATCAGTCATTCCAGTCACAAAAGGAAGAAGAGGTTCAAAATTTAGAGGAATTTGAAGATTACCAGGGACCGACCGCCGATGATCTCAGGCGGGAAGCTGAGGCTTTTAAGGTTCAGTGGGAACAGGAAAAGGCTGCTATGATTAATGCAGCCAAGGCTGAGGCCGAGGCTATCATTAAAGAAGCGGAGGCTGCGGCTTTTCAGGAAGTAAAACGAAAGACCGATCAGGCCCAACAGCTTCGCCGCCAGGCCGAGGACGAAGCTGAACGAATCATAGCCGAAGCAAAACGAAAGGCCCAGGAGATAGAACTGGCGGCCCAGCAGGCCTTTGAAAAGGAACGAAAAGAAGCTGAGGCAGCTGGCTTTGCCGCCGGCCGCGAAGCTGGTTATGCAGAAGGCCGAGCAGAGGTTCAGCGCCTGGTCGAACGGGCCCATCAAATTCTGGAGCGAGCCCAGGATAAACGGGCAGAAATTCTAGCCGAAACAGAGCAGCAAATCGTAGATCTGGTGCTCCTGATTGCCCGCAAGGTTATAAAGGTTATTTCCGAAAACCAGCGCAATGTGGTGGTATCCAATGTAGTCCAGGCCCTCAGAAAGGTAAAAGGCCGGGGCGATATCATTATCCGTGTCAATGTGGATGACCTCAAACTTACCACTGAACACATAAAAGATTTTATACAGCTCATAGAAGGGGTAAAGAATATCCAGGTTGTGGAAGATTCTTCGGTGGACCGGGGCGGCTGCATAATCGAGACCGATTTTGGCGAAATAGATGCACGAATTTCGAGTCAGCTGGCCGAACTGGAGCAAAAAATACTGGAAATTTCTCCTATCCGAGCAAAAGCCCGGACCGCTCCGATCGACGAACGGTAAGAGGCTTCATATGGCAGCGCTGGATTCAATTCTTACCAAATATATCGAAGCTACCGATCAGATCGATCCCATAAAGTGCGTAGGTCATGTTACCCGTGTCCAGGGACTGCTTATAGAAAGCAGGGGGCCCCAGGCAATTATCGGCGAAGTGTGCAGGATTTATGCCCCTAAGGGCCGCGGTGTTATACGGGCGGAAGTAGTGGGGCTCCGCGGCGAAACGGTTCAGCTTATGGCATATGATGAAACAGCGGGTATAGAAGTGGGAAACCGTGTCGTTTCGACCGGGGAGCTCCTTTCTGTACCGGTAAGCAATAAGCTACTCGGAAGGGTTCTTGATGCTCTTGGTAAGCCTACCGATGACAAGGGCGATATCGAAGCTCCTCTCTACTATCCGGCCCAGGCAGATCCGCCCAATCCGCTCAAACGGAAGCGCATTACGGAGCGTATAGTGACCGGTGTGCGGGCAATCGACGGACTATTGCCGGTTGGCAAGGGACAGCGGATGGGTATCTTTGCCGGGTCAGGCGTGGGTAAGTCCACCCTGCTCGGCATGATTGCCCGGAACACCAATGCGGATGTTAATGTGGTCGCCCTTATTGGCGAGCGGGGCAGGGAAGTAAACGATTTTATTGCCAATGACTTGGGCCCAGAAGGTCTTGCCCGGTCGGTTATTGTGGTTTCTCCTTCCAGTGCTCCGCCCCTGGCTCGCCTGCGGGGTGCCTATGTGGCTACCGCGGTGGCCGAATATTTTCGGGACCAGGGCCTGGATGTGATGCTCCTTTTCGACTCTGTTACCCGCTTTGCCCGGGCCCAGCGTGAAATTGGCCTCGCCATCGGTGAACCTCCCGCTACCCGGGGCTATCCTCCCAGTGTGTTCGATTCCATGCCAAAACTCCTTGAACGTTGCGGTACCAGCGACCGGGGTACCATTACCGGTTTCTATACCATTCTGGTAGATGGGGACGATATGGATGAGCCTATTGCGGATACGGTCCGAGGAATTCTGGACGGCCACATGGTTCTGTCCCGCAGGCTTGCTGAACGGTACCATTATCCAGCGATAGATGTGCTTGCCAGTGTGTCGCGGCTTGCGCCGGTCGTGGCAGGGCCAGTAAGTAGAAAAGCAGGAGGTTATATCAGACGCCTCCTTGCAACCTATGCGGAAGCAGAGGACCTGATCGATGTTGGCGCTTATAAAGCGGGCAGCAATCCGGCCATAGACGAAGCAATTGCAAAAAAAAGCGCCATCGACGCATTCTTGATTCAAGCGGTAGAAGAAAAAAACAACATAAAGGAAACACTCCAAGCCATGGGAAACCTGGCTAATATGCAGATTCCAGATGATGAGCTGGGTGTATATTGATGAAACGCTTTCGTTTTAGTCTGGATAAACTCCTAGAACTGAGGCAGTATTATGAGCGGGAAGCCGAGCTTGCCTTAGCCAAAGCCATGGGAGAGTTACAGGAGATTCAAAACCGTTTGCAGAAGCTTGCGGAAGATCGGGCCGCTGCTGCCCAAGAACGGTTCAAGCCCGGCCGTACGGTCGCACAAATACAAGCCACGGACATGTATATTTTGCGGCTCGATAAGACCAAGGAAGCCCTGCTCGAAGCGGCTGCCCGGGCGGAGCTTCTTGTGGCAGAAAAAAGGCAAGCCTTTATAGAGGCTTCGAGGGACCGAAAAGTCTTGGATAAACTTAAGAAAAAACGGCATAAGGAATACAAATACCAGCTTTCTTTGGAAGAAATCAAAACAGTCGACGATATTTCAAGCGGATCCAGGGCCCGCAAGCATACCGTCGACGGGGATGCTAGTACTTAAATTCACTGTCTCCGATAAATTCCCGTAAAATACTTTGGCTCGGCACATATTGGGATGGAATGGGCGCAAAGTTTTCTAGGAAAGCCAAGAGCCGAACCGCTTCGGAATATTCGCTCATGGTAGGCTTAACCGATTTTAAGAGCGGTTCGGCGTAAACTTTGAGGACTGCAAGCTCATAGTCCAATGCCGAATTAAAAGCGATGTCCGCCGTATCCTGGTAGGGGAAAATATGTTTTTTTTCGCCCCGTTGAACGCTGGGCCACATACGAATTGTCCCTGCGGCAGAATTTCCCCTAAATTGATAATCCCGCACCATGCGGCGGATAAGACGGTTGTCGCTTGTGGGGATGCGGTTGTGGTCATCCAGATTAAGCTGGGTAAGGGCGGATACATAGAGCTTGAATTTTCTGTCCCGTTCTATATGGCTTGTAAGCTTGTCATTAAGACCGTGTATACCTTCCAAAATCAGGACGCTCCGGCGGCCCAGCTGGATTTTTTTACCCCCGCTTTCCCTGCGCATACCGGTTTTAAAGTCATAACTGGGAATCTCTACTTCTTTGCCCTTAAGAAGGTCTACTAATTGTTCGTTCAAATATTCCACGTCCAATGCTTCCAGGCATTCATAGTCGGGCTTGCCTTCTTCATCCAGGGGCGTCTTGTCGTGGTTCACATAGTAATCGTCGAGGCTCACCGGAATGGGGTCGAGTCCCAGAACCCTCAGCTGTATAACAAGACGTTTGGCTGTTGTTGTTTTGCCTGAACTGGATGGCCCTGCAATGAGTACGACTTTGACTGTTTCCCGTTTGTCATAGATTGAATTCGCAATTTCTGCAAGTTTTTTTTGCTGGAATGCTTCGGCAATTTGAATGAATTCCCTGATTTTTCTGCCTGCTATGAGGGCGTTCAAGTTTCCCACCGAATGGACTCCAACAATCCGGCCCCATTTTTTATATTCCTTGTACACCGCAAAAATTTTGGGGCTATCCTCGAATGGATCCAGTTTGGTATAACAACCCGAAGGAGGAAAGCGAAGAAGAAAACCATTTTCATAGGCCAAAAGTTCAAAGGTTGTTAATAGCCCGGTCCTCGGTACCAATGGCGCAATGGAAACATCGATAAAACCATTGCATTCATTTACCGGCACCATTCCTTTACTTTGCTGTTCAAGAAGCAGCGCCGTATCAGTCTGGTTGTTTTTTGTAAAATGTTCCAGGGCTTCCCTATAGGAAAGATAAAAGAACCGGATGGGTATATTTTTTTGAACTAGTTCTTTCATTTTTTGAGAAAGGCCATTAAGTTCTTCTGCAGTAGGCTTTTTTTCATCAGAAAAACTATAGTAATAACCATGTCCTAAGGAATGGCCTACCTGTAAAGTCCGTTCCGGGAATAGTTCCTTTGCAGCCACCGCAAGCAGGAATGAAAGAGATCTACGATATATCGAAGTACCTTCAGAAGAATTTAAGGTGACCGGTTCCAGGGTGCTGTTCACCTCCAGTCTGCTTGAGAGGGCAAAAAGCTCATTGTTTGCCTTTACCGCCACAATAGGGCAATCTTGTTTCCCAAAATGTTCAAGCATGGTTTCAGCTCTGGTCCCATAGGCGGTTTTAATACTATGACCATCGGGAAAGCGTACTTCAATTTCGTTCATCAGTTGTTTCCTCCCTGTTCTGTTCCCTTAGAGTATAATACCTTTATGGTATTTATCCATGGCCGGGGTCCCACAAATTGCAGGGCAGGAGGCAGGGAACGGGATAGCTCGTCGGCATTATTAAAACCTTCCAGTACAAAAGCAAGCTGAACATGAGTTTCAGAGGAAAGAGAACTTTCTGATGCTAGATCTAAAATTTCATTTATATTCATGATTGCTAACCTTAAAAGAGTTCAAGTTGAACAAGCTGCGCTGTCTTTTTTGTCTGCCGATTGCTTGCAGGTTCGGCATTAAGTCTCGTTTTAATGGATCTTAAAGCATTTTTCATAGATGGTGTTACAAATTTACCATCCGTTGCTGCCAGGCTCGCATCGATGGCTTGTATAATGCGAGCCCTGAAATGGGGCTCTTTTTCTTCTTTTTTTAACAAAGCCAGAGCAAGGCAGCAGCAGCCATCGGCCTGTCCAAGGGTGGAAATGAGGAGGGATAAAAAGTCTTCCATAGGATATCCCTCATCATATAAAGCACAGAGGCTATCAATCCCATATCGCATAGCAAGAGCCGGACCATCGGCTCCTAAGTGATGATGCATTTCATATAATATTTTTTCAAAATGCTGTTCAAATAAATATACCACTCCTTGCCTGATTGCTTCTGCGGCCTGATCCGCCCGGATTGCCAGGGGATGCTGGGCACGGCGAAGCTGGGAGTATACATTGTCCAGCGCTGCATTGGGGAGCGCTTTGTATGACTTGCCAGTACTTTCTGAAAGCCAGGTTTCAAAGAGCGGTTTGAGAACCCCAGGGGGGCTGTCATCTGCGATGTGTTGAATTGCTTCTTGTACAGTCCCTTTATTGCCGTCGTATAAGGCTTTGATTGCTATGACAAGCCATTTCCAATTGAGCAGTTCAGAATCTGTTATATGTTCAAGGCGTTTCAGGGCCTCAGGATTATCCATTCCGTTGGTTACTGCATCAAAGGCATCGACCAAGGCCCAGTGTTCTGGCAGGGGATTCGGTTGTTCCAGCAGGGTGTAGGGATCAACAATGGGTTTCATTTTAGGAAAGCATACCCTTATCTGGCCTTTTAAGCAAGATTTTTGTGAGCTGCGAGGGGTTTCGTTTTAAGAAACGAAAGGAGTACCTCTTCCCAGTGGTCTGTCTTTCGCCCTTCGTCTATGAATTGGTTATATAAGGTATAGATATGGTCAAGAATAGCCTTTTTTTGCTCCGTTTCGATATCGGCGGCACCTAAAAAAAGCCGTTCACTGAATCGCTGCATTTCTTCAGGAGGAAACAAGGCACTGTCGAAGGCAGAGAGGGCATAAAACGCCGCCGGGATACAGTTAATGCTATGTTGTTTTACATACAAAATAGACTCAGTAATGGAAACCGCGCCGGCTATGAGTTCATCAATATAAGGGGCGAGTTCTTCTTTTGCATTCAATCTTTCCACCATGGCCCGGAAGGCCGTATAGGTTCTGCAGACCACCATGACATGGAGGCTGGGAATGCACATTAAATGGGGGTCAAAGAGGTGAATGATGATAAAACGCAGGCGTTTATAATAGCGGGGGCGTTTGGTGGTGGAAAATCCTTTCCGGTATACTTCGGCGGCAAAGCTGTAGAGCCTTCCCATGCAATATATAAATGAGGCGACCTCTTCCTCCGCATCTTTGCCAAATCTTTCCATGAGAAAGGCTGCTGATCGGATCCAGAAATAGACAAAGTCTAAGTAAATGTCTACTTGTTCCGGCTTAAAGGGAATCTCATTGTCCAAAGGATGGTCTACCTGATAAACCGGAGTCATAGGAAGCAATTTCTGTTTGTACTGGAGGCCGAAAAAATCTCGCAGGGCTGTTCCGAGGCAGAATAGCCCCGCTTTCCGTATCTTTTTATAACGCAACAGGCTGAACACGCTGAAAAGCACTGAACGATCCGCAATGTGTTCCTTTTGCTTCATGTAAGCTCCCACTCCAAGTCTAGAAGGGGACCGTGCTGCTGGGCGCCGTAAATATCCCGGTCTCCCGGAGCACCGGAGGGTATGAGCCGTTTTAAGGTTGCCTTGATTGCATGGGCGGGCTCAAAATACACCACCGACAGAACCTCTTCTTCTTTGACTCCGTAGAGGGTAGCAATTAGAGCCTTGTTTATCAAGTTCCGGGATTTGAAAAATTCATATATTTCCCGCTCTTTGAACATAATGTCCAAGGTAAGTTCAAAGGGTCCAGAGTTTTTTGAACGGATGACCCGGGCTTCGTCGATGAGTCGGATTTTCATTGGATCCTTCCTTTGTGAATGGTGAGCATTTTGCGGCCCTCTGGCCCAGGAAAGTTAACAGGATCAGAGATAGGCATCAGGTGGTACACTGAAAACTCATAGACCGTCCCCATGCTGATGTCCGAGGGCGAAAAGGGAAATGCCAGATTTCCTGCGGTAGCAATGCGGCCTTCATAGCCGTAATGGAGCAGGGTAGACCGGGTAACGCTGGTCAGAGTTTCGGCTTCTTCCTGGGTGGGGGCTACCGATTCAATCACAATACCAAGTTCATAGGGTTTGTTGTTTTGCCACTGTTTTTTTAGTCCTATTTCTCCTTGGCCCATAACGCCGTCCCGGCCGTAGACATGGAAGTATACCTGTCCCCGGCTGCTGGTTCCCATGCTTTGTACCTGGGCGCTGACCTGCTTTAAGATCGTATCGATGGAAGCAATCATTATGGGGTCCCGGACGCCGGCAATGCTAATGCTCCGGTAGCCTACGGGCCGAGCTCCCTCGAGTTTTACCTTGTAGGGCTCAGTCGGGATATTCCTGCTTCCCCGGACTTCTACCTTTCCCTCTCCAAGATCGCTAAAGCTGCAGTCCCGCAGGTCCAAAATGCCCCCCGGTCCGGGTAATTCATAGGGGTTGCTCTTTTCGTAGAGCGTATGGGCCGCTGCGGAGGCCACGGTAAACTGCCGCTTTGGATTAGGCGCTTCGAGAATAAAGGAATGGTCAGTCAGGGTTGCAAAGGCGCAGTCTGCCCCTGATCCCGGCGTGGCGGCAATAGCTCCGCATTCCAGGATCTTTCCCATATGGATAGCGAGTCCTTCGTCGTAGCCCAGGAGCAGGGGCAGGGCTGCAAAGTTTGCCGGGTCGTAGCAGCGGCCCGCTAAAACAACATCGGCCCCGTCCCTGAGGGCTTGGACCAGCGGTTCCGGGCCAAGCTGGGCAACCAGGTGTGTGGTGGAGTCCAGGGCTTCTTCTGTCAGGGGCGGCACGAAGGGAAGGCTTTCGACGGTGCCTTTGTGGAGGGCCTGTCTGACCGTTTCTTTGGTGACATCCGCTGGAATAACCGCCATTTTAAAGGAAAGCTCTTCTTCCCGGGCAATCTCCAGTATGATGTCATAGCACCACTGTAAATGCGGTGCCGCCCCGCTGCCGCCAGCGGTCCCGACAATAACGGGTACATTGAGTTTTCTGCCTGCAGTCAGCATGTACCGTAGGTCCCGCTTTACAAAGGCCCGATTGGTAAAGGCCTTACCACTTCCGAGATAATAGGGACCGGGATCGCTTGAACCCGCGTCAACAGCGATCACATGGGGTTTTCGATCCACGGCACGCTGAAAAGATTCTTCGGGAAACCCATAGCCCAGGATGGCTGTGGGAGAAAGTATACGCAATTCCTGATTAGGCATGATGGCTCCTTAACTCAAAGGTTGAACAAATACGGGCCATTTCATTGGTCACGATACAGTATCCTTCATCAAAACCCATGCCGGGTTTGGCCAGCATCCGTTCTGGCCGGCTTGCCATGGCTAGATGTACGCAGGCCCGGGCAGAAAGATCCGTTTCGTTGCAGGTACCGCCCTGGTAGGCTTCTACGCCAGCCTTTTTGCAGTACAGAACCGCATCTACAATATCCTGAAGCCCTCCCAGATCGGGGGTTTTAATTTGGATCATATGGCAGCTATCCGCATCGGCAAAGTCTTTGATATCCTGCAGGGTGTTGCACCATTCATCGGCCACTATTTTAACCGGGGAACCTAGCTTTGAAAGCTCCCGCTTTATTGCCCCCAGACCTTCCATCTGCCGTTCCCGGTGTTCTAAGTCTATGGGGCCTTCAATATAGAGATCAAAGGGGCTTGCATCTTTTTCGAGGGATGCGAGGTAGGAAGCTACCCGGACTGGATCATTGTTAAAGATTTGCCCGATCGTTCCGTACACATCCACATGGAGGGATGGCTTATAGGATGGGTTCATCCTGAGTTCTGTGATACGGCGGCTGAGCCAGCGCAGATAATCCTTAAGCTTTTCGCCCTGGCGGCCCAGTTTTTCATCCACATTGTTGATGAGCCCGTGGGGCAGGGCATCTACACCCTTGAGGATCATTTTGTCCGCATTAGTATAGCGGTCGTCGCCGGTCTGGCCGAATACAGGTACCGGTATTGCGATAATAGGCAGGTTCCATTCCTCAGCCACAATTTCTGCGGGGATCATACCTGCCGCTTCTGCTCGAGCATAGAGCAGGGCCTGAGTAAGGCCATAGCGGAGGGCTGTATGGAGTATTTTAGGCTCTTCCGGGTGTTCTGACAGGGGATCGGGAACCTTTAGATTGTCAATTACTCCAGCGCAGCGTCGGAACGAATCCAATTCCATACCTTCCAAAACGGGCTTTACATGCTTTTCCAGAAAAGGAATATACCGCGCCGGATCTAATAACGGGTCCCGGCCACCGGCCCCCGAATACTGGACCGCTGCACAGTCTCCATAGGCAAAGCGGCCGTTTTCCAGTTCCAAGGTCACGCAGATGACTTTGCCTGGCTGCCGGATACGGACAAAGCCCGGAGTTATGGGCTTTCCGGTGTAGACAAAACCGTCGTGGCCCGCCCCGGCCTTTATAGCCCGCTGGTCGTCAAAAAAGAAGGCGCTGGCCCCCTCCCGAAAGGATACTCTCTTAATTTTCATAATGGCCTCCCTACTAACCGGCCCTTGCCGATCGCATAAATATCGTCTGTTACCATCCTGAGGCTTACTAGCCGCCCCTCTGCCTTAGCCCGGTCTTCCAGTCGTTCCCGGTGGAAGTCCAGCACGTCCTGGGGCAGGGGTAGGGATCCGGCTTTGAAAATCCGCACATAGCCTTCGTTATCCCGCATGGGAAGAATCTTCCCCTGGTTTTGGTTCGATGGCGCAAAGGGTACGTCGATAATGCCCGCCTCAAAGGCCCGGACCGCCGCTTCTTCGGGGTCCCGGCCCGAACTGAGGGCAAAGGCTCCCTCCAAAATTGCCCGGGTTTCCCGCTCGATAAGGGCCACCTCCCTCTGGACCGCCTGGGAATCCAGCATGCCCTGGTCGCTTAGCATGTTTACGATCTGCCTGCTCGTCCTGAGTCCCTGGGCATTAGCCTCCTTGGTGGGGATACCCATGGCCTCATGGGGGGACTTCACAATGATTTTGGTGGCCCCCGCAAGCCGGCCCGCCACGGAACCCCAGGAAATGACGCCAAAGGCCTTTGCTTCGTCTTCCGGGAAGCCGCCCATCCACTGGTGGAACACCGTGGTAAGCTCCACATGTTCAAAGCCGGCTTCGCTAAAGTAGGTGCGGGCCAGGTTTCTAAGGCTGATGATTGCCGCCACATCCTGTATCAGGTTTCCGCACTGTCCGTAGCCTAAAGTGAGGGAAACCACCCCCTGTTCCAGGGCCAGAAGCCCCTCCAGGATTGCTACCGCGTGGGAAACGCAGGGGGGGACCAGAGTGCCTGTCAGAGGTCCAAAGGGTTCCCGGTTTATACGCACCCCTGCTTCTTCGTAAAGGCCCACAAGGCGGTCCACATATTTCCAATATTGGATTGATGAACGCAGGGGGACATTTTTAGCATAGGGAATATTGTAGCTGATGCCGCCCCCTTCAAAGGCGGTAAAGCCTGCCGCGAGGGTTATCTCCGCCAAAAGCCGTGCATCGGGGGTTCCGTGCCTGACCTGGACCGGTTTGGAAACCGCCTCGGTTACCCTGCGGCACTCGGCTACCCCGTGATTTACCGCAGGAAAGCCGTTCAGGAGGCTTGTGCCTGCCGCCTGGGATTTTTCGATACCCTTGGCAGCCTCGGTATACCGGTTCTGCCGGGTATAGGCGTCTATCGTAGTGGGGAGCAGATCCGCTTCCCCCTCGGTCTCCAGGTATTTAAGGAGCCGTATATGTTCATCCACCAGGGCAACCCCTGCCCGGGGCTGTAAAAGGGTTCGCCCCTCCGCATCGGCCTTTTTCATAGCCGCGGCAAAGTTTTTTTCCTCCGGTATAGCCCGCTGCAAGGCGACCGCAGCGTCAAAATCGACGTCCGCTCCTGTCGGCCAGGACTTGAGCACCTCAGTCCGTTGGGTTTCGAACGATTCCTTGCTCATCTTACGATCAATCATGGATATTCTCCCTTTGTAAACTCTGTATAACCAGGTCCCTGGCGGCTTGAGGGTATGTCAGGGCAAGATTTGCCGCCAGGGGAATAATATATTCACTATCCCGGAAGTACTCGATCGAATCGAAGCGGGGTAAAAGCCGCTTTGTTTGGGGCCAGCTTTTTCCTTTAGTTTCATTTTCTGAAGTGAAATAGGATTCCAGGGCGGAATGGATTATATTGATGGACAGTTCACGGGCAAGACGGCCGCCGCTGCCAATGATGCGTCGTATCCTGGAAAGGTCCTTACCCTGCTGGACCCAGAGGAGCCCCTCGGGGGTAAAGGTCGGCGAAAGGGTTCCGCCGTGTCTCCCGATAGACTCGGCGACGCAAATAACCGCAAGCAGATTGTCGAGTTTTAGTTCTTCTTCTGTAAGGGGCAAAATCCCCGTATTGGCGCCTATCCTTTCGAGCCACTTTGCAAGGCTGCGCTGTTCTTGTTCATTCAGGATCCGCTTGATATATGTGGAGCCCGCATCAGCGACAAAACGGGCGCTCACCCTGAGCCCTAAGTCGCCTTCTACGGTCCGTTTCAGCCTCGTTTCTGGAATACCCCGGTAGACCCGGTCCGATTCTTTACTGTAGGGATCACTGAGGCTATACACATCGGTGGTAGCTCCGCCCATATCAAGCACAAGGAGTCCTTCATCTGTTTCGTCCAACAGTGCCACCAGGTCGTATACTGCCGCTGGTGTAGGCCGGGGCTCCGCGCTGGCTATTTCCCGCACCGAAGCGAGACCCCGGCCTTCGATAATCCGCCTTAGAAAGATATCCCCTATCGCTTTTCGTGCCTCATCGACTTGTACCGATTCTAAATCGGGCAAAATATTGGCCGATCCCTGGGCATCTTTACCAGCGTCTTGTAAGATGGCGAGGACTTCTTCCCGTACGGTCTGGTTCCCCGCATACAGTATGGCAGAGCTCAGTCCAGATGATGCAAGCATTTTCGCATTGTGGAGCACATAGGATTCATCTCCTCCGTCGGTCCCGCCGCTCAGGAGTATAATGTCGCTCCGCAATGTTTCGAGCTTTTCTATATCCGACCTGGTTAATTTATATGAAAAGCTGGCGATAACCTTGCCGCCTGCGGATGCGGCGGCCATTTTTGCGGCCTTAAGCGTGAGGTCCGGCACAAGACCAATGGCAGCGATGGTAAGGCCCCCCTTCGCGCTGGAAGATACAAAGACCTCGGGACGATCTCCCCTAGTGTAGCCAATTGGAACTCCATGTAAGAGTGTATGGTATACTTTGTTAAATCCCATAACGAGGTTGTCTACCGTCGTCGGGCTTGCTTCCCGCAACACACAGGTATGGTCTGAGAGATCAACCAGCATGCCCTTGGTCCAGGTGGAACCTATATCGATAGAAAGGGCCAGCTTTGCCACCTTAGCGGCCCTCCGCTGCCTTTTTTTGCCGCCGTGCTTCTATATCCTGGATGAGTTCTTGAACCGCCTTATCTAGATCGGTATCAGGCGGAAAAACCCGGTCGTATCCCATAGAGCGAAATTTTTCTTCCACTTCAGAAAAGTCCTTTTTCCCGACCACCAGGTTACCGCCGACCCAAAGGATTATGTCGCCAATACCCCGTTCAATACAGCGGCCCCGCAGGCCGTCACAGTCAATCTCCCCGTGGCCATACAGACTGGAAACCAGGATGGCGTCGGCGGCGCTTTCGATAGCCGCTGAAATGAACTCATCTTGGCTTACCATGACTCCGAGGTTTATGACCTTAAAACCCCGTTCGGTAAAAAATGCATCAAGTATTTTATTGCCCACCGAATGGCAATCAAAACCAATCACTCCGAGTACTATCGTATAGGGCCGTTTTTCCCGTTCTACCATAATTTACTCCTACTGGGCCAAGAGATCCCGGACTCGCTCTTCTACATAAATGACAGAACCCCGTTCAACCTGGTAGTCGAAGACGATGAGCTTTCCGCCACGGGAGGTAAAATCCTGCAAAGACGCCTGGGCTACTTTTCCCTCGGGCTGCTTCCATGAAGGGGGCACAATAATGACCTCCTTATCGGCGAGAAAGAGGGGCAGCCGATCCAGTTCGGCATAGCGGAGAACTTCCACGCCGTCGTCGATCATAAGATCCCGCAATTTATTAAGGATGATGTCACGGAACTGCCGGCTTTCGCAGATGATGCCTAATTTACGGCCCGGCTTTATCGTTGCCAGGGCTATGATTGTATCCTGGGACGGAGAAAGGGCTACCTGGATAAGCTTTTCTTTTATTCCCGGCGCCATGCCGAGTACTTCCGTATAATGACGGGCGGAGGTTAATACCAGATCAAAGGGAGAGAGCTTCTTTTCCACCTCAGCAGTTGATGCAAGGTCATCGAGTAAAAAAAGGGTAAGCGGCATGGTGGTTAAAAAGTTAAGCTGTTTTCGAAATACCGCCAATGCTTCCGGATTACAATCTACCACCGCGATGGAAAGTTCCTCGAACATTCGCTCCTTTTCCAAAATGCCGAGCTCTATGAGGGTGCGAATTTCGCGGTAGGAAAAACGAAGATTACGCAATGTGTCGATAAGTTCTGCTATGAGGCTCACCGCTTTTTCCTTGCGGCTTGTCTCGGCCACGTCCTGCTGGGCGGAAATGAAACTTCCCCTGCCGGGAATAGATTCCAGAATCTGGGACCGGGTCAATTCTTCGTAGGCCCGGTTTACGGTGCCCCGGGCAATGCCAAGGCTTTCCGCCAGCTCGCGTTCTGTGGGGAGCTTATCCCCTGGTTTTAATACACCGGCCCGCAATTTTCTGGTAATCTGTTCGATAATCTGCCGGTATACAGGGCTATCGCTTGATTTGTCTATGTTGATTTCTAAGGCCATGGGCTACTCCTGGTATAATCCATATTTAATGGACTATACCAATAGTGTCCTATGAGATTTAACTTTCGTCAAGACTTATTTACAAGGAGCAGATGAGTGCGCTGGCCTTGACAAGCGCCGCATTATTCGGTGAAATATGGCGTATCCTGCGACACTAGCTCACCTGGATAGAGCAGCTGCCTTCTAAGCAGCAGGTAGGGGGTTCGAGTCCCTCGTGTCGCGTTTTATACAGTTTCTACCACATATCCGGGAAATTCCTTTAAGAATTCTTCCCTGAGCCGCCGTTCTATGGTGCTGCGAATCTGTTCGGTCACAACTCCGCAGGTCAGACAGGGAAAGCGCGGTGTGGCAATATCCATGACAATAAGGAACTTCTTTTCGCTTTCGCTGTAGCTTATCCGTTTTACCAGGTTAAGCTCGGCAACAGAAAGCTCTGTTTCCGGTTCCTTAACCCGACGCATGATGGCTTCGAATTTATCCGCCATTTCTTGGTTGATTTGGGCCATATATGCCTCCTACTTTTCCCAGAATAGGGAAAGGTGCTTGTATAAGGATCCCAAGAGCGCTTCGATACCATGCCGTTTTGGTTCCATAAAGATATAAAAGTTAGAATTGTCCCGATAAACGCAAAAATGCTTTAATAATTCTGTCTGTTCGCTTTCTTCAAGCACTTTATGCAGCCGTTCTTCCAGCTTTGGTGCGTCCCACAGGAGTACATAAGTTCGTTTCCCCTTGGTAATTCGATCCTGCTTTAGTTTTTCAATGCCGGTGATGGTTTGGGAAATCTTTTTAAAATACCGCTCTTCGATAATATGCCCCTCGCCGGCAAGTTTGCGATCTGTAAATATGGTGAGATAATAGCGGTCCTTGCCTCCTAAAAGGAGAACTACTGGCATATAAAAGGCGGACTGCCGGGGAATAAGTGCAAAGGTTCCCTTTGCATTGGTAAAGGGATCCTTAAGCGTATAAGTAAAGTTATAGCCGATAGCTCCGCCTATGTTTACATATTCTTTATCCTTTGGATTTAAAATGGCTTCTGTTTCACTGGCGATAAAGCCCGCGATCCATTTGTTTTTTTTCATGCCCCGGAAATAACTGAAGACTGCAAACAGGGCAAGCAGAGTCAGGGGAAGGATATACCAATTCATCAATTACTCCTCATATGGTGTACCAGCGGTGAGACTTCAAGTTTTGCCAGGTCGTCCAGCACTAAAATGCCCTCTTCAAGCCGGTTAAAGGTAAAAATGGGAATGCTTTTAAAGGTTGTCCGCAGCCGTTCACCGCGGCTGTCATCAATAAGAAATTTGTTATAGCATAGGCTCGATATGGGAACATCCAGCTTACCAAGCTCATCTCGGATGCGCAGAGATTCAGAAAAACTTAATTCATCGGGATTTAGTACTACCGAAATGTAGCTTTCCTTGGCAAAAAGCTCTTGCAACGCTTCAAGCCGTTTGTGTATGGCCCCAAGTTTTTGGTAGATTGGATCCTCTTCCTTTTTTACCTGTCCGCCCAACACGTTAGCTTCAGGATTTAATTTTAATAGTACCCGCCGTTTTTCCAGGATTGTTTTCCGCAAATTGGAGAGTTCTTGAATCCAAAGGCCAGATATGGCAGGCATGGCAAGAAATCGAAGTGTAAGAGCTGTGGGAGGAGTATCAAATATAATGATGTCGTAGCTGTCTTTATAGGTTTTAAAGATGTGTTCAATTGCCCACAAGACTGCATATTCTTCGGTCCCTGGTGAATATTTCATAATGTCCAGATACTTATTGAGGTCGATGACTACATTGTACCGGTAAGCATTTTGAATCTCACCTCGACTTTCTTCCAAATATTTCTGTACCCATTCGGCAAGGTCTATTTCTATCCCGTCTAAATTTTCCCGTATAGGTCTGAGGTTATTAGCCAGCTTGGTGTGAAAGACGTCCCCTAAATTATGGGCAGGATCTAATGAGCATATAAGGACCTTAAAACCGCTTGCAGAGAGCCGGTAGGCCGTGGCTGAAGAAAGGGTTGTCTTGCCGACACCGCCTTTTCCCAAGAAAAACGCGAGTTTCTTCATATAGTTTCCATTGTGTTAATCAATATTGAGCATTCCAACCAGGGCACCCAAGGGGTCCTGTGCAAAGTCAGCTCTACTTGTCATGGTACGGATTTCATCTTCCATAAGGGGAATGAGCTCAAAGGCAATTGCGGGAGGGGGAGAAGGCAGTCCTACAAGGCTTCCCAATACCATAAGGGAAAAGAGGTTTTGTAACTCTTTAACTTCGAATTCAAGCATCTCTGTTGCTTTTTCCCGGTGAACCTGCCGGACGATATACCATACATTTTTAAGTTTTTGTAATATTTCTTCCTTAGTCATACTATCCTTTAAACATGACTCCGCTCTTGTGCGGAGCCTTTTAGTCATTTCAATAGTTCTGTCCTATGGGATCCCATAGGACAGAACAAAAAAGGGTTACATTAGGCGTTTGCCTTTTTCCCTGAGAAGTTCTTTGTGAAACTTACAATCATCACGAAATTGAGGATCAGCATGATGATGTTAATAACACCAACGACACTGCCCGTAATGACTTTCATCGTATCTTCCATCTTTACAAAGAAGGTGGGCACAATAATGACTTCATACCAGATCAGGGCTACCGTTACGGTGACCCAGAGGAATATGGCCGGGATAAGAACCACATTGGTATATTTCGGATTAAGCTTGTTCTTTACCCAGATTGCTGCGGTCAGCATGACGATAGATGCAATAAGCTGGTTTGCACCTGAGAATGCGGGCCACAACGTGGTGTAACCACCGGATCGAGCAAGGAAAATACCTAAAAATGCAATTATAATGGATGCAACCCATTTGTTTTCCAGAATGTTGTATAATCCGGAAGCTTTGTCTTTGAGGGGCAAGGCCATTTCCTGAACAAGATAACGGCCAAGCCGGTTTGTAGTATCCAAGGTGGTAAGGGCAAATGAGCTAACCCAAACAGCCGCAAAGAGGTTCATAAACTCCTTCGTAAAGAAGGGGATCGTAGTACTTACCATGGATCCATAGGAGAGTACAAAACGATTGAGTGCGGGAGTCTTCATAATTGCTGCAGTATCACCCATCGCGATATCTCCAAAGCTTGCGATTGAAATAACAACGATGGTGGATAGGAAACCTTCGGTGAGCATAGCGCCGTAGCCAACAAAAAGGGCGTCCTTTTCGGTAGCTAATTGTTTTGAGCTAGTTCCAGAGGCAACCAAGGCATGGAAGCCCGATAGGGCACCGCAGGCGATGACGAGGGGTACTGTGGGCCAGAACGGTGAAGGCTGTCCTCCGATCACCTTGGCAGAGAAACTGGTAAATAGAGGAATTGAATCAAAGGCTCCGAAAGAAACGAGAGCAGCAATTCCACCTATCAGTAATCCAAAGTAAAGTAGGAAGCTGTTTAAGTAGTCACGGGGCTGTAAGAGGAAGTTAACTGGCAATGCTGAAGCAATAACAATATATACAAAGATAACAATGAACCAGACATCCTTGCTTGCCTTTACAGGAAGTAAATCTCCTGCCCAGAAGGCTACAATGATAAGAATAACCCCAATAAGGGATCCCCAACCCATGCCGAGGGGAGACTTATACATAATAAAGCCAGCGATGATTGCGGCTACACAGAAGAAGAAGAAGGCGGAGAAGACCCGGCCGTCAGCGGCAAACTGACCAGCTACAATGTCACCGAAAGCTGCTACTACCAAGATACAAAGGAACAGGACGAACCATCCGAAGGATGATCCGGCTTTTTTACCAACCATGTCCTGGGCTACAAACTGTACTGAGCGGCCGTCATAGCGGACAGAAGCGGCAAGGGCCAGGTAGTCATGAATTGCACCGATAAAAATATTGCCAAACCAAATCCAGAGCAGTCCCGGTAACCATCCCCAGGCGACAGCCATTGCAGGGCCGGTAATCGGGCCAGCACCAGCAATGGATGCAAAATGGTGGCCGAACAAAACAAATTTGTTGGTTGGTACATAGTCGACACCATCTTGGAGCCGTTTTGAAGGAGCGTCCGGAGCTTCATGGCTTTTCAGGAGCTTGGACTGGATGGTTCTACCATATACAAAGTAGAACACAAAGTAAATTGCCAGGGCTATGATAGCTATTAACGCGCTCATAGTTCCTCCTATAAAAAAGATTGCTTTAATTTTGGCACTACTTTACGAATCTGTCAAATTAAACAGTTTTGTCGTTTTTTATTACAGCTGCTTTACTATTAGTAAATAAATTGGCGAGCATCTCTTGTAGGTTCCTACATTTTTGTAATAAATTAGTTTCATGGATATCATAGATGGTCTGCTTTCTGAACGGGATGAATTGCTTTTATTGTTGGATATCACAAGAACCTTGGATAAGCATGTAGAACTGCGGAGTTCCCTGGGACCACTTTTATCCCTCCTGGAAATGAGGACCTCCCTTGTCAGGGGTATGGTTACTCTGCTGGATCGGGCTTCCGGGCTGCTTAAAATAGAAGAAGCCCCGGCCCTTACTGCTGAAGAAAAGGAACGGGGCAAGTACCGGATGGGAGAAGGTCTTGTAGGTAAAGTCTTTGAAAGCGGTATTCCGATTGTGGTTCCTGATCTTTCAAAGGAAAACCGCTTTCTTAACCGGGCTGGAAGCAGAAAAAAGGAGGATCTTATTGGGCTTGCGTATTATTGCGTGCCCATAAAAACAGGAAATCAAGTATTAGGTACCTTGAGCGCTGAAAGACGTTTGCCCGAACAGCAGAAGGATGCAATTCTGCATTCGGATCAAAGGATATTGGAAGCAGTGGCTTCCATTATTGCAGATTCGGCGAAGCTGCGGGAGCGTATTCAGGAGGAACAATATCGGATCCTTGCATTGAGAGGGGCAGAAGAATCAAGTATTGAGGCGGCAAACCTTTCTGTACAGCTGGATCAGTCCGGGATAATCGGGACGAGCAAGGGTATTCGTTCGGTGCTGGAACTAGTTGCCCAAGTTGCTCCCAGCGATGCAACGGTTCTTATAACCGGAGAAAGCGGTACCGGAAAAGAGCTCGTTGCTTCAGAGATTCACCGGCAATCGAAACGGGCTCGGCAGGCTTTCATAAAGGTGAACTGTGCAGCCTTGCCGGAATCGGTTATCGAAAGCGAGCTCTTTGGGCACGAAAAGGGCGCTTTTACAGGGGCTCTGACACAACGAAAGGGCCGCTTTGAGCTTGCCCATGGAGGAACCATTTTTCTCGATGAAATCGGTGATTTGAGCCCCCAGGTGCAAGTGAAATTACTTCGGGTACTCCAGGAGCGGGAAATTGAACGGGTTGGAGGCAATCAACCTATTAAAATAGATGTCCGGCTTATTGCTGCGACTAATAGAAATCTGGAAGATGATATTAAAAGCGGACGTTTCCGAGAAGATTTATACTATCGCCTTAATGTGTTCCCTATACACATTCCGCCCTTACGGGAACGAAAAAGCGATATCATCCTGCTGGCAGATTTTTTTGCTGAAAAGTACGGTAAAAAGAACGGAAAGCTTATCAAGCGGATTTCCAGTCCTGCGTTAGACCTTTTATCGAGTTATCATTGGCCGGGAAATGTTCGGGAACTGGAAAACTGTATTGAACGGGCGGTAATACTCTCCACCGATAGCGTTATACATTCTTACCATTTGCCGCCGAGTCTTCAGTCTGCCCAGTCTACCCAAACTGAACCCACTACCACGTTGGAAGCAGCCCTCTCCCGGCTGGAAAAGGAACTCATAATTGAGGCTCTTAAAATAACCGGTGGCAACATGGCTGCCGCTGCGCGCCGGCTCGGTATTACAGAACGTCAAATGGGATTACGGGTTCATCATTATGCTATCCCCTGGAAACTTTATAGAACTACAAATTTGTAGGTATCAATTGTAATAACTACAAAAATGTAGGAATATTTTATATGACATGACCGCATGTATTCATAATATAAGGTTCTTTTCATGACCATCATAGAACTCATCATTTTTGGAATATTTTATTAAATCAATTTGTATAAAAGAAATATTTTATTTCAGAAATTTTATAATTAATTTGGATACAAAAATGTAATAAAATATATAGGGCTTGGCACGAAATCTGCTTTTTCATTGTCATACCACGTTTTTAGGAGGAACAATAGGTGAAAAAGCAGATGCTGTTTCTGGCGATGCTTTTCTTCTTGGTTACTGTTGCAGGTTTCGCAGAGGAAAGCATCGATTCTCTCACTGCTGCCATGGACATGATGTGGCTCGTATTGACCGGCTCGCTGGTGTTCTTTATGCAGGCTGGATTCGCACTGGTAGAAACCGGGCTTACCAGGGCTAAAAATGCGACGAACATCATCATGAAAAACCTCATGGATTTTTGTTTTGGATCCCTGGTTTTCTGGATGATTGGCTGGGGGCTCATGTACGGAGCTGACCAGTTCGGAGGTCTTATCGGTTTTTCAGACTTTTTCAAGGGGCCCATGGGGGATCCCAAGTTTTACCGGGATTGGTTTTTCCAGGTTGTTTTTGCAGCCACATCGGCGACCATAGTATCCGGTGCCATGGCTGAACGAACCCAGTTTAAGTCATACCTTATTTATACGGTGTTTATTTCAGCCCTCATATATCCCATTTCAGGCCACTGGATATGGGGCGGCGGATGGCTCAGTAAGCTCGGGTTCCACGATTTTGCGGGCTCTACTGTTGTCCACTCAGTTGGCGGTTGGGCAGCCCTTATGGGAGCCATCGTTATCGGTCCAAGGACAGGAAAGTATGTCAGGGCTGAAGGAAAGGTTGTCGTAAAAGCGTTTCCCGGCCACAACATTCCGCTTGCCGCTTTGGGGGTCTTTATTCTGTGGTTTGGCTGGTATGGCTTTAACCCCGGATCTACTCTTTCCGGTGTCAGTACCGATATAGCCCGGGTTGCGGTAACTACCACCCTTGCGGGGGCTGCCGGCGCGGTGAGTGCCATGATTGTATCATGGATCTGGTTTAAAAAACCTGATGCTTCCATGACCATGAACGGTGTCTTGGCTGGTCTTGTAGCTATCACCGCTCCCTGCGCGGTTGTTTCCCCGGGTGCTGCGGTTGTGATCGGTTTAATTGCGGGGCTTATTGTTGTTCTGTCAGTTGAATTCATCGATAAGGTATTAAAAATCGACGATCCAGTGGGCGCAGTATCGGTGCATATGGTGAATGGTGTTTTTGGTACCCTGGCGGTCGGGATTTGGGGCAATGTCGAAGGCGTAGCAGTGGGCGTACTGCATGGCGGCGGCTGGTACCAGCTGGCCGTACAGGCCTTGGGGGCCCTGACAGTCGGCCTGTGGGCTGGTCTGGCAAGCCTCATACTCTTTGTGGTTATCAAGGCTGTAGTAGGGCTCCGGGTATCAGAGAAGGAAGAGCTGATGGGTCTTGATATTACCGAACACAAGGCGGAGGCCTACTCGGGCTTCCAGATCTTCAGCAACATGTAGGCGGAGGGACATTATGAAACTGATAATAGCATACATACAGCCCCATAAATTAAATGAGGTTAAGCAGGAATTGTACCGGTCAGAAATCTTTAAGATTTCGGTAACCAATGCCATGGGTTGCGGGCAGCAGAAGGGGTTTCACGAGTCCTATCGAGGTGTTGATATTGAGGTGAACCTGCTTAAAAAGGTGAGAATAGAGATTGCGGTTAATGACAGTTTCGTAAAACCAACGATAGATGCCATCATTCGTGGCGCCCGGACCGGCGAAATTGGAGACGGCAAAATCTTTATTCTGCCTTTGGAGGAATGTATCCGTATCAGAACCGGCGAAACCGGCTCAGAGGCGATCGGGTAAAAGCAAGTCCCTGTTGCAGGGGGCCTACAAAAACGTAGGAAATAGGTAAAAAAACTACATGATTGTAGCGTTAAACCCGCAGTCTATGGCTGCGGGTTTTTATTAAAGTTATGTCAAATATAGAAATAATATCTTGGCATGAAAATTGCTAATACATAAGTGTTGATTTCGTTACCTAAGGAGTGATTATGAGCGAAACGATTAACTTTGCAGAAACTTCCGTACCCAGCCTGTACGGAACCAATTGTTTTTCTAACTCGGTCATGCGGGAGCGGCTGCCGAAGAATATTTACAAGGAAATTCTTGCAGTCCAGGCCGGCGAGAAGGAACTGAGCCTCGAGGTTGCTGAGGTCGTGGCTGCATCCATGCGGGACTGGGCTTTGGAAAAGGGCGCTACCCATTATACCCACTGGTTCCATCCCCTGACTGGGCTTACTGCGGAAAAACATGACTCCTTCATCGCCCCCACCACCGATGGCAAGGTGCTGATGGAATTCTCCGGCAAGGAACTTATAAAGGGTGAGCCTGATGCTTCGAGCTTTCCTTCAGGGGGACTTCGGGCTACCTTTGAAGCCCGGGGCTATACTGCCTGGGATGTAACAAGCCCCGCCTTCCTTAAACAGGATCCCACAGGTACCACCCTGTGCATTCCCACTGCGTTCTTTAGCTACTACGGCCATGCGCTGGATAAAAAGGTGCCTTTGCTCCGTTCTATGGACGCTCTTAACAAGCAGGCACTGCGGGTTCTGCGTGCCCTGGGAAACAACACCGCAAAACGGGTCACCACTACTGTCGGTCCCGAACAAGAGTACTTCTTAGTCGATAAAGCATATTTTGATGAGCGTCCAGACCTTATGTTAACCGGCCGCACCGTATTTGGTTCCATGCCTGCCAAGGGTCAGGAACTGGAAGACCACTATTTCGGGGCTATCAAAGAGCGGGTAGCAAAATTCATGCGGGAACTCAATACGGAACTGTGGAAAGTAGGTGTGGCGGCCAAGACTCAGCACAACGAGGTTGCGCCGAATCAGTTCGAAATTGCGCCGATTTTCAGCACCACCAACGTAGCTGTGGATGCAAACCAGCTCGTCATGGAAACCATTAAAAAGGTTGCCCGCCGGCATGGCATGGAAGCCCTGCTTCACGAAAAGCCCTTTGCGGGGGTAAACGGTTCGGGTAAGCACAATAACTGGTCCATGTCGACCGATGATGGGGTGAACCTCCTTGATCCCGGCGAAAATCCGGAGTCCAATGCCCGGTTCCTCCTCTTTACCGCCGCAGTGGTGGAAGCGGTAGATCGTTATGCTCTCCTGCTTCGATCTTCTGCTGCCACCGCAGGTAACGACCACCGGCTCGGCGCGAACGAGGCTCCGCCTGCTATTATTTCCGTCTTCTTTGGAAGTCTCCTTACCGAAATATTCGAAAGTATTGCCGATGGCAAACCGATAAACAAAAACACCGGTATGGAGCGGATCAAGCTCGGCGTTACATCCCTTCCGACCCTGCCTAAGGATGTTTCGGACCGGAATAGAACCAGTCCTTTTGCGTTTACGGGGAACAAGTTTGAGTTCCGTATGGTTGGTTCTTCCCAATCCATCGCGACGCCCAATACCTATTTGAATACAGCGGTTGCCCAAGTCCTGTCCGAGTTTGCCGATAAACTTGAGAAGGCTTCCGACAAAAATGCGGCTATCGAAGCCTTGGTCAAGGAATCCTACGCCAAGCACCGGCGGGTTGTATTTAACGGAAACGGTTACTCCGAGGAATGGGTAAAAGAAGCGGAACGGCGAGGCCTGCCCAATGTGCGGGCTACGGTCGATGTGCTTCCTGTGTTGGTGCAGCCTGAAATCATTAGTCTTTTTGAGACTCATCAGGTCTTTACCAAGGAAGAACTCGAAAGCCGCTACCACATTTACCTCGAACGGTACTCCAAACAGATCAATATCGAAGCGGGTGTTATGATTTCTATGGCCCGCCGTTCCATATTCCCGGCAGTGAGCGCCTATGCGGGAGGACTCGCACGGGATGCGGCATCCTTAGCAGCTATTGGTGCGATCAGCGCCCCCCAGGAAAAGCGGGCAAAGCGGATTGCAGAACTGCTTAACGAAGTCAGCGAAGAGACCGACAAGCTCGAAAAGGTGCTTGCGGAAGCCCAGGAAACCGAAGATGCCTTTATACAGGCCAAGGCATACCGGGAAAAGGTTGTGGCCCAGATGGCAGTACTCCGGTCCAAGGTAGACAGCCTGGAAAAACTGGTAGACAAAAAAGCATGGCCTTTACCTGGTTACGAAGAATTGCTCTTTAAGCTGTAATTAATATGTGCCTGCCGGTTCTCACGAATCGGCAGGTTTTTCTTGCCCGAAAATGGGTATGCAAACACACTCGTATGCTTTACAAGGGACTACAAAAAGGCACATACTTTCCTGTATGGAATCACTCCCAGAGGTCCATTCTAGCCCGGACCAACCTTTTATTGAGCGCCTTATTCATAGATATGGAATAGAGGAGTCCCAAGCTGAACGGATATTAGAAGAATTTTTAATTTACTACAATCAAACCGTGGAAGAATGGGTCCGCTCACGGCATTATCACCTTCAGCGTCAGGGCTATAAAAATGAGGATATCTATAATATAATCGCAGTAGAGCTTAATTCGCGGCGCTTTGTTTCAGAACCCCTGAGCATTCGACAAATCCGCCGTCTGATTTATGGCTAAAAAGGGAGGTGTGTATGGCGATTAAGAAGGTATGGCTCGATGAGAGCGAGGATGAGTGCATTTCCTGCGGGAACTGCGAATCAATTTGTCCTGAGGTATTCGAAGTCCCGGACAAAATGGTGGTAAAGTCTGGTGTGGATTTTTCCAAGTACGAAGACAGCATCAAAGAAGCTATTGATTCCTGTCCTACGAATGTCATTAAGGCTGAATAAAAAGCGTTGAAAAATTGCGGGCTACCTGCCTGGCTAGATCCTCCAGTGGAATATTTTTGATGCGAGAAGCCAGTTCATATTGGTACTGTACCATGGACGGATTCGCTTTCTTCCCTCGATGCGGGACGGGAGCCAGGTAGGGGCTGTCAGTTTCCAGAAGGATCTGTGTAATGTCAGCTGCTTGCAGGGCTTCCCGCAATTCCTGGGCGTTCTTATAGGTGACATTTCCTGCAAAGGAAATGTACCAGCCCTGTTCCAGAAAAGATGTTATTTCTTGAGGGCCATAGGAAAAGCAGTGAATGACCCCCCGGACTTCAGGGAAGTCTTGTAAAACTTCCATGGTTTCCTGGGCTGCATCCCGGGAATGGACGATAACCGGCAGCCCATAACGGCATGCTAAGTCCAGTTGGGCGGCAAAAAGCTCACGCTCACAGCGCAGGTCAGATCCTCTTTCTGGGTGATTCCAGTGCCGATCCAGGCCGCACTCCCCAATGGCTACGAGGGTATCCCGCGGAACGTTTTTAATCTGGATTTCCAGTTCATCAATATGCTTTTTCCAATCCCCTATTGCCTCCTCTGAAGGCCAGATTCCGGCGCTGAAATAGATGCGGGGCAGGTTTGTCTGGGATCCGCTTTTTGCGCGGCAATGCTCCAAAAGGGCAATCCGATGCTGCACATCTTTTGCGGTGATGCCTACATCAAGGATGCTCACAAGTCCCTGATTGGCCCAGTCGTTCATCAACCTTATGAATGTGTCGGTTTGGAAATCAAGCATGGTAAGATGGGCGTGAGAATCAATGTACTGTATCATTTCATATTGACCTTAGCAGGCTTTATTGTTACTATACAAGAGGCGCCGGGATGGTGGAATGGTAGACACCGGGGACTTAAAATCCCCTCCCCGCAAGGGGGTACGGGTTCAACTCCCGTTCCCGGCAATATCCCTCCAAATTTTATAAGCCCTGCCATTGTTAACACACTATGAAAGTTAAAACCGGACTGTACCGACTAACCTGTAAAATTCTCTACGAATCTCTCAGTATGGATATGATTGTCAGGCTGGCTCGGATTGTTGTGCCCGGTTACAATATCCACGAGCGGTCTGGGATACCGGAGAATATTCCCATTACCGCCCAGACCGCCGCTGAACAGGTTGTTAAAGATATCATCGCTGAGGGCAGGTATCTGCAGCTTATTGAGCTGCTTATCAAAATTGATTGTTCTGGCTACATGGGCCGGGAATATCATCTTCTGTATATGCGGGACTTGATAAAAACGATACTTGCAGAAGGGTATTCCTATGATTCGGTCACGGGCCTCTTTATGGAAAATGCCCAGAACCAGATTAGTCCCCATTGGGGACGGCTGGTACAAGGAGACGAATTTCAGCTTGCCCTGCTGAGGCTCGATATTGTTCAGAATTCAGAATTGGTAAGGGCCCACCAAAGTTCTCAGATTGATGCAGCCTATGGGGAACTTCGAAATATTGTTTCCCGTTCTGTTCTCTCCCGGATGGGCAGGATTTGGTTTTGGGAGGGAGACGGTTGCCTCGCGGCCTTTGTATTCGGCAAAAAAGAGCGGTCCGCGGTGCTTGCGGGTATGGAAATACTCCATAACTTGTTTTTTTATAACCGGCTTTCCAATCCGCTTTCAAAGCCCCTCCAGGTTCGTCTTGCGGTGCACGGCGGACCGGTAAAATATATTGAAGATCCGGTGGAACTTAAAAAGAACGAAACCCTGCGGGAAATCAACCATGTAGAATCCCGTTTTGGCCGGCCCGATACACTGGTAGTCACCAGTAACGTGTTTCTGTCCATAGATCGGGTGATCCAAGAGCGTTTTTCACCTGAACAAATTAAGGACTCATACAAACTGCGGAACTATTCAATACAGCTGGAGCAGCCATGAAGGTCGTTCTTTTTACATCCCGGGAATATAAGTCCGGCGCTTTTCCCATTATACCCCGATGGGAGCTTGAATGTGCTTCCCTCGACTCGATCGGCCAAAAAGGACTTAATCCATTTGATTTGTGTTATCTGGATATTGATGGCCTTGAAGACGCCCACTGTAAAAGGCTTTTAAAAAAAATGCGCAGCTCCTATGAACAGCTTCCCTGGGGGGTGCTTGATACGAAGGGACAAGCCCATGATCCTGCCTGGTTTTTTCATGAGGGAGCTGCGGATTATATTGGGCCTGCCTCTGTTGCCGAAGGCTTCACAAACCAGCGGTGGAAACGTATTCAAGAATTCTGGTCCCGCTTAAGATCCGTATCTGCGGGTGGAGAGGGGAATCTCCGCAGTACGGCAGCTGCACTGTGCGAAGAGCCTCCCGCCTTTCCCGGTTGGCATGCTGTCAAATCCGGAATGGTATATCCCTTTTACCTTTTGTATTTGGGGCCTGAAAATCAGGGTTCCCTTAAGTCCTCACTGGGCGAAAAACGTTTTGCGGATCTGCAAAACCGGCTGCAGCAATACCTTACCCAGACCTTATCGGCTGCGGATGCGCTGCTTTGGATGCAGAACGACGCTGCTTTTTTGTTCCTTATTCCCCCTGAGCGGGAAAAGGCTAGTTATGCCGTAGAACAATGTTTAAGGATAGGGCTTAACCAAGCCCTTGTAAGCTACGAACGGCTGCTTCTTGATTTTACTTTGCCTTTAGTTGCGGCGCTCCATTACGCTGAAATCCCCTTTCAGCCTCCTGGAAAAACGGGGACCATCGTGGCTGAGGGAATTAACTTTATTTTTCATCTTGCTTATCAACGCGCAAGCGGCGGCCGGCTTACCCTCTCAGATGCGGCGGAACAGGCTATACCTCCGCCATTGCGGGATTTATTTAAGTGCGCAGAACCCTTTGAGGGCAAAAAAATCCTTGAGTCCAGGCGCTTTTTATAGGTTATTTTATTCGATTCTTCGCACCGCTTTAAGCAGTTCTTCCCGGTCAATGACAGTCCAAATGGGTCGTCCGTGGGGACAGCGGGGAACGGGCAGCTCCAGGGCTGCATCGATAAGCGCCTGGGCTGTTATATCATCCACATAGTCGCCGTCCTTAATGGCCATGTGGCAAGCCATTGTTGCAAGCCATCGGTCTGAAAAAGTTTCTCCGGCCTGTTCGAGCGCCAGGATATCCTGTACTGTTTCCTGGTCTCCCTTTTTCCAGCCCGCAGGCAGGGCGGTAATACTCCACTGTCCTGCCGTTTCGGTTTCCAGGACTATGCCGAGCTGGGCCAACTGTTTTTGATGGGCTGTCAGGAATCGATCGGTACTTTCAGCATCGGTTTCAAAGACAATCGGAATAAGGAGCTCCTGTTGGGGTACCGGATGGGTTGATAGGCGATTATAGAGGATTCGTTCGTGGGCTGCGTGCTGGTCTATAATATAAAGGCGCCCTTTACTCTCGGCGATGAGAAAAAGACCAAAGAGGCGGCCGACGAAAAGAGCCCCTTGTTTGGATGCCGACGCTGCGGCATGCACCATATCTGCCCCTCGTACCAGCTCTCCCGGTTGGGCATCTGCTTGTCTTGGCAGTTCACGATATGCCGGTGGGGATTCAAGCAGGGCTTCCATGGCGAGCCGGGAACTTTCAAGCGGTTTAGCCAGGAAGTTCAAAGAACTGCTACTGTTCTGCGATCCGCTTGCAGCCGCACCAGAAAAACCAGAACCGCCCAGTTCTGGCTGGATATGAGTGCTACCGCCAAGCCCAGTGGCAAAATCGTCCGCAGCAGCGCTGCCAAAGCTGTTGTCGCTCTCGGCTTTTTCTAAATCCTGGTCGCTGTAAGCCAGGCTGGAAGTACGGACCAGCAGGTTATGCATGAACTGACGGAGATTTTTTGAAATAGTTCCGTGAATTGCCCCGGGGTCCTTAAAGCGGACCTCCCGTTTTGCAGGATGTATATTAAAATCTGCCAATGCAGGATCTATGGTGATAAAGAGGGCCCCCAGCGGATGGGTCCCGTTCGGGAAGGCTCCCTGGAGACCGTATTCCAGGGCCTGTAGGAGACCAAAATCTTGGATGCGCCGGCCATTGGCAAAAACAAACTGCTGCCGTCGGTCCCGCCGGTATAGTTCGGGCCCTCCGATAACCATAGATACTGAAAACCCTTCCCCCTTCGCAAATACTTCATATACGAAGGGCTTTTCCTCCTCCGTACACTGGGTCTGGATAAAGCGCTCCCGGTAACTTGCCACCGGGGGAAGAAACAGTTTCAGATTCCCTTCCTGGACAAGGCGGAAAGTCCGGTTCGGAAAGGCCATGGCTTTATCGATAAAAACCTGTCTGCATAAGAGCGCTTCGGCCCCGTCCCGCTTCAGGAATTTTTTCCGGGCCGGCACCGCATCAAAGAGTCCCAGGACCCGTACCGTGGTTCCCCGGACCCTGCGGGCCTGTTGGATGTACCGTTCAACTGTTTCGGTAGCCCGGTCAAAGCCCCCGGGACCTACCGAAAGCTGCAAGGCTTCCCGGCCATCGGTGCTGGTAAGGATTTCTACCCGGGCTACGGCAGTAATCGCTGCCAGTGCCTCGCCACGAAAGCCAAGGGTTTCGGCTGCAAGCAGATCCTCCAGGCTTTCGACCTTGCTCGTCGCGTGGGGTAACCAGCAGAGAGCCAGGTCCTCCCTGGTCATGCCTATGCCGTCGTCGATCACCTCGGTGCGCCGCGCCCCGCCGCCCTCGAGCTGTACCTCGATGGTACGGGCCCCTGCGTCTATAGCGTTGTCCACCAGTTCCCGTACGAGGGCGGCGGGCCGGTCCACAACCTCACCGGCTGCAATTTTGCGGGCCACGTCGGCACTCAGAATATGTACAGCCCTGCGCTGTGTTTCCTGTTCTGTCACAGTTACTCCTGAGTGTTAAAAAGGTCCAGTTCGGGTTTTTCGTCCTCTTTGGCTTCGCTTGAGTTCATGAGAAGCTCAATACGACTTTCGATTTTTGATAGATCCTTTTCCAAAGTCCGCGCCAGTTTAATTCCCTCTTCAAAGGCTGCCAGGGCGTCATCCAGCGGAATGTCGGTGCGGCGGATCTTTTCGCCCAGGGCTTCAAGCCGTTCAAGCCGTTCTTCAAAATTTTTAGTTGCCATGACTTTCCCCTTGTTCAAGTATAGTTTCTGTTCTGGCAGTAAAGCGGCCTTCCATAGGCCGTATCTGTAAAAGCTGGCCCGGCTCTAAATCGCTCGCCCGGCGGATTATCTTGCCGCTTTGTTCATCCAACACAACCGCATAGCCCCGTTCAAGGATGGCCAGGGGACTTGCTCCCTCTAGTGTGTTAGTCGCCAGTTCGAGCCGCCGTTTTGTCTCTGCGAGACGGTCCTTCATAGCAAGGAGCAGCGTTTCCTTGGCATCATCGAAACGGACAAGCCGGGGCTGTAAAATAGCTCTAAAACGAAGCTCCAGGTGCTCGGGTGCAAAGGGTTTTAGGAGGAGATGGGCCCGGTCGAGGCGACTCCGTATGGATTCGGAGAGGAGTTTCTGGTAACTCCGCACCGTCTCCAGGGTTTCCTGCCAATTTGCGCTGACCAGTTCCGCCGCCGCCGAGGGGGTTGGGGCCCGGAGGTCCGCCGCGAAGTCAGAAAGGGCCCAGTCTATCTCGTGTCCTACGGCACTAATGACCGGAATCGCAGAATTGGCGATGGCACGGACTACCATCTCCTCGGAAAAGGGGAGCAGGTCCTCAAGGGATCCGCCGCCCCTCCCTACGATAAGCACATCCGCAAGCTGCCACTGATTGGCCTGTTCAATCCTGCGGGCAATAAGGGGCGCTGCTTCAGCCCCTTGAACGGGACAGGGCAGCACAATAACACGGATGCCCGCTGCCCGCCTCCTTAGTATGTTTAAAATATCCTGGACTGCCGCTCCGGTGGGGGAACTAACGATGCCAACCGTTTCGGGAAAACGGGGAATGGGCCGCTTGCGCTCCGTATCAAAAAGGCCCTCCGCGGCAAGCCGCCGTTTCCGCTCTTCCAGCATGGCTAGTATATCGCCCGTTCCCGCTTCCTCAAGAAATTCGCAGACAAGCTGATAGGTTCCCCGCTGGGGGTACACAGAAATGCTCCCCCGGGCTTTCACCCGCTGTCCGTCCCGGGGCGTAAAGCCGAGATATTTCAGCCTGTTTTTAAACATGACCGCCTGCAGGGCCGCATTTGCATCCTTAAGGGTAAAATACAGGTGCCCCGTGCTGGAGGGCCGGTAATTGGAAATTTCTCCTTCCACCGTGACCTCTGAAAAGCTAGTCTCCAGGCAGGTTTTTATCAATTCCGTGATTTGTGAAACGCTCAAGGAGCCTTCTTGCTGCATGTTTTTCAGTATACGCGAGGGAAGCCTATTGGACAATCGGCGGAATGCCGATACAGTAAGGGATATGAAAGCCCCAGTTGTTTTATTCGGCGGACAATCTTTGTCCCCCTACGCACTCGAAAACCTCACTCAAGGTAAATCAGCCCTCGCACTGGCGGTGGAACGGGCCCGCTCATTCCCCCATGTTTCGGATGTTTATCTCTTTCTTCTGGATACAATTGATGAATCTCTCTTGCCCGGTGGCTGTATTATAATTAAAAAGCCGCAATGGACGGTGCTGAACCTTTTAGAGAGCCTGGCAGAGCTTTCCCAGGGGCAGGACCTCCTGTACTATGCCTGGGCGGACTGTCCCTTGCTGGATCCGGATTTGACCCAAGCCATGGCGGAACGGCATCTGCGCTGGGCTTCCGAATATACCTTTGCAGACGGCTGGCCCTATGGTTTTGCACCGGAACTTTTAGCCCCCTCCACAGCAGCCATCCTTTTATCAATATATAAAAATAGTATAGGTGCTCAAGCCTCAACGGAGACATCTCAAAGGGGTGAACCCGTTCAAACTGGGCTGGTGAGCCGGGATGCCCTGTTCCAGGTTCTCCAAAAGGATATCAATTCCTTTGATATTGAAACGGAAATTTCCCCTGTGGACCTCAGGTCCTACCGTCTTACTTTAGCCGCAGATTCAAAACGTAACCACATTCTCCTTAAGCGGCTTATCGATGCAGGCCTTGATCGGGCAGATAAAGCGCCGGAGCTCCTTAAGGCCCATCCAGAACTTTTAAGAACCCTCCCTGCTTTTTTCCAAATTCAAGTATCCCAGCCCTGTCCTCAGCGCTGCACCCTTTGTCCCTATCCCCAGTTCGGCGATCCTTCGCTTAATGCTTTCATGTCCCTCGATGCCTTTAAATCCATACTGGACAAAATTGTGGCATTTTCCGGCGAAGGGGTCATCGATCTCAGTCTTTGGGGTGAAATCTCCCTGCATCCCCAGGCTGTCGAGCTAATCGTGGCGGTGCTGGAAAGGCCCGAACTGGCACTCATTGTTGAAACAAGTGGTATAGGTTGGACCGCATCCCAGATTGAGCGCTTTGCAGCGGCGGCAAGAAATTCGGCTCCTCTTCGGCGGGGGACTAATAACCTGCCACCCTTAAGCTGGATAGTGTCCTTGGACGCTAAAAGCCCTGAGCGGTACCGGGAAATCCGCGGCACCGGATATGATGAGGCAAACCGTTTTGCCGATCTGCTGCTCCAGCATTTCCCGTGGGCGACCTATGTCCAGGCTATCCGTGTAAAAGGTGCGGAGGATGATATAGAGCAGTTTTACCACCACTGGAAGGCCCGGGGTGCGGAGGTCATTATCCAGAAATATGATTATTTTTCTGGTTTTCTCCCCCAGAAGCGGGCGGGCGACATTTCACCCCTCATACGGCATCCCTGCTGGCACCTTTTGCGGGACATGGTCATACTCCTTGACGGGACGGTAACACGCTGCAAGGAAGATATCCACCGGACTGATGTGCTGGGGAACATATTTACCGAAACAATGGATGCTCTGTGGCAAAAAGCCCATATAAGCTATATGGAACATGCTCAAAAAAATTACACTGGTATTTGCAAGGACTGTGATGAGTACTATACCTTCAACTTTTAACCAGGACGTGCCTTCTTATACGGTTATCGGCAGAGGGGAACGGGCAGGAACTACGGGTATTACGGCGGTGCTCCTGAGCCGCGGCGGCCGTTATCTGCGCAGGAGCCTGTTTCAGGACCTGGAGAAGGCAGGTTTTGATTTTGTCATCTCCGTAGAAACAGGAAAAGAATCATACGATATGGAGGAACTTTCCCAGCGTTATCCCTTTGCGCAGTTTTTGCTGCTCCGGGAAAGTTCTTCGCCGGGAGAACAGATCAACATTGCCGCCATGGAGGTAAGAACTCCCCTTTTTTTTGTGCTTTGGAACGATGTCCGTTTTGTTCAAAGCGGCGGGGCAGGGAGGATTGCGGACCGGCTTCTGCAAAACGATATTTTGTGCACCGTGCCGGTAGTGCAGAACAGCCATTTTGAGGCCCTGCCGACCCTCATAGTCCCCGCCCTGTATCGGGGCAGCATAAAAACAATCCCCTTCGTACCCGTTAAAGAAGGTTCCCTTTCGTTATATCCCTTTGATGGAGTGGGTATTTACCGCACAGAAAAATTCATCAAGCTCACCGGTTATGATGCTACCCTTAAAAGCCCCTACTGGCAGCTTATGGATTTTGGATTCCGGGCCCACCTGTGGGGGGAAAAAATTGCATCTTCCCAGCTTGTCAAGGTGCTCTACGATGGCAATCTGGCTCCTCAAGATACCTCCATACATCCCGATTACCGCCGTTTTTACCTTAAAAACATTGCCCCCGTATTCCGGGGCGATACGGCTCATTTGCCCTGGCGGCGCTTTTTCCATTATTTTTTAAAATCAGGCGAGGGCTGGAAAACGGCCTGGAAAAACTTCCGCGATGTCCGCGCATGGGTAGCGCTTTACAAATATCGGTTCCGCCTGGATGCCCGGCAGCTTACCGAACTATGGGAGGATGCTGAATGAACTTCGGCGTCATCGTTCAGGCCCGGCTTGATTCAAGCAGGCTTCCCCGCAAGGCGCTCCTGCCTCTGCATGGGGAGCCCCTGTTGTTTCGGGTTTTGGAAGCCCTGTCATTCATCCCGGTACAGCATCATATACTCGCCTGCCCGGAGGATTCATATGAGGCTTTTAAGCCCATCGCAGAAGTCGCAGGCTTTGATATCATAGCAGGTCCTAAAGATGATGTGCTTCGCCGTTTTGTGCTGGCATGCAAAGCCTTTGCACTCGACTACTGTATACGGGCCACCGCGGACAACCCCTTTGTATTTACCGACGCTGCCTGGATGAGCGCCCAGGAAAGCATAGCCTTGGAAGCCGATTACGGCACCCTGACCAGCATGCCCTATGGAAGCGGCGTGGAAATCATCAAAGCCGAAGCTCTGTTTCGTGCGGACCGGGAAAGCTCTTCCTCCTATGACCGGGAACATGTCTGTCCCTACTTGTATAATAATCCGAACATTTTTTATTTGCACCGCCCCCTCTGTCCTCTCAAGTGGCGGGAGCCCCAGGTGCGTCTCACCGTGGATACCTATGAGGATTATGAGCGAGCACAAAGGCTGTACCCCGCAATCACCGCTCTTGCAGCAGAAAATAAAAATGATATTCCGCTGCGGTACCGAGGGGAGACCATTTTAAAAGCCTATCATAATAAAGAGGTGGGTTGATGAACGGAAGCGAAAAACCCGCACCGATACTCGTTATTCCAAACAGCCGCCCTGGATCTGGCGGCGGCCATATAGCTCGGTGCCGCAGACTCGTTCAGGATTTTGCAGCCCGCGGGGTAGAAGTCTACCTTTACAACCACAAGCCGGAATCTGTGGATGAGACCATTCCGCATATGAACGACACGGAAGCCCTTGCAGTACCCTCCTGGCGCTTTATTGTCATAGACGGATTCAGAACCGATGGCAAGCTTTTTCGCCAATGGGCGAGCCGGGCCCCCTTAGTCGGTATCGATGAAGGCGGTTCCTGCCGCAACCGCTTTGACTACCTCATTGACATACTGCCGGGGCCAAAGCGATTTTCTCTTGTGGTGCGGCTTTTAAGTCTTTGCGCCCCCCTGTGTTCCCGCCTGTTCCCCTTTCGGAGCCTCTGCCGCGCCGCGGGTTCACAGGACAGGGCTAATCTTGCTCAGACAGCGTTTCTTACCCTTCCAGAAAAGCTGCGGGAGGATTTCCCCGCAGAAGCAGACTTTCAGAAAGCCTTCTTATGGTGCCAAAACAGAAAGGGCGAAGGCCCAGGGGCCCCCAGGACAATTCGCATTTTGGTCAGTTTCGGTGCTGAAGACGAACGATGCTTAAGCATCCCTGTAGTTCAGGGGCTAATGGACTTTGTCCCTGCAAACTGGATTACCCTAGTGATTGGCCCAAAAAACCGCCTTATTTCCCAGGAAGAGCGAACCGCCCTAGCTCGTCAGGGTGTACAGATCCTGGAGAGCCCCTCAGGGCTTGCCGAAACCCTCTGCCGCTATGACCTTCTTATTACCCATTTCGGCCTTACCGCCTTCGAAGCCCTGGCGGCCCGGCTCCCGGTCGCCCTAGTTTCTCCGACGGGGTACCACGAAGTATTAAGTCTTTCGGCAGGGCTTTATTCCTTTGGGTATGGCCGCCGGGCCGCCGCAAGGGCAGGGCGGCTCCTGGTCAAAAAATCTCAATATCAAAGCATCCTAGAAATGAGCTGCAAAGCAGCCCAGCGCCATATTCCTCCCCAGAAGGAACCCATGGCCCTGGCTGCCACCTTGAGCCGCTGGACCTTTCCCGGCCACAGCCGTTGTCCCCTCTGCTACGACAGGCAGCCCCGGCACAGAAAAGTCCTTGCCCGCTTACCTGAACGAACCTATTTCCGCTGCAGGACCTGCGGCATCACCTATATGAGCCGCCCCAACGAACCTCCCATTACCTATGACGGAGCCTATTTTCTGGAAGACTACAAGAAACAGTATGGCAAAACTTATATCGAAGACTTTCCCAACCTGGTTCGTATGGCCCAGGCCCGGCTCGAAAGGATTCAAAGCCTCTTGCCTCATACCAAGACCCTAGAGGATCCGGTCAGACTCCTTGATATCGGCTGTGCCTATGGCCCCTTTCTGGCCGCCGGCCGCGACCTGGGGTGGTCTGTCCGGGGCCTCGACCCCTCATCCGATGCGGTTCGCTATGTTCAGGACCATGTGGGAGTACCGGTACTCCAGGGCCTTTTCCCCGAAACGGACCTGAGCCCCCTGACCGGCGGCCAAGCTATGGATGTGGTTACGCTTTGGTATGTGATTGAACACTTTCAGGACCTAGGTACCGCCCTGAAAGGGGCCGCCGCCCTCCTTAAAAAAGGGGGAATCCTTGCCTTTTCTACCCCTTCTGGTTCTGGCATTTCGGGTCGGGCCCGACCCCACTCCTTTTTGGAACACAGTCCTCCTGATCATTGGACCATCTGGAGCCCCGCGAAAAGCGGCCCGATCTTGAAGCGTTTTGGCTTTCGACTGGTAAAAACGGTCAATACGGGGCACCATCCGGAACGGTTTCCCCTTTTAGGACCCTTTGCAAAGTCGAAAAAAACAGTCATATATAGGATGCTGTATAGGATCAGTCAAATATTTTCTTTGGGTGATACCTTTGAAGCCTACGCCATAAAAGAATAGGGAATAAGATAATGAAACAAAGGATATTGATCTTAGGCGCCGGTATCATGCAGAAACCGGCCATTAACTTTGCAAAAGAACGAGGCCTTGAGGCCATAGTGGTCGATGCGGATCCCAATGCTGCTTGTGTCGGTTTGGCGGACCGGTTCGAAAAAATCGACCTCAAAGACAAGGAAGCACTGGAAACCTTTGCCCGGTCCCTTAAAATGGATGGCGGTCTCTCAGGGATTATAACGGCTGGAACCGATTTTTCTGCCTCCGTCGCCTGGGTTGCAGAACGGCTCGGGCTTCCGGGCATTCCCTACGAAGCTGCTTTAGACGCCTCAGATAAAGAACGGATGCGGCGGCGCTTCAAAGAAGCGGGGGTTCCATCCCCCGAATTTGTTATCGTTCATCAATCCCAATTTACCGCAGGGAGCCTTCCGGCGCTGCCCTTTTCTTTTCCCGTGGTCGTAAAACCGGTAGACAACATGGGCGCCCGGGGCTGCAGGCGGGCCGATTCGGCAGAAGACCTGCGGGCAGCCCTGCAGGACGCGCTTAACTTTTCCCGGTCCGGCCGGGCAATTGTGGAAGAATACATGGAGGGCCCGGAATTTTCTGTCGATGCGATTGTGTATCAAGGGAATATAAGCATCTGCGGCCTGGCTGACCGGCATATTTTCTTTCCACCCTATTTTATAGAAATGGGTCACACCATGCCGACTGCGCTTCCGGAGCAAGAGGCCGCAGTGCTGGTTGAGACCTTTAAGGCGGGAGTCCGGGCCCTCGGCATTACCAACGGGGCTGCCAAGGGGGATGTCAAGCTTACTCCCCAGGGTCCTATGATCGGCGAAATTGCGGCCCGCCTTTCCGGGGGCTATATGTCAGGCTGGACCTATCCTTACGCTTCCGGGGTGGAACCCACAAAAGCAGCTATCGCTGTTGCCATCGGCGAAGCGCCGGGACCCCTCGAACCAATTCGCACCTGGACCAGCGCTGAACGAGCATTTATTTCTATCCCCGGCCAGGTGGCTGAACTGTATGGAATTGATGAAGCGAAAACTATTCCGGGCATTAAAGATGTCTTTTCGAGGATCTCCAAAGGGTCCCGGGTGCAGTTCCCGGAAAATAACGTTACTAAATGCGGCAACGTCATCAGCGCCCTGCCTGACCGTGATGCGGCCATACAAGCCGCAGAAGATGCGGCCCGCCGGATCTGGATACGCCTCGCAAGTCCCCATGCGGAAACCGAAGCCTTTTTATTTACCGAAAGCCCAGCATCGGTCCTGTCATTTCCACCTCCGGCTTACCCGCTCTCCCCGGACCTGGCCCAAAGACTTTTTGCTATGCCCGCAAACAATGCGGATCTAGATGCTGTAGCGAAGGGGGCCATCTCCATCTTTGCTTTTCCGGAGCTTTTCCAGGCTTCTTTAAAAGATTACCATGGTCGGAGCCCCGAAGAAAGTCTCCAGGTGCTGAGAACTATTACCGGACTTGAATTACCTGTAGTAACACAGCCTCAGACCGGCATGACCATTTTAGGCCGTCGTTTTTGGCAGGCCTTTGTTCGTGGTTCCTATCAGGGTGCCCTTTACTATATTGATGAGCTTATATCTCAGGCGGCAGAGCGGAATAGGTGATGAAAAAGGGCGGAACGCAAGGTCGGCGGCATCTTTTATTCGTACTCTTTTTTGTTGCCCTCATGCCAGGCTTTGCAGAGGATGTGGAGCTATCCAAGGTGCTCACCGGTTTGTCTGCAAAGCTTCAGTGGGATCCGCTTCTGCAAGCGGGACTGCTTCTTACACCGGAACACCGGATCAGTTTTAGCGCCGAGTCGGGTGAAAACGCCTTACCTTTTATCATCGACGGCCGCTATGTGGTTCATCTTCCTCCGCCCCGTTACTCAGGCGGAACACTTTTCTTTCCTTCAGAGACCCTGCAGGGCCTTGAAAAGGCTCTTGCTTCTATAAAGACGACGAATCAAAGCCTGTACCGCATTGCGGCCATCGTGATAGATCCCGGTCATGGAGGAAGGGACAGCGGAGCCATTGCGGAACATACGATACATAAAAAAAAGGTGACCCTCCAGGAAAAAAACATAACCCTTACGGTGGGAAAACAGGTGTATGATGCGCTTGTGGCGCAATACCCCGAAAAACGCATCCTCATGACCCGATCGAGCGATACCTATCCTACGCTGGATGACCGGGTTTCTATCGCAAATTCTATACAGCTCGGCGAACACGAAGCTATTTTGTATATTTCTATCCATGCTAATGCTTCATTTAACAAAAATGCCCGAGGCTATGAGGTCTGGTATCTCAGCCCTGAATACCGTCGGACCGTGGTGGATCCTAAAAAATACCAGGAATCAACCGAGGTCCTGCCTATCTTAAATGCCATGCTCGAAGAAGAATTCACCACTGAAAGCATCCTGTTAGCAAAGCACATCCTGGGTCAGCTCGATACCTCTCTGGGAGACCGAATTCCTTCCCGGGGAATAAAGGCCGAAGAATGGTTTGTGGTGCGCAATGCAAAAATGCCCTCTGTGTTAGTGGAACTAGGCTTTATCACCAATCTCCAGGATGCCCTATTGATGAGCGATGGGACCTACTTGCAGAAGTTTTCCGAAGCGTTATATAAGGGTATTGCAGAATTTGTTACCAATTTCGAAAAAACCGGAGGCTTTACAACTTCACGATGAAATCAAACCTTTTTTCATCCATAGTGCAGTGGAATAGGGCATTTTTTCGTACATCAGCAAACCGTCGGCTTGCCGTTTTAATTGTACTGATTGTAATCGCCTTTGTGGATATATTGGTCACCCCTCAAAAACGCTTTGTTTTTAGTTTCTACGAACAAAAAAGCGGAAGTTTACGGGTAGAAACCAGGTTTTTCCCCTCCGGCAAGACAAAAGAGGAACAGTTACAACACTATGTAGAAGAATACCTCCTTGGTCCTATGTTGGTTGATAAACTGCCATTATTTCCCCAGGATTCCCGTCTCGAAACGATCATGATTAGGAAAGACCGGGCTTATATAAACTTATCGGACACTGCAGCCCTCCCTGTCGGAGGCTCTGCTTCATTTCAAGAGCGGGCCAGGGTATTAGCAGAGATGATTAAAAAGAACTTTGTCTCAATTAAAGAAGTGACCCTCTTTATAGCAGGAAATGAGCTTTATAGTACAAATACATATCAAAAAATAATAAAAAGCGTTGACAAATAAAACTCATCTCGTATACTTTTATTTGTCCTATGCTAAATAGCGTTATACAAAGGAGCTTTGAATGAAACGGATGTTCATTCTTGTCGCCATCGCGTTGTTCGCGGCGGGATCGTTGTTTGCAGAAGAAGCCGTATTAATCGACTTCACCAAACTTGCGGCCGACATAATTCCCAACCAGGACAACGTCCCCACTCAGAACCGTGCGACCATGATGGATTTCTCCAACGTGGCCGGCGGCAGCTTTACCACCGAACAGAAAAAGGTGATGAAGACCTCCCTCGCCTTGGCAAACTGGGATGTGGTCCTGGCATCTTCTTCCCGGACTGTTACCAATCAAGCCAAGAGTTACACCCAGGAAGCACCTTCCAAGCAGTTCGGCAAGGTCCTTGGTGTGCGGGTTCACTTCCCCGTAGAACCCTTCAATTCATGGGCCCGGATTCAGCCTCCCTTTGAAATCCCCGCCTTCGAATCCATGACTCAGGTTGCGGATGACGGAACCATTCAGGCCCCCACTGCAGAGGACAAAGCAAACAAATTCACCCGCTTTGAAAACGGCTACGGTGTGGTAAAGAATGTTGGAGTTATTAAATCTGTCGCCGTAAATGTATATGGATTGAATTTCCCCCATGGTCTTTCTGCAATCCTGATTGATGCAGACGGAAACGAAAATATCGTATTCATGGGTTACCTGAAATTTGATGGTTGGGGAGAGCTCCGCTGGGACAATCCTCAGTATGTCGAAAACGTACGCAATCGTGAAATTCGGCTCTATCCTCTATATCCTAAATCAACTCCCTTCGTTAAGTTTGGTGGATTCCTTATCCAGCGGGATGCTTCCACTGAAGGCGGCGATTTTATTGCCTACTTTAAGGATGTTAAGGTCATCTACGATAAGGCTGTTATCGAGACCGATCGGGATATTGACGATGAAGGTCTCTGGAACATTATCCAGGATCGTGAGACTGCCCGTAAAAATGCAGAAATGTCCCGTTTTGGCCAGCAGCAGGTGCTGAGGTATCTGGAATCCCAGAAGAAAGCTACCGAATCGGGCTTTACTCCCACTACTACAACGAAGTAAGGCCTTAATACAAATGCACTGAAATACATCCAATAGTATTTCAGTGCCTTGCAGAGGTAAAACAAAGGGCTGTGCTGGAACATTCCAGCACAGCCCTTTTTGTTTTAATCTTAAAAATACGAGATTTAGCGCAGTGGTTGCAATGCAAGCGTAAGCAATCGCAAAGCCAATTTCAAAACTCGAAGAATAGTGACCGACTTTTGAAATTGGCTTTTAGTTACTTTATTTAAACAGAGTAGCAAGAGTTAAAAGAATGGAATCCCAAATACGTTTAAAAATGTTTCCCTGTGGAACAGGCCGCTCAAGCCGTATAGGGATTTGTTTTAATATTCCCGCTGTGTCGCTTAGAACAAGTTGACCAACCACGGTGCCTGCGTCCAATGGCGCAATGAGGGGCTCAAACAATTCTATACGTTGCTGAACATCAAGTCCCCGCTGTTTTTCAACAGTAAAGGATAGGTTCAAAGAATCAATAACTATGCCTGTTTGCGTTGCAAGTGGCTGATTAGATAAAACAAGATGAGCCTTGTTTTCTTTGCCCTTCCATATTCTGGGTTCAGGAAGCTGAGGAAGCGAAACTTTCAAGGTTTTGTAGTTTTCAAATCCCCATTCAATCAACTTAGCTCCGTCTTCTGCCCTGATTTGTCCGCCATGAAGGGAAGATCTTCCTGGTCCACCTAATAAGACAGCAAGGAAACGGGTTCCGTCCCGTTGAGCAGTCAGAGCAATATTATAACCCGATTCAATAATATATCCGGTTTTAAGCCCATCTACACCGGGAAGCGTATCAAGAAGCAGGTTCCGGTTTGTCTGCACAATAGTCCGCGGATTGTCACGATATGCTTCTGCCACATTTTCTGCCTTTGGATAGGCAAACTCACGAACCGAATGATAATCTTGCAGGGCTTCTGGATGCTGATTGATATAATACTGGCAAAATTGGGCAAATTCTCGGGCTGTAGTACTGTTATGTTCAGAAATGCCAGAGGGTTCTATAAAATGAGTATGTATAAGACCGAGCCGGCGAACTTCCTCATTCATTCGGTTTGCAAAATCTTGAATAGAGGGGGATAAATAGAGGGCTACAGCCACTGCTGCATCATTACCGGAACATACTGCAAGTCCTAAGAGTAATTCTTTTAAGGTTACCCGCTGCCCAGGCCCAAGAAACATGAGGCTCGATCCCCAGCTCTGGTTAATGGCCCAGGCTGCACGAGGAATAGGTACTTCTGCATTAAGTGCGACCTTTCCCATGGTAACATCTTGTAATGCAAGATGCATGGTCATTAATTTAGTTAATGATGCTGGGGGTATCGGTTCATCTGCATTTTTTTCATACAGAACCGTACCAGTGGTCGCGTCTAAAAGAATTGCGGAGCGGGAACGAACCTCGAGGCCTTCCGAATATAAGGAAGGCCTTAGAAAAAATAGTAAAAGAAAAGTTAATGTGATAGTTCTTTTCAATTCTGCAAGCAACCTCTTAGAAATCTGCCTGTCCTACTGCCCGGGGATAGGGAATAACATCCCTTATATTTGTCATCCCCGTGACATAAAGGATAAGTCGTTCAAAACCGAGCCCAAAACCAGAATGGGGTACGGTACCAAAACGCCGTAAATCCAAGTACCACCAGTAGTCGTCGGGATTCATCCCTAAATCTTTGATTCTATTTTCCAAGACCTCAAGACGCGCTTCCCGTTCAGAGCCACCAATAATTTCTCCCAAACGGGGTACCAAAACGTCCATAGCACGGACTGTCTTTCCATCGGGGTTCAATTTCATATAAAAGGCTTTAATTTCTTTAGGATAATCGGTGACGATCACGGGGCCGCCGGCTACCTTTTCGGTTAAATATTTCTCGTGTTCGCTTTGCAAGTCACATCCCCAATAGGGCTTAAATTCAAAGACGTCGGCATTCTTTTCGAGCTCTTTAACCGCGTCTGTATAGGTCATGTGGGTAAATTGAGATTTTACCACACCCTCCAGGGTTTCAATAATACCCTGCTGAATTCGTTCATTAAAGAATTCAAGATCTTCTCGGCAATCCGTGAGTGCAACCGTAAAGAGGTGTTTAAGAAAGGCTTCCGCCAGTTCCATATTGTCTTCCAGATGGGCAAATGCAACTTCGGGTTCAACCATCCAGAATTCGGCCAAATGACGGGTTGTGTTTGAATTTTCGGCCCTGAATGTGGGCCCAAAGGTATAAACACGGGAAAGGGCTGTTGCGTAGGTTTCAGCTTCAAGCTGTCCAGAAACGGTAAGATAGCTCCGTTTTCCAAAAAAATCCTTTGAGTAATCTGCGGGTTTTCCGGATTTGCCAAGGCTGTCAAGATCCAGTGTAGTTACCTGGAACATGGCACCGGCTCCTTCACAGTCGCTGGCGGTTATAATGGGCGTATGCACATACTGAAAACCACGGTGCTGGAAGAATTCGTGAATAGCAAAGGCAAGACGGCTTCGAACCCGGGCTACGGCTCCAAAGGTATTTGTTCTTGCCCGTAAGTGTCCAATTTCACGGAGGAATTCAAGAGAATGTCGTTTTTTTTGCAGTGGGTATGTATCGGCGGGGGCTTTACCGACTACCTGGAGGGTAGTCGCTGCAACTTCTACTGGCTGACCCGAGGCGGGGGAGGGGATAAGTTTCCCTGTAATTTCTACCGAAACGCCGGTAGACACTTCACCAAGGCCTTTAATAACCTCCTGTTCGGATAGTTGGGAAAGATCAAAGGTACACTGGATGTTTTTAAAACAGGATCCATCGTTAACTTCAATAAATACCAAATTTTTAAGATCCCGTTTGGTACGTACCCAGCCGCGTATAATGACTGTTTGCCCTTCCGGAGAAAGGGTCATGATTTCTTTGATGAGTGGTGTATTCATAGATAGTTACTATAAATGAAATTACAATTTTCGTCAAACCTATTGCATAAGTATGCAAAATATGGTCCTATAAAGTGAATAATTATACATGGAGGGCCTATGAATACGGATACCTATCTTTCTAAGATCATGAACAATAACAAGATTGATCCTGAATTATACACAAAATTCAATGTGAAACGGGGACTGCGAAATGCAGATGGTACCGGTGTTCTTGTTGGACTTACCCGGGTAGGTGATGTTCATGGTTACATCATGGATGAGGGAGAGCGGGTTCCTGTAGATGGTAAACTGTATTACCGCGGTTATGATGTGGAAGATCTGGTATTTCATGCAGCCCAAGAACAGCGCTATGGGTTTGAAGAAACTATATACCTGCTGCTTTTTGGTGATTTACCCACAAAATCTGAATTAGAAGAGTTTTCAGCTCTCCTGGGAGAGAAAAGGGCTCTGCCAAAAAACTTTGCAGAAGATACTATTATGAAGGTTCCCTCTCCGGATATCATGAACAAGCTGGCCCGATCGGTGCTTACCTGTTACGCCTATGATGACCGTGCAGAAGACCTTTCCCCAGAAAATGTGCTGCGTCAGTGTATAGAGCTGATTGCCCGGTTCCCGACCATGGTTGCCTATGCTTATATGGCAAAAAAACACTATTACGATCATGAAAGCCTTTTTATCCATTCTCCCGGAAAGACCGATTCTACGGCAGAAACCCTCTTATCCCTTATCCGGCAAGACCAGAAATTCACCAAATTGGAAGCGGATATTTTGGATCTAGCTTTAGTTTTACACGCTGAACATGGTGGAGGAAACAACTCAACTTTTGCGGTGCATCTTATTTCATCCGCCGACACAGATACCTATTCTGCCATTGCCGCTGGTATCGGTTCTCTTAAAGGCTATAAGCATGGCGGTGCAAATATAAAAGTAATGGGCATGATGGATGATATTAAAAAGGGTGTGAAACATTGGGACAATGAAGGAGAGGTTGCTGACTATTTAATAAAAATCCTTAAAGGCGAAGTCTTCGATAAAACCGGTCTTATTTATGGACAGGGGCATGCTGTCTATACCGTATCAGACCCGCGGGCCACATTGCTCCGTAACAAAGCGGAAGAACTTGCCAAGGAAAAGGGGTTCTACGAAGAGTTTAACCTTTATAGAACCATTGAATCCCTGGTTCCCTCGGTGTTTAAGAAGGTAAAAGGTTCTGATAAGTCTATTTGTACCAACGTGGATTTCTATTCTGGCTTTGTATACCACATGTTGGGTATCCCGTCAGAGCTTTATACGCCGATTTTTGCAATAAGCCGCGTTGCAGGCTGGTGTGCCCACCGAATGGAAGAAATTATTTCAGGGGGAAGAATTATCCGACCCGCATACAAGTGCGTTCAGCCGAGGCTCCCCTTTATCCCGCTTGCTGAAAGAACATAATAAAAAAAGGAGCTGTTCACAAGGAACAGCTCCCGCCTCCTTTTTTTGCGGCCCCTAATCCGCACTATTGTTTTCTGAACAAATGGATTATTCTTCTGCCTCCTGGACACGGAATGCCTGGGCGGCTTTAATCACCTCTTCAGCTATCTTTCCGCTGATTGGCGCATAGTGATCAAATTCTACGTTGAAAGAACCGGTACCGCTTGTCATAGACCGAAGGTCTATGGAATAGCGAAGCAATTCTGCCTGAGGAACCTGGGCGCGGATTTCTTCGATACCGCCACCAATTGACTGCTGGCCAAGAATTTTACCCCGCTTCCCTGATAGATCGGACATGACATCCCCCATGTACTTGTCTTCTACAAATACGGTGAGATTCATGATAGGCTCAAGGAGCGTAGGATTAGCCTGTTTCATGGCTTCCTTAAAGGCGTTTCGTGCAGCCAATTTAAAGGCAAGTTCGGAAGAGTCAACCGGATGTTCCTTGCCATCCACCACCTTTACTTCCACATCAACTACCGGATAGCCTGCGAGGACACCGTTATTCATCGCTTCCAGTATTCCCTTTTCAACACCGGGGATATAGCCCTTGGAAATGGCACCGCCAAATATGGCATTGATGAACCGGTATTTTTCACCCCGCGGAAGGGGTGCGATTTCCAGAACTACCTTACCGTACTGGCCATGACCGCCGGTCTGTTTTTTATGGGTATATTCAGCACCGGCTTTTTTAGTAATAGTCTCACGGTAAGCAACCCGGGGAATATGGGTCTGGACTTCAATTTTTTGATTCTGTTTTATTTTATCCAGAATTATATTGACATGGAGTTCGCCCATACCAGAGAGGACCGCTTCTTTTGTCTCCGTATTGTATTCGTATCGGAGCGTTTTATCTTCTTCGGTGGCCCGAAGTAGATATTCGCCAAGTTTATCCTCATCCCGCTTTTGAACGGCGTTTACCGCCACAGAATGTACCGGCTCTGGCAGCTTTAACGGTACAAATGACATGGGGGTGGCAGGATCGGTAATAGTGTCGTTGGTCCTGAGGCTTGCCGATTTGGTGATCACCCCGATGTCACCGGCATACAATTCCTGTACTTCTTCCAGCTTTTTCCCCTGGCAAATGTAGAGCTTGCCGACCTTTTCTTTTTTATTTTCCGTAACATTAAAGATTTCCGAATCAGAATGAAGCTTTCCCTTGAACAGCTTAATCCAGGAAATTTTACCGGAGAATTGGTCAAACGTAGTTTTTACCACGAAGGCTGCAAAGGGTTTTTCAGGATCGATGGCGACCGCCTTTTCTGTCCCGTCGGGGAGGGCCACTGTATCGCTGGCGGTTCGGGGATCGGGTCCGATATCAGAAATAAAATCAAGGAAAGGTATGAGTCCTGAGTTTTTAAGGGGCACACCGCAGAAGACGGGCACATATTTGTGATCCGCCAGGGCTTCGATGAGACCCGTATGCATTTCTTCGGCTTCCAGGGAGCCCTTATTGATGTAATGTTCCATCAGGGTATCATCACCTTCTGCTGCGGCTTCGATAAGGCGCTGCCGTGCATCGTTTACCGCATCTTTGTATTCCTCCGGAATCGGTCCTTCTTTTTCAAGGCCTTCGCTCTGAACAAAATAAGCCTTTTCGTTGAGCACATCGATAACGCCCTTGTAATTGCCGTTGGCTCCCATGGGAAGGAAGAACGGGACCGGATCAATCTTGAGTTTCTCCTTAATATCCTTCAGGGTGGTCTCAAAATTTGACCGTTCATCATCAAGTTTTGTAATATAAATACCACGGGGTTTGCCCCGGGCATTCAAGGTCCGCCAAATTTTTAAGGTTTCAATCTGTACCCCAGAGCGGGCATCCACGGTAACCAGGGTAAATTCCGAGGCCCTGATTGCCAGAATAACATCCCCAATAAAGTCCGAGGATCCGGGAGTATCGAGCAGGTTGATTTTCTTGCCCTTCCAATCCACATGGGCCAAAGCCGCATAGATTGAAATTTTCCGTTCGATTTCCTCTGGCGACGAATCGCTGACGGTTTTCCCTGATTCGACTGTTTCAGGTTTTGCTATTACTCCGCCGGCAAAAAGCAGGCGTTCGAATAACGTCGTTTTGCCGGTACCGCCGTGACCGGCTAACGATAGGTTCTTGATAAGATCCGTGGTGTAGCTCATGGTGGCGTCTCCTTCGATTTTTACATGATGGGGCCGTCTTGACGGATTGTCAAGAAAAACTTCTATAGCGTATAGT
>NZ_JAJUHW010000032.1 GCF_029265695.1 Gracilinema caldarium | reverse complement strand
AGCCATAGCTCCTCCTGTTAGTAGATGCGTATCTATACTAACCCAATCACTAGGTGAGGGCAAGGGCAGACAACAAATTATGTCCCTAGTTCCCAGGTAGTCCACCCGTTTCGTGCCATTGCATTAGTTTCACCTAACATAAAACTTTGTTTGCTGAGACAGGCAATATATGCTTGTCCAAGGCGCTGGGAACCATAAAAATCTGTAACAGCACGGATACCGCGGGTGTCTTGACGATCCAGTATTTCTTTCCATTTACACTTAATAGGATATAACAATCTATTTATATCTACTATAAGGTCCACTGCTCGTTTTTGCTGATCCTGCCAATACCAAAACTGGGCCGCTGGCTGCTCCCAATGTTTCCATCGGAGCCATTGAGAAATAACATGGTTTTCCCAAAAGGCTCCCATCATTGGGGATTGTTTCAAGGCTTCTTTGTTACTGAAACCGGCTAAAAAAATTGCTAGACCCGTATCGTAAAAATATAATTTAGGGCTTTTTGCAAGACGTTTCCCGCGAGACTCATAGTAAGGTTCCAGCATTCCATAATCCTGGATAGGTTCCGCGAAAAAGAAAATCATGGTTTTCATATTGACCCCCAAATACACTTTCCCATTCAGAAAAACTAAGCCCCTGTAAGGTTAAAATAGCCGCCCGTCCGGCTAAACTTTCGCTTACTTCTTTCATGAGCAAAAAATTCTGGGAGCCGGTAATAAAATAGAGCCCTGTTTGTCCCCGGTGCCTGTCTACCTGTGTTTTAATATGCCGTAAAAGCGTTGGAGCGTATTGAATTTCATCAATAATGAGCGGGGTAGAAAACTGTTTTAGGAATTCTTGGGGCCTGCTTTCTGCCATTTCCGCGTGCTGCATATAGTCAAGAGAAACATAGGATGCATGGGGAAAGCTGTGTTCCAAGAGGGTTGTTTTTCCCACTTGCCGGGGACCGGTTATTACAATGACCGGATACAAACGGGTAAGATTAAGTATTTGCGTAGTGAGAATTCTATTAATATACATATAGAAAATATGCAATAGCATTGCAAAATTGTTAAATCTTTAATAAATAATAACATATCTCTTTGCCTTCATTTCATTCAGCCCTGTTGACCCTGGGCTTTCTGAACCGTACAATGGGGCCATGGCATTAAACTGTGGTATTGTAGGGCTTCCTAATGTGGGAAAGTCCACTATTTTTTCGGCATTGACCTCGGCTCCCGCGGAAGCGGCGAACTATCCTTTTTGCACCATTAATCCTAATGTGGGTATTGTGGATGTGCCGGACAAGCGGCTCCGGAAACTCGCAGAAATATTTAAGCCAAAACGGGTTGTGCCCGCATCGGTCGAGTTTGTCGATATTGCGGGGCTTGTAAAAGGGGCGTCCCAGGGAGAGGGGCTCGGTAATCAGTTCCTGTCCCACATCCGCGAAGTAGGTGTTATCGCCCAGGTGGTACGCTGTTTCGAAAACCCTGATATCATTCATGTATCAAATAAGGTGGACCCCGAATCGGACATGGAGACTATTAATGTGGAACTTGCCCTTGCGGACCTAGACACGGTCGCCAAGCGCCGGGAAAAGGCGGTACGGGCCCTTAAGGTGCAAGCCAAGGACCAGCAGAAGCAGGCGGAACTCCTTATCGCTGCCCTCGACAAGGTGCAGCCTGCCCTGGAACAGGGTAAGCCGGCCCGGTCGGTCCCCTTAACTGATGATGAACGGGCGGCCCTGTACGACAGCCACCTCATCACCATGAAGCCCCAGCTGTATGTATGCAATGTTGATGAAGATGGCATGCGAAATGGCAACCGCTTTGTGGAAATGGTGAAAGCGCGGGCTGCGGCGGAAAACTCAGAAGCAGTGGTTATCTGCGGCAAGTTCGAGGCGGAGCTTGCGGATCTGGAAAGCGAAGAGGAGCGCCTCGCTTTTCTTTCTGAACTGGGGCTAGAAGAATCGGGCCTCTCCGCCCTTATTCATGCGGCTTACCGGCTTTTAGGGCTCAGGACTTTTTTTACCGCCGGCGAAGACGAGTGTCGTGCCTGGACTATCCATGCAGGAGATACGGCTCCCAAAGCAGCTGGGGTTATTCATACCGACTTTGAAAAGGGCTTTATCAAGGCCGAGGTATATTCCTACGATGATCTTCTTACCTATGGTTCGGAAGCAAAAATAAAAGAAGCCGGCAAGTATCGGATCGAAGGTAAAGAGTATGTAGTCCAGGATGGAGACGTCATGTTCTTTAAATTCAACGTGTAAAAACAAAAAGGGGGCTCTATGAATCCGACACGGGAAGAGGCTGAAAAACTGTGGCGCCAGTACAACGATGACGAAGGCCTCTGGCGACATGCTCAAGCGGTAGAAGCTGCCATGCGCCATTTTGCCGATAAGGCTGGCGAAGATGCCGATAGGTGGGGCGTTATCGGCCTTGTGCATGATATCGATTACCAGCAATACCCGGATCAGCATTGTTCCATGGCAAAGCAAATTTTAGAGCAGGCTGGGTGGCCTGAGGACTATGTTCGTGCGGTGGTAAGCCATGGCTGGGGTATCTGTTCCGACGTGGAACCCCAATCCCTGCTTGAAAAAACCCTCTTTGCGGTGGATGAGCTTACTGGTTTTATTCAAGCCTGTGCCCTTGTGCGGCCCTCCAAAAGTGTGCAGGATCTGGAAGTATCCTCTGTTAAGAAAAAATGGAAAACCGCTGCCTTTGCCGCAGGGGTTAACCGGCAGGTTATCGAAAAAGGGGCTGTCATGCTTGGTCTTGAGCTCGACACCCTTATCGGCGAAACAATCATTGCGCTCAGGAAGGTGTTGCCATGATTTCTGTTGTAGATCTCCAAAAATATTCTCTTTTTGGTGGACTCATGGCTGAGCAGATTGAACGGGTTATTCCACTTCTTACGATAGAATCCTATCCAGAAGGTACTAATATTATTACCGAAGGTGAGCGAAACGATAGAATCCGTTTTATTTTGGACGGTCGTGTCCTTGTTATTCGCAACGGAGTTCAGTTGAATGAACTGGGAGAAGGGGAAACCTTTGGTGAAATGGAAATTCTCGATGTAATGCCTGCGGTTGCGACAATACGGTCTCATGCACCCACCAGGGTCGCCGCCATATCGAACCGGGCTCTGCGCGATATTTATAAAATGGATGTAAGTGCCTTTTCTATGATTATCATGAATCTGGCTCGAGACTTATCACGCCGGCTTAGACGTATGGATGAACTTGCCTGTGAGGATCAGAAATAAAAAAAAGCGCGCCACAGGCGCGCTTTTTTATGCTTTCGTAGAAAGCGACTTCCCTTTAGGTGGGAAGTCGCCTTTTTTTAGTTTTTATTTGGAAAGCCGTTTTTCGATCGCATCCAGTTCGTTCATCAGTTCCTTGGGGAGCCGTGAACCAAACTTGGGATAGTGATTTTCGCGGATATCGGCGATTTCCTTTTTCCAGCCCTCTACGTCGACTGCCAAGAGTTCCTTCATATCCTCTTCGCTTACACCAGCGGGCCGTTCAATGGCATCGATGGTGGGCATATAGCCGATGGGGGTCTCCACTGCCTTGCCGGTGCCGGCGCAGCGGTCGAAGATCCATGCGAGGACCCGGCTGTTTTCGCCGTATCCGGGCCAGAGCCACTTGCCGTCCTTGGTCTTGCGGAACCAGTTCACAAAGAAAATCTTGGGCAGCTTGTCCGCAGTAGTTTTCTTGCCGATATTGATCCAGTGCTGGAAGTAGTCGCCCATGTTGTAGCCGCAGAAGGGCAGCATGGCAAAGGGATCGCGGCGGATGGTTCCGGCCTTAAGGTCCAATGCGGCGGCGGTAATTTCAGAGCCCACAATGGATCCCATGAATACGCCGTGAACCCAGTCGGTTGCCTGGTGTACCAGGGGAATCGTGCTGGGCCGGCGGCCGCCAAAAAGAATAGCATCGACCGCGACACCATTGGGATCTTCCCATTCTTTTGCAATGGCGGGGCACTGTTTTGCGGGAGCGGTAAAACGGCTGTTGGGGTGGGCTGCCGGCTCCTGGGCCTTGTTAGCCTTGTCCTGGACCCATTCATTGCCCTTCCAGTCAATAAGCTTACCAGGGGCATCGTATCCAATGCCTTCCCACCATACGTCATTGTCTTCGGTCAGGGCGACATTGGTATAGATAGTATTCTTTTCGATGGACCGCATGGCGTTGGGGTTGGAATCCATGTTGGTTCCGGGAGCTACGCCAAAGAAGCCCGCTTCGGGGTTAATGGCATAGAGACGTCCGTCCTTGCCGAATTTCATCCAGGCAATGTCGTCGCCGATGGTTTCGACCTTCCAGCCAGGGATGGTGGGGACGAGCATGGCCAGGTTGGTCTTACCGCAGGCAGAGGGGAAGGCGGCGCAGACAACCTTGGAAACACCTTTTGGATTGGTAATCTTAAGGATGAGCATGTGTTCCGCAAGCCAGCCTTCGTCCCGGGCGATAACAGAGGCGATACGAAGGGCAAGACACTTTTTGCCAAGCAGGGCGTTTCCGCCGTAGCCAGAACCATAGGACCAGATTTCCCGAGTTTCGGGGAAATGGGAAATGTATTTTTTCTCGATGGGAGCGCAGGGCCATTTGCCGTTGTCGCTTTCTCCCTCTGCAAGGGGTTTTCCTACGGAATGGAAACAGGGAACATATTCGCCGTTGGTACCGAGTACGTCGAGAACCTTGGTTCCTACCCGGGTCATGATGTGCATGTTTGCTACAACGTATTCAGAATCGGTAAGCTCAACGCCGATTTTTGCGATATTGGAACCAACTGGGCCCATGGAGAAGGGAATCACGTACATGGTCCGGCCCTGCATACAGCCTGAGTACAGTTCGGTCATAATCTTCTTGAGCTCTACGGGATCGATCCAGTTGTTGGTGGGACCGGCTTCTTCCTGAGTTTTGGATGCAATATAGGTCCGGTTTTCTACCCGGGCTACGTCGGAAGGGTCGGATCGGAACAGGTAACAGCCGGGCCGTTTAGCAGGATTAAGGGGAGTAGCAAGTCCTCCCTTTACGCAGATATCAATCATTCGATTGTATTCTTCCTGGCTGCCGTCGCAGACATAGACCGCCTTGGGTTTCATCAAAGCTACTGCTTCTTCGACCCATTTTTTAAGGCCCGCATGTTTTAGTTCATTTAATGTCATAGGAGCTCCTTGTATAGAATTTTAGGGGGGCTGCCTTTCTTGGAGGCGAACAGTCGTATAGTACAAAAAGGAACGAATTGATACAAGGGCCAGACAAAAAATGCGGCGTGTACGTTAAGCCACTAAATTGACAATAAGTCCTGTGGAAGCTGGCGGCTTTGGGTTATAGGGGAGTGCCTTGTTTGCTGCCTGGGCTGCTTCGATTTCTTTTTTATATTGATCGATGAGTGCATCGATATGATCAACCGATACTGGGCTCTGTACATCCCGTTTCATCTGGCTGAGCTGGTCTATGAGGGCATCTAAAATTTTAAGTTTTGTGATAGGAACCCCCGGTTGGCCTTCTTCAGCAGGGATTCCTGAGACATGCTTAAAATGGGAATAAATATAGCTGGATCGGGACACTGGCAGGGCAATGCGGGAGCCGCCTATCGAGCTCCGCGCGAGACTATAATCGGGAATGCTGGTAATGATTGTTGAATTATATACCATGGATACCGATCCTTCTTATTTTGAATATCGGTATCCGTAAAAAAAAATTGAGTATTGAAGTTATTTGTATGGATTGTTTTTAAGCCACTCGGCCACTCTCTTTTCCAATGGTACGATGGAAGCTTTTTTGTCGGTCCGGGACGCATCGTGCAAGTAGGGCAAAATAACCCTGGCTTTGAGTACATCCCAGTTTTTTGGCAGTATGCCCGGCGGTGTCAGGCTCTCCGCAGGCGGAGTATGGCCAAGTAAAATGGGATAAAAAGAAGGGAAAATCTGTTCGGTTACGGTCCTCAGAGCAGAGAACCCATTGGAGATACCAAAACTATGGTCCATCAATCTGTATTCCTTGCTTTGCTGCAATAGTTCCCGCTGGTTTTCTTCCCGGTAAAACCATTGTATAAAAGCGTCGATAGCCTGTTTAGATTTGCTTTTTTTGTAAATACCCAAGAACGGAGCGCCCTCCATAATGGGGATAATATTCCCGTTGCCTACCCACCGGAAATCCAGGGTGTTCAGGCGGTCTTCGCTCAGGGTAAGGAGATCTTCGCTGGAAATATAGGCGAATAGAATTTTACCGCTTGTGGCTATGACCGCAGGAGGGTTGTACAGGTATTTAAACGCAAAATCATCTTCTTTTTCGGGGCTGCCGTTTGTTTCGATACTCCAGCGATACACATAGTTCATAGCCCGCTCTAAAGCTGCAGCATCCCACGCAAGGGGTGAGCTTTCCCGATATGAAACATTAAAAAGCCGGGAAACTATAAAAAGAAATTCGTCATTCCAGCGGGGAGAAAAACCCATCCGTACATAGGTTCCCTGATTGTTGAGCTGGTTGTGGCTCTTTCCGAGACTCTGGATCTCATCCAGGGTAAGAAAAAAAGGTTTGGCGACCAGGCTGCTGTTCTCTTTGGAGAAAATAACCGCCGGAATGTTAAAGGAAACGGGCAGCAGGTACTGTTTGCCATCTATGTTTCCAAGCCGCAAAAGGTTAATGTAAAAACTTGTTTGCTTAAGGAGCAGTTCATCAAAAAAATAATCCAGATTCTTAAAAAGTTTTCTTGTTTCGCTGTTTTTAAGCCCCGTACCGACTACGATATCTGGATAGGTTTTTGTCTTCGCCAAAATGTTCGGCAGGTTTTCATAGTAAAAGATCTCTATTTTATAATTCTTTTGTTTGGAATTAAATATTTCTGCGTAAATGGCGAATTCGCTCTGATCGGTCCAGAGGGTAACTGTCTTGGTTGCACCAATCTGACAAGATATAAATAGGCTTGCGAACAAGATTTCAGACAACACCGCAATAATGATGCGGTAGGGGTTTATGATTTTCATGTTTTTATCCTATTGTGCCGGTTCTTGACTTGTCAATCCCGCATTGGCGGGATACTATGGTAAGCATGCAAATCCGCGATCCAGAGATAATTAGACTTATTGAACAGATTGGAGATCACTATAAGTCTAATATTGCTAACCGTCATATTCGCCCAGCATTGCTGCATCTTCCGCTGGATAATCAATCCTGGGACCTTATAGAAACCCTTACGGAAAAAAGCGAGCAATATAGGTATCAGGGTTTTCATCTTGATGAACTGTACCGGCAGATTGTTGCTGCAGCCCGTTTTATAGGACTTGCTCGAAAGGAACTGGTTCCTTCTTTGCGGAATCGCCTGAATGCTACGGGCCGCTTAGCCGATGCAGACAAGGTATTGCGAGATATGGCCATAAACAATTTTACATCGAACCTAAAGATATTTGCAGATCTTTTAAACGAACTTTTTATAAAACTGGTCGAAATTGACAAAAACGCCAGCGCTGGCCGGCTGCCGCTGTATGCCCAGATGCCCGAATTAAAGGATCTGGGCCACCAGCTGGTTAGTTAATTTTTCTGAGCTAATTCCGAAGCCACTCGGTAGAGTGTTTCGTACACAAAGGGAATATGTTCCGCCTCCACGCTGGAAAAGGCGATGCGCAGGTATTGGCTGCCAAGGGCTATGGTTCCAATGCCATAGTCCTTTAGCAGGGCCTGCCGCAGCGTTTCAGGGCTGACTCCATTGCAGCGGAAGCTCATGAAATAACCAGAATTAAAGGGCAGGGCCTGCAATACTGGATGCTGCTTGTTGTTGGCCACGAGGGTTTTCACAATCTCATACCGTTTATGCAGTATCTCGCGGAACCGGGCTTTCTCCGATTCGGAACGGCTGTCGTTCATTGTCTTCAGCATCAGATACTGGGCCGGAGTATTTGAGCAGGATACGCTTGAACGGATGGTGCCCATCAATTTCTTTATGAGCGCTTCGTAGTGATTTTCGTTCATGCCTGCGGAACCAAAGGTAACAAAGCCCATCCTCAAGCCCCACACATAGTCCTCTTTTGTGGGCCCGTCGATCTTTACGGCTAGTACCCGTTCATGGAGGGTCGCAAGCCGGCTAAAGAGCGACTCTGGATATATGTCGGGTTCGTAGTCGAGGCCAAAATAGGCATCGTCGGTGATGATAAGGCAGTCGGTGCCTGCTTCGGCAGTTTCTTTTATCATATTGATGAGCGATTCTGCCTCTGCCTTGGTGGGTGAGTATCCGGAAGGATTATTCGGGAAATTGAGAATGAGCCTGAGGCTGCCGCTCTTCGCTGCCTTTTTTACCGCTTGTTTAATACCTTCCAGGTTAAGGCCGGCACCGGTTCCGAAGAAGGGAACTTCGGTAACGGTAGCTCCCCGTCGGTCGGCAAAAATAAGGCTGTAATTGTCCCAACAGGGATCGCTCACGAGAATTTCATTACCTTCTTCAAGAAAAAGGTCTGCAATATAGGAAATGCCTGCGGTAAGCCCCGGTACGACGACTGGAAGGGAAATACGAGAGCCTTCCAGACTGGGATTTTTTTTAAGTATGGCGTCCTTCCATGCCTGGCGGGCTGTTTCCACACCAGCGGTCGGCGCATAGGTAACCGCTTCTACCGTTGAGAGGGTTGGCATACCCTCGGCAATAGCGGACAGGATGAGGGGCCGCCCACCGTCATAGGCCATTCCGATGGTTGCATTGGCCTTGTGTGCATATTTCTTTGCTTCCCCCGACTGGGCAATAATGCCCTTGGGAAAATACAACCGTTTACCAAGACCCGAAAGCAATCTTTGGGCTACTGTCCCTTCGAGCTGGGAATTCAATTCTGTCGCTAAGGTATTCATAGACTATAGACTAGGGGGCAGGTTGGGTTGTGTCAATATTGTCAATACAGTTTTGTACCGGTACAATAGGGTATGGATCAAACAAAACTTGAACAGGTAACAGGAATCCTTGCGGAATCCCGAAAAGAGCTGGCTCAGCGGATTATCGGCCAGGAAGCTATGGTAAACGGCCTTTTAATGTCCCTGATAGCCGGCGGACACGCCCTTTTGGAAGGCGTTCCGGGGCTCGCAAAAACCCTGGCGGTAAAATCCCTGGCGGAGCTGACGGGGCTTTCTTTTAAGCGGATCCAATTTACCCCTGATCTGCTCCCCGCAGATGTAACAGGAACCCTTATTTGGGACCAGAAAAGTCTTTCTTTTTCGGTCCGCCGGGGACCGCTCTTTGCGAACCTTATCCTGGCGGACGAAATTAACCGGGCCCCGGCAAAGGTTCAGTCGGCACTGCTCGAAGCGATGGAAGAAAAACAGGTTACCATTGGCGAAGAATCCCTTCCCCTTCCAGATCCATTCTTTGTACTTGCTACTCAGAACCCCATAGAACATGAAGGTACCTATCCGCTGCCTGAGGCTGAGCTGGACCGCTTTCTTCTTAAATTGATAGTTCCCTATCCTTCCCGGGAAGAAGAACAGGAGATAGTCCGGCTTTTCCACCGGAGCTCCGGGGTAAACGACAGTTCTCAGAAACTTAAACCGCTGCTTGGCAAAAATGTCCTGTCCCGCATCAGAGAAGCATCTGATGAGGTTCGTCTGGATGATGCCCTGGTGAACTATATTGTTGCCCTTGTTTCTGCAAGCCGGCCGCAAGAAAAAGCGAAACGGGGCAGCAGGGACGATTTTTATCGATATTTGTCTTTCGGCGCTTCGCCCCGAGCTTCTATAGCGCTTCACCGATGCAGCAGGATTCAAGCCCTCTTCAGCGGCCGGGATTATGTAATACCGGAAGATATAAAGGCTGTGGCGCCTGCGGTGCTGCGGCACCGTCTGGTTCTGTCCTATGAGGCCGAAGCCGACAATGTGGATGCGGATGCCCTTATAAACCGCATACTGGCCCTGGTTCCTCTGCCCTAATTGCTATCGTGAACCGCGCCGAATTGCTGGAAAAAATAAGTACCTTTTCTCTTGCCGCAGAGAGTCTTGCGGAAGATCTCGTTTCCGGAGATTTTCGTTCCATATTCCGCGGCCAGGGCATAGAATTTGAAGAAGTAAGAACCTATCAGATTGGTGATGATATTCGCTCCATAGACTGGAACGTCAGCGCCCGCTTTGGGCACCCCTATGTTAAGCTCTATCGGGAAGAACGGGAACTGTCGGTTTTTGTCATTTTGGATGTGTCCGCGTCCATGGGGACAGGCGGTCCGATTCGCCGGTATGATCAAGCCCTGCTGAGCGCTGCTCTCATTGCATTCTCGGCGGATAAGGCGGGCCAGCGCTTTGGCGGTCTCTTTTTTAACCGCGATGTACGACGGGTTTTTATGCCTAAAAAGGGAAGGTCCGCAGTCATGGCCTGGGTATTGGAAGCCCTTGATCATGAACCGGATGATTCCGAGATGAACCGTGGTTCTGCCCTGGCAGCAGCCCTGGAAGCGGCGGGGCGGCTCTTAAAAAAACGAAGCTTAATCATCGTTATATCGGACTTTCTTGCCCTGGGCTGGGAACAGCCCCTTGCCCATGTAAGCCACCATCACGATGTGGCGGCAATCAGGATAACCGATCCTCTGGAAACAGAGATGCCTTCTTTGGGCCTTGTTACGTTTCAGGACCCGGAAACCAGTGAAGTTCTTCATGGGCTTACGTCCTTTCCTTCTTTTAGGGCCGCATGGAAATCCTGGAACCAGGATCGGAGCGTCCTTTGGGACACCATCTGCACCAAATACAGGGTGCGCCATACTGAGTTATCCACCGCTGCCAATCCTGTCACCGAATTGGGCCGGTTTTTTTCGGGGAGACAGCGATGATCAAGCGGTATCTGTTCATCTATCTTTTTATAGCATTGCTCCCTGTCCTGTCTTATCCGGAGAATCCAGGCAAAGAAACAACACCGGCTCATAGCGAAATCCTTTCTGCTACCCAGGTGCCGCCCCAGGTTTTTGTGGGAGATAAGGCTCGGCTCGTGTTAACCTTGGTCCCGAAAGGGTCGTCAGCTGCACGGACCCTCGTTATAGATGTGGAGGATAAGCTTCCCCAATCAAAGTCCATACACATTACCCGGATAGAACTGGACACCCATGGAAAAAATCCAAAAATGATGGTTGACTTTGTGCCCTTTGAGCCGGGAGCTATCGTGCTTCCAACCCTAGAAATCGGTCCCTATGTAATAAGTCGGCAAATTGTAGATATTGCTTCGGTCCTAGAGGCCGATCATGAAGGCCTTGAAACTGCCCCTCCGGAAGAGCCCCTCTTAATACCAGGAACCCGTCTCCTCTTGTATGGAACAATCGGCTTCCTCTTTGTACTCGTTTTAGGCTTCTTTGCTTTTCTTATGTGGGGCAGTACCTGGTATGATCAGCTGCAGACTTGGTTCAAAAAAAGACAGATCCTGGGGAATCTTAAAAAGCGTCTTGGTTATCTGGAACGAGAAAAAAAAGAACTTTCTCCTGCTGAAATCGGTGAATTGATAAGCTATCTGAGATTATATGCTGAAATGCAAACTGGTATTCCCTGTGTGGCCAAAACGGGCCGGGAAATTGAAGACCAAGCGGATATGTTTCCCAACCCTGAGCAGGCTCTGGTCCTGGGATACATAATTAAGCAATCTGATATGATGCGATTTAGCGGTAAAGCGGTCACCGCTTTGGACCTTGAACGATTGTGTTTGGAAATTAAAAAAATAGTTTTCCTGCTGCAATCTAAAGAAAAAGGGGAGCGAAGCCAATGACGGTAAGCTTTGAACATCCCCAATTTCTATTTATCGGTCTACTAGCCATTTTAATTTTATATGCATGGTTACGGCTTAAAAATAACCATTTTGTCTTTAATGTTCCTTTGGGGCCCCCAGGGGGGGCGGTGTTCCGGTCTCCAGTACCCGCACAACTATTACTCCGGTTTACCCGATTGCTCGAAGGCCTTGCCATCCTTTTGCTCCTCCTTGCCCTCGCAGGCCCTGCCTATGTACAGCATCGGACCGTCTGGCTTGACCGAGGGGCGGATGTGTTTTTTGTGATCGATTGCAGTCCCAGTATGTCTGCATTGGATATGGAAGGCCAGAGCCGTTTTGCGGTTGCAAAAAAACTGGTCACCCGCTTTGCCCGCTTAAGGCCCTCTGATGCCATTGCCCTTGTTGCAATTGGGGCCGATGCAGCTCTGATTATGCCGCCCACGGTGGATAGAAAGGTTTTTAACGAACGGCTTGCATTGCTTTCAGTAGCAGAATTGGGGGACGGAACGGCCATCGGGACTGGGCTTGCCATTGCGGCGGTGCATCTGCGGAATTCGCGGGCCCAGCGAAAGCTTGTAGTACTGCTCACCGACGGTGAAAATAATGCCGGGGCAGTACATCCCCTGACCGGCGCATCTATGATCCGGGAATCGGGGGCCGAGCTTTGGGTTGTGGGTATAGGAAGCGCGGGAGAAGTTCCCCTGGACTATGTTGACCCCCAGACAGGACAGCGAAAAACCGGCGTCTTTGAATCCCGCTACGATCCCGAGGCCCTCCGTTCTATCGCTCTTGCGGGAGGCGGCACCTTTGCAGTCGCCGCATCCACCGGAGCGCTCGAAGAGACCTTTAATCGGATGAGCAGCGCTGATATGGCGCCGCTCAGATCCCGTACCTACCGGCTCACCCAATCGCTGACCGGAACGCTTTTGTATCTTGTTCTAGGGTTCATCGGTCTTGCTCGATTGATCCGTTGGTTTGTTATGGGGGCCCTGGTATGAGCTTTGATAATCCCCAGCTTCTATGGGCCCTAGCTATTTTAGTTCCTGGTAGCATCCTGTTTCTGCGCCGCCGCTTGGCCCGGCTTGCACAATACAAAACCCTCACGAGCGCAGAAGCTTATATTCGCCTCCGCGGCATTTCAATTAAATCGGCAGTACTGTTTCTGTTGTGTTTTATAAGTCTCATCGTTGCCCTTGCGCAGCCTCGCTGGGGCCAGCGGCTGGTGTCTGAATATTACAGCGGTTTGGATCTGGTACTCGCTTTTGATGTCTCCCGCAGTATGGATTTAAAAGATGGCGATGATGGCCAAAGCCGGCTCGAGGTGGCAAAGCAGGCTGCGCTTAATCTGATAGAAGCGCGGCCCGATTTTCGCTATGCGGTAACATTGGGTAAAGGCAAGGCCATACTGGCTATTCCCCTCACGGATGATAAGGAATCGATTATCAATCTGATAATGTCCCTCTCGTCTGCTGCAATTTCATCCGCTGGCTCTAACCTGCAGGAATTACTGGAACTTGCATCCCAAGCCTTTCCCGAAGAAAGCCCAGGGAAAAAACGCATTATTCTCTTTTCCGATGGGGAAGATACCAAGGGATCCCTATCGGATGTAGAACGGGTGCTGCAGGCAAAAGGCATCGGAGTCATTGCCGTTGGTGTAGGGAGCCTTCAGGGCTTGCCGGTGCCGCAGGCCGATGGAACAGCCTTCCTTCGCCGGCCAAACGGCACCGCGGTTATCAGCCAGCTCCGTGAACCAGCACTTCAGGAGCTGGCGGCGCTCTCTGGCGGAATGTACTGGAATGCATCCCGGGAAGCTTCCATGGATGCTCTGCTTAACTATCTTGATGCCTTAGCGAACGGCCGGGCCCCGCTGGAGTATCGGCGGGAAACACCCTCCCAGCAGGTCTGGTTTGTACTGGCCGCATTCTTATTCTTTGCAGCGGCTCGATTATTGGAGGAAGGATTATGGAAAAAGCGCTAGGCTCTGCGCTTCTCGTCATAGGAATTCTGTTGATGAACATATCCTGCACTTCCGACATTAAAGGGTCCTATTATGTCCTTCAGGGTACACTGCAGGCCAAGGAAAAACAGAGTTCTCAGGCAATTAGTTCTTTTTCGCAGATTGCCGCATCAAGCAATGCGGCTAGCCGCTTATATGCCCGCTATGGACTTGCAACAGTCTATTATGAAATGGGAGAATTTCGGGCAGCCATTAACCTTTTTGAAAACATAACCCAGGAACTATCCGCCCATCAGTCAAATACACGGGGGCCTGAAAAAGAGCTGCTCTATCGTGCTCTATACAATAAGGGGCTTTGTCTCTATGCACTGGAAAATTATGATGGCGCCGCCGAGACCTTTCGCGCATCCCTGCAGGTAGACGGCAGCAGATGGAACGCAAAACGAAATCTTGAACTGAGCTTAAAGGCCAAAACAAAAAAGAATAGCTCAGCTGCCGCTGCAGGGGCCGTCGCTACCAAAAAACAGGCGGCGCCGAATCCGGTAATCTTTGATTATATTCGCCAAAAGGAGATAGATCGATGGAAAAGCCAGACAGGGAAAGGTTCCGAGGAAGAGTCCATCGATTATTAAGGCTGGTGGTCCTGGCCGGCCTCTTGTTGGGGTCGGATGTTTCATCCTGGGCTGTCCCCGGCTCTCAGGAAGCCCTGCGGCTGATTCTGCAGACCGATGGAAGCGAGCTTCTTGTGGGGAAGCCCTGGAACCTTCTGGTGCTCCTCCAATATCCCTCGCCGGAGGAGATTCACCTATCGCTGCCACCCCTGCCGGAGGGCCTTCTTTTAGATCGTATCCGGACCGGGATCCGAACCGTAGAGGGGGAGATTTGGACCGAAATAGAATGCACTTTTATTCCCCAGAAGCGGGGGGATATAACTTTAGGGCCCCTGGAAGTGACGGTCCCTGGAAAGCAGGGCCGTACGAGTCCCCAGGCTCTTTCTGTTCGTGATGCGTCTGGTTCTGCCGAGTCTCCCATTGTTCCCCGTTTGTTTTGGACCGCTCCGGATAAGGAATACAGGGTTGGGGATCCCATACCCCTGGAATTGCATATTGATGCTCCTGCTTTGTCCCAAAAGAGCCCCTGGTTTGCAGGAAATCTTGTTGTTGATCTTGTGCAGGATGCCCTTACGGAAACTGTGCCGGTAACTGAATCGGATAGGGCCCAAGGCATACTGTACCGAGTTCGTCTCATTCCCCTGAAAGCAGGGACGATTATATTTCCAGCCGCAAGAATTTCGGTTGGTACGAGCGTCTTTGTTTCCGAAAAGGGAATGATTTCGGTCTTGCCGGGAACCGTTCATCAATCTAAAAAGGAACAGCTTCTGGTGACTACTCCAGAGTCTTCTCAGAAAAATAAAGCGAAAAATAAAGCCGGTTCCTTCCCGGATTTTGCTGGTTTTAGACCCCCCTTCCCCTGGCATTTTATATGGCCCTTAGTTTCTCAAGAGTTTTTTAAGGTCCTTGGAGAAAGCAAAAAAAATTGGGAACAGGGAGAGCCAGCGCAGGCCCTTATGGTCCTTCGCACCTATGAACGGGATAGCCCTTTGGGTCCCTTGTACCGAATCTTTCGCCGGGAATCTGAAGGCCAGCTTGGTATTTTTTCAAGCATAGACGAATGGTGGGTTCCATCTATGTTGCTTTTTGGCCTCACGATTGTTCTTTTGGTTCTCGGTATTTATGCAACTATGAAAAAAAAGAAAATTGCCAGTATAGGCTTTATTGCATGCGCCAGCCTTGTTCTGTTATATTCCATCCTTGCCAAACCTGTTCTTGTTCCCCTCCTTCGTGGCGGATCTGTAGCCGTCGTGGGCGAGACTGAGGGCTTTACAATACCGGATAAAAACGGCAGCAGTATTGCCCATTTTGTGACCGGTGAGGCTGTTCTTGTTAAGCACAAAACTGATGAATGGGTTTTTATCAGCGCCGCCGGCCAGCGTTCCGCCTGGGTGACCCGTTCATCCGTGTATGATTTCTGAGTAAGGATATGGGGCATGGATTTTGGAGATATTTTGGATGAATGGGAAAAGCGAACGGCAAAACCGGCAGGGAAAAAGGCGATACAGGCGGAACGCCGCGCGGCTAGACAAGAGCAGCAGGAACGTAATGAGCGCAGCTCAGAAAAAAAGGTGGATCCTTTAACCGCATGGCTCAGAGTTCACGGTGTGGAAGACAAGGATAAGGCAAACCCGGATTTGGATCTATCCGATTCGGAGCTTCGTGCCCGGGAACATAAACGGCTTATGAACAAGGCTCCCGATGCGGTGCTCGATTTGCATGGTCTCACCCGGGATGAGGCCTGGGAACGGCTGGGGCAGTTTTTCTCACAGGCCCGCAGTCATGGTGCTGAAAAGCTGCTGGTTATACATGGAAAGGGCAATCATTCCGAAGGGGAAGCGGTCTTAAAACGAACGACAAAACAGTTTATTGAACAGTGCCCCTTTGCCGGCCAGCATGGGCATCCCCCTGCAGAAGGAGGGGGCTCAGGAGCGACATGGGTGATATTGAAAAAGGATATTACCGCTCGCGATAGATAATACGGCCGCGGCTGAGATCGTAGGGAGACAGGGCAATCCTGACCCGGTCGCCGGGGACGATGCGGATATAATGCTTGCGCATTTTACCTGAAAGGTGGGCAAGAATGAGATGTCCGTTCTGGTTGTCCAGCTCTACGCGGAACATGGTATTGGGCAGAGCTTCCCGAACAACCCCTTCTACTTCTATAGCTTCTTCTTTCGCCACAAAAACTCCTTAAAAAATTTGCAATCAGAACTGTCAGTGCATATAATGCTATAGTCAAGTGGTATGGTTTGTCAACCATACCAAAAACATCTTGACAAAAGTTACGTTGTACGGCAATGTAGCCGGACTTATAAGGGGGGACCGGCATGGATAAAGAATTCGTTGAAAAAATGAAGCAATCCCTGATCGATCTCAAGAAAGAGATCATCACGAACCTGATATCAGGCAATGAAGATTTCAAACAAATCGTTGAAGAAATGGATCCTAAGGATTTTGCCGATATTGCCTCCGATGATATAGACCGAAAGATGATAGAGGCGATTGGGACTCAGGATGTCAAACGTCTTAAGGCAATTGACAATGCCCTGAGCCGGATTCAGCAGGGCAAGTATGGTCTGTGTGTAAAATGCGGCAAAAAAATTCCCCAGGACAGGCTGGAAGCGATTCCGTACGCGCTCATGTGCATTGAATGCAAGACCGCGGAGGAACGTCGTAACCGCTAGTTATTCCAGAGGGAGCCTTTCCCTGATCCATGCAGAGGGTCCGTTGGGTTCACCTGACGGGCCCTTTCTGTTTTTATAGAAATTGACTATTTCCTCGTATCCGCTTTGTTTAAGTGCTTCTATAGCCTTATCATAATTCCCTTTCAGGTGGGACGTGCTGTGGGCGTCTGCATTGATTGTCACGGGAATAGAAAGCTGCCGCATGGCCCGCAAAATGCCGAGGGAAGGATAGGTTTCGTTCATGGTTCCCCGGTTCATAGCACCCGTGTTTACTTCTACAACGATGGACTTTCTCTGTAAAGCCATAAGTACCCGCCGAACGTCTTGGCGGTAGGACTCAGGAAATTGATCGTCCCACCATGGTTTTTGGTTTTTCTTGACTAGATCGATGTGCCCCAGTATGTCTAAGCCTCCGGCTTTTATCATGTCTTCCATGTTCATCCAGTATGCATGGGCGGCTGCTTCATAGTCTCCGGCAAAAAGTTCCTGTACACCTGCCTCCCATTCGGCTGCTGGGCCATCTACGGTAAAATAGTATGACAGGTCTGGTGTGGAAAGGTAATGGACCGAACCTATTCGGTAATCCAGGTTATAGGCGTCGAAGCGGCGGTCCGCCGGTCCGCAGATGCCTGGGATATAATCAATCTCAAGTCCAAGGTAGATTGCCAGCTTACCTTCCCAGACTTTTTTTGCAGCCTGAACAGCTTCAATATAAGCTTCGAGCTTGTCCATTGGCAGATGCCACTGGGTTATAATGCCGCTTTCAGCTGGCAGCGGGGCGTGGGCGCTGAATCCTAAAATGGAAAGACCCTGTTCCCAGGCTGCCTGGCAGAGAACTTCGACGGTGTCGCGGCCGTCGCAAAATGTGGTATGGGTGTGAAGGCATGCATAATTCATCGTATAAATTGCTCCGCGATGGGTTTGAACCGCTCGTAGGCCCCGTTCAGGGCTGTCAGGTCGGCAGGAATATCCTCCAGCTTTCTGTCCTTTATGTCAAGTTCGAGCCGGGCTGCCGATTGCCCTAATTCGTTCGCGGCAAGGTTTAAGGCGCTGCCTTTAATGGTATGGGCTTCCCGTCGGGCGGTTTCCCAGTCCTCCCTTTTTATAAGCTCAGGCAGTGATGTAAGTTCAGCCTCCGTACGTTCCATGAACCGCGCTAATAATTTTTGAACCGATTCCCGGTTGCCGAAAAAGTTGGCTAAAAGCTGTTCAGTGTCCAGTATGTTCTGTGTATCACATTCTTCTTCTTCGACACTCTCCAGCTCTGAGCTGGAACTTTCTATCTCATGTATTTCATTTTCTTCGACACTCTCCAGCTCTTCGATTTCTTGGGGCAGGGGATCGGGGCTAAAATCAAATACGGGGTCGTTCCCTTTGCCGGTGGCGGTATCGAGCGCTGCAGGGAGCCATTTTTTACAAATTGCCTCTATGTCAGTCCGACGATAAGGTTTTATAAGGACATCATTCATACCGGCCTGCATACATTGCTCCCGTTCATCTGCAAGGGCACTGGCGGTAACCGCGATTATAGGACCTGTAAAGTGCCGCTGCCGTAATTGTCGTGTGGTCTCATAACCGTTCATACGGGGCATTTGAATGTCCAAAAAGATAATATCGATTTCATGGTTCTGGGCCTTTTCAAGGGCATCTATACCATCATCTGCGGTTAATAAATGAGAGAAGCCTATCTTCTCAAGGATCGTACAGAATAACTGCTGATTTACCGGATGATCTTCTACAATCAGAACCTTTGCTTGGGTTCTCATGTCAGAAACAGTACTGTCTTCTGCCTTGGCTTTTTGCGACCCAGTCTGTGAAGTCACCTTTGTTGGAACCATGGGATTTTCTAGCGAGGTCTGAAGTTGCTCTGGCTGAACAGGTGGGAGTTCTTCAGCTGGCACAGCTGTATTATGCATCTGGTCGGTGCCGCTATCGAGATCGAGGGGTGTTATGTCCGCAGCACTCAGGGCATCATAGAGTTCCCTCCGTTTTATTGGTTTTATAATGTACGCATTAAACCACCGCAGGAGGGTCATCTTTGCTTCGGCTCCCAGCATTCCCTGGGGAACCATCAGAATAAGCCTGACGCCGTTTATCGACTTATTGTTGTTAATTTCTGCGGCAAGCCGCCAGCCATCCATTTTTGGCATTATCATATCGATGAGGGCGATTGAGAAGGGCCGCCCTGCCACCGATGCGGTAACCAATTTGCCCAGAGCCTCTTCGCCGGAAGCGGCGTCTTCCACATGGGCGTATCCCAATTCCGTAAGATACGCAGAAAGGATCCTCCGGGTCTCACTATGGTCATCTACAATAAGGACTCGGTCATCCTGGTGTATGTGTGGATAGGTTGCGGCAAAATCAAAATGGGATCGTTCTACCGGTACGGTAAACCGGAAAATGGACCCGAAACTTTCGTTGGGCACCATGGAAATTTCCCCGCCCATGGACTGTACTAAATGCCGCGAAATTGCTAAGCCAAGTCCGGTTCCGCCGAAGCGCCGCGTAGTGGATGGGTCCCCCTGAAAGAATGTAGTAAAAAGTCGAGGCCGTAATTCGGGAGCCACCCCAATACCTGTATCTGCTACTGAAATAGTAAGAGCCTCTGTATCTTGGTACAGGGTTTTCCTGCAGGAAACGATAATGCTTCCCTCTCGGGTAAATTTAACCGCATTTTTTACCAGATTGATGATAATCTGCCTGAACCGGTTGGGATCTCCCTTAATTTGCAGCGCCGCTTCTTTAGGCACATCGATGGCAATTTCGAGCCCCTTTTTATGGGCCTCCAGGGATATCATATCCACCGATTGTTCAATCATCTGTTCAACAGAAAAATCGATATGCTCCAGGGTTAGTTTACCGGCTTCTATTTTTGAATAATCAAGTATGTCGTTAACAAGAGAAAGCAGTACGTCTGCAGAAAACCGTATCTGCCGGGTATATTCGCTTTGTTCCCGGTCTAGGTTTGTATCCTGTAAAAGCTCGCTCATACCAATGATGGTCTGAATAGGGGTGCGGATTTCGTGGCTCATGTTGGCAAGAAACTGGCTTTTTGTTTCTATAGCCCGTTCAGCAATTTCTTTGGCTTCCTGGAGTCGTTTGCCCTCCTGCCGTTCTTCCGTTTCGTCATCCACAAGGACGGCCACAAAGGGACCCCGCTGGTGGGGGAGCGCCTTCTCTTCCTCGGGAATAGCCCAGGCTCGGATATTGAGCCAGCGGGGGCTCCCCGATGCGTTTCGGAAAAAGGTGCTGAAACTGACAGATCGGCTTGAACCGGTAATGAGCCTGGAAAAATGGTAGGCAAATTTATAGGCATCCCGGGAGTGCAAAAATTCGGGGAAACTTTCATCCAAACTAGCGATATCTCTGCCTGCAAGGGAATCGAAGGTTCGTTTAAAGGGTTCATTGGCATCCACAAGAAAGCCGTTTTCATCGAGCAAGGCAACAGCGGCGCTGGCATTGAGAAAGAGACGCTGGTACAAATTAAGCGGCGCGGAGCTCAGCTCTTCACTCATGAATACCTTCCTGCGGTAGCCATCACATGGTAGGACGCACTACTTCCATGGTTTTTTTAAGTATCTCCATTGGCTTGAGCGGTTTAATAAGATAGCTCTTTACCCCAGCCTGGAAGGCGCGGATGACCGACTCCCGCTGGGTAACCGCTGAAAGCACGATAATTGGAAGTTTGATATCCCGGGCCTTCAGTTCCTGCAGAACCTTGAACCCATCAACCTTGGGCATGAGCAGGTCAAGGAACAGGATGTCATAGTTTTTAGACCCTATGGTGTTTAAGAAACTTTCACCGTCCGGATAGGATTCAACGGTTGCTCCAACCTGTTCAAAGGTTGTTTTTACCAATTCCTGGATAACAAAATCATCGTCCACCGCAGCAATAAGCATATTTTCCATTCGTTCCCGCATATCTTCTATGGTTAGCGTTTTACGAGCTTCTTCTGCGCCGAATTTCAGCAAGACCGATTCCGGGGCTGCGGTCTCTTCGGCCTGCAGAATCTTTTCGCTGATGATTTCGGCTTTTTTTTCACCGAACTCGGTAGTACCATCCATCTCAGCCAGGAGTCCTTCCAGGGCATATTGGAGGTTGCTGCTTACTTCGATGCCGTCGTATTCTTTCCTGCCGGCGATAAACTTTTGGGTAAAATCATCTTTGGTAAGAATTCTGATATTGCGAGTCTTTGCTCGGGACGCCTGGAGCACCGTATCCAGCAGTTTTTGGAGATTTGTTGCATCCGCAAAGGACAGCTTAATGTCACTCAGCATGACGATGATTTTGGGAACCCGAATATCATACAGATCAATCAATTCCATTATTTTAAACCGGAGCAGGTCCAGCTTTTCCCGGTTAAGACCCTGGGCAATTTCGATAAACAGGATATTGTCGTTCACATGGACTTCCATAATGGAAGGTGTATCATCCAGGTCAAAATGCACCTGCAGCAATTCTGCAAGGGTTGCAAAGATGGCATCGATTTTAATGGGTTTGGTAAAAACCTTCTTGACGTTGTACTGAACAAGTTCGATAATTTTTTTCTGGTCAATACGTTGGGCCATAACAATGACCGGAATTGATGCGGTGTTGGGGTTCTGTTTTTTTTCTTTTAACACCTCGGTGCAGCTTTGGCGGCTCAAATGGTAGTCGATGATAACCAAATCCGGCATGTTGTTCCTAATCTTGGCGATACCGTCAAGGCCGTTGATTGCAACGCTTACTTCGAGCCCCGCATCGGCAAGTTTGATACGGAGGTATTCCCTGAAAATGGGGGATTCATCAATAATGACCACATGTTTCATAGTTATATTTATTGTAGGCGAGTGTTAACGAACATGCAAGTGAAAGGAGGCAGTTCATGGCAAAACGAATTTTGGAATTAATAGCTGAGGGTTTTGAGGATGTAGAGGCGGTGACTCCAGCAGATTACCTGCGGAGAGCTGGTATAGAAGTTGTCCTTGCGGCAGTGGGAGCAAGTAAAACGGTAAAAAGCAGCCGGGGCTTGACCCTGGTAACCGATACCACCCTGGCAGAACTCAGCTCTCAAGGAGCCCTCAGCGCAGCATCCTGGGATGGCATTGTGATTCCCGGAGGCATGCCTGGAGCAAGCAACATTGCTGCTTCAGTAACAGCGGCTACCCTTCTTAAAGAGATGCACCACTCTGGGAAGCTTGTGGCGGCAATCTGCGCATCGCCGGCGGTAGTCCTTGCCCCCCTGGGACTCCTTTCGGGAAAACGATTTACCTGCTTCCCCGGGATGGAAAAAAATGTAAGCGGCGCTCTTTGGAAAGAAGAGCGGGTAGTGGCCGACGGGCAAGTTATAACAAGCCGTTCTGCAGGGACCGCAGGGGAGTGGTCCTATGAAATTATTAAACATTTAGTTGGGTCCGATGGGGCTGAAAAGGTAGCCGCGGCGGTGCTTTTACGGCATTAATTAGCGATCAACTTGCTTAGTTTAAAGCCCTACGCAGGGAAGCTAGTTTTCTGGCCTCTATTTTTGTGCCGGGAATGCGAATAATTTCCCGGGCAAGCCGATTTCCCATTTCTGCGCAATCAGAAAGTGATTTGCCGCGGAGCCAGGCAGCTAGAAAACCTGCGGCAAAGGCGTCCCCTGCACCGGTGGTGTCAAAGGGGACTATCGCCTGGGTCCGGGCTAAATAAGCTTCGCCGTTTGCAAAAACCCGGCCGCCCTGGTCTCCCAGTTTCACTGCAATAATGGGAAAAATATCCTGTTTTGTAAGGTTTTGCAGCGGCAGGTAACGGTCTTCTTCATCCATATCTGCATCATTGAGCAGGGCTCTGCGGGGATCCAGATATTTGCAGAAAGCCTCTGCTTCATCTTCATTTAAGAAAAGAATAAGCGGTTTGGTCCTGCAGTACGTTTCCAGGCGGCTTGCGTGGGCCTCAACAATTTCCACGGATCCCGCATCGATAGCAATAAAGGTTCCATACTGTTCTGCTGTTTGCATGACATGTTCTACCAGGCGGGTCCTGCCCAGAATGTAGCCATCCAGCATGATGAGCTGTGCCCGGCGGATAATATCCCGATCAACGTGTTCAGGCCCCAAGGCGAGGGCTGCTGCGGGGCTTGCAAAGACGCGAGCATTGCTTCCCTGTTCTTTCAGCACCACGCAGCCGCCGGTTGGATCTCTTACGGTAACCAGGTGTGCGGTAGTCCCCGCATCCTCCAGTTCACGCCTGAAGCGCTCGCCCCATGCGTCGTTTCCCACGCTGCCGATAAATGCGGTCTTAATTCCTAGCTGGGCGGCGAGCTTTACCGTATTCGCCGCGCCTCCGCCGGCGCACAGTACGGGATCGGAAAGCTGCTGGACCAGAGCCGCCAATGCCTCAGGGGCGATGTGGCGCCCCTGTCCCTGGGGCAGGTTTCCGAGACCCGGTGTAGAGACGTTAGTAGAGAGGGCAAAAATATCTATGAGGGCGTTGCCAATTCCTACAAGCTCACAGTCCGCCGGCATCGTTCATCAACCTTATACGTTACTTTGCCTTGGCAAGAATGGAAGCCAGGGCAGGATTTTTTATCAAATCGTTTTTTAGTCCCTCGGCCCGGGCCTTATTTACATAGTCCGGATGCTGGAAGGTGTAGGTGAAATTGGTGTGGATGTCGTAGGTCCCCGCCATAAGGGCGTAGGCGTCTTCGGTCATCACGAGTTCCTCGTCGGTGGGAATGATGAAAATCGGGATTTTAGATTCCTTGGCCGCAATGTTGGTTTCCGCATTTCGGCTGCGGGCAACGGCGTTCTTTTCTGGATCGTACACGATGCCAAGGCCCTGGAGTCCCTCTAAGACCTTTTTCCGGATAAAGGGGGCCATTTCGCCAACGCCGGCGGTAAAGACCAGGGCGTCGACACGTCCCAGGGCAGCCATGTAGGCGCCGATGTATTTTTTAAGCCGGTAGGCTTCAATATCCTGGGCTAGTTCTGCCCGCCGGTCTCCCTTTTCGACCGCAGCCTGAATGTCTCGCCGGTCCGTATACTGTCCGGTAATGCCGAAGAGACCGGATTTTTTGTTCAGGATGCTTTCAATTTCTGTGGCGCTGGCGCCGGTTTTCCGCATCATATAAAAGGGAACCGCCGGGTCTACGTCTCCTGACCGGGTGCCCATGACAAGGCCTTCCAGGGGAGAAAGCCCCATGGATGTGTCGAAGGAGCAGCCGTCTTTGACCGCATTAATAGAAGAACCGTTTCCGATATGGGCGATGATGAGATTCACATGATGGAAATCCTTGCCCAGGAGCACCGCAGCTCGCTTAGACGTATAGAGGAAGCTTGTTCCATGAAACCCATAACGGCGGACCGCATGCTGTTCATACCAATCATAGGGGACCGCATACAGGTAGCTTGCTTCGGGCATGGTCTGGTGCCAGGCCGTATCCATAATGGCGCAGTGGGGCACATTAGGGAGTACCTTTTTTGCCGCTTCGATACCCATAATGTTCGCCGGGTTATGAAGCGGGGCCAGGTCAGAGACTTCGTGGAAGGCCTTCATAACCTCGTCGGTAACGATGACGGACTTTGTGAATTTGGAACCGCCGTGAACGACCCGGTGCCCCACGGCCTTAATCATGCCCATATCGTGGATTACCCCGTGAACCGGATCGGTCAGGGTGCTGATGATGAGCTCTACCGCCTCGGTGTGGTTCGGGCAGTTATGCTGCTTGGTATATTCTTCTTTACCCTTTGCCTTGTGAGTGATAAAGGAATTGCCCTGGGTTACCCGTTCGACAATTCCGACCGCAAGTACTTCTTTTGCATCCCAGTCGTATACCTGGTACTTGGCAGACGACGAACCGCAGTTCAGTGTTAAAATAACCATGTAAACCTCCACAATGTATAAACAGATACAGAGACGGCTAGCCGTTCTATAACAGATCGCCTCGATCAGCGTTCTTTATTTGTTCCACGATTGTTTTTACCTGCTGACTCTCGCCCTTTTTACAAATCAGCACAGAGGGTGTTTTGCCGTCCGCGCCTGAGCGGACAACCACAATAAGATCCTCCACGCCGCAGAGGGCTACAGGAATATCTGAATCGACAAAGCAGTTTGATGAGCCTGCGGTGAATACCGATTGGCTTGCCGAGTTTGCCTCTGTTTTCCCCTGTTCAAGAATTTTGGCGTACTCATCCCAGCTGCCCACATCGATCCAGTAAAAGCGGCTTGCGACCATGGCAACGGAAGGACATTTTTCCGCAATGGCATAGTCAATAGAGATAGGGGCCACGGCCGTGTATGCCTCTTTTAAGCCGGGCCAGCGGCTCAGAAGAGCAACGCCCTGCTGGGTCTCTTTGTGTTCCGGCAGGGGCTGGGGCAATGCCTCAAAGGGGGCGATGGTTTCCGGTGCGTGCTCGCGGAATTGGGAAAGCATAAAGTCCACACTAAAGGCGAACATGCCGGAATTCCAAAAAAAGTTCCCCTTTGCAATGAAGCTCTGGGCGGTGGCCAGATCCGGTTTCTCCCGGAACCTGGTAACCTTATAAGCCCTAGCCTCTAGGGCTACCCCGGTTTCCGGGGCTTCCCCGGTGCCCAGGGGCGAGACTTGCGAGCCCGCTTCAATATAGCCAAAGCCCGTTTCGGGCCGCTGGGGCGGAATGCCAAAAACGACCAGGGCATCGGATGCTGCAAGCTGGGCAGCAGTTGCTGCATCGGCTGCAAAGTCCTGCAGGGGGCCGATAATATGGTCGCTGGTGAGCACGAGGGCATTTCGTTTGTTGTGGGTTGCCTGTTTTTTTATAAAGGTTGCGGCGCAGGCAATAGCCGGCGCGGTGTTTTTACCAACCGGTTCAGGAATAACCACGATCCGTTTTCGCTGAGGTTCGGGTAGGTCTCCACAGGCTTTAATCACATGGGGTACATGACCCATGCCGGTAACGATGATGACCAATCCGTCCGATTCGGTAACCGCAAAGGCTCGTTCAAGGGCGGACTTAAAAAAGGTGCCGCCGCCGGGAATCTCTAAAAACTGTTTTGGACAGCGGGAATTGCTTGCAGGCCAGAGCCGGGTCCCCGATCCGCCCGCCATGATGATACAATCGGTAAACATTACTCGATTATATGCCATATTGCCTGTTTGCCGCAACTGTTCCGTGCTATCATAACCCTATGGATATAAAGAAAAAAGATGAATGGTTTAAGGACGAAACCTTTTGGGATCAGTTCGCTCCTATTATGTTCGACGAACAGCGCTGGGCTGAAGTGCCTGCTGTGGCCGATGGAATTGAAGCCCTGTATACCGCTCTGGCGGCTTCCAGGGGAAGGGCCGGCAAAGCCCTTGCAATACTTGATCAGTGCTGCGGTCTTGGCCGTCTCACGGTAGAACTAGCCCTGCGGGGGCACCGGCTGACGGGGGTAGATATTACCCCTTCCTACCTGGAAGCCGCCAGGGAAAGCGCCGCCGATGAAGGCCTCACGGTCGAATTGATCCAGGCCGACGTCCGGCACTTTGTTCGACCCACATCCTTCGACCTGGTGTTAAATCTCTATACATCTTTTGGTTATTTTGCCGATCCCGCTGATGACAAACAGGTATCCCGTAATGCCTATGATTCCCTTAGCGCTGGGGGCCTCTATATAATTGAGACCCTGGGAAAGGAAATCGCCGTCCGGGACTTTACCGAAGGCGAATGGTTTGAGCGATCTGGTGCGGTGGTCCTCACGGAGTACGAAGCGCTGAATGGGTGGGAATTTCTAAAAAACCGCTGGATCCTGCTCAAAAATGGAGAGCGATTTGAACGAAGTTTTAACCAGCGGCTCTATGCATCGACAGAACTGCAAAAGCTCTTGCTTGATGTGGGTTTTACTTCGGTGTTTGTTTTTGGCGGCTGGGATAAGCGGTCTTATGATCAGAAAGCCCAGACTCTGATTGTTGTGGGCCGCAAATAAAAAAGGCAGTCCGCCGGTGCGGACTGCCAAAAACTTTAGCTTGTATGGACTGCCCGAATGAGCGGGCAGCTCAAGGGCGATTATTTAATCAATATAAATTCTACACGCCGGTTCTTCCACCAGTTGTCCCGGTCTTCCCAGCGGACTACCGGCCGTGTACCGCCCATGCCAACATAGCTTAAGCGGTTCCGGTCTACACCAAACTGGATAAGCAAATCCATGATTGCCTTTGCCCGGGCTTCACTCAGGGGCTTTAGTTCTTGATTTTCTTCCTGTGCAGTTCTGGTTACAGGATTTGCGTGGCCTTCCACTTTGACCTTGTAGTCCCTGAACTTGTTGAGTATTTCGGCGATACGCTTTAACACCCGGATGTTATTGTCCACCTTCTCCTGGGGCAGGCTATTAAAATCTGCTCCGTTTTCACGGAATATAATGGAAGGTACTTTAATCTTAAGCTGATCCCCTTCCCGGATAACCAGTACGTCTACCCCAATGATAGAAGTTATAGTGCTGGTGTTTCCAAGACTGTCCGTCGACTGGATCTGGACTGGGTAGTCTGTGGCTGCCTGGACCAGTTCTCCCTTGTTGCTGCGGCCATCCCAGGTGTATTTGCCCGCAGGGCTTCCCCTGCCTTCGATCCGGTAGAAGAGTTGTTTCGGTCCCTCGGGTTCACGGATCTCAAGGTTCCATGATGCGATAGGCGAATCATCCTGGGCTCCGACTGTCATAGTGAGCTCATCTTCTATTCCGTCGTTGTCGGGGCTGAAGTATTGGGGACTGGAGGAGAAGCTGAGCCGCGGCCCGGTGATATCTACAAGGATGGGGTTTATGCTCTGGTCGATCAGATCTCCCTTTGCATAGAGAACTTGGAGCCGGGCGGTATAGGAGCCTTCCACAACTTGGCCGGCATCATTCTTGCCATCCCAGACAACCGACTCTGGAGGAGTAGTCTTTCCCGAACCCAGGGTACGGAATACAGCACCGGAAGCACCAAGAATTTCCAGTTTCCAGTTTTCTATGCCATCTTTGGGATTCAATACAACTGAGAAGCTTGTTGTATCAAAGCGGCCATCGCCGTTGGGGGAAAGACCCATAGCAGAGGCGGTAAAGAAGGCTCGGGGGGTGCGGGCATCCACGGTTATTGGCTCTAGGGTCCGCATGGTCCGGTTCCCCGCTTCGTCGGTAGAGCTTACGGTAAGCCGGTAGTTTCCGTCGCTTACCTGGTTTCCTGCACTGTCAGTGCCATTCCAGCGAATGCTCGGTGCCTGTTCTGTCCAGGCCCAGCTCATCATCGACTTACCTGCCATATCGGTTAATTCAGCCTTCCAGGTATCCTGGCCGGGGGTACCGATTTCGAGGATCAGGAAGTCTTTTCTGCCATCCTGGTTTGGAGAGAAGAGAGTATAGGGTGCAGAAAGGGTTAATTCCGGTGCAACCGTGTCCACCGCGAAAGGCTGGGAAAGGGCCACAGGATTATTACCATTGATGTATCTAATGTCCGCACGGGCAGTATATTGGCTGTCCGGTACGGTATTCCCGGCCGTATCCCTTCCATTCCATGGTATAGTATCCGGTACTCTTCCTCTGCCTTCGAAACTGCGGACAATTTTGGATGCGCTATCAAGTATATCAACCTTCCAGGTCTGTATGCCATCTTTTACCTGCAGCTGCGGCAGGAGGGTGAGTGTATCCTTTACCCCGTCACCGTTGGGCGAGAAGGCCTTCATATCCGTGTTGAGCAGTACCGGCGTATCGGCGGTGCTTAGGGTAAAGCGAACCATGTTGGAATATCCCGTATTGCCTGCCCGGTCGGTAGACACGAGCCGATATTCATAGTCGCCGTCCTGAGCGAGCCTTCCAGTATCATCCCGGCCGTCCCAGATTACCCGTTTGTCAGCCTGGCCGGCGAAGCTAAAGGTTTTAACCAGTATACCGCTTCCTTCCCGGTAGGTTTGGTCTCCCGCAGGGATTCTCCGAACTTCTCCCTTCCAGCTTACTTCTTCGCTGCTTTCCTGGATAAAGACCATGGTGTCCTGCTTGCCGTCATTGTTGGGCGAGAAGGCAGGATACTCGGTCTGTACCGCTCCGTTCGGAGCTGTTATATCCATGATAAAGGTCGGAGACAGGGTGCTGGCCACATGGCCGTTCTGATAAATAACTGTCAGTTCTGCCTGGTAGGTTCCTTCTGCAATGGGGAGTCCCGTGTCGTTTTTACCGTCAAAATCGGTCTGGGGCGGTACGGATTGCCGGCCGCTGTAGGAACGTACCGGTGTGCCGTTCTGGCCTTTAACCGTCATTTTCCATTCAACAATACCTTCCCGTATCGGAACTCCCGGGCTGAGCCGCAGGGTATCCTTAATAGCGTCTCCATTTGGGGAGAAATAGCTGTCGCCAATAAGGAGGCTCACCACAGGCTGTTCGGTGTTTACGATAATGTTTTCCAGTCTGGTGCTGCCGGAATTTTGAGCCCGGTCGGTAGCCGAAATACGGTAGGAATAGACTCCATCGGGAACAATAGAACCCGTGTCATTTTTACCGTCCCAGACAATCGCGGCGGGTTCTCCGTTTGTCACATTAAAGGAGCGGACCTTGGCGCCAGATGCATTGTAAATACCTGCATCCCAGAGATCTTCTTTGGACCCTTTAATGACAATCTCAAAGTTGTCTTTGTTGCCGTCACCGTCGGGAGAGAAAATCATTAGTTTTGTAAGATCCGCCAATCCGCCGGCTTGGGTAATTTCCACTGTGGGTGGCGTATTGTCCACGATTACTTCATAGCGGTTCGATGTGCCGGTGTTCCCGTTGTCATCCGCTGCGGAAACCGTAAAGAAATAGTTTCCGTCTGGGGCTACTTCGCCCGATTCTAAAACACCGTCCCAGCGAAGTGTCTCTGGAACCATAACTCCGGACTTAACATCCAAAAGCCGGTCCACTATGTTCCGGAATCCCTGAGTCTCAGGCCTGCGTTCCTTGTTGCGGTAGTTGCGAACAAGGTTGTTTTGGCTGTCAAAAATTTCGAATTTCCACCAATCTACATAACGCTGATCGGTAATACTGATGGGAAATTCCAGGGCATCGGATTTTCCGTCGTTGTTTGGAGAAATCCAACGGGTTTCTGGATATGCAACCGTAATGACCGGAGGTGTTTTATCCGCCACACCCATGGTCCAGGATGCGCCGGTCCCAAAGGCCCACACATCGTTGTACAGCGGCTTGGCTGCCAGGGCTCCTGCAATTTCGCCTTCCTGGTTTTTGCCGTTCCCCTGCAGGGCAAAATTCATGGTAAGTCCCACCGAGGGAATCCCTGATACATGTTTACCCAGCAAAGCTTCTTCTATATTTAAACCGGTAGAGGTAGATATCGTGAGGAGTTGGGCAACCTGTATATTAAGACCCAGTTTCCAGGTAAGGTTCATAAAGCCAGGCAAGGCGAGGTCGCTTGCAACGCCGAGGCGCAGGGGATCCGGTTTCCCTTCTTTACCATGGATGCGAAGATAATCGAAGGAGACACCGCCTGCAAGTGTAAAGGGGGAGGGGATAAAACTTTTGCCAATACCTCCAAATACCACGGCCCAGGTAAAATCATCGAACAACAGGAGTTTCCCCATGTTATACCGGAAGCCCAAATCTAAGGCTGCGGTCCAGTCGGTACCGAACCCAAAGTTCAAGCCCGCACCAACGGTCATGCCGGGATACAGTTCTTTGGCGACGCTGCCATCAATGGCAAATGTGGTTCCAATGGGAAAGGACCCAAAGGGACTGGAAAGCAGCCGCATGGACCCCGCAAAAACAGCATATTTCGTGGGATATATGGCTCCCAAGGAAAGGGCGTGACCTATTCCAGGCTCAGCCCCCAGGCCCATGAGCATCAGGTATCCCGCATCCAGCACGGTCCGCTGGGCTTGCCCTGCGCTGGCAGGATTGAGCGATTGAGCCATGGAGGTCCCCGCTGAGGTGGTAAAAAGACCCGCTCCGGCCGCCTGTGGCGAATACAGATCCTGAGCTGTATCCACTCCCACCGTTTGGGCAAAGAGCAGACTTGCGCTCATTAACAGAACAAAAGAAACAAATAATAAAAGCTTCTTTCTGGGGGATATGTACATGTATACCTCCGTAAATTACATTCATATAACAATCGGCCATAACGGTACGATACAAAAGACCTCTTTTGCTGCATTAGCATGCAAAAAACCTTACTAATAATATAATACTAATGGTATAATAAACTTATGGAAAATTACGTCCTTATACCCAGTCCTTTGGGCGTACTGCAGGCAGCTTGGAATGACAAGGCACTGACAGCTCTGGATTTTGTAGATGATCAGGTTGATGAACGGGTAGCACTTTCAGGCGGCTCTGTTCCGTCCTTTGTTTTGCGTTTTGCCGAGGAGCTTGAGGCTTATTTTTTCGGGGCTCTGCGGGAGTTTTCGGTGCCCTTGGCCTTTACAGGGGGTACTATCTTTCAGAGAAGAGTCTGGGAGGCCCTGCGAGAAATCCCCTATGGATCTACCGTAACCTATGGAGACTTGGCTCGTTCTTTAGGGTTTTCCTCCGGTGCAAGCCGAGCCGTAGGCTCTGCCTGTGGAGCCAATCCTTTACCTCTACTTGTTCCCTGCCACCGGGTCCTAGCCGCCGGAGGCAGGCTCGGCGGCTATGCGGGGGGCCTGTGGCGCAAGGAACGGCTCCTTGCTATTGAACAGGCTCAGCCCCGGTAGCAGAGTACCGGTTTTCGGGCCGCAGCGGTTTCGTCGAGCCTGCCGACCGGTGTGTTGTGGGGAGCCGATTTTATCAGCTCCGGGTTTTCTCTGGCTTCTTCGGCGATGCTGAGGAGGGCCTGGGCAAAGGCTTCCAGTGTTTCAGGGCTTTCTGTTTCCGTCGGT
>NZ_JAJUHW010000058.1 GCF_029265695.1 Gracilinema caldarium | reverse complement strand
GGAGAACGGTATGAGACCGGCGGTTATTATGATTCTTACCCGGTGTTGTTTGATATAACTAATCCTCTAGCGGTGACAAAACGTGATCCTGTATCTCCTAACTATTCAAATTATGCCTTTGCTGCGGCTGGAAACTACATGATTGTAGCTGCAGAACGGTCTGGGGTTACCTTTTGGAATGTGGCTGATATGGCACATCCTCAGCCTGTGGGCACTTATGTTAATCTCCCAGGATCCTATGCTTGGTCGGTTGCAGTTAGCGGAAACATCGCCCTGGTCGGTACTTCGGCTTCTTACCTGAATGTGATCGATCTTTCTTATGACAACTCCTTAAGTGTGATTGGTTCCGTACAAACCACAACCCCTGTGGGATCAACAACCGAAATTCGGAGTATTGCTATCCAAGATAATTTGGCTTTCTTAGCAAATGAGGCAGCGGGACTTAAAATTGTCGATATCCGTTCTCCCGGTTTCCCTATTGTATTAAATGGGTATGGTGTATTGCCTGCGGGCGGATCAGCTGCTGCAGTAGCTGCCAATGAAAGCTTGGTGCTCGTTGCCGATTCGGTAAATGGTCTGCTTATTTATGATGCAACCAATGTTCGTTCTTGGACCGGTGGTCAGTCTCGTATTTGGCCTTCCAGCCCAAGTGGCGGAGGCGCCTATGATGTAAAGCTCCGCGGAAACTATGCCTATGTTGCTCGGGGAGCTTTGGGGCTCGACATATGGGATATATCTAATCCTTACAGCCCCATCAAAGTTGGTACGTTTATCGCAGATGGTTTTGCTCCGATCCAAATTACTCTGTACAAAAAACAGCTCTATGCTCTGGATGGGAATGGTAAGCTGTTTGTTTTGAATCTGGTGCCATAGCGGTTTTCCGTACAGGAGAATGTTATGAAAAAGTGGTTATATAATCTGGCATTGACCTTTGTGGTATGGATGACGGCGCCTATCTCAGCCCAACAGAATTCTTCTATTAATTTTAATGAATTGTATCGGTTCCCTCTTTCTGTGGGCGTAGATTATATAGGACTGCAAGCTCTGTCGGGTTTTCCGTCGGATTTTGTATTCCGTTCCCTAGGGTCGGAGCTTCGAGTCCCTATTCCATTCAATCCAGTTGTGCAAACTCTTTTTGGAGTGTCTCAGATTTCGGTAACCCAGAATGGCAGCACCGGTACTGGTTTTTGGGATCATTCTGTTTGGAGTGGTCTGGCAGGATTTCTCTTAATAACAAGGTTTTCTAAGAACTTTGAGCTTGGAACAGGTGCTGCTGCTGGTTTTGGTTATACCTATTTCCAGAACCTGGATCCAGCAGGTGTTGTCGGTTCTCCCCTTATATTCGCACAGGGGGAACTACGGATAAGTTTAATTCCCTCTTATAACTATTCGGTAGATCTAAGGCCCACAATTCGATATAGCCAAAGCCTAGGCCCCCTCACAGAATTTAACGGTTTTTCGGTGGGGTTCGGCTTTGGTGTAGCCTATCGTTTTGGTCAGGATCCTGACAGTACGGCGGCTTCGGTGCGGGCATTTAGGATCGGTTCAGGGAAAATGCCCAATCTCTTTGCAGCCATGCAAAGCTACTATGCTAATCAACCTTTTGGGATTATTGAACTGGTAAATGAGGACCGTTTAGAACTGCAGAATGTAGAAGTATCATTTTTTCAGAGTGGCTTTATGGATGCCCCAACCCCGCTGGCGATGATAGATCGGGTCCCTGGAAAATCCGCTGTTTTCATTAATTTGATCGCCTCCTTTAACCAAGAAATATTTAAAACTGAAGGTATTACACCGCTTACTGGGGAACTTCTTGTAAGCTACCGCTACAAGGGCCGGGCAGTGGAACAGAGATTCCCTCTTGCCTATGAATTGTATGATAAGACAAGTATTATCTGGGATGATGACCGGAAGGTTGGGGCATTTATCACTCCTTCCGATTCTGCACTGCGTAATTATTTATCCTTTGTGCGGCAGTCTTTGAAAAGTGAGGCTATAGCTCAATTTAATGAAAATCTGCAAACTGCAGCTCAAATATATGCTGCCTTGGTTAAACTAGGGCTTATCTATCAATCAGATCCAATATCTCCTTTTGTAAAAGCCCAGGAAAAACAGTCAGTACTCGATTCGGTAAGCCTCGGCAGAGATACACTGCGGCGGGGAACCGGTGACTGTGATGATCTAACGGTGTTGTATGCAAGTCTGCTCGAATCTGCGGGTATAGAAACTGGCTTTATTACCGTACCTGGCCATATCTATGCTATTTTTAATACAAAAGTTAAAAGTAGAGATTACCGAGAACTCCATCCTGACAGAAGTATGTTTCTTACCGTAAGCGACACCTTGTGGATTCCAGTGGAAGTTACTTTAATCGGTAAGCAGTCTTTTTACGATGCTTGGATAAAAGGGGCTGAACTGTGGAACCTTTATGAAAAAGACCAAAATAAACGGGCTTTTTATCGGACCGCCGATGCTCAGAAACTATTTAGGCCGGTTGCCCTGCGTGAGTCGGATCTGGGATTGCAATACGGAAGTCAGGAATCCCTCGCTGCTCTATATAAGACAGAAATATCCCGTGTTGCCGATGGTATTCTTCAGCCCCTCGCAGATTTAGCAAATAAAAGCAATAATAAACAGGATTGGACTTATCTGGGTGTCGCTTATGCTAAATTCGGCCGTCTAAAGGAAGCCGAGACTGCTTTTAACCGGGTCATGAAAATAGACCCTAATTCAGTGAGTGTTCAGGTTAATCTGGGCAATATTGCATATTTGCAGCGGGATTACCGAAAAGCTGTCATCCAATATCAGGGAGCATACAATTCACTTGTTAAGCAGGGAAAACAGGACAGTCTTACGGCTCAAAAAGTACTTATTAGTCTTTCAAAGACCTATACAGGAATGAAAGATTTTGCCCAAGCTAAGCAGGCATTTGAAAAAGCAAGTGCTATAGACAGCAGCCAAGTTAGAGAATTCGCGTATCTTGCCCAGGTTGGAGCAGGACAGGATACGATCAGAGGCGACAGCCAGGCTGATACGGTGTTGTTTATAATAGAAGATTAACAGACCTTCTTCTTGTACTCAGCAAGGCTTAGAGTTAACCCGCCGGTCTTGCGGCGGCAGGCCCTGCTGTGATACAAAGGGGTATGTTCACCATATTTACAAACTATTCAGGCGAACTCGCCGCCCTAGGGACTTCCCTTTGCTGGACCGTAACGGCCCTTGCCTTTGAATACGCGGCAAAACGGATCGGTTCTTTAGCCCTGAATATACTCAGGCTTTTTGTGGCACTCATCATTTTTATGACCATCAATCTGGTACTCCATGGACAGGCTATACCCCTGGATGCGGGAGCCACCGTTTGGTTTTGGCTCACATTGTCGGGCCTGGTGGGGTTTGTCTTTGGGGATATTTTCTTATTCCAATCCTATATTGATATTGGCGCTCGGACTGCCCAGATTATCTTTGTTTCTTCTCCCTTAATCACAGCCTTGCTGGGTTTCCTCTTTTTAGGGGAACGGATCGGCCCGCGGGGTATTATTGGCATGCTGGTGGTCGTCTCTGCCATTGCGTGGGTCATTTTAGGGAAGGCTAAAGACAAGCCCCAGGAAATGCCAGAGAATGGTGAGCGGAAACCGCATCACCACCGTATCAGGGGAACTCTTTTTGCTTTCTTTGGCGCCCTCGGGCAGAGTGGCGGCCTTATCCTGTCTAAAATCGGTGCACCTCACTATGACCCCCTACGGGCTACCGAAATCCGGGTGATAGCCGGTTTTTTGGGCTTTCTGGTGATGGCGGCGGTGCTTGGGAAACTGGCCGAGCCGGTGCGGGCAATTGCCAACAGGCCCGCCCTAAAAGCCCTCAGTCTGGGTGCCTTCTTCGGACCCTTTCTTGGGGTAAGCCTGGGGCTCTTTGCGGTCCAGCGGGCCAATACGGGGATTGCAGCCACCCTTATGGGGCTTACACCGATTCTTATCGTGTTCCCATCGGTTATTTTGTACAAAGAAAAGCTTACGCTTCGGGAGGTCCTGGGTGCACTCTTTGCGGTGCTGGGCCTTACCCTGCTGTTTCTGTCTTAGCGTGGAGGTTGCCATGTTCTTTTTTAACAAGGATCTTAAAGCTCTGCGGCTTGATGAAAAGTCGGAACGGACTATCAAGGCCCGTGGGGGCAGTTTGATGGCCTCGGAAATGCATTTTGCCCCCGGCGGGGTTGGGGCTCTCCATAGCCACCCCCATGAGCAGATTGTGTATGTGCTGGAAGGGGAAGCCGATTTTACCTTAGGGGACGAGACCCGGCGGATCGCTCAGGGCGATTCGATCTATGTGGCTCCCCATGTTGTTCATGGCGTGGTGGCCCTCACCGAATTCCGGGCCCTTGATGTATTTTGTCCCCAGCGGGAAGATTTTTTAAGGTAATATTGATGAACACCCTTAACCCCCTTGAAACCCTTATTCCAGCGCCGAAGCATGCTATCGTTTCCGGTTCCCTTTTTTATGCTGCAACCCTTACTCTGGATGGTGATGGCGATTTTCTCCCTCAGATGCGCTCTCTTCGGGACGAAATTCTTTCATCCTTCGGCGAGACCGTACTGAGCCCTCAAAGCTCCGCCGAGGAGTTTGAATACTTTGAAAAACAAACCCATGATGAGACACCCCTGTGGGGAGCTAATTTCAGGAGGGAAGCCGCCCCGACTGTATCGGTACGTCTTCGCTGGGCCGATGCGGATACTTGGCAGAACCGGCTTACCGCAGCGTCTTTCGCTGTCCCCAGCCAAAATGGTGCATATCTCCTTGAGATCTCGCCTGGGGGCATTGAAATGCTTATTTTCCGTTCCAGCCCTGCTGAGGCGGCCGAAGCTATGGCGGCCACCGCCCCAGTGGTATCGGCACCGGCAGCTATACCGGTGACCGCAGCGACCGCAGCCGAAGCAGCCGCGGCCGCCTGCGCCACCCTCATGCAGCTATTGTACCTGGGCTGGGATGGCTGGCGCTTTAGGCTTCCGTCCTGCAGGATACTCGATTGGCCAGAACTTTCCTGGCGGGGCCTTATGGTGGACAGCGCCCGCCATTTTATGTCCCTTGCGGAACTCAAAAAAACCTTGAGCATGGCCTGGCTCTACAAACTAAATCGTTTCCATTGGCACCTCACGGATGACCAGGGCTGGCGGCTCGAACTCCTTACCCTGCCCGAAGCAACTGGTTCTGGCAGCACGAGGCCCGGCGGAGACCCGAACCGGAATGGTTTTTATACCCAGGAGGATGTCCGTGACCTGGTGGCCTATGCAGCGGACCGGGGTATTACCGTAGTCCCCGAATTGGACCTTCCCGGCCATGTGCAGGCTGTGTTAGCGGGCCACCCCGAATTTGCCTGCACCCCTGGACCGCACCAGGTCAGGACCGAGTGGGGCATTTCGGAAGATGTGCTCTGTATGGGTAACCCTGCGGGTCTCGCCTTTACCCTGAAAGCCTGGGACGAGGTCTGCGAGCTTTTCCCCGGGCCCTATGTGCATATCGGGGGTGATGAGGTTCCGACGACCCGCTGGGAGCAGTGCCCGAAATGCGCTGCCAAAAAGGCAGAGCTGGGACTGAAAGACTGGATAGACCTGCATGGCCATTTTGTGGCCGCCGTAGCAGACCATTTAGCTAAGAAGGGAAAGATAGTCTTTGGCTGGGACGAAGTACTGGATTCATCTCTGCCGAACAAGGCCCATGTGGTGCATTGGCGGACCTGGCTTACAGAACAGTCCCTCAAAGCCCTAGCGCAGGGCCGTTTGCTCATCAGGAGTCCCTTCTTTCCCTATTATCTGGATTTCGTTCAGACCGATGACCGCAGCCAAACGCCGGGGCTTGCCTACCGCAGTCCCGATGCGGCAAGTCTCCGCCGGGTTTACGAGTATGACCCCTTTGCGGACCTAGGTACCTCTGCACCGAGCGGCTTCCTCGGGATTCAGGCTAATGCGTGGAGTGAATATATCAGGGACGGCCGCCGCCTTGAGTTTATGTTGTTCCCCCGGCTCATTGCGATAGCAGAAACCGCCTGGAACGGCAAGCAGCGCGCAGCCTACGAAACCTTTACACGCCGCCTTGAGGCGGGCCATACAGGCCGACGGGGTATTCTGGTTCAGCGGAACATCAACTACTGTCCTTATTATGAGTGATAAAAATCGCTTTACTATTGCTGACTGGAAGTCCTGGCCGCCCAACGAGCGGTGGGAACTTATCTCCGGAATCGCCTACAATATGAGTCCCGCGCCACGGGTCCCTCACCAGGAAAAAGCATTTGATTTAGCCTGTAAATTGGGAAACTATTTAGAAGGTAAACCCTGCAAAGTGTATATGGCTCCTCTGGATGTGTTTTTAGAAGAGGATGCCGAAACGGGGGACACTGTTGTAGAGCCCGATGTGTTTGCCCTCTGCGATACAAGCAAAATACAGGAATACGGTATTCATGGTGCGCCGGATTTTGTAGCTGAGGTGCTTTCAGAAAGTACGGCTCACAAGGACTTCGGTATAAAACGGGATCTCTACAAACGGGCCGGGGTTCGGGAATACTGGATTATTCACTCCGATACGGGTTTTGTTTATCAATATATTCTTAAAGACGGCCGCTTCGGCCCTCTGCAGGAGTACCGGAAGGGCGAAACGGTAAAAAGCGCGGTGTTCCCGGATTTTTCATGGATCTGCCCATAAGTAAATTGGGGCTGCTCTCAACCCTACCTGTTTTTATCCCTCTCCCTTGCTCCGCGTGGGGGCTTTCAGTATACTAAAAAACCACATTACTTTTTCAGGATGGACACACATGAATGCAGCACTTGAAACCTTAAAAGAGCGGGGCTTTTTTCAGCAATGTACCGATGTAGAAGGCCTTTCCAAAGCCATGGACGAGGGCCCCATTACCTTTTATGTGGGAACCGATCCCACTGGTCCAAGTCTGCATATCGGGCACATGGTTCCTTTTTTTGCCTTTAAGCACATGCTCGCCGCGGGGCACCGGGGTATAGCCCTTATCGGCGGCGGCACCGCCCGGATCGGGGACCCTTCGGGCAAGACAGAAATGCGTAAAATGCTTTCCTATGAACAGCTCGATGCCAATGCGGCCTCCATCAGCGCCCAGCTGAACCGCTTTCTCGGCGGCTTTGACGGAAAGCATGCCCTCACAGACAACAATAAAAACTGGCTTGCGGACCTGAATTATATCGATTTTCTCCGGGATATCGGCCGGCATTTTTCCGTAAACCGGATGCTCAGCTTTGAAGCCTACCGGATGCGGATGGAAACGGGGCTTTCGTTCATCGAATTTAACTACCAGCTCCTCCAGAGCTATGATTTTCTTGAATTGTACCGGCGCCACGGCTGCCGTCTCCAAATCGGCGGCGACGACCAGTGGGGTAACATTGTGGCGGGCATTGAACTGATTCGCCGAGTCGAAGGGGCCGAATGTTTTGGCCTTACCTTCCCTCTGGTGACCACCGCGGACGGCAAAAAAATGGGCAAAACTGAAAAAGGAGCCCTCTTTTTAGACCCCGCCATCACGAGCCCCTATGATTTCTTCCAGTATTGGCGGAACGTGCAGGATGCGGACATAGAGCGCTTCCTATTGATGTTTACCTTCCTGCCGGTGGCGGAAATCCGCTCCCTTGTTGCGCCGGGAAAAAATCCCAACGAAGCCAAGGAACGGCTGGCCTACGAGGTAACCGCCCTGATTCACGGAAAAGAAGAGGCCGATAAGGCCCTGGCCGGCGCCCGGGCGGCCTTTGGTGGCGGGGGCGACAAGAGCGCCATGCCCACGGTGGAACTAGACAGAGCCAAATTCGAGATCGGCTATCCTGTGGTAGACCTCTTCTTTGATGCGGGCCTTGCACCCTCTAAGAGCGAAGCCCGGCGCCTTGTGCAGCAGGGCGGCGCCTTCGTGTCCCAGGCTGCATCTTCTGAACTGGAAGCCATCACCGATGTGGCGGCCCTTATCGATACAAACCGCATCCGGGACGGGGAGCTTATTCTCCGGGCTGGCAAAAAACGCTACTGCCGGGTGCTCGTAGGGTAATCTCACCGATACACCGTACACTCCCAGGGGGCGAGGCGGGTATCGTATTCGATGGGGCTGTCGGGCTTCCGATGGGTGGAAAGCAGCACCGTGCCGCCCCGCCTGAACGGGTTTGGCCGCGTCTGGCCCGACACATTGAGCACTACCAACACTTCATCTGCCGCTTCCCCGCGGCCTATCGCCGCTGTGCGGCGTATCGCCGTTTCACGGCGTATCGCCGTTTCACGGCGATAGGCAAGCACGTTCTCCGCAAGGCCCGATTCTACAAACTCGATTGCTCCTTCCCGCAAGGCCGGTTCCTTGTCCCGCAGCCGGATGAGGTCCCGGTACCAGGCGAGCAGCGAAGTTCCATCCCGCTCCTGGGAGGCCACATTGCGTTCCTTGTAATCAGGATTCACTGGCAGCCATGGCTTCCCGCTTGTAAAGCCCGCTGCGGAGCCATTGTCCCACTGCATGGGGGTGCGGGACCGGTCCCGGCCGGGATGGAAGGGATAGTATTTTTTCCCCAGGGGATCCTGCAGGTCCTTGCGACCAATACGGCCGTCTTCCATGCCGATTTCTTCTCCATAATAGAGGAAGGGCGTTCCCCGCTGGGTAAGCAGCAGGGCCGCAAGGAGCCGCTTTTGAGCCTCCTGGTCTGGGCCTGCGCAGAGCCGGCTGGCCGACCGGGACTGGTCGTGATTAGAAAGTACATGACAGGGCCACGCTCCGGGGGAGAGGACTGAGTACCAGGTTTTCAGTACCGAATAAAGATCTGCCGCAGTAAGCTGTATATATATAGTAGAAAAATCAAAGGCAAGATGAAGCAGGTCCTGGCCGCTGCCAATATAGGTAGCCGCCAGGTCCGGGGCATGGACCCCTTCATCGGGATAGACTTCGCCGACTAGCATGGTAGCTTCCGAAGTTCCCGCATAACTGTCCATAAGAGACCTAATCCGGCGGATAATCTCGTAAGTTTCACTCTGGTTGCGGTCGTATTGATGGTGCTGCAGGTCATGCCGGCGCGGATAGGTAAGTCTAAAACGGTAGGGATTGCTGCGGAATAGGGTATCTTTTATAAGGTAATTGATGACATCGAGCCGGAAGCCCTTGACCCCCAGGTCAAGCCAAAAGCGCATTTCCGCGAGCATAGCTTCCTGAACCTGAGGATTCCGCCAGTTTAAGTCCGGCTGCTCTTCGGTAAAAAGGTGCAGGTAATACTGCCCCGTTTCTGGGTCCCACTTCCAGGCGTGGCCCCCGAATGCGGCCATCCAATTATTGGGGTAGCCCCTCCCGAAAAGGCCAGCCTTACCGTCGTGCCAGATATACCAGTCCCGTTTTGGGTTATCCCGGCTGCTTCGGGATTCGATGAACCAGGGATGCAGGTGGGATGTGTGGTTCAGTACCATATCCATAATGATCCCGATCCCGCGCCGGTCCGCCTCAGTCACAAGGCGCTTAAAGGTTGCAAGGGAACCAAAGACCGGATCTATGTCATGGTAATTGGAAATATCGTAGCCAAAATCAAAAAGAGGAGAAGGATAGATGGGCGAAAGCCAAATACCCCGGATCCCCAGGTCCTTAAGGTAGTCCAGCTTCTGAATAATGCCTTCTAAGTCCCCTACGCCGTCACCATTGGTATCCAGAAAACTGCGGGGATAAATTTGATAAATAGGCCCCTGTTTCCACCAGGTTAAATCAGTATTGTTTATTTGCATATTATGCATTGTCATAGCAGCATACTGACTTGTCAATGGAGATTAAAAGGAGTTCATTATTTTTAATATTATAAATTTAAGTATGCGATTATTTGCGGCTGTGCTGCAATCACTGCGGCGAATCAAAGATTTCAATGGAGCCCTTTCAAAACTTGGAAAAATTTTAAAAGGGCTAGAATTTATATATTTAATTAAGGCTGCACACCTTCTCCGTAATAGCTGAGGCTACTTTGTTAGAAATATCTACAATGATATCCCCGGTAATAGCTGTTTTATTTTTTTCTACACCGTAATTAGTCATGACAAAATGATCAAAGGGTATACCCCGAGCTTCAAACTGTTTTTTACCACAGGCTACCGGGCATCCATCAATAACTATATTTCGGTCTGCTCCTTCGGCTGAGGCAATAAAGCCTGAAAGGTTTGCCCCAATCCCTGCCAGACAGGTCATAGAACCAATATTCTCTTTCATCAGTTGTCGGGCTACCTGATCTGCTAAAAATCCGGTGTTAGCAGCTCCCGAACAAGCATAAATTAAGTTTGTCTTACCACCTGAACAAGCACACGCCATAAATACCTCCGTTATCATTAGTAGTATTTAATCCCGCTGAGCAGCGGTGAGATATATTTGTTCTACTTCTGATGGTTTTATAAACCATTTTGTGAGCAGTGCAATTACGATTATACCAATAATATCAATAAACAAACGAGATAATGCGAACCTTGTTCCAAGCGCATGCATCTCAAAAAGTAACATTGGAATCTTCGTAGTAGACCAGGCTCCAATAAAAATCAAAATATTGGAAAAACTAGCTCCTTTTTTCATCAAAATTGATGCAACTGGAAAAGCCCCATATAATGGACCTGCAGCTGCGGATCCTAAAGCAAATGCAATGAGTGTACCTGTAAATCCTGATCGCTCACCCATATATCGGATAAAGGATTCCCGGGGTACCCATACATCTAGAAGACCAAGTAAAAGGAATATGGGTGGGACAACGAGGAACATGGTTGTTGATTGCTGAATAAGTATAGATACTGATTTATGTCTTAAAAAAGGAGAAGAAACTAAAATCAAAATAAATATAATGATAGCAATCAGAGCAAACTTGTATCGAGCAAATAATGTGCTTTTTTTCATAGGTTAACCATCGTTGCGACAAATATAGCTGCCACAAAAGAAAATAAAAGAGCAAGTACATTACGAATAATTGCTATTTTTTTCCCGAAATAGGAGATTTCTATTGGCAGAGTAACAATGCCAACCATCATTAATGTGGATACAAATGTTGCAATTTGCAGCACTCCCGCACCGTTATGGAGTAATTCTGAAGCAGCTGGAAATGCAACAAATCCGGGAATCAGTGTTATAGACCCCAGTAGTGCGGATGTAAGTACGCCCCATACCCCAGATGCAGGTCCAAGATATCGGGAAATAGTTTCTGCATCGAACAACGCAAGTCCTATTGCAATAAAAATGAGCACCACTATAAGTTGTGGTAAAATACCTTCAAAAGCCTTTAATCCTTTTATGAGAGCTTGTTTTGTTTTCTTTTTGTCCTTGATCGCTGAAATACAAAAAAACACAAACGCAATCCCATATAAAAATATAGTATCAATACATTCTCTTTGTTGCAAATATATGCAATTATGAAATATCTTGTCAATAGAAGTTATAGATTGCCTGCATAATATTTCCGTATTACCATTAAACCATGAGCCAGTCAGAACGTCTTCTATATATTAATCGCCGTATCCGCGATTATGGCGGAGTAACTAGCGCCGAGGTCGCCCGCTATTTCGAGGTCAGCCAGCGTCAGGTAAAGCGGGATATCGAGTATCTTCGGGAACGCTGGGGTGCCCCCATCGTGTACCGGCAGGACCGCAAACGATATGAATACGACCAACCCTGGGACAAATTCGATTTTGCGGACGAAAAGTCCCTATTGGCGGTCGCCTTTGTGGAATCAATCCTCAATGCCTATAACTATGTGCCCATCGTTTCCGAGGAACTCATCACCCAGCTTAAAGAACGAATTTCGGGTCCCTACCAAAGTATTATCGCCAAGGTCCGCTACGAACTTCCCGACATGGAACAGATACGGGATGAGGTTACCTATGCCTTTTGCCAAGCCCTGGTCGCAGGGTCTGCCCTGGATATCAGTTATGTTTCGTCCCAGGGAACCGAAAGCCAGCGGACCATTGTTCCCTTACGGCTCATCAACTATGGAGGCAAGTGGTACAGCCTTGCCTGGGACTGCGGCAAAAAGGAACTCAGGACCTTTGCCATGGGGCGGATCCAGTCGGTGCAGCGTAACCGGGACATCCCCAACCAGGAGATTCCCGCGGATAGTGAGATAGAGGCTTTTTTGAACTCCTCCTACGGCATTTTTAAGGGCGCGGCCCAGGAACGGGTGAAACTGCGCTTTTATGGCGGGGCAGCCCGGGCGGTCCGGCACCAGATCTGGCATCCGGACCAGATTCTTACGGAAGTCCTTTCTGTTGATGAACCTTCGCAGCCAGAGGGGCCGGTGGTGGACCTGTCGCTGCCGGTGCGGGATTGGCCAGAACTTTTAGGCCGGGCCCTGCGCTGCGGCCGCTTCTGCGAGGTCTTAGAGCCTCCATCGTTCCGCCAGCGCTGGCAGGAAGAACTCCGGGCCATGTTGACCCTGGCGGAGCGCAGCACCTAACTGCTACACAGCTATTAAGCGGTTTTTATCAAATTTTATTGAAAAAAAATCTTGCAATTTTACGAGGGACATTCTGTGTCCCGCCACCCGAGCTATGTTTGCATCAAGACAAACAAAAGCGGAGGATGGGAAATGGAAATCATCAATATGTATGGCATTTGGTTTTCTGGCGGAGTCTATCTCTTTTCGGAGAGCGCAAGCGGGTCCCTGAACCTGGAGGGCCGTGCTCCCCTTGAAGATCCTGCTTCGGATGCGTCGCCTCAAAAGCTACCGGCGCTACCGCAATTGCCTGTGCTTCCAGAAAGCCTTCGGGGCATGCTTGCTCCGTTGGGCCCCAAAGTTGATGAACAGCCCCTAGTGTTCCCCCATGAACAGGACAATTACTCAACCTACCAATGCGGCGCTCTTTCGGACCATTCCTTTCGTTTTGTTCGCTACCATGCGCCCCTAGGCAAGGCCCCTGCTGCGGAGTGTCTTGCT
>NZ_JAJUHW010000049.1 GCF_029265695.1 Gracilinema caldarium | reverse complement strand
GTATCACGAATATTTTTATATTAGATTAAACGAATCTAAAACATATAAGTTACATATAAAAGATTGTAAAAAATTATATAATAAAATATTTTTTATATTCATAAAATTGCTATAAAATAAAAAAATATTTATGTATACAATAGATAATGATGAATATATAAATATGATTAGAAATAGTATAAGAATTATAGAATATAAATATTTATAATAATTTTTTAAAGGAGGATTCTTATTGCTTAATGATAGTATAAGACTAAATAAAAAATGGAACAATAAAATTTAATTTTTGTATTTTATAGGTTTAAAATAGTATAATAAAGAAGTATTGCAAAATTAAAAAATAGTGAAGAAGTGAAAAGTTTTTTATTTTAAATTTAAAGGAGTAGATAAATGTTTAAAGATAAAATCTTACTTATTACCGGTGGAACTGGTTCTTTTGGGAATGCAGTTTTAAAAAGATTTCTTAACACCAATATCGGTGAAATTCGAATATTTAGTAGAGATGAAAAAAAACAAGATGATATGAGACATAAATATAAAAATGACAAAATTAAATTTTATATCGGTGATGTAAGAGATTATGACTCAATACATGCCGCAATGCGTGGAGTGGATTTTGTATTTTCAGCGGCCGCACTCAAACAAGTTCCATCTTGTGAATTTTATCCTCTTGAAGCTGTAAAAACTAATGTTGTAGGAACAGCTAATACATTAGAAGCAGCTATAGCTTGTAATGTAAAAAAAGTCATTGTTTTATCAACTGATAAAGCAGTTTACCCAATCAATGCAATGGGTATGTCAAAAGCATTAATGGAAAAAGTTATGATTGCAAAATCAAGAAATCTTACAAAAGATCAACCATTATTAGCAGGAACACGCTATGGCAATGTTATGGCCTCAAGAGGATCAGTTATACCATTATTTATAAAACAACTTAAAGCAGGTTTGCCTTTAACTATCACAAATCCAAATATGACAAGATTTATGATGTCATTACCACAGGCAGTCGAATTGGTTTTATTTGCATTTAATAATGCTGAACAAGGAGATATATTTGTTCAAAAAGCACCAGCTGCTACAATACATGATCTAGCTGAAGTATTAAAGGAAATCTTTAATGGTAAAAGCGAAATTAAAATAATTGGGACCAGACATGGTGAGAAATTATATGAAACATTACTAGCAAAAGAGGAAGCAGTTAAAGCAATTGATATGGGTAATTATTATCGTGTACCAGCAGATACAAGAGATTTGAATTATCATCTATATATCGATAGAGGTGATAAAAAAGCTGAACAAGTTGATGAATATAATTCCCATAATACTTATCGGTTAACAAAAGATGAGTTGAAAAAAATGTTATTAAATCTTGATTATGTAAAAATGGCTCTTGAAGACAAAGAGGATGAAGGAGTATGAAAAATATAATTGTTACTGGGGCCAAAGGTTTTATTGGTAAAAATCTAATTTTAGCCCTTAAACGTCAGAAATCTATATCAGTTATTGAATACGATAAAGATGATACATATGAAAAATTAGAAAAATCATTAGCTATAGCTGATGTCGTATTTCATCTTGCGGGAGTTAATAGACCACAAAATCTTGAAGATTTTAATACTGGTAATGTTGGTTTAATAAAACAAATATTACAAATACTAAAAACAATAAAAAATCCACCTCCCATTATAATGACATCTTCAATACAAGCTGATTTGGATAATCCTTATGGTGTTTCAAAAAAAACAGCTGAAGAAGAAATTAAAAAATATTGGCTAGAAACAGGTAATAAAATCTGTATTTATAGACTTCCAAATGTTTTTGGTAAATGGTGTAAACCGTTTTATAATTCAGTGGTCGCCACATTTTGTTATAGTTTAACACATAATGAACCTATAACAATTATTGATAAAGACAAAGAAATAAATTTTATTTATATTGATGATGTAGTTTCAACCCTTATAAAACATCTTGAAAATAATGTAAAATATCAAGCTGAACCAATTATTCCTGGACCTACATATGCCATTACTCTTGGTAGACTTGCGGAAATATTACAACAATGCTTGCACATACGAAAAGGTGGTGATTTACCTGATTTTTCAGATAAATTACAAAAATATTTATATAGTACTTTTTTATCATACTATGATACTAGTGATATAATATATAATGCTGAAAAAAAAGAGGATCAGAGAGGCTATTTATTTGAGCTAATAAAATCAAAATATGCTGGACAAATATTTGTTTCAAGAACACTTCCTGGGGTTACTAGAGGAAATCATTATCATGATACTAAAGTAGAAAAATTTTGTATACTTGATGGGTCAGCGGTTATTAAACTTCGTCACATGGTTACAGGTGAGATTAATGAAATTTATGTTGAAGGATATGAGTGTAAAATAATCGACATACCACCTGGATGGACGCATAACATTACAAATATTGGAAAAACTGATTTAATTACTTTATTCTGGGCAAATGAAGTTTATAATCCAAATAATCCAGACACATATTACAGCGAGGTTTAGTTAATGAAAAAAACAAGAGTAATAACAATTGTAGGTACACGACCTGAAATTATTCGTCTATCGCGAGTAATGGCGAAGCTTGATGAGTATGTAGAACACATTCTAGTACATACAGGTCAAAATTATGATTATGAGCTTAATAAGATTTTTTTCGATGATTTAGAGTTAAGAAAACCAGACTACTTTTTAGATGCGGCTGGTGAGACAGCAATGCAGACAATCGGTACTATAATCGAAAAAGCTGATAGATTGTTAGCAGAAGTCAAGCCAGATGCTTTATTAGTGCTTGGAGATACAAATTCATGTCTAGCAGCACTACCTGCTAAGCGACGAAAAATACCAATTTTTCATATGGAAGCAGGTAACCGTTGTTTTGATCAAAGAGTTCCAGAAGAGATTAATAGGAAAATTGTTGATCATATTGCTGACATTAATATGCCATATTCGTCTATTGCTAGAGATTATTTATTATTTGAAGGCATCTCTGCTGATAGAATTATTAAAACAGGTTCTCCAATGTATGAAGTATTGCAATATTATATGCCTAAAATTAAAGCATCTGATGCTTTGACTAAGCATAATCTTGAAAGGGAGTCTTTTTTTCTTGTAAGTTGTCATCGTGAAGAGAATGTTGATTTTGAAGATCAATTAAAAAAATTTGCAAACAGTTTAAATAACATTGCAGATATATATAAGTTGCCTATTATAGTGTCTACACATCCGCGTACAAGAAAGAAATTAGAGCAATATAATATTAAATTAAATAACTTAATAAAAACGCAAAAACCTATGTCTTTTACTGAATATGTAAATTTGCAAATTAATGCAAAGCTTGTACTCTCTGATTCGGGTACAATAACTGAGGAATCTTCAATACTTAATTTTCCAGCATTAAATATTCGAGAAGCTCATGAACGACCAGAGGGTATGGAAGAAGCTTCAGTAATCATGACTGGTTTAAACCCAGAAAGGATTATTGAAGCAGCTGCGATAGCTATGAAGCAAACAAGAGGTTCTGATCGTACTTTTAGAGAAATAAATGATTATACAATGCCAAATGTTTCTGAAAAAGTTGTTAGAATAATTATAAGTTATATTGATTATGTAAATAGAAATGTCTGGAAAAAATAAAAGAATATTAATAATAACAGAGCGATATGCTCCGGAACCATTCCTTATAACCGATCTTGCTGAAACATGGGTAAAACAGGGAAAATATGTTGTTGTAACTACTCAAATACCTTCATATCCTGGTGATAAAATTTATTATGGTTATAAAAATAAAAAAACTACAGAAATTATAAATAATGTTCGGATAATAAGATTCCCTACAGTTATTGGTTATAGCAAAAATATATTTTTTAAAATGCTAAACTATTTTCTGTTTATGATCCGGGAAGTAATTTATGCTTTTATTCAATCTAAAAATGTTGATGAAATATTTGTTTATCATACAGGTCCTTTAACTCAAGCTTTGGCTATAATTCCTATAAAGATTTTTCGAAAATTAAAGATAACAATATGGACACAGGATGTATGGCCTGATGCAGTTTTTGCATATGGATTTCCTCAAAAAGGTTTATTTGCATTCTTATTAAAACAATTTGTTAAAATAATTTATAAGTATTGTGATAATATTTTTGTTAGTAGCCCCGGTTTTATTAAGAGACTTAAACCATATGTTAAAGGAAAAAATATTGAATTTATTCCCCAATGGGTTCCAGATGAAGTAATAAATTCAAAACAAACATCTTTGGTTATTAATGATACTAGAATGAAATTTATTTTTACAGGTAATATTGGAAGTATGCAAGCGCTTGATGTTGTAATAAAAGCATTTGCTAGTTTGAATCATGAACAATTTGTTTTATATATTTTAGGAGATGGTAATAAGCGAAAAGAGTATGAACAATTAGTTGAAAGTCTTTGTGTAAAGAATATCATTTTTTATGATAGGATACCGCAAAATCAAGTTCTAAGTTGTATAAAGCAATGTGATTATTCTTTACTATCACTTTCTAGTAATAAATTAATTAGTTTAACAATTCCAGCAAAATTTCAAACTTATTTAGCTGCAGGAAAACCTATAGTAGCAATAACTGAAGGAGAAATATCAAGATTAGTATTTGAAAATGACATCGGTATAAGTTGTCATGTAAATGAAAGGGATATTTTTAAAAAAATTTGTCAATTGCCATCACCAAGTGATCATAAATATGAGAAATGGATACAAAATATAAAAAAGATTCAAAATAAATTTCAAAAGGAAACAATTATTCAAAAAATTAACTCTGCAATGAATTGAAATTATTTTTCTCAATTTAGATCTTAATTTACGACCGCCGTTACGCCATAGACTGCACCAAGCTCAAGTCTGAACTCGGATGGATGCAGTCTGTTAGCTTTGAACAGGGGCTCCGCAAAACCGTTCGCTGGTACCTCGATAATCCTAACTGGGTACACCACGTCCGTTCCGGCGAGTACCGCACCTGGATAGAAAAGAATTACGAAAAACGGTAAGAGGTGTTTTTTGAACATAGTCTTTGTTTCTGATGCATACCGCCCCAGAGTAAATGGGGTGGTTTCCTCGATGGATGAATTTGCCAAGAACCTTGTAAAACGGGGTCACAAGTTACTTATTGTCTGTCCCTCCTATCCAGAACTGGATGTGATGGCCCTGGAGGAACCAGTACCTACCCTCCGAATTCCGAGTCTGCCCGCAGTGGTATCCAAAGAAGATAGGCTTGCAAAACTTTGGTATGAGCCTGAGGTTTTCCGCGAGCTCGATGCTTTTAAACCTGACGTGGTACATATACAAACTGAGTTTTCTATCGGTCAGATGGGGCGTCGCTATTGTCATCACCGGGGGTTTCCTATTATTTCTACCTGTCATACCCACTGGGAAATGTATATTAGCAATTATCTCCATTTTTTACCACCTTTTTTAGGAAAAACAATTGCTCGTATACTAATGCGGCAAGTGTATAACCGCGATACAGTTGTTATTGTTCCATCGCGTCAGATCGAAGCAGTCCTTCGTCGTTATGGAGTGCAACGGGAAATCGTTTGCATCCCCAACGGTGTAGACAATAGTTTGTTTTATCCCCGTCTGCAAGAAGCGTCGGAATTCCGCGCTAAGATTGCACAACGGTTCCCGGCTCTATCTTCTGGTCCAATATTGCTTTTTGCGGGTCGGCTTGGCTATGAAAAAAATGTGTTGCTTTTAATGGATGCTTTTATAAAAGTTTTGCAGGAGATATCTGAAGCAAATCTGATTTTTATTGGAGATGGCCCAGTTCGGGAAGAATTGCGGCATAAAGCTCAAAATGCGGGCATCCAAAATCACGTCCATTTTACTGGTTACGTACCTAGAACGGAACTTCCGCTTTATTATTCAATTGCAACAATTTTTACCTTCCCTTCGGTTACTGAAACTCAGGGGCTCGTAACAATAGAATCCATGCTCTGCGGAACTCCAGTGGTGGGTGTAAACGAAATGGGAACCGCAGAAGTTATGGAAGGAGAGCGGGGCGGCCTTTTAGCTGAAAATAATGCCGAGTCTGTGGCAGAAAAAATTCTCTTGTTGCTTAAGAACCCGTCCCTGCTTGAACAAAAGCGGCAGGAAGCGCTGGCCCAGGGGCAGCGCTGGACCATAGAGAACTCCTGTACTTTGTTAGAGAATGTATACCGCCGTTTTACCCCTTCACAATCCTGATAAGCTCTTCTACGGCTAATCCTTCTGTATCCCTTCGGCTTGTAAGCTCCCGAAGGGTAAGCCGAAGCGGTTCATGAGTAAAGGCGTCCTCTGGGCATATGATAACCCAGCGGGCGCCTTTTTTTTCGGCCAAAGCGTACTGCTGGGTAATTTTTTTTGCCTCGGTAAAAACCTCACAAGAAACGCCCGCACAGCGAAGCTGGGAAGCAAGCCGCTGGTAATGTCCCCCCAGGCTTTCATCGGTACAGGCAATCGCAACTTGAGCGTACCCAAGTGCTTTTTTTGTGCGGCCCAGGGCTTCGAGGGCCGCAATGAGCCGGTCAAGCCCTATGGAAGCGCCCACACCGGGGAGCTGCTCTTTTGAATATAGAGCTGCCAAATTGTCATAGCGGCCACCTGAACAAACAGAACCGATATCTGGCAAATCATTAAGGAACGTCTCATAAACAACGCCGGTATAGTAATCCAATCCTCGGGTAATAGAAGGGTCAAGAACGAAGATATCCGCAATACCCGCATCTTCCATAAAACGGTGCAGGGTCTCAAGCCGTTCCGTATCAGGTCCAGGACCGCCTGCGGCTTCCGTTATTGCCGCGAGAGTTTCTTTATAAGTATTGTGAGGTTGTATATAATTTAATACATTTTGCGCTTTTTCCGGACCAATGAGCTCTGAAAGTTGTAAAAAAGTAGACTCCATACCAATCTTTGAAAGCTTATCCACCGTGCGTAGGATTTCGACTGATTTATCTTCTATACCGAGGCGTCTCAGAAAACGGTTAAATACACCGCGGTGATTCATTCTAATTGTTACGTCACCAACCCCAATAGAGCGCAGCGTCTCCCGCATCATGAGGAGTATCTCAAAATCTGCACCGGCGCTTTCGCTTCCAACAATATCAAAATCGCACTGAGTAAACTCACGGTAACGACCGCGCTGGGTGTTTTCACCCCGCCAGACCTTAGCAATATGATAGCGCTTAAAAGGTAAGGGAAGCTCGGATCGGTGTTCTGCCATAAAGCGGGCAAAGGGAACCGTGAGATCAAAGCGCAGGGCCACATCCCGGTCTCCGTGGTCCCGGAACCGGTACACCTGTTTTTCCGTTTCACCGCCCCCCTTGCCAAGCAAAATTTCGGTATATTCAAGGGCAGGGGTATCAATAGGGACAAAGCCGAAGGATCGAAACGAAGTTTCTATCTGTTCAGTGAGTTCCCGCCGTTCAATTTCAGCAGCGGGCAAAAAATCCCGAAAGCCCTTAAGGACCCGGGGTTCAATAAGTGGGGCCATGGTATTGCTCCAAATCTATAAATATGCCAGCATAATGCCATACTCAACCAGCCATTGCAAGGTCTTTTACGAGGAACCAGTATGCTTTTAACCATTGATGTAGGTAATTCTAATATCGTCGCCGGTGTCTGGAAAGGAGATACCCTACTATTTAGCTGGCGTCTCCATACGGTGGCAAAAAAAACAGAAGACGAATACGGAACCCTCTTTCGTTCTCTGTTCCAGGACAAGGATTTAGATCCTAAAAAACTCAGAAAAGTATGTCTTTCGTCGGTAGTTCCATCACTTACCGATCCTATGATTACCATGGTAGAGCGCTTTACCGGCCAAACGCCGGTGGTGGTCGGCCCCGGAATATACGAAAAGCTCCCCATCCATGTGGTGAATCCCTACGAAGTAGGGGCTGACCTTGTCGCAGATGCTATGGCTGCCTTTACAACCTGCAAAGGTGCCTGTGTCGTGGTGGACTTTGGTACCGCCCTAACTTTTACCATTGTGGATGCCCAAGGCACCATGCAGGGGGTCGCCATTGCTCCCGGACTCGGAACTGCGGTCAATGCTCTTTCTCGGGATACAGCCCAGCTCCCCTATGTCCAGCTTGCGGTCCCCCCCGCTCCTTACGGAAAAAACACCCTTCATGCCATCCAGGCCGGTGTCGTCTATGGGTATACAGGGCTGGTGGAATATATGATTGCCCGTATACGGGACGATATGGAAACGGACCTTAAAGTCATCGCCACGGGCGGTCTCTGTGATGTCATCGCTCCGCTTACTAAGGTGTTTAATTATGTTGATAAGGACCTGACACTCCGGGGACTCAAACTTATTGCTGAGCACTGTTAAGCCGTTTTGCCCGCTCTGCAAAGTGGTAATCGTCCAATATTTCCACCAGCTCGGGGCTAAAGGCAAGGTTCGCCTGGGTTTTTACAATGCCCGTGGGAAGCCGGGTAGCACTTTCTATGGTACCTCCCACAGCGATGCGATACTTGCGAAAATAGAGCTGGTAGGCCACCGCAGTACCCGCAGGCCGTTCAGTACTGTTCATCGATTCCAAGTGTTCAATTTTCTGTGAACTGAGGCCGAACAGCTGTATTCTGCTTCCTCCCTTATTGGGCTCTGTAATGGTGGCATACATATTGTATCCCATAGTCTGAGCTGTGTTGGGGGTCATTTTTATTACCGTTTTGCCGTAGTCCTCCCATTTAGTCCTCAGGAGTTCCATGTATTCAAGGTGTGTTCCCAGAATGACCACATAGTCATCGGGAGAGTTTTTATAATCCACGACGAGGAGCCCCACATTATCCTTGCCCTTCATGGGACCAATCGCTGCCAGACTGCCCCGGATAAAAAGCTTTAAGGGCTCTTTACGATTTGGCTGTACAAAGGTCATGGAAACACCAACTATTCCATTCAAATACCGCTGAAAAAAGGTCATTTCCTGTTTGGAAAGGGATGCAAGAAAGATGCCCCGCTTAAAACCGAGCTGAAAGGGGGCACACAGAATGGTATATTCATCAATCTTGATGAACGAACCGGTCTTTTCTACACCAAGTTTTTGCAGGGCATACTGGCTGCAGCTCACCTGCTGGTCAGCAAAACGGGCAAGATATTGGGCGGCTCCTGTTGGAATATTCATGAAGTATTATTCTCCTATAAATCGTCAAAACGGATTCCTTCCCCCGCAGGGATGTCTGTCCTGGCTGTTCGACCAATGACATGGGATAGCCAGCGGGGGTGCAGTCCGGGCCGCAGTACCTTTTCGGTCCTGAGAATTGCCACATCTGCTTCGCCGATAACGGTTCCTGCGGGAATAGTCCGTACCGCGTGAATAGATCTGTTGGTTCTATCATAATTTGCCTTTTCAGATGGCGCAAGCCGTTTGATACCATCTCCAAGAATTGCGTCAATACGTTCAGCCCCAAAGGCGGTTTTATATTCCCTCAGAATATCCTGTTGTGCTTCAAGATATTCCGGGCTCTCCAGAAACATGGCTATGCTTTGATACTGAAGCGCATTGATGAGCGGTGTTCCCATCCAATCGATGAGCCGATCATGGATTCGTTTCTGTACCTCCCGGACTGAGTGTACCATACGGGCAAAGTCTTCGGGTGGTAGAGCTATGGGATCATCGAGACCAGGGTCTGTGCGGGAGATACAAAAATGCTTTTCAATAACACTGGCGCCGAAAAGGGTTGCGAGAGATGGTACCAAAACTGGATCCATACTATGGTCGCTTACCCCGAGGGGTATGCCAAAAATACGCCGAAGATTTTCCAGAAGTCGCACGTTGTAGTCTGCTTCTGGAGCTGGATAGGCGGTAACACAGTGAAGGAGACAGATCGGGACCTGTTCAGAAAAATAGGAAAGGGCAAGTTCTATGTCCGCTAAAAGGGAGACACCACTCGAAAGTATAGTGGGCAGCTTTAAGGATGCAACGGTTTCTAAAAGGGGTATATGGTTAAGCTCTGGCGAAGCGATTTTCATCAACCCTATGTTGAGCGATGCAAGCTCCCGGGCGCTGCGAAGGCCGAAGGGGGTACAGAGAAAGAGTTTCCCTTTGTCTTCGATGTATCCTTTTAGTTCCTCATAGAATGAAAGGGGAACTTCGAGCTGCTTAAACCGATCATAGAGCCTAATGTTACCACCGGGAAGGGGTACAATTCCTGTATTGGGGTGTAGTATCTCGTCGGCATAGACAAGCTGAAATTTTATGCAGTCTGCACCGGCTTCCAATGCAGCCTGAACCAGTTCTTTTGCTTTACCGATATCCCCGCCATGACCGGTACCTAATTCAGCAATGATCAGGGGCTGGAGAGGTAAAAAGGCGAAATCATTCATATTTCCATCATTCCATACTTGTATTTTTCATGCAATAGAGTATTATTTTATAATTGAATTTGCTGGTGGTCTTCGAGATTATCCAGCAGCTAGGTAATTTGATAAGAAGGAGTTTGCCATGAAGACCCTTGTGTGCGATGTATGCAAACGCGCTATTCAGAACCCCGTCAAGGATCGGAATTATTTTCATATCAAGGATCGGGATCTTTGCGAGCCCTGCAAGGATCAGCTAGAACTTGTCTTAAAACCCATTGTCAGGACCAAGCATCCCTTTAATTATGAATGGTATGAACGGGTTATGACCGAATCTATTGAAAAGGCCGTACAGAAAGGTAAATTCGACGCTATCTAAACCTCTGTGTTTTATGCAAGACCGTTCCGTTATTTTGCAATGAACCGCAAAATACGGGACGGTTGACAATATTTTCTCCCCTGTGATATCACTATACATCGTTACATCCCCCCCGAAATAAGGAGTTATCATGTCCGGTCACAGTAAATGGGCCACCATAAAACACAAGAAGGGTGCCGCCGATGCAAAGCGCGGCCAGATGTTTACTAAGTTAATCAAAGAAATTTCCATCGCAGCCCGCATGGGAGGCGGTGATCCCGATGCCAATCCCCGGCTCCGTACCGCTATTCTTAAAGCCAAAGCCGCCAACATGCCCAAGGACAACGTTGAACGGGCTATTAAGAAGGGTACCGGTGAACTGGAAGGGGTAAACTACGAGGAACTGACCTACGAAGCCTATGCTCCCGGTGGTGTGGCAGTGCTTATCGAAGTGCTTACTGACAATAAAAACCGGGCTGCTGCGGATGTCCGGAACATCCTGAACAAGGCTGGTGGTTCACTTGCCACCGCAGGCGCTGTTTCCCGGCTCTTTAAGCGCAAGGGTATTATTACTTTTGACGGTGAAAAATATACCGAAGATCAGATTATGGAAGCAGCCCTCGAAGGCGGTGCAGAAGATGTAACCTCCTCCGACGGTATTATCGAGGTAACTACCACTCCGGAAGATTTCGAAGCGGTTCTAAACGCCTTGAATGCCAAAAATTTTGAATCTATGAGTGCTGAAATCAGCATGATCCCCGATGCGGAGGTTACCTTGGATAAGGACGCCACCAGCAAGGTCATGAAAATGATTGACCGGCTCGAAGAAAACGACGACGTCCAGAACGTTTACCATAATCTTGAAGTCCCCGAAGATTACGAAGAAGAGTAATATTTCCGAGTCCGGGGTCCGGCGTATTATCGGCGTGGACCCTGGCCTTGCTTCTACTGGCTGGGGGGTGGTAGAACTGCAGGGCCAACGGATTCTGCATATCGCCCATGGCAGCATCGAAACAGAAGCCTGCCTTCCACGGCCCGAGCGGCTCTTTATCATCTATTCCCAATTTAAAGATCTCCTGCATTTATACAATCCTACCGAAGCTGCAATAGAAACCCTCTATTTTGCGAAAAATGTCACCAGTGCCTTACCTGTCGCAGAAGCCCGTGGGGTGGTCTCTATGGCCCTGGCAGAGCGGGGACTCCGGGTGCGGGAATTTACTCCCATGGCAATCAAGCAAGCCGTAGTCGGCCGGGGAAGCGCCGGAAAAGAACAGGTTCAGGAATTGGTACGGCTTATTCTGGGGCTAGAAACTATACCAAAACCGGATCATGCAGCGGATGCCCTGGGGGCTGCTCTTTGCAGTGCCCATACGCCGATTTTCATAGACGCATAACCCGCTTCTCCGCTATACTGGAGCCATGTTCAATAGTTTGCGGGGAATAATTACCGAAAAACATATCGATGTACTGTATCTTTCCTCAGGCGGCATCGAGTGGGATATTACAGTCCCCACCCTCGATATAGAACGATTGCCTCCTGTGGGCGAAGAAGCGCGCCTGTTTGTATGGTTGTACCATCGGGAAGACCAGATGCGGCTCTTTGGTTTTGTGAACACCGAGCGGCGTAACACGTTTCTTGAACTGATTAAGGTAGAGGGAATCGGACCCCGTCAGGCAGTTAAAATTATGAGCGGTATCGGCCAGGAAGACCTGGAAACGGCGCTTGAAAACGAAGACCTTGCCCGGCTCGAAGCGGTTCCTGGTTTAGGAAAAAAGACGGCACAAAAGATGATCCTCGCCCTTAAGGGCAAATTAGCCCGCCCAGCCCCTTCGGCGGGCCTTCCTGTCGTACATGAAGAACTGGTGAATGCCCTGGCCGACATGGGCTATGATCGGAAGGCTGCTGCAGAAGCAGTGGCCACCGCAGCAGCCCAGATATCCGCTGATCACATGGCTGACAGCGGCTCCGAAGGTGCCGCAGCCGTTGGCGCAGCTAGCCGAGCTGGTGGAGCCCAGTCTTTAAGCGCAGCGGAAAAGGAAAAACGGATTTTTAAACAGGCAATCGTCATCTTAAGCAGCCAGTAAGGGCAAGGAGCAAAACAGATTATGGCTGATAAAAAAAGCGCCGCCCCTTCATCAATAGTACATCCTGAAACTCCTCTGGACGAAGACAGCCGAGATGTGTCGCTGCGTCCCCGGTTTTTACAGGAGTTTCTTGGCCAGGCTGCGATGAAAGAAAATCTTTCGGTATTTATTTCCGCCGCAAAACAGCGGAAGGAAAGCCTTGATCATCTCTTCCTTATTGGTCCGCCCGGGCTTGGCAAAACCACCTTAGCCCAAGTCGTTGCCAATGAATTGGGAGTAGATTTTAAGGTGACCAGCGCCCCAGCCTTAGACAAACCCAAGGACCTAGCGGGTATTCTAACTACTGTTGCCGAAGGAACGGTTTTTTTTATTGATGAAATTCACCGGCTTAAGCCTACTATCGAAGAAATGCTGTACATAGCCATGGAAGACTATGAACTAGACTGGATTATCGGCCAGGGACCCAGTGCCCGGACCATCCGGATTCCTATACCACCCTTTACCCTGGTGGGAGCTACCACCAAAGCGGGTATGGTATCCAGTCCTCTCATAAGCCGCTTTGGCATTACCTGCCGTTTTTCCTTTTACGAACAGGCTGACATGGAAGCTATAGTTCATAGGTCCGCGGGAATCCTTAAGGTTTCTATCGATGATGACGCTGCGGCCCTGATTGCATCTTCGAGCCGGGGAACACCTCGGGTCGCCAACCGGCTTTTGCGGCGCATGCGGGACTTTGCCCAGGTTTTTGAGGCGGGCCATATCAGCCGCAAGGTGGTTGCCGAAGGCCTTAAGCGCCTCGAAATTGACGCCCTGGGTCTTGAGCGTTATGACCGGGAAATTCTCCGTATCATTATAGAACGGTATAACGGTGGTCCTGTAGGGGCTGAAACCCTGGCTATTTCGGTTGGCGAAGCGGTGGATACCCTGGAAGATTACTATGAACCCTATCTTATTCAGGCGGGACTCCTTCAGCGCACTCCCCGGGGCCGCATGGTTACCCCCTTTGCCTACGAACACCTTAACATACAACGGAGCACTAATGGATCGAACGGACTTCTCTTTTGAACTTCCCCCCGAACTGATTGCCCAGCATCCGCCAGAAGAACGGGGCAAAAGCCGGCTTATGGTGCTGAACCGCAGCACCGGTAAGCGGGAGCACCGGATGGTGGCGGACCTGCCGGACTTGGTGCCCGAAGGGGCCCTCATGGTGTTTAACGACTCCCGGGTCCGCAAGGCCCGGCTTTTTGCCCGCGCCGTGGATACAGGAGCGGAGGTCGAGTTTCTTCTGACCCGTTTTCTCGGGGGCTGCCGCTGGGAAGCTATGGTCAAGCGGGCAAAACGGCGCAGGGCAGGGAGCCGCTACCAGTTTCCCGACGGAACCATGGCAGAAATAGAGGGCGAAGATGGAGACCTGAGGATCATCGCCTTTGAGCGTCCCATTGATGACGCCTGGCTAGACACCTACGGGCATATACCGCTCCCGCCCTATATTAAGCGGCCCGACGAAGCGGAGGATGACCAGCGCTACCAGACCGTATATGCCAAAAACACCGGATCAAGCGCAGCGCCGACTGCGGGGCTCCATTTTACCGAAGAAATTTTACAGCGCTTGGATGGGCGGGGCATCGAGCGGGTCTTTGTTACCCTCCATGTGGGGTTAGGGACCTTTATGCCCGTCCGCGCGGACCGTATCGAAGACCATGTCATGCACGAGGAAACCTATTCGGTAAGCGACGAGACCGCCAGTGCGGTAGAACGGGCAAAACGGGAAAAACGGCCTGTTATTGCGGTGGGAACCACCAGCGTGCGTACCCTGGAATCTGCCTGGGAGGGGGACCGGCTGCGGCGGGGCGATGGGGCAACATCAATATTTATTTATCCCCCCTATCATTTTAAGGTGGTAGACCAGCTGTTTACCAATTTTCATACCCCCGAATCGACCCTGCTCATGCTGGTGAGCGCCTTTGCGGGCCGGGAGTTTATTTTGGAGAGCTATGCCGAAGCGGTGCGGGACCGGTACCGGTTTTTCAGCTACGGCGATGCAATGTATATTCAATAGGTTTTTTCGTCCATGGCCTGGAACTTTTCGCGGACCTTTGCCAGGAGATCCAGTTCCCGGTTTATGGTTTTTTCGTAGTTCAAGCTGCCGTCGGCGATGCGGCCTGCCTCGTCTTCCCAGTTCTGTACCCGTTCCAGGTTGATGAACCTAAACCGCTTGTCCAGGGCCTTATCGGCCCAGTCCTTGGCATCCTTCCAGTAGTAAAGGGCTGTTTTATAGCAGGTTTCAGCGGTTTTAAGGCTTTCCAGGTTCTGTTCTTTCCATGGGGCGTTGTAAAAATAGGCGTTTCGTTTGTTCCATTTGTTCCCCAGAAAAAGGTACTGTTCAATGAGTTTAAGATTGATGTGCATCATAAAAAGGTAACGATATTTTTCCCACTGGGTTTTATCTTCTATGAGCGCCAGGGCATAAAGGGGGTTTGCAAAGTCTGCTTTAAGGGCCTTTTCGAGCCAATAAATGTTTTCCATGGTATCGTCGGGATACTGGATATAATGCAGGTGGTAGAGCTTGTAATATTGTTCTTTGTATTGAACATAATAGGCCCCCCCGCCTATGGCAGGGAGACACAGGAAGAGGATGCTGAAAAGACTTACAAGCTGCAGTTTCTTCGGGTACTTCACCTTTTGAATATCGGCAGGTTTTGCAAAGCCCTCCATACCTGTTCTGCAACTTCTTCTATGGTCTTCCCCGCATCGATACAGACGAGCCTGGTGCCGTGCTGGCAATAGTCGGGGAGGATGCGCTCGTAGGCTTCGTGAACCTGTTTCTGGAATGCCAGGTGTTCAAACATGTCCTGTTTTTCCCGCTTGCCGTACCGCTGTTCGGCAATTTCAGGATCAAGCTCAAAAAAGAGGATGAGTTCAGGGTAGGGAAAGTGTTCATTGAGGTATTCGGGGGTGTCGTCGCCGCAGGAGATCCCCTGGTACACCAGGGAAGAGGGCACATAGCGGTCGCAGATCACTAGTTCTCCGGCCCTGCACCGTTCCACGATGCCCCCTTGGCCATAGAGGTGTTCATAGCGGTCTGCCGCAAAAAGATGTGCTATGGTATGGGTATGGAGTGCTGGGGAACGGTGCAGGGCCTGCCGGATAAGGCTGCCGATGGGGCCGTCGGTGGGCTCAAAGGTAAAGTAGGTTAGGGGGCTGGCTGTGCTCGCTGCGGCAGGCGGCAAGGGGCCGGCTTGCAGGACCATGGCCAGATCGTGGTCAGCTATATTCGCTGCGGCCGATGGGTGGGCGAGGCGGCCGCGCAGTATCTGTAATTGAGTCGAAGTTCCGGTCCCGTCCCCACCTTCCAGGACCACAAAGTTTTGTAGTATCATAGGCTATTGTTATATCACGGAGTCGGAAAGAGTGGTACCCATCAGCAAGTCCAGATTACTGATAATTGAACTCACCAGTTTTGTACTTGCTTTTACACTGCTCTTGTTTCTGACCAGCGGTGTTAAGAAAAAGCTTTTGCAGGCCGCCGAAGGAATAAAAGAGGCCACTATAGCCGCCTTCGAGACACGATATGGCCTTGTCATATCCTATGATTCAATAGGCCCCTCAGTTTTTGCCACCATCGATGTTCGGAATATTAAAATACATGCAAAGGATGATCACCGCCCGCTTGTACAGATTGAGCGGCTTCGGTTGGGATATTCTCTGTGGCAAGTATTGCAGGGCAACCTAACAGACAGTCTCCGGTCAGTTCGTATCGAAAAACCGGTCCTTTCAATTGATACCGAACGGGATTTACCGCTTATGCAAAATATCGCAGGTTCTTCGGCCGCGGCTAAAGGAGAGACGGGAGGAGAGACTTTTTCACAGACCGATCTTATATCAAGTTTTTCCTTTAAGAATGGCATACAGTTTCGGCTTCTGAAAGGGAATGTAACTCTTTCTTCTGGCCAGACGAAGCTTGCTCTTCGGTATGTTAATCTGAGCGGTACGGCTCTCAAAGACAAGGTAATCATTAAAAGCAGTTTTGATATACGGCTCGATACAAACGAACCAATGGTTCCAAGTATATCCAGCACCTTTGATCTGCAGGGGACCCTGTCCTTAGCGAGCCTGTCGGGGACTATGAATGCAGTGATAGCAAAGCTGCAAAGCCCTCTTTTATCAATGAAAACCATCGGTATTCATGCTGTTTTTACCAAAGATAAGGTGGAAATATATAAAAAAAGGGATTGGCTTCCCTATACCTTTTCCTTATCCTATAGCTTTACCGACCGCCTGTTTCAGGGGAGCCTGCAATTCGGAAATTTCGTACCTCGCAGCCTTTTTACCACAGGCGGTGTTCTCGGGAGCCTCGATCCCTGGCTGGATGTGAATAGTACTGGCACCCTACAGTTTAGCTATACCCCGGGAAATGAGCTTGAATACGAAGCAAACCTCAGCGCCCGCATTCCCCTGCCATGGAAGAATACCCAAGCTGCCCTATCTGTGACAGGCAAGGGGGCAGCGATGAAGATTTCCAGTCTTTCCCTCGAGTCTTCTCAAGGGATCATACAGTATTCTGGTTCATTGGATATTAGAAATCGCAGCTTAAATGGAAATCTTGCGCTGGTGCGGATTTTAAGCCCCACCGGCGTACCAATAGACGGAACCTTTACCATAACCACCAGGGGCTCGGATTACTATGTTTTTGGGGAGTCTTTTGCTGTTGGGGATTTTTTATGTTCCGCTGTAGATGCCCATGTTAATATCAATATGGATACTTATACCTGGGACTTATCGGCCCTCCATTTTGTTAATGAAGAATCCTATGAGAATGTGCGGGTAAGCCGCTTGTACTCAAGTGGGGTCTATACATCATCAGAAAAAATCCTTCAGGGTTCTGTGAAGCTGGACAATCTGGATCTTTCAGCCATAAAAACCGTTACAGCTGCATTTCTATCGAGGATCCCGGATATACCGCAGAATCTGCTGGAACAAACAACGGTAAGCACCGAGATTTTTGTTACCACCGATGGCCGTCACCTTTCTTATTCAAGCCCGCGCTTTATATTGGCGCTGAATGGAGACAACCAGGCCACCATTATAGCCTCTATTGCTGGCACCGAACGGCAGGTCAGTATTCAAAATGGTCAGCTCATTATGAAAGATCTTGCGGCAAGCTTTACCAGCCTGGCTGATTTTTCTGATCCTCAGGATATCAAGATTGATGCTAATCTTCTCTATGAAAACATTGAGTACCCGCTAAAAGTAGCCATATTGGACCAAAATAACATTACGCTCCAAAGCTCCTATGGCTTGTCCGGATCCATGCTCAGGACCGATGATGGTTTTTGGTCCGGATACTGCAAGGCCGATGGGTTTCCGATTCCTATCAACAAAAATAGAATGTTCGTTTCATTTGATACGGGTTTTAAATTCCTTTCTGAAAACGAATGGTCTGTAAATCTCTATAGGCTCGAACTGCGGGACATTCCCAGTTTTACCCCAATGCCCCTGTCTGTGTCCTGCAGCGGTCAAGTGGGACCAAAGGGAGTACAGCTTTCTGATCTACTCTATGAAGATTCAGGCGGGAGTCTCTCCGGAACGCTCGCTGCTACCTGGACCGCGGGTTTTTCGAATATAAAGACTCTTGTTCGTCTAGTGGATAATCAAAACAATGAACGCTATGAGTTAGATTTAAATCTGATCCTGCCGGGAGAAATT
>NZ_JAJUHW010000085.1 GCF_029265695.1 Gracilinema caldarium | reverse complement strand
GGGGCTTCCCGTAGGGGGAAACCTCTATGGTGAATGGAATCCGGACCAGATGGTGGTGGCGGTGATTATCGGAATCCTCATAGCCCTCTATGCAAGCCGTTCCCCAGCCAAACGGGCTGGCAAACTGGAAGTAACCAATGCGCTGCGCTTTGTGTAGCTTCGCTGCGAGAAGCGAAGCAGCGAAGCAGGGAGAACCTTTATGAACTGGATTATTGATTTAGCCCTCAGGAATATCAAACGGAACAGGCGTCGCACGGTGCTGGCAGTCATATCTATCGCCCTTGCGGTAGCTTTGACAACCTTCCTCAATGGTTTTACCAGCGGAGTCCTGCAAAATATGGTAAAAAATATCACTAAAAACGAAAGTGGACACATCCGTATCGCCTCAAGCGGTTTTGTAAAACGGTCCCGCTTTATGCCTATGGATGAACTGGTAAGCAATCCCGAAGCGGTCATTCAAGCGATACGGTCTATTCCCGAGGCAGAAAAAGAAATAGTAGCCATTGCGCCCCGTATCGTTTTTGGGACCCTCCTTTCTAACGGACCAAATACGGTCCCCGCCTATGGTATTGCAGGGGACAGCGGAACCGAGGCTGGGGTACTCAACATGAACCGGAGTATTGTAAAGGGCCGGTATTTGGAAAAGAAGGGTGAAATCATTTTGGGCGAAAAAGCCGCTTCATCCCTGGGCCTTACGGTGGGGGACAGTATCCGTATTGTTACCCAGGGAGCCGATTACAGCCTGCGGCTGCGCCGCTTTACCATTGTGGGCCTCTTTTCTACCGGCCTTGTGCAAATGGACAAGGGTTTCTTTCAAATACCCCTGGAGGATGCCACGGAATTCTTAAGGACCGGCGGGGCAGTGCAGCAGATTCTCATCTTCCTAAAAGATTATACCCGCGCTGGTAAGGTGAGCGCCCAGATAAAACAGAGCCTTGCCAAGGCGGGGATTCCAATTGCAGTAAGCGGCTCTGACGCGGATGGAGAGCTCAGCATTCAGAGCTGGACCGAAATCGGCGAATACCCCCGGCTTATCAAATTGATGGAAGCAATCTACTTTTGGATTGAGCTTGTCATCACCTTTTTGGGGGCCTTTATTATTTCCAACATCATGATGATGGTCGTCTTAGAGCGGAAACGGGAAATTGGGATCCTCAAAGCTCTGGGACTTAACCGGCGGGAGACCCTCAGACTTTTCCTTGCTGAAGGGGCTCTCATGGGTCTTATCGGAAGCGGATCCGGCGCTCTCGTGGGCCTCCTTTTGTGCTGGGTCTTTTCGGTCTATGGGATCGATTTCAGTTCCGCCGTCGGATCCCTGACCTTCCCCATAGACCCGGTTTTTTATTCCGTAGTGAATCCCCTGAATGTGGCTGCCCTTTTTATCATGGGGCTCTTCGTTTCGCTTGTGGTTTCGTACCTGCCGAGCCGCCGGGCAGCCCGGCTTGATCCGGTGGAGGCCATAAAGGCTGTGGCCTGAGTTTTCAAGGGTTTCTTTGTCGCGGGGCCCTTATCGGCCCCGCCGTATTCCAGCAGAATCTTAACTGTAATTATAGGAGTGTTTTATGAATATCAATACAGGTGATTTCCCCCAGGGACTTAAGCGGAAAACGCTTCATATACCCCTCTTGACCCTCGTACTGGTCCTCTTCTTTACAGCAAGCCCTGTCCTGAAAGCCCAAACCGCCCAGGGGCAGGCTGCCCAGGCAGGCCAAACGCAAACCGGTCAGGCCGCCCTGCCAGCCCTGTCCGGAGCAGAAATCTTAAAAAAGATTGATGCC
>NZ_JAJUHW010000072.1 GCF_029265695.1 Gracilinema caldarium | reverse complement strand
GGTGGCCTGGGCCCAGGCGTGCAGGTCTGTACCGGTCTTGGGAACTACCCATGCGGATCACTGTACCCATCCAATTCCCTGTACGGATTATATCAGCCAGGAGGCCCTCGCACGGGATTACGAAGAGGAGACAGGTAAGCTTATTGTGGAGACCTTTCGGCGGCAAAAGCTGGATCCTCAGGAAATTACGATGATCCTTGTGGCAGGTCATGGACCCTTTACCTGGGGCCCTTCCGCGGCAAAATCGGTCTACCATGCGGCGGTATTAGAAGAAATCTGCAAAATGGCTTGGCTTACCGGTGTGTTAAATCCTGAAATTCAAAGTCTCCCGGCCCATATTGTTCAAAAACATTATGAACGAAAGCATGGAGTCCATGCCTATTATGGGCAACAGGGGAAATAATCAGCGCTAATAAGAGTTAGCCCCGAGTAGCGTATTGTACAATACGCTCCGGGCTTGCTTTACAATGAGGAATTTCTGCAACGATCGTACCAGCGGTAAGGATAAGAATCCGGTCACACATACCAATTATCTCTTCTATGTCGGAAGAAATAAGAATAATTGAACCATGTTTTGCGACGATATCGTTCATTGCATTGTATAAATCGATCTTAGATGATATATCGATGCCTCTGCTTGGTTCGTCAAAAATATAAATATCTGCCCGGTATGCAAGCCAACGGGCTAATGCTACTTTCTGTTGGTTGCCTCCTGAATAGTTATCAGGTACATCATTAATATTGCCAGCCTTAATACCAATATGATCGCTGTATTTTCGTACTGTGTGAAACATGCTGCCGGTTCTGAGTCCTGTAATACCTTTGAATCGCTCAAGGGATGCAATGGTTATGTTTAACACGAGATTTTGATAATGCAGAATTGAATTGATACTGCGATCCTCAGGAATGAGCGCTATTCCATGACGGAGCGCATCCATGGGTGAATGTATAACGACCTCTTCCCCGTGTATCCGTATAATACCAGATGATATTGGTTCCTCCCCAAAAAGACAATGTGCAAGTTTTGTCCGACCAGATCCCATAAGTCCGGTAATTCCCAGTATTTCATTTTTATGTAATGAAAAAGAAATGTCCTTTAAAATGGGATATGATGACAAGTTTTTTACCTCTAATACGGGATCTCCAATGGATCTAATAAAACGAGGGTATCGTTCAGTGAGGGATTTTCCAGTCATTAATTTAACAATACTACGTTTGTCGATTTCAGATACCATTCTTGTCCCTAAAATCTTCCCTTGACGCATTACCGACACTTCATCCCCAATTTTAAATATTTCATCAAGCCGGTGAGAAACGTAGAGGACACTCGCTCCGCTGTCTTTTACTTTATGGATGATCTGGAACAATACTTGCCGTTCTGGTTCTCCGAGGGCTGCTGATGGTTCATCAAAAATAACGAGATCCCATGGATGTACCAGCGCTTTTGCAGCCGATAAAAGCTGTCGTTGTGCGTATCCGAGTTGACGCACTGTCTTGTCTGGTTCTAAATCAATCCCTAGTTCATGAAATAATTTGAAGGTAGTTTGCTTGATTTTTATAAAATCGATAGCCCCATTCCAGGAGCGTGGGTAACAGTTAAAAAAAAGGTTTTCCGCAACGGTAAGGTTTTCGAATACCTGCGGTTCTTGCGGAAGAAACAATATGTGTGGTTTGGTTTGTATAAAATGGATGCGGCCTGAATCGGCTTGATCTAAGCCGGCAATAATATGCAAAAGACATGTTTTACCCGATCCATTTTCACCGATCAACACATGTACTGTTGCAGGATGAAGATCAAGGTTTATATCAACCAACGAAAATTCATCGGAAATTCTTTTAGTTATATGATCAAGTCTGAATGCCTGCGTACTACCCATTTTTTGGCCCTTCATAAATATCAACGGTGGTAAACAAGCAAAGATTCGCTTCAAAGAGTTTTTGTTTCATGTTATCAGAAATTGTTCTATCTGTAATAACCGTATCACCTGATTGAGCTGTTCCGAAAGAATAAAATGCGTGGCGGCCAAATTGATCAGCGCTGCAAAGAATGATGAGCTTTTCTGCATTATTTCTTGCTTCTCGTATAAGTAGTGCCTTTTCCTGAGATGATACCGATAGTTCTAAGCGGTCGCTGAATCCATCTACGGTAACAAACATTTTATTTACATGAAACCGCTGCATGTCATCCAATGTAAGTGCTCCATAAACGGCTGTTTCATTTTGCGATAGCTCGCCACCAAGCAGTACGACCTGTTTGTTTTTTTGTTTACCCAATTCCATGGCGATGGATAGATCGTTGGTCAAAACAACTAAGGGTGTGATCTGTTGAACTGCTTGCACGATTGCATCACATTGAATACCTGATAAAAGGAGAATCGTGTCTGAGGGTTGAATTAATCGGGCTGCTGTTTGGCCGATTTCCAAAGTAGTGAGTGACTGCTGGAGTGCAGGTTTGTATTGTGTCTCTTTTGGTGTTTCAACAAGAATTGCTCCGCCGTGGGTTCGTACTAAAAACCGGTCTTCTTCTAGTTTCTCAAGATCTCTGCGAATGGTTACTTCTGAGACTGCAAACAGTTCCGTAAGGGTCCGTACATCAACTTGTTTGTGCTCCAATAGATAATTTCGAATCAGACGGTGTCGTTCCAGTGCAAACAAATGGTGTTTCTCCTTGGCCGCTTAATCATACTACTGGGTTCGCGTAAGCGCAATCATGGAATTTATAAAAAGTGTACGTTACCTCATTTTTTATTTGACAGATTTAAATAGCGGGTGTACGATTCAATCATATTCGAAAGTTTTAGAAAGAAACGTGTACGTTACCACTTATCGTTTTGTTCTAAAACGTTCATATTTCACGAAAAGGAGTAGAGTATGAAGGGTTTTGTACGATTTGCCAGCATTCTGTTGGTCGGATCTCTGTTAGTCTCCGGCGTTTTTGCTAATGGTCAGCAAGCCGAAGGCGGGAAGCAGTATTATGTTGGTATTGCGATGCCAACCCAATCATCCCAGCGTTGGATCCAGGATGGCGGCAATATGAAGAAAATATTGGAAGGCCGGGGATACAAAGTAGATTTGCAATACGCAGAAGACAATATCGATGCCCAGATCGCCCAACTGGAAAATATGATAACCAAAGGTGTAAATTGTCTTGTAATAGCATCAATTGACGGCGAATCGCTAACCAATGTTCTTAAAAAAGCTGCAGCGGCTAAAATACCGGTCATTGCCTATGATCGGCTTATTCGAAACAGTCCTCATGTGGATTACTATGCAACATTTGATAATTACAAAGTTGGTGTACAGCAGGGTGGTTATATTGTTGAAAAGCTTGGTTTAAAGCAGGGCAAAGGGCCCTTTAATATCGAAATATTTGCTGGTTCTCCTGATGATAACAATGCATATTTCTTCTATAACGGCGCTATGGATCAGCTAAATCCCTACATTAAAAGTGGAAAACTGGTGGTACGTTCTGGTCAGATTGAATTTGCTAAAGTAGCTACACTTCGGTGGGACGGTGCAACTGCTCAGCAGCGAATGGATAATATCCTTACCGCCTATTATACGTCTGCGAATGTAGATGCAGTCCTTTCTCCGTATGATGGTATTTCTATTGGTATTCTTTCTGCTCTTAAGAGTTCTGGATATGGTAGGAGTGGTAAAAAGCTTCCGATTGTTACCGGTCAGGATGCGGAGTTGCCGTCTGTAAAATCCATCATTCTGGGAGAGCAAACGCATACGGTGTTTAAAGATACCCGTGTTCTTGCTGAAAAAGCGGCAAATATGGTGGATGCGGTATTGCAGGGAAAACCAGCAGAAGTTAATGACACGAAAACCTATGACAATGGTGTAAAAGTGGTACCGTCATATCTGTGCGAACCAGTATCGGTTGATATAACCAATTACAAAGAAGTATTGATTGGAAGCGGTTATTATACCGAAGCCCAGTTGAAATAGCATATAGAAGCTGTTGGCAAGGCACTGTAATGATAAAGTCATTGTGGTGCCTTGTCGTTCTGTGAGAGTGGACAGACAGAGGTCGTAAACAATGGCTGAACTCATTTTGGAAATGAAGGATATCACTAAAAATTTTACCGGTGTACGGGCCCTCGATAAGGTCTGTCTTTCGGTTGTTAATCATGAAATCCATGCATTAGTTGGTGAAAATGGTGCTGGAAAATCCACACTGATGAAAGTATTAAGTGGTGTGTATCCTCATGGTTCGTATGATGGTCATATCTTTTTTAAAGGTAAAGAGTGTCAATTCAGGGATATAAGGGATAGTGAAGCAATAGGAATAGTAATCATTCATCAGGAGCTTGCCCTTATACCGTATTTATCAATTGCAGAAAACATATTTTTAGGAAATGAACAGGCAAAAAACGGAGTAATTAACTGGGATGAAACAGTAGCGAAGGCAAAAAAACTATTGCAAAAAGTTGGATTGGATGAGAACCCAAATACTTTAATTGCCGATATAGGAGTCGGTAAACAACAGCTTGTAGAAATTGCTAAAGCTCTCGCTAAGGATGTAAAACTGCTCATTCTTGATGAACCTACCGCTGCCTTAAATGATGAAGAATCTAATAAATTGCTCGATTTATTAGTAGAGCTAAAAAGTCATGGAATTACATCGATTCTTATTTCTCATAAACTAAATGAGATTACCAAAGTGGCCGATTCTGTAACGGTTATTCGCGACGGTCGAGTGATAGAAACTTTACAGAATGAAAACCATGTACTCGACGAAGACCGAATTATTAAAAGTATGGTTGGTCGTGAAATCGTTGATCGTTTTCCAAAACGGTCGATAGAAATTGGAGAAGAAATATTCCGAGTTGAAGGGCTTTCTGTCTATGACCCACTTAATGAAGATAGGCAAATAATTAAAAATGTATCATTTACCCTCAGAAAGGGAGAAGTTGTAGGATTTGCTGGTCTTATGGGGGCTGGTCGAACGGAAATAGCAATGAGTGTTTTTGGTAAATCCTACGGTATCCATCATCGCGGAAAAATATATAAAAATGGAAAAGAGCTACATATTAACTCAGTCCCTGAGGCTATTGATAACGGTATCGCCTATGTAACGGAGGACCGGAAAAATTATGGTTTAGTTCTTATTGGAGATATCCGCTCGAATGTATCGTTAGCTAGTTTGCGGACCGTAAGCAGATTAACTGTTATAGACGAAAACTGTGAAACACGGATCGCGAATGAATATCGAGACAAATTAAAAATTAAATGTGCGAGTCTATCCCAGAGAGTAGAAAATCTGTCAGGGGGAAATCAACAGAAGGTTGTACTGGGAAAATGGATTATGGCAAATCCAGATGTGCTTATCCTTGATGAACCAACTCGTGGTATCGATGTAGGCGCAAAATACGAAATATATACCATTATTAACAAACTGGCATCAGAGGGAAAAGCAATACTCATGATATCCTCAGAAATGCCTGAACTGCTTGGTATGTGCGACCGGATCTATGTGATAACCGAAGGGGAAGTGGTCGGAGAATTAAGGAAACATGAAGCAAGTCAGGAGGCCATTATGAAAAAAATAATTGAACATCAGAAAAAGAGCCGGCAGCGAGTACCGGCCTGATTTGTTACACTAAGAGGAGATAAATATGGGATCGGTAACTTCCTTCTTTAAAAACAATATACGACAGTACGGCATGGTCATCGCACTCCTGTTCATTATGCTCTTATTCCAGGTGCTTACCGGTGGGATCCTCTTTAAGCCTATGAATGTCACTAACCTGGTATTGCAGAACAGCTATGTCTTAATTCTTGGTGTTGGCATGTTGCTTTGTATTGTAACTGGTAATGTGGATCTTTCAGTTGGGTCTGTTGTTGCCTTTGTTGGTGCTGTTTCAGCGGTAGTAATGATCGATTTGAAAATCCCTGTAGCTGCCGGAGTCTTTTTAACACTGTTGATAGGACTTTTAGTTGGTTCCTTTCATGGTTTTTTTATCGCATTCCTGCGTATTCCGCCGTTTATTGTAACATTGGCAGGTATGTTAATATTCCGTGGATTAACCATGGTGATCTTAAAAGGGCAAACAAAAGCCCCCTTTGACAAATCTATTCAGAATATTGCAGCTGGGTTTATTCCTGGAGATTGGCATATTGGAACTTTGAATGGAATTGCTATTGTAATTGGAGTTGTAATGTCGCTGTTATTTATTATATCTCAAATAAACAACAGGGCAAAAAAGAAAAAATATGATTTTGAAGTGCTTCCACTAGGTCTCGAAATTGCAAAAATTGTCCTCATTGTTCTTGCAATTAATCTACTGACTTTTAATCTTGCTGCTTATAATGGTATCCCTATTGTGCTCATTTTGCTTGGATTGTTAATTTTTGTATATACCTTTATTACACAGCGGACGATTGCTGGACGACATATTTATGCCTTGGGAGGTAATGAAAAAGCTGCCCGTTTATCTGGAGTAAAGACCCAAAAGGTAATGTTCTGGGTATATGCAAATATGGGATTCCTTGCAGCTATTGCTGGGCTCGTTGTTGCGGGGCGACTGAATGCAGCAACACCAAAGGCTGGAACAAACTTTGAATTAGATGCCATAGCTGCTTGTTATATAGGGGGGGCAAGTGCATCTGGCGGTGTGGGGACTGTTGTAGGTACGATTGTCGGCGGCCTTGTGATGGGGGTTCTAAATAATGGTATGTCTATCATGGGTGTCAGTGTCGATTGGCAGCAGACTATTAAAGGGCTTGTTTTGCTTGGTGCTGTCTGTTTTGATGTATATACAAAATCTCGGAACACATCCCGATAATTGAATTTTAATGTTCAATATTTATAGTAATGGCCCTTTCGAGGGCCTTTTTTTATAGTGCTCCTTGTACACCGAGTTCCATTTTGTCATAATGAAACTATGAAGTATCGGGTGTTTGTGGACGGAAATGCGGGTACTACGGGGCTCCAAATAGGTGAGCGCCTCTCTCGCCGAAATGATGTAGAACTACTTACAATTCGGGATGAACTCAGAAAAGATGTTGATGAACGACGCCGGCTTATTAACGAGGCGGATGTGGTGTTTCTCTGTCTTCCTGATGATGCGGCCCGGGAATCGGTTTCCCTGGTTTCTAACCCACGAACTATAGTTATCGATGCCAGCACTGCCCATCGGACCCTCCCTGAATGGACCTATGGGCTTCCTGAGCTTTCCGAAGCGCAGCGCGATCGTATTAGCCGCTCAAAACGTATTGCTGTGCCGGGCTGCCATGCCACCGGTTTTGTACTCCTTGTTAGGCCGCTTGTGGATGCGGGTTTTATTTCTCCAGACTATCCTCTGGCCTGCCATTCGGTTACTGGCTATTCTGGAGGCGGCCACAAACTTATCGATGCTTACCGGTCAGGTCAAGGTGCGGGAACAGGGATGGAGGCAGCCCGGCACTATGCGCTGAGCCTCCAGCACAAACATTTACCGGAAATGCGGCTCCATGGAGGACTATCCAGAACTCCGCTCTTTACCCCCATTATCGGCAATTTTGAGCGAGGTATGGCGGTGGCCATACCGCTCCATGTGGATACGCTGGCTAAAAAAACGGACCTTGCGGGCATACAAAGCATTTATACAGCCCGTTACGGCCTGAGCCGTTTTGTAAAGGTTATGCCGTTGGGGGAAGCCTCCCTGCCCGAAGCGGGTTACTTTGATCCCACTGCATGTAACGGTACAAACCGTGCTGAAATATTTGTGTATGGTAACGAATCTCAAGCCTTGCTTATTTGTAGGCTGGATAATCTGGGAAAAGGGGCTTCCGGGGCAGCCCTCCAATGCATGAATATTGCCTTAGGGCTCGACGAAGGGCTGGGATTATAAAGCGGATAGAGGCACGGACCCTTTGTATTATCGGTCCTGCGCCGCCGCTGTAACCAGCTTAACCAGCTGTTTTACCTTCAGCCGCCCATTTCGCAGAGCTGGTCCTCCAGGTCTTCGATACATTTTACCCAGAAAGCCCGGCTCCCCCAATCGGGGAAGTGCTGATAAAAGGCCCGGTCAAAGCGCTGCTGGTTCTGCCAGTGGAGGTAATGGACCATCCTGAAAAACCTGAGATCTTCGATGAGGGCCAGTTCTCTGCGATCAAATTCTTCAAAATCGCTGTAACCCTGGAGTACGAGTTCCAATGCTCGTTTGCTACTACGGAGGTGGTCCGGTAAAAGAAGCCAGAGATCCTGCACTGCGGGGCCGGTTACCATGTCATCAAAATCGATAATGACAAGGCCCCTATCAGACGAGCCGATAAGGTTCCCCCGGTGAAAGTCGCCGTGTAGACGTAGTGCTGAAAGCCCTTGGTAGTGGCTC
>NZ_JAJUHW010000077.1 GCF_029265695.1 Gracilinema caldarium | reverse complement strand
TCGCCCCTGGGACCTTATCTGGAGTCGTTACCGTTTCTGGAAGGGGCGATTTCGCCCCTGGGACCTTATCTGGAGTTGTTACCGTTTCTGGAAGGGGCGATTTCGCCCCTGGGACCTTATCTGGAGTCGTTACTGTTTTTGGAAGGGGCGATTTCGCCCCCGGAGCCTCGCCCTCAGCGGGTGCGGCAGCTCCAGAGGTTCCGCTGGCGGTTAAAGCGGCATCCCCCGGGGCCCTAGAAGCTGTAGCAGCCTCCTCTCCATTCATCAATCTGGCCTCTACAATATCCGGGTCCCAGATGCTGCCCGGCTGTACCCATGCGTAGCCGATGGCGGCTTCTCCCCGTCGGATAGCGACCCAGGTTTTTTCGTCCAGCTTGCGGAGCGCCGTAGGAAAGAGAATATGTTCTTCCATAAAAAACATTTTCTGTGCCTTCCCCGCAAGAAGCCGGGCTTTCCACGCAGCGGTACCGAAGTCTTTGTTTTTTTGGGCTTCTTCTATTTCCCGGAAAAGGGCGCGGATTTCGTCGTGCTTGCCCCACATGACCTTGGAAGGAGCATCGAAGCCCGCGTTTTCCAGGTACGGGAAAAGCTGGTTTTCCTTTCTGGTATAGTGGATAAGAATTTTCCTGAAATCCAAAACGGCCTTTGTAAAAGCTTCAGCGTTTGCTTGAGTCCTGCCCCAGGGCAAAAAGAGTTTTCGGTAGGTCTTTTTAAGAACCTTAAGAGAAGCGCGGGCTGCATCGTTTTCTGCCATATAGGTATGCACCGGATGGCCGCTTAACTTTTCGGGCTTTCCCTGACTTTCTAAGGTGTTTTCAAAGACCGTCACGTGGACTTCGCAGAGCCGTTGTATTTCTTCCGCGGGCATGCCCGCCTGCATGAGGGCCTGCTCCATGGCGGCGATTTCTTCTGCGCTCACGTTTTTTATGAGGGTGTCAAAGTCCTTTTTTACCCGGCTTACGCTTTCCCCGTCATGGAGACGTTTGATAATTTTTTTAAGTTCTTCCCGTTTATATGCGTCGTTTTGTATGAGTTCGCTCATAACCATTCCTCCTGTAAAATGGTACCCGCTTCGTTAACCGTAACCGCCTTAATCGGCACGTTCCGTTTGGCTTGATTCCTGGCCTCTTGGGCAATCATGACAAGGCCTCCGCAGCAGGGTACATGCATGCGCAGAACCGTAATCGTATCCACCTTAGCCTCGTCTATTAACAAGGTAAGCTTTTCAATGTACCGTTCAATGCCGTCATCCAATTTAGGGCAGCCGATGACCAGGGTTTTCCCGGTCAGCCATTGGCTATGAAAATTCCCCAGTGAAAAGGCCGTACAGTCCGCTGCAAGGAGCAGGTTGGATCGGGCAAAGTGGGGCGCCCGCGGGTTGATAAGATGGAGCTGTATAGGCCAATGGGTGAGGGCGCTGGGCTGCTCCGCTGCGGCAGTACCGTGCACAGACGGTGCTGCTGCGAGGGGTTTTAGCCTCATACCTCCTGTTGCCTGAAATCTTTGTTCTGGCTTTTCTGCCGTGGCATTTAGGGCCGCAAAGTCCTGGGCAAAGCCCTGAGGTATGGGGATGCCCTCTTCGGCTAATACATCGAGGGCTGTACTGAGGTAGCCTTCTTCGCCATGATGGTACAGGTGTTCCAGATGGGCCTGGATGGTTTTTTCCCCCTTGGGGATGATGTTGCGCCGCATGACCAGGGCCTCGTTGTACGGTTCCGCTTCCCGTTCTTCTATGTTGATGGCCCCCCGGGGACAGGTTGCGATACAGGCCCCGAGTCCGTCGCAGAGTAAATCCCCCACAAGGCGTGCTTTGCCGTCAATGAGCTGCAAGGCTCCTTCGGGGCAGCCATTGGTGCAGGCCCCGCATCCGTCGCACAGTTCTTCATTTATAGAAATAATAGTTCGCTTCATTTGTGCTCCTCATGTTAAAATCCTTAATATGACTATTATAGAAAGGTAATTGAATTTTTTCTGTAACCAAGGTTACCGTTTTGTGTCTATTTATAGTAAATTGTAAGAGGGGCTTAAGATGATAGATGATGGTGTATCCGCACAGGATCTTCTGGCTGCCAATGACCTTTTAGGCAAGGGCGATTATGCAGGCGCGGTGACCCTTCTTGAGCGGGCCGTGGCTGAGGACCCGACAGACTGTTCTGCACTGACAGCCCTGGGCATCGCCTTTACCGAAGGCGGGGAGCATACAAAGGCGGTTAAAGCTTTGGAACGGGCCCTCTCCCTCCAAGAAAGCATACCCGAAGCCCATGAAGCCCTGGGCTGCGCTTTATATAGACTTGGCAAAATAGAAGAAGCTCGAAAGGAACTAGAACGGGCCCTGGACCTGGCGCCCCAGGATGGGGGAGTGCTCCGTAATTTAGGGGTAGTACTGGATCGGCTCGGCGATTTTGAACGGGGTTCTGATATGATCGAAGAAGCCTACCGGCTTAACCAATTCGATTACCAGGCCATGTATGCCCTTGCGTCGGTCAGGCTGCGCCAGGGGGATCTGGAATCGGCACTGGAACTGCTTGAACGCATCGCCTCGGAGGATGCACCCATCAATCTGAAAATGTTAGCCATCGACCATGTTCAGAATCTTAGGCGATACCTGAAATAAGGCTTTTCTACGGCATTGGAATAGAAAGTGCCGCATAATGGACCGATCGATCCGGCTCTGCATAGGGACCTCCGTAGAGCTCTTTCGCAAGGCCCGATGCAGACATCCCCGAATCGGTCCGGGCAGAGGCTTGGCCGAGCAGCAGGGGTTCTTTAAGGGAATGCTGACCGGAGAAAGAGAAATTACAGCCGAGAAAAGCAGCCACCCCGGCAGCCCCGCAGGCAGAAATCCGAAAAGATTTTACAAAAGAAAGTATATCGTTGGCCTTCCTTTCCCGTATTAGTTCCAAAAACAGCCGGCTCTGTTCAAAGGCCTCGTTGTCGTCATAATGGGCGGACAGGTTTGTGGTAATGACAAAAAGGGTTTTATCAAGTTCTTCTCCAAAGCTGATCTCAAGGGCTCGGCTTAAGGAATGGATGTGGCTCGTCCTGAAGGCTCCAATAAGAATCGGTACGATTGAAGCGCCGGGGCAGGTAATCTGCACCCAGGGAAGAAGGACTTCTAGGGAATGTTCAGCCAAATGAGGGATGTCGTTAATCTCCAATGCGGTTGTGCAGGAGAGGAGTTCATCAACCTTATCGAGGTTTACCGAAATATCGCCCAGGGGGGTCTCAAATACCGAGGAATCACTGAGAAAAACGCCCTCTTCGTGCCATTCGTGCAGCGGTCCAATGAGTACCACCTGGGTTATAGAACGATTTTTAACCTGATTAAAGGCCCGGGCGAGGAGGGGACCCGCAATATCCCATGCCGCATGGGGGACTATGAGGACGAGGGGATCCGACGCTACTTCAGTTTCATCCTGCATCGAGCGGTAGGTTTGCAGGGCCTTTCTGATTTCTGCTTCGGTTTCAGGATAAAATATCCCTGCCACCACCGCAGTACGCCGTTTTTCGGAATTATCCGATAGGTTGGTTATTTCAAGCATACTCTAAGTGTAGAACCCTTTGTGGTTGAATGCAACAAAGGTGAGCATTTCCTCATTTCGATGCTTTGAAAAAGCCCCCGTTTCAAGGTATACTGGTCTTATGAGTATCCGCCTGAAAACAATTGTAGTGGTCATGCCCCTTTTGATAGCCTCTGTTGTGCTTGCAGGAGTTTCTTCCTATTTTTCTGCCGCCTCTGCCGTTACCCGGCTTGCGGTAGATTTCCTTACCTTTAAGGCGGAGGAACTTGAAAATTATGCGAATAGCCAATGGAACTTGCTGGTAGATAACGGCTATGTGGGCCGGAGCGACATGGAGCAGGCGGCCCAGACAGCGGTCCAGTCCTTCGGCCGCAGTATTTTGCGCAGTGCCACGGAAGCGATTTTTGCCATGGATAACAAGGGCTCCCTGGCGCTGCAAATAGGCGCTATTGGCAGCTCTTCTGCTCTATCGGCGGAACTGGAGGCCATACAGAAAACTATTCCTGCGGGGCAGCGGGGCTTTGTAACCCTGTCCCTTGGTGGTATTGAACGCGTAGCGGTTACCTTTCCCTTTGCACCCTTTGGCTGGCAAGTCTTTGTATCCGAACAGCGTCAGACCTTTTTTGGCGATGTTGAATCTATTGCACAAACAACCCTTTATATACTCATCGGGGCGAGCCTTATCAGCATTCTGCTCCTCCTCCTTATGACAAGCTATCTGACCCGACCTATCGAAAAGGTTGTGGAAGTCATGCGCCGGATTATCCAATCAAATAACCTTTCCGAACGGGTGCCGGTACTATACAAGGATGAAATCGGACAGCTTTCCCATACCTTTAACCTCATGCTCGAAGAACTAGATACCGCTTACAATCAAATAAAGAAATATGCTTTTGAAGCTGTGGTAGCTCAGAAACGAGAAACCCGGATTCGAAATATTTTTCAGCTCTATGTCCCCAAAGATGTCATTGATGAAGTCTTTATGAACCCCGATAAAATGCTGGTTGGCAATAATCGGAATGTATCAATCCTTTTTTCTGACATTCGGAGTTTTACTACTATTTCAGAAAAGATGGCCCCCGACGCCCTGGTAAATGCCCTGAACAGGTATTTTTCTATCATGGTTGATGTTATCGTAGCCCGTAACGGCATGGTGGATAAATACATTGGGGACGCTATTATGGCCGTTTTTGGCGCACCGGTAAGCCACGGTCATGACGCGCTGGATTCGGTGCTGGCAGGCCTCGAAATGACCGAAGCCCTTACCGTTTTTAATGATGAGCAAAAACGATTAGGGGGGCCAGAGTTTAAAATCGGCGTGGGCATTAACTACGGTATTGTAACGGTGGGCAATATCGGCTGTGACAAAAAGATGAACTATACGGTTATCGGCGACACGGTAAACCTGGCTTCCCGTCTCGAAGGACTCACGAAATATTACCATCAACCCATTCTGTTCTCTGACTATGTCTATGAACATATCAAGGGGAAAATACCCTGCCGCATGGTGGACAAGGTAGCCGTTAAAGGCAAGACCCAGGGGGTTCCTATACTTACCGCCCGCAGGGAAATTAGTAAAGTCGAAGCAGAGGCATGGAAAATGCACGAAGAAGCGGTGGATCTATACTATCGCCGTTATTTTGGACGGGCTGCAGAGCTTTTTGAAAAGATTTTAGCCTTGCTCCCCGGGGACGATATCGCAACTCAGTATCTTGAACGCAGTCATCGTTATGCGAAAAATCCTCCTCCCCCCGACTGGGACGGGGTAGAGGTCATGACGGAGAAATGATGATGAATCGAACCGACAGACTAGGATGTAAGGTAGCTCTTGTCTCGCTTTTTCTGGTCTGTCTTTGTTTTGTCTCACTGCCAGCCGCTCATGCGCAAGCTCCCGAAGTGTTAACAACAGAGCAGGAAAATACCAAAGGTGACCTTGATACCAGCAAGTATCTTATCCTCTGGCGGGCTGAGGGGGAAGCAGACATGGCTTCTGAGCTTGAATCATTTACCCGCTATATTCTGCAAAACCTCAAGACCTCCCTGGAACGGGATGGGAACCAGCTTGCGGATACTCATAATGTTACAGACCCTACACGAAGCCTGGTTGACGCCGCAGTAGATGCGGGAATTCAACAAACGAGCCGCTGGGTTTTTACGGTAGATCTGGTCCTTGAAGCCCAGCGCCTTTCATGGCGTATGGCAGTCTATGACGC
>NZ_JAJUHW010000006.1 GCF_029265695.1 Gracilinema caldarium | reverse complement strand
TCCCGCTTCCACGGTCTGGTAGGCAGGGCCGGCTGCCTGGGCAGATTCTGCACCGGAATCACTGGTACTGGCGCAGCCAGCAAGAAAGGCCAGCAACAAGCTTCCTGCAAAGAAGAAAGCTATCCGTTTTCGTATCATGTTATACTCCTCCTATGTCACAGATGGTTCCATCTGTGAATATAATTTTTCGAGTTCATAGGCATTCAAAAAGCCCTGAGCAGCTCCGGCTGTACCAATTTTCCAGCTCGCAAAGACCATTGCCCGCCGCAGAGCTTCGATGGCGGGAAATCCATCCAGATAAAAATTGATGAAGGCCGAGAACAGCGCATCCCCTGCCCCGATGGTTGAGACAACAGGCCGTGTTTTTATTGCCGGGAGCTGTATTGGTTTTCTCTTCTGTTCAAGCAAGAAGGCTCCCCGTTCACCTTGTCCAATGACAATGAGTCGGTTACCGTAGCGGTCCATCAATTCCCGAGCCGCCGCTTCGGGGCTCGTCCAGAGTTTTTCATCGGATAAAAACAGCACATCCGCAGCGGCCATAAAATCCCTGTTATACTCATCCTCCGGATCCGAAAGGGTATGCACGTCGGTGCAAACCGGTATTCCCTTTTGGCGTGCCAGGGGGAGCAGGTGGCGGTTAAAATTGATGTTGCAGAGTACCGCTGCATCGGACCGCTCCAGGGCAACCTCAAAAAGCTCGGCAGGGAACCGCTGCTCCTGTATATTTTTCAGGTCCACATGGATTTGCCGCTTTCCTGTTTTGTCATAAATAATGACCGACTGAGCCGTCTGGGGAAGCCGCCGAATAAAAAACTCAGTCGATATCCCTTGGCGCTGTATCCAGTCATGGGCCATTTCGCCATAAAAATCAGTTCCAAGGAGGGTGCAAAAATGGGCTTCGTTCCCCAGGCTGTGAAGCGCAAGGCTTACATTTACCCCAACACCCGACACAGCCGAATTCACCCCCCAAAAGGGGTAACGAACAGGGTCGTATTCAAGAGGAAAGGAGTCTATCTGCAGGGTTGTCTCTATGTTTACCAAGCCCGAAACAAGTATCCTCATTATTTTGGTATTATAAACCGGTTTAGTTTCAGTTGTAAACAAAAAAATGTCGAGAATAAGACCTTGATTTATAAAGCCAGCCTTATAAGCGAATACTTTCTTAAGAAGAAGATATAAATCGATATCAAAACCACAAGCATCATAGAAAGGGCAAGGCGCACCGACCGGCTGATGATAAGGGGCGTTAAAAAGATGCGGGCAATGGCAATGCGCTCGGCAAGCGCCTCCTTTTTAACCAGGCTGGCGCTCTTAACAATAATGGGCTTAAAAGAGATCTTTGGTCCATCTATTTCAAAGCGCAAAAAGCTATAGGTGCTTCGGTCGTCGGTAACCGAGCCTCCCATAACGCCGCTTGTCACATAGGTAGTCGTTCCTATTTTTGCAACCGCATGGATGTGAGAATGGCCCGCAATAACATAATCGACGCCATACCGTTGGGCCAATTCCAAAAGGTAATCACTTTCGGACTTGCGGTGAATATTATGCAGCAGTTCAGGATGAATCTTCTGACTTTCATCAAACTTACCTATGTATGTGTTTATGGGACTCATATGGGAAAAAATCAGAATATGCTCCGATTTGTTTTCCGCAAGCAAGTTTTTCAGCCAGGTGAACTGGCCATTGCCAATGTATCCTGCTGAGGTATCAAGAAAAATGAACAGGGTGTTTTCATAGACAAAACTATAATAGTTAGGCCCGAAATATCGTGTGTAATAGACTCCGCCGCCGTTCCATACATCATGGTTGCCTATGGTGGTAAAAACCTGCTTTGGCATGTTTTCATAAAAATTGGAACAAATAACATATTCCGAATCGTAGCCGTTGTTCACCATGTCTCCGTTAAAAACGATAAATCGGGAGTCATCCCGCATTATTTTTTTAATTTCCGGCAGTAACTGAGTGTAAACCGAATGGGTGTCTGAAATGGCATAAAAGACCATTTTCCCTGCCTGTTCCTCCTTCCGATTCGTTATGCGCAGTGTATGGGCGGTGTTTCCAGTCAATTTTATCTTAATCAGCACCCCCTTTTCCTGAGCAAGAAAATTGCCTGAATAAACGTCAGATGCTATTTCAAGATTGTTAATCGCAAAATGCCTGTTTGCATCCCCTTTGTCAATTTCAACCGGGCTGTCATCCAGGAAGGCTTCCACAGCACTTGAATCAACATTCAGCACACGCAGAGCTATCTTCATGTCTTCCCGGGCTTGTGCGGTAATGACCGCAACGGGTGCGGTCAGTTTGATGGTGATCACATCCCGATCATCATAAACGAACCCTCCTGCTACACTCAAATCGACAGGGTGACGATCGGATCCCCGATAAAAATCAATACCGCTTCCGTTTGGCAGCAGCAGTATCCCCAGTTTGTCTTCCCAGTCGATCAACCATATTCCTCCCAGCAAAAGAAGCAGCAGCAGTGCCGGAAATATTGAAGAAAAGCCAATTCTGAGGTAGAGCGGTCTTTTTTTATCGGCCATGCTGGACAGTGTGCTGTTTTTCCAGCCTGAAATGGTGACCGTCACAATTTTTTTATCCGACAGTTTGAAAAAAAGAAACACATCCGAAAGGAGTATCACAAGAACAACTGGGTTAAACGCATCGCTTTCGATAATAAAGAGAATAAGATAATACACCACATACACGAAGGCAAAATTCTTAAGCAGCACCCTGCCGATTTCGTGTTTGAAATAAAATAATACACTCGCCGCAATCCCCAGCAGCGCAAGAAAGACCCCCGTAATACCAAGAAACTGGTAAGCAATTCCATGGGCAAAAAAGTCGTAGACCGTAAAAACGATCAACACGCAATTAAGCAGGGTATAGATGGATAGGAGCTTAAATATACGCACCGCATCCCTCCTGTAAAAATACGCGAGCGGAACTGCAACCGTATCTAATAAAAAAGTATTATGGCTTTAAACTCATAAGTAAAGAGCAGTATCTGTGAAAGGACAACATCCTTGACACCTCCATGCTTTCGTTTTATTATGTTTTTCGAAAGGCTACGAAATTGACAAACCAGGAACGGCAAGACGAAATTATCCGCATTGTATCCCTCCGGGGGCAGGTGAGTACCCAGGAGTTGGTAAACCGCCTTGGGGTTTCCGAGGTTACCCTCCGAAAAGACCTGGCATTCCTGGAAGACTCAGGGCTCCTTGTTCGAACCCGGGGCGGGGCCATGGCGGCCACCAACAAGGACCTGATCCGGCCCCTGGCCCAGCGCCGAACGGAACAGCGGGAGGCAAAAAAAAAGATAGCCCAAAAAGCACGGGAGTTTATCCACGAGGGGGACACAATCTTTCTCGATTCGGGAAGCACCGCCCAGAGCCTCGCACTGCAGATTAAAGACATGAGTCTCCGGGTAGTCACCAATTCCATCGATGTGCTCATCGCCCTGCAGGACGCTACGGCGGTGTCGGTCTTTTCCCTGGGAGGAAACTTCCGCAAAGATGCTGGTTCCTTTGTTGGGCCCCAGACCCTGGAAGCCCTCAGCACCTTTCATATCGATACCTGTTTTATCGGCACCACGGGCTTTTCCGCTGACGGCTCTTTTAGTTCCCAGAACATCTACGAATCGGACACGAAGCGGCAGGCCTTAAAACGGTCAAAGCGCCGAATCATCCTCGCCGACAGCTCCAAATACGGAACCGAAGCCTTTTCAGTCTTCGCCACGGTGGAAGACATTCATATTCTTATTTCCGATGCAGGCCTGGCGCATAAATGCGATATTATCCAATTTCCCTGCGAGGTAGTCCTCGCACCATAAAAGGAGGCATTCATGAATTCAAATGCAGCAAACTATGTGGCAAACCTGTTCGCCCTCACGGACAAGCGGGTCGTTATTACCGGCGGGGCTGGGGCCATTGCGGCCACCATGGCGGAAGCCCTGGTCAACGCGGGGGCAAAAGTGTGCCTCTGGGGCCGGGGCACCCATCATCCTGTTGATGAAGCGGTCCGGGACCTGGCGAATAAAACCGGCCGCAGCGAAGCTTGCTTCGGCGTTACGGTCGACACGGGCAGCGAAAGCAATGTGGCTCAGGCAATTAAAGAAACAGAAGCTAAGATGGGTGTTCCCAACATATTGATAAACGCTGCCGGGGGTAACAAGGGGAAAAGTCCCTTTACGGAGCTGGATACGGAAGTTTTCAAGGAGGTTCTGGAAAACAATCTTCTTGCAGGCCTTGTCATTCCGACCAAGCTCGTCGCCGCCTACTGGATTGCTAACAAAACCGCTGGTGCTATCATCAACCTGACCTCCATGAGTTCCTATAAACCCCTTTCGGGAGTCTGGGCCTACGATGCGGCCAAAAGCGCGGTGCTGAACCTGACCATGGCTACCGCTAAAGAGTTTGCCCCCTACGGCATCCGGGTAAACGCCATCGCGCCGGGCTTCTTTGTGGGGAACCAAAACCGGCTTCTTCTCTATAAAGATGAGACCATGACGGAGCTTACCGACCGGGGCAAGTCCATCATTGCCCGCACCCCCTTTGGCCGCTTTGGCAAAAACGAAGAACTCGTCGGCGCAACCATCTTTCTCTGCAGCGACAAGGCGTCGGGCTTTATTACCGGTGTTTCCATCCCGGTGGATGGGGGCTTCCTCGTAGACAACGTATAAAAGGAGCACAACATGAAACAACTGGCGCGGTTCTCCATGGGTATCGGCGACCGTTTCGGACACCAGGGCAAGGCCCAGCTTGCAGCCCTGACAGAGGCCAAACGGCTCGGCTGCACCATTATTCCCGTCTGGAACAAATCATACCGGGAACATTCGATTATCCATACGGACCCCAAACAGGTGCGCCGCGAGGCAGACGAGGCCGTGAAAGCCCTTGGCTGGACCGAGGCCTACCATGTGGATGCGGACCATATCAGCCTAAAAACAGTGGACCTCTTTTTGGATTCAAGCGATTTTTACACCCTGGATGTGGCGGACTACACCGGAAAGGCAGCGGATGAGGCTTCTATCAGCCGCTTTGTCGCCAAGTACCGCCCTCTTATTGGTAATCTTGCCGTTCCCGGCATAGGTACACCCTTACAAATCAGCGAAGAAAGCCTTTATGCGGTGGCCCGTAAGTATCTCCTAGCAGTGCAGGAAGCGGGTAAACTCTACCGGCATATCGCCGCCCAGAAAGGGGCAGAAACCTTCATAACCGAAGTATCCATGGACGAGACTGACCTTCCCCAAAAACCAGAGGACCTGTTCTTTATACTCGCCATGATTGCCGACGAGAAAATCCCTGCCCAGACCATTGCGCCGAAATTTTCAGGCCGCTTTAACAAGGGGGTAGATTATACAGGTGACCCGGCTCAGTTTGAACGGGAATTCAACGAAGACATCCTTGTTATCGCTTATGCGGTAAAAAAATTCGGCCTCCCGCGGAATCTGAAACTTTCTGTCCATTCGGGGAGCGACAAGTTTTCGATTTATCCGGCCATTAAAAAGGCCCTCTATACCCACAACGCGGGGCTCCACCTTAAAACCGCAGGCACCACCTGGCTCGAAGAACTTATCGGCCTCGCTTCCGCGGGCGGTTCAGCCCTGGCACTGGCCAAACAAATATACAGGGAGGCCTACCGCCGTTTTGATGAACTCTGCCAGCCCTATGCGACGGTCATTGATATCAGGCGAGACAGGCTCCCCGCCCCGGAAACAGTGGACTCATGGGACGGCGAAACCTACGCGGCAAGTCTCCGGCATGTGGAAACGGACCCGCGCTACAATCCCGATTTCAGGCAGCTCCTTCATGTGGGGTACAAGGTTGCCGCCGAGCTGGGGGAAACCTACCTTAAGGCCCTGGAAGCCCACGAGGACCACATCGGAGCGCAGGTTAAAGAAAACCTTTTAGATCGACACATCAGGCAGATTTTTATACAATAGGTGCATGACTATCGACACCTTTGAAATCAGCATCCCCCAGCTCGGCGGCAGGAAACGAACCGTCCGGGTCCTGTTACCGCTGGGCTACGGGGAAGAGCAGGAGCGGCGCTATCCTGTCCTGTATATGCAGGACGGGCATAATCTTTTTTCACCAGAAACGGCAACCTTTGGCAGACACTGGGAAATCGGCGAAACCCTGGACGCCCTGGCAGCCCGGGGAGACCGCCGCCGCATCCTCGTGGTCGGGGTCGACTGCAACCACGACCGGCAGGGCATGAGCCGCCTGGATGAATATTCCCCCTGGGTAAATCCATCAATCTCCCTCGACATTTCCCGAGCCCGGGGCTTTGAGTCTGCAGGAGGCGAAGGCGCCCAATACCTTGCCTTCCTTGCCGACACCCTCATGCCCCTCATCAATCAAAAGTACCGCACCCTGCCGGGGCCAGCCTCCACCGGTATCGCCGGCTCTTCCATGGGTGGCCTCTTTAGCCTCTACGCCCTCTATGAGCGGCCCGACCTTTTTGGCCTCTGCGGAGCCTTTTCTACCGCCGCCTGGTTTGCCAAAGAAGCCCTCATGCAGCACATCGCGCAGCATTACCGGGCCGACAGGGCAGTTTACCTCGATATTGGCACCGCAGAAACGAGCGACGACAGCAAGGCCGATTTTCCGAGCCGCTACCTTCAGGACACCCTGGACATCCGGGACTACCTGGCGTCCCGGAGACTGGCGCAGGAAAAACTCCTCTGCGTGATCGATGAAGGGGCAAACCACTCGGAACAAAGCTGGGCCCGGCGTTTCCCCGGTTTCATCAATTGGGCCTTCGGACACCTTGCAGGGGCAGAGCAATAGTGGCGAGGTTAAAAGCACAGTACTAAAAAGCCTGACCATGGCCTTGCCTCACCGCATCCCTGTGGTACAATACAGGCATGGCAAAAACTACCCTGCAGTCTATTTTTAATTCCTATATTGATGACCGCCGCACGGTTTTTGTGTTTCCCTCCGCCGTACCGGCCCAAGACTGGGCCCGGCGGCTCTGTGAAAGGAACGGCAAGCCCCTGGCGCTGGAACGCTTTATCGCCTGGGACGAATTTAAAGAGCGAACCCTTTCGATCCGCCGCACCGGCGAACGGCCCTCCAACAGCCTGAGCCGCCTTATCTTTGCTTCCCATATCCTCGAAAAGAACGCCCGGGAAGCCCAGGCAGGGACCCCGCTTTTTACAGAACTCCTGCCTCAGGCCCATGCCGCAGAATACACGGCCTTTATCAACCATGTGGGAGCCCTCCTGCCCTCCCTAAAAACTCTTATGGAAAAGGCCGGTGGCCAGGCTGATCCGTATCTTCTGGACCTCAGGATTCTGTACCATAGCTATGAGGACTTCCTCGCGGCCCACCGGCTCTACGAGCCCGACTGGGTCCGCTCCCCCTTTCAAGCCGGCTCAGCCCGCTATGTGATCCTTTTTGCTAACCTGGCCGACGACTGGGAAGCCTATGAAGCGGAGATCTCCCGGGAAAGCTCTGTTATTATCTATACCGTCCAGGACATCCTGAAGGGTACTATCCAGATTGATGAAGATCCGCCGAGAGCTGAAGCCGCAGCAATAGCAGCCGGGTTGGGCCATGCAGCGGCAGCCGCGGCTGGAGCGGCGTATCCAAAGCCCGCGGCGTCCCCCGGGGCCACAGGGCTCCCCGGCACCGCGGAGCTTCCGAGCGCTCTTAACAACAGCCTTCTGCGCTTCACATCGGCCCAGGAAGAAATCCGTTTTGTCGCTAATTTGCTTGCCCATGTTGTTCACAATAAGATCCTTGAGCCAGAGGACATTGCCGTCAGCATCGCTAATCTAGAAGACTACGCAGAAGAGCTCCGCCTGGAATGCCGGCTCAGGAGCCTTTCCCTGGGCATCCGGCAGGGCACGGCCATAACCGACCAGGCGGGGGGCCGGCTCTTTCTGCATCTCCAGTCCTGCAGCCAGAGCCGCTGGTCCTACCAAGCCCTCAAGGAACTCCTTACGGACCGTGCCCTGCCCTGGAAAAACACCAAAATCATCCAAAAACTATTGGGATTTGGCCTTACTTACCGCTGCCTTACCGGTTACTGGGAACAGGGAAAAGAAGTCGATGTGTGGGAAAAGACTTTTGAGCATATCCAGAAAGGAAAAACCAATTGCCCCTATCCGGTGACCGATCTATCACGTTTTTACCGGCAGCTCAAACGGGACATTATGGACATTGTGAATGCCAAGACCTTCCAAGAACTGCAGGAAAAATTGATATATTTTGGTTCCAATCATTTTGACCGGGCCCTCATGGATGCCGAAGCGGATCGGGTCTATGCCCGGGCCATGGAAGAACTGGGCCGCCTTATCGAGACCAAACAGTACCTTAATGACTTCACCATGGTTAAGGTCTTTCCCGTTTTTCTTGCCCACCTAAAAAGTACCACCTACGTTCATCAATCTAAGCCAGGAAGTATTGCTGTATACCCCTACCGGGTCGCGGCAGGTATCGCTCCGAAGCTCCATATCGTGATGAACGCAACCCAGGATAGCGCTTCTATCCTCGTAGATCCCGCACCCTTTCTCAGGGAGGACCGCAAACGAAGCCTTGACTTTTCCGCCATAGACCGTTCCGAAGCCTTCATTGCGGCCTACCGCATCGCACCGCTGTGCTTCTTTACCGCCCCGGACCGGGGCTTGAGGGGTCATGGTATCCCCCACCAGGCAATCAGTTCCCGAAAAGACTTTCGTGTCTTAGGACCAGATAATCTCCCATTCGTACAGGATTGCTTTATTATAGAAGAAACAAAGCAGGGGCTTGAAAACCTTTCTCCCTTTACAGTCCAGCAGGAAGCCTGGCGGCGCAGCAGGGCCCTCCAAGAATCCTTAAGCGCCGAACAAAACACCAGGAAAACGGATATCCGTCGGGCTCCCATAGGCTCCTCCCCCCTTGTGGAAGCTCTGTACGCAAAATTAACCACCAGCGTTCATAAGAATCCCAACCACATCTCTCCTACGGATATCAACAATTTTATTAACTGCCCCTTCCAGTGGCTCCTCACGAGGGGGCTCGGTATCGAAGAACTGGAATTGGAAATTGAAACTATCGGTCAAAAAGACATCGGTATCCTGTATCACCTGATACTGGAAGAATTTTTCCAATCTATAGCCCAAAGTCCCGGCCAACGTATTCGCAGGAACGAAACGGAAGCATATAAATGCCTCATCCAAGAAATCATGAAGCGAAAACTCGAGGAGCAGAGAAACAGAGAAGGGGCCTTTCAGGAATCGGTCTACGAAATGCTCGCGGAGCGGATTCAGGAACACCTCTTTGCCTACCTGGATCAGGAACTTCCCGGACTCGACTCCTGCGCAGTTCTTGGTCCCGAATACCCCCTCAACCTCTTGTACGAAAATTTGGGTATATACCTGTCGGGCAAAGCGGACCTTATTCTCATGGACAATGAGGGAAAACTTTTCATCGTTGACTTTAAGACAAAAAAAACACCAAAACCGAAGGAACTCTATTTTAATAACGATGGCCTCGTGACAAATCTGCAGATGGCGTCCTACATTAAAATGGCAGAAGCCCAGATCGGATCCCCGGTCGGCAGGGCCGTCTTTTATTCTATAGAAGAACGTAAAAACACCTGGGTTGTTCATCCCGAAGGGCCTAAAAATAAAAGATCCCCGCTTCCCTTGCCGCGGCTAGGTTACGAAGGTGTATTAGAACATCTGGATATGGTCCTCACCGATATGGTGGCCTCCATCCGAGAGGGCAGCTTCCCGGTGGTGGATAGGGCCTATCGCAGTATCTGTTCTCAATGTCCTGTCAAAGCGGTGTGCAGAATTACCTTTTCCGGGGGAGACAAAGAATGAGCGCCATAAATATACTTGATGATGAACAGCGGGCCGCCTATGAAGCGGACCACAATGTGGTCGTATCCGCCGGAGCCGGTTCCGGTAAAACCACGGTTCTCTCCCACCGCTATGTCCGGCTGGTACGGGACAAAAGGCTCCCGGTGGATTCCATCCTTACCCTGACCTTTACCCGCAAGGCCGCGGCAGAAATGTTTAGCCGCATTTATCAGGAACTATCAAAAATCGACGAGCCCTGGGTCCAGGAACAGCTGCGGCGCTTCGACTCAGCCCGCATCGACACCCTGGATTCCTTTTGCGCATCCATTGTCCGCGGGTCCTGCCAGAACTACGGTATACCGCCCAATTTTACCATCGACGAAGCGCGGCTCCAGGTCCTGGCAGAACAGACCGCCATGGAATTCCTTATGGAACACCGGAGTGAACCGGTCATCGCAAGCCTTGTGGCCCATTATTCCTTTGAACGGATCGTGAAGGAATTCTTAGCCGATTTCTGTCTCTATAGGCTTCCCTTTGTTGCAAACGGTTCCTATAAAGAAAGCGCCAAGAAACAGGTTGATGAAATTCTAAAGCTTATCAAAAATATTCTTAAAAATCTTAAAGAGTCTATTCTCAGTGGGGCTGCGCTTGATACGAGCAGCGGTCAAATCCATCTCACAGCCCTTGTTAAAACTGCACAAAAATATGAAGACATTTCTTTTGAATATAACGAAGCTCAGTACCATATATACCTAAACCTCTGTTCCGACTTCTTGGGTATTCGCCTCCCCGGCAAGGTCGCAGAGGGGACTGACAGCGGAACAGCGAAGAAGATTTTAAAAGAAATAAAACCTCTGTGTGAAAGACTTAAAAATCTTCTTATCTTTTACCAGCAGCGCAGCTTTATTGAAGTGGCAGGTACACTTTTAGATGACCTTGCTGAGCGGTACATCCGGAATAAACGGCGGGAGGCCCTCCTTTCCTTCGGAGACCTGGTGGACCTGGCAGTAGATATACTTAAAACGTCCCTGCCCCTCAGAACTTACTATAAAAACCAGATACAAGCCATAATGATCGATGAGTTCCAGGACAACAATGAAAAACAGAAGGAACTCTTGTACCTTCTTGCGGAGGATCCAGCCAAAACAAGCCCCGGTATTCCAGAACCAGAGGACCTAGCCCCGGACAAGCTTTTCTTTGTGGGGGACGAAAAACAGTCCATTTACCGGTTCCGCGGTGCCGACGTGTCGGTCTTTAAAAAGCTTTCGGCGGAGCTTTCCCGCTCCCCCCTGCCGCGGGTTTTAAGCGGCGGAAAAGCCCAAAAAGAAACGAACCCCTTTCCTCGGCAGCTTCCCATCAGCACAAACTACCGGTCCGAACCGGAACTGGTCGACTTTTTCAACAGCCTGTTTCCCGCTGTCTTCGGTTCCGCAGAAGAAGACTACGAAGCTTTCTATACCCCAGCCCACCCAAGTCCCCAACGAAAAGGTTCTGGCAAGGCGGCGGTAGAATTGTACCTTAACCAAAATGCCTCGGACGACGATGCAGAGGACGATGCCGGCGATTCAGAACCAATCGCTGATGCGCCCCCCGCCGCCGACACCATTCCGGTCTCTGCAGCCACGAATGGCACCACGGAAGAAGCCCTCTGTACTTCTGCGGAAACCGAAGCCATCACCGCAGCGGAACGCATTATTCAGGGCATTGCCGACGGAGATTTTACTTTCGGGGACCTGGCAATCCTTTTTAGAACCACAACCCACCAGTCGGTGTATGAACAGGTGTTCCGTACCGTCGGCATTCCCTTTGTCAGTGCTGATCCCCGGGGACTTTTTCTCGACGGGCCCGCTAACGATATCTATGCCCTGCTTCGGCTTGTCATATATCCTGAAGATTCCAATGCCTATGCAACGGTGCTCCGTTCCCCCTTTGTAAACCTAAGTGATCATTGCTTTTTAAAACTCCTCCTTGAAACTGAACCAACTAGTCCCGCTTTTGGCAGCCCCTTTCAGGGATTGCTAGATTCGTTCTGGGAAGACTGTGAAACCTGGGACAAAAAACGTTATAGCCTAGGAGCCGATCTGTACCAGCAGGTCCGCTCTATGGCAGATACCAAAGGAATTGCGGATATCGTGGCCTGGCTCTGGTACGATTCGGGTTACCGTATAAGTATACTCGCCGACAGCGATATGGCAGCTACCGCCGGTCACTTCCGTCTTCTCTATGACCTGGCGGTCAAGGCAGACCAGCGGCATCTTACCCTTTCAGCTTTTTTAGATGAACTTACGCCCCTCATGGGCAGCTCCGAAAAAATTGAAGGAGACGAAGGCGCCTCAAAGGCCAATGCGGTAACTTTTATGACAATCCATAAAAGCAAGGGACTCCAATTCCCGGTAATTATCATCCCCCAGATTGGGGCTCCCATTCAACCGATCAAAAACGATAAGCCCTATTTTTACAGCCCCATATTTGGGCCGGTTATTTCATGGTCCTCTTACAGCAAGAACAATAAGGATAAAATTGCCAATCCTTTGTTCGAAGACTTAAGAGAATCGGAAAAATTGGAACAGCTTGCGGAGCTCAAACGACTCCTTTATGTCGCCATGACCCGGGCAGAACGGAAATGTATACTCCTGGGCAGCACAAAAAGAAGCAAAAACAGCTTTTACGATTTAATCCAGTCTGGTCTCGAAAATGTTTCGCCGCATCTATACTATCGCAGGGCTATTGAGTCTGTTCCCTTAAAAGAACGGAACCAGAGACTCAATTCTCTCAGGCAGCGCCTCGCATCTTTAAAACAAACAGACTCAGCCAACGAAACTAATGACTATACTAATATTGAAGCGTTTTACAGCAGGACCGCCATAGCCCCTATAAGCGCGGCAGGCAGGACCACGAGTCCTACCCTTATGGAACGGACCTATCAGGAATACCAGGCCTGCCAAGGCATCCAAGAGCACACAGAGACCATAGAACTTTCTGGACTTTCCGTAGACCCCATCATCGCTCAATCAGGAAAGGACCTGGAAACCCTCTTTGGTACCCTGTGTCACTGGATCATTCAAAAAGAAATCGAAGGAGAGAATACTGAGCTGCCGCTTCATATTAAAGCAGCCATGAAAGATGCGGGGCTTACTTCACAACAAGAGGCAGCCTTTTTAGAAACAGCCAAGATCCTTGCAAACCAATTCATACAAAGCGACGTAGGGAAACAGGCGCTGCAAGCAAAACCGAATCTGAGAACCGAATACAGCTTCATTCTCCCCCTGTGGCCGCAAGAAAAGCAGGGAACATCCGAAACGACAGCCCCAGCAAAACCAATCCTTGTAAAAGGCAGCATGGATCTTATATTTGAGACCAGCACCGACTGCCTCATCATTGATTTTAAGACCGACAAAACCCTGCAAAGCGAAGCCCACAGAATCCAAATGGAGTGTTACCGAAGGGCAGGCCAGGCCTTTTCGGACAAACCAGCGAAGACCTTCCTCGTCTATCTGCGGGGAATGCGCATCATAGAGATGAAACCAGCGATGGACGATACACTTCTTTACCAGATTGCAGCGGAGAGCCTTGCCGCTTCCGAAGCTATCGAGGAGTCACCGGATGCAATCTGAACTATCCTACGAAGAACTGCTCGATGCCTACCATGACCAGGAACTACTCATAGAAATTGGCCAGGAACTGGTCCGGCAGCGGGATATCGATCGGCTCCTGCGGCGTATTCTGGAAATTAGCCTTCATATTACCGGGGCTGATGCGGGAAGTATTTTTCTCGTTGAACATTCAGAGAAAGATAGCCTGCTCCGGTTCAAATATTCGATTAACACGTCCCTAAAAACCAACAATTACGAAGAATTCACCATGCCCCGGACAACGACCTCTATCGCAGGCTATGTGTCCCTCACCGGAAAAACTCTTAATATTGCCGATGTATATGAACTCCCCCAGGATGCCCCTTTTTCTTTTAACAAGGGGTTTGATCAATCCACGGGTTACCGAACCCGTTCCATGCTGGCAGTGCCCATGACTGACCATACAGGTACTATCGTTGGGGTAATCCAGCTTATCAACTCAAAAGAAAAAGACCACGAAAGCTGTATGGAGCCTGAGCAAATCATTCTGGAAAAGGCAGAAGATTTTTTTACCTGTGTGGTTCCCTTTAAAAAGCGTTATGAATCCCTCATGGGAGCAATTGCATCCCAAGCCGCTGTTGCTTTGGAAAACGCTCAAATGATAAAGCGTATCCAGGACCAGTTTGAGCAATTTGTTCTTGCGGCCATTGATGCGGTAGAACAGCGGGATCCTGCCACAAGCGGTCACTCCTATCGTGTCGCTATGACGGCGGTGAAACTTGCCCGGCTTCTTAACAGCCAGGACGAACAGGAAGGAAAGGCACCCCGCTTTTCAGAATCCAACATTAAGGAACTGGAATATGCGGCCCTGCTCCATGATTTCGGTAAAGTATATATAGATCCGGCTATTTTTCTAAAAGAACGGAAACTCTACCCCGAAGACTTTGAAAAACTGCAGCTCAGACTTAAATATCTCCGGCGTTCTCTGGAACTCGACTTTGCCCTCCGGGAATCACGGCTTCAGAAGGATGCGCTCCAACGTCTCAACGAAGAACGGGATAAAACTATTAGGGAAATTATGGAAATTTCAAAGCTCATCGAAACGATCAATATGCCAACGGTAACCGAAATAGATCCCGAAGAAACCATATCCCGTATTCTTTCTATGCCGCTCCCGCAGGTTTATGGGATAGACAATGAACCCATCCCCATACTGACCGCCGAAGAAATTGAAAACCTTAAAATTAAACGGGGCAGTTTAAACGAGCGGGAACGGAAAGAAATGGAACAGCATGTGGTCCGTTCCTACGAATTTGTCCGCCGCATTCCCTGGCCCGCAGAATATCGGCGGATCCCAGAATTTATCAGGGTGCACCATGAAATGCTCGACGGTTCTGGTTACCCCGAAAAACTTGCAGGAGATTCCATACCTATTCAGGGCCGCATCATAGCCGTCGCCGATGTATACGATGCCTTGACCGCGGCGGACCGGCCCTATAAAAAGGCGGTCCCCATCCCAAAGGCCCTTTCCATTCTAGAAGACGAGGTCCGCCGCGGCCGCCTCGACAGTAATCTCGTGGCTATGATGCGCTGCCTTGTCGGCGAAAACCAGAACAATTGACTCGTAGTTGCCCGCGGTTCCTATTACTCAGCCCTTAACTGCGCCGGCGGAAACCCCCTGGGTTATCTGCTTGTGAAACAGGGCATAAAAAACAAGCATGGGAGCCATACCAATGCTTAAGGCCGCAAACTGCTTGCCATAATCCGTTGCAAGGGCCCCTGAAAACTTTAGGATCCCCACAGGAAGACTCTTTATAGCTTCCTTGGAAGCAAGGATATTAATCAACATAAACTCATTCCATATACCGGTAAATGAAATGATCGCCAATGTTATAGCCACCGGTTTAGTCATAGGTGCTATGATAGAAAAAAAGATTCTGAGGTACCCTGCCCCTTCAATCCGAGCCGATTCAATAAGCGCATCCGGTATGGACTTTATATATTCGGTTCCAAGATATATGCCCATGGGAAGCCCTATACCAATGTAGGGAATAAGTATACCGAGCCGAGTATTGTACAAACCCACCGCATTGGTCATAAGGAATAAGGGTACCATGATAGATTGCAGGGTCAGTAAGATCCCTATTACAAAACTTCCATGGAAAAAACCGGTAAGACGCGAAGGAATTTTAGCAAAGGCAAAAGAAGCAGCAAAAGATAAGACCAAAACAGCCACAGTCGTTGTTAAGGTATAAAACACCGAGTTGGAAAAGAGTACATCAAAATGGCCGATCTTCCATGCCATCGGATAATTCTTTAAGAAAATTGGGTTTGGGAACCCGAGCCTATCCATTTGGAAGGCCTGTGTTGTTTTTAAAGATGACAACACAAGCCAGAGCAAAGGATATATGGTTAAAAACGTTATAATTGCAAACACCAGATACATAATAATTCGATATACAAAGGCAGCGCCTTTTTTTTGCCTAATTTCGCGTCCCATGTTATTCTCTCCCGCCAAACCGTTTTTCTACGGCCCGGACCACAATAATTAAAAGGAAACTCAAAGCAACCATAAAAGTGGAAATCGCGTTGGCAAGAGGGTAATCGGGGGAGCCCCGGAAGGCGTTATCAAACATATACAAGGATAGCACGCTGGTCCTCCGTGCCGGATTTCCCGCAGTCATGGCAAAGATGAGATCAAAGCTTTTCAGTGAGCCCGAAATTGCCAGGATCGCGGTAGTTACGATAACTCCGGAAAGGGCTGGTAGGATTAGATATCGTAAAGTCTGAAATTCACTGGCGCCGTCAATCCGGCAAGCCTCTATTACTGACTGATCGATTTTCTGCATATTTGCCAAAAAGATGATCATATAGTAACCGGTATACATCCAGAGGATAACCAGCAATACCGGAATCATCGCAAGATTAGGATTGAGCATCAGGGTGTTTTCAAAGGTGGGATCTATCATTTTGCCAAGCTGCGTAAAAGCTCCATAGGGCGAAAAAAAGGACTGGAACATGACACCTATTACAATTGTAGAAATCGTATTGGGCAAATATGTCATGGTCTGGAAAAAGCCTTCATACCGAACAATTCGGCGGAACAGAATATAGGCAAGGGTAAAACCAATCGGAATTTGTCCAAACACCGAAATAAGAATTATGAGGAAATTATTTTTCAGAGAAATCCAAAAGTATTGATCCTGGAACATGCGTACATAATGTTTTAGGCCAACAAAATCCATCTGCGCACCGAACACCTTCCCGCCGTTAAAATTAGTCAGGGAAAGAAAAATGGAAAATATCGTCGGAAAAGCCAGAACCGCAAAATAAATTAAAACCGCGGGAAGTACCAGAATCCAATAGGCTCTTGTTTGTTCCCGTTTCGACGTCAATGCACTCACCATAGCACTCCGTAAGGAAAAAATGGGCGCTCCGTAACGCTTGCGAAGCGCCCCAGCAGGTTGATAAACTTTCTGATCCGTTCATCAACCTGTTCATTTGCCTTTTTTATAATGGCTTGTTATCCAAAGCTCGAGGAGCTTTCGATAAATCTAAACTTTAGCTTATTTTCCGGACTTCCAGGCTTCAAAGGCTTTTTGGGTCTTTTCTGCCACCTGGGCTGGTGTTGCGGTTCCGAGACCGATTTCCTGCAGACCGATATTAATCGGAGCATAGACCTTCGCATCCAGAACACCGTCAAGAACATAGGTTCCCTTATAATTTTCATAGAACTTTGCCCGGGTCTGGCTGATGGGTTCCAGATTAGGAACGGTTACACCCTTGAGGGACGGGAAGGAAGCCCCGGTTTCCAGCCTGATTTTCTGTACATATTCGGACTGGAGGAACTTAATCAATTCCCAGGCAGCCTTTTCTTTCGCAGATCCTGCGGGGATGCTGGCGCTCATACCAAAACCAGTACCAACTACGGAAGAGCTGGTGTTCTTGTTCTTTTCGCCGGGAAGAGCGGGGAACACGGTCATGGCGATATTCGGCTGATCCTTCACAGAAATGAGGGCTACACCAGTCGAAGTATCAGTCTGGAAGGCACCGGAACGCCAATCGCCGTCAATAAGGAAGGGAGCCTTACCGGCTGCAAAGAGGGCGGGAACTTCGCCATAGGGAGTCTGCAGTGCTTTCTGGGAAATAACACCGCTCTTAAACATATCTTGGATGATTGCCAGGGAATCTACAAAGGGCTTGTCGGTGAACTTTGCTTTACCGGCCAAAACATTGTCAATAAAGTCATCCCCAGCGATACGGCCAACTACCATGGAGAACAGGCAGCTCTGCATTACCCAGTCATCCTGGGCGGCAATAAGAACCGTATCAAGACCCTTGGATTTAAGAACTGGCACCATAGCCTTCAGTTCTTCATAGGTTTTGGGCATGGCGAGTCCATTATCTTTAAGCAGCTTGGTATTGACATAAAGAACATGGGTAAAGGTAACACCATTGGGAAGTTCGCCGAGGAAACCGCCAAACTGGGGTGCTACTGCAGCGGGAATGTACTTATCCAAAAGACCGTCAGCCTTCAGGAAGGGAGTTAGATCCTTTACCAGTTTCTTAGCATGCAGTTCTGAAGACCGGCCGCTGGGCCACATATACATCACATCAGGGAGCTGCCCTGAAGCAATATAAGCCGACGTTTTCTGGTGGAAGGGCTCATTGAACAAATCTTCCCGTTCAATTTTGATATTAGGATAGCGTTTTGCAAATTCGCCCCATATTTCGTTGATTTCCCGTTCTGAGTTTGCCTGGGATGCATCGAGATAGTTCAATACCTTAAGGGTTACCACATCTGAACCACTCTGACCTCCGCTCTGCTGTGAACCGCCAGCAAAAACCAGTGCGGCTCCCAAGAGCGCCATACAGACCAATGCGCCTGCTTTCTTGTACATAGACATCTCTCTTTTCCTCCCCTATACTGGAAGATGGTGAATTCGGGCCTGCCATACGGCAGGTCACTTTTGCTTGAGCACGGTACGACAACCGTGCTCTTTAATGACTCATGTTTGTTCGCTCGCTGTACAAACCAATCCTAACACTGAAAAAACCACTTGTCAAGAAAAAAAGAAAGATTTTTTTGGGGCCTTTTTTTTATAAAAAAGGGCTCTTTTAAAACTCAGAGAGTTGTCCCTCCACGTTTTAAAAGAGCTACCCTGGAATCTAAAATTTTTCGCTGCACTAACTTCCGTTTGCAATGCCACAACCGCACGCTATTTCATAGTGAACGCATGCAACCGTCGTGCCAGATCGCAAATTTCAAAATAGTTAATCTTTTATTTTTTTGAATTGAACTAAAATAGCAATAGACAAAAATACACATAAAAAAAGCGAGTACCACACAAAGCCAGGAATCCCTAAAAAGAGAACGGGGTTTCTTCCGTAATTCCATATATCAAAAGAAAATATCAATATTCCAAGAAACACAAGCACTTGGCGAGAAGACATAAGAGAAGTAAAAGGAACCACAAAAGAAGTTGCTAATCGATGGCGATCCCAAAGAAGCGCCCCTCCCCATAGTAATCCTAATTGTACCGCTAGATTGAATACCACGGTCGGTACTGCACCGGGTTTCCAGCCAAAAAATTGCATGACAACTAGACCAAGACCTGCAATAAGCGCAAGAAAAGCACTGCGTTTACCAATACGATGGCTAAATAATCCTATAAAGAAAATTGGAGCTACCGCTGCATAGGCAGGAAAAGCGGTGGATGAAAGAAAATCAAGTATAGTTTTAATGGGAAATAAGGCGCCAAGATATCCCAAGAGTGCAATTACAAAAACTACAATCCGTTCGATGCGAAGATTTTTTAAATCTCCTGGTACAAAGGCTTCTACACATATAGTCGAGACCGAAAGGAGCTGGCTGTCCAGGGTAGACAAGAGAGCTGCCAGTCCTGCAATCGAAAGAAGCGGGGGAAGCCATTTACCTCCTACAGCCGCAGCCGCTCTCATAAATATATGGTCACTTTCGGCAGCCGAAAGATTGGGTACAAGGAGCGAACCAAACACACCAACACCAATGGTCATAAAAAACAGGACACCTGTCACAAGCGGATACAGGGCTGCTGTTTTTATCAAAGACCTTTCGTCCCTGGCAGAAAAAAAGCGTTGAAACAATTGCGGAAACATTGGGTCCGCCAGAAACCAGAGCAGTATCATAGAAATATACGAAGTAAAGGGAAATATATTATTGTTGCCACTGCGATTTTGCAGTGCTTGCAATGCCGTTTGCAGACCAGCCTTTCTGCTGCCCATATAGATAATAAAAAAACCAACGGCGGATAAACTTAAAAACACTAACAATTGCAGCACATCGGTATATACAACCGATTTCATGCCACCTCTTAAAACATACAGGGTAACAACCAATACTATCAGAGCCACACTAGCTTCATAAGGAAGACCCGATACAGACTGAATCAGCGTACCTCCCGAACGAGCCTGAATAGCCACATAGGGAATAGTGATGAGAATTATTAAAATGGCATATATATTTGAAAGTGTTTTGCTTTTATATCGGGCTTCTATAAATTGGGCGGGAGATATCCATCCATGTTTTTTTGCAAAACGGTACATGGGTATACCGAATACAATAAAAGAGAGGGCCATAAAACCGGTCCCGAAGGCCATAGCAGGATAATAAGCCCAACCAATACGATAGCCTGCACCGGACAAACCAAAGATGGTAAAGGCAGAAAAATTGGTCGCAGCCATAGTGGCAAAGAGCAGCAAACCGCCTAAGGAACGGCCGGCGAGGGTAAATTGTTCTTTGTTTGTAATATCCCGCATGGGCACCAGGGCGCCCACAATAAGATTCGCGGCAATAAAAACCAGTAAAATAAAAAATGAAATGGTCACAGGTCCTCCTTCCCATGGTTTGGATGGCGAAGACCTGACATAACCATGAAGATATATTGATGAGATAAAAACTGTCGCTAAAACAAATACTAAAAGATCAAAAAATAATCAATAATAAGCCAATTCCAAAATCTGTTAGGTTTGAAATTGGCTTAATCCTCACACTTGAATTGACCTACAATACCCTTCAATGTCTGACTTGCGGCTATATTCTGTTCAGATATGGCCTCTGTTTCTTGCGTAATCGCAACAATGGTTTGGGTGTTTTTAGAAATATCATCCAGTTGATCTATCAGCATGTGACTAGAGTCTTTAAGGTTCTTCATTTCATATAGAATCTGGCTCGAACCTTCTTTCATTTCCCGGGAACCATCTTTTACTTCCATAGTGATATTTTGCATGTTTTTAAGGGACTCCAGAACCTGCTGGTTACCCGTATTTTGTTCCTGCATGGCCTGCTGTATTTCCTGAACCAGATTCTCCACCCGATGCACGAGCTGTTCAATATTACCAAAAGCCTCTCCCGCATCGGAAGAAGTTTGTACAACGAGATCAATTGTCTGCTTAATTTCCTTAAGATTACCCGCAATATCCTTAGATTGTTGGGCAGCATTTTCTGCCAGCTTCCGTATTTCTTCTGCTACAACGGTAAAGCCTCGGCCCGCATCCCCCGCATGGGCTGCTTCTATGGCGGCATTCATAGCTAACAGGTTCGTCTGGCTTGCAATAGATTGGATAATACTGTTTGCTTCCACCAAATGGTCCGAATGGGTCTGGGCTGACTGGGCACTTTGGGAAACACTGTCCAGTTTCTCACGTCCTATACGGGCGGCTTCCACAAGCTCCCGAAACTGATCTGAGGCCTTAGAAAGGTTCGTACTCACCGAACGAATATTCCCAACCATTTCTTCGATCGATGCGGATGATTCGGTTACGTTCGCAGCCTGGGTTTCTACCAGCAAGGCCAGTGATTCAATGTTCCGCACAATCTGCTCTACCGCAGAGGAAGTGCCGCTAATGCTGTCTGTCTGGCCTTCGATTTTCTTATGCATATCATCCAGACTGTCCCGTATATCCCTGGTAGACTTGTTCATAGCGTCAGCATTTGATTTAAGCTTTTCACCGAGCTGCAAAACCGTGCTGGCACTTTCTTTGGCCTGGAGCATTGTTTTATTAAGGCTTGCGACAAATTCGTTAAAATAATACGAAAGCTGGCTTATTTCGTCTTTGCCAATAACAGGGAGTTTTTGGGTCAAATCCCCAGAACCGCAGGAAATATCCTTTAAGGAATTGCTTACCAGAACTATCGGTTTGGTGATAAGCCGGCTTGCGGCGGCGGCGGCTAACAAAATAAGGCCCGTAACGATCAGCATGATAATGACTATCATCAGGCTGATACTCTGGACCTCCTTAAAAGTAAGGGCCTTTTGCGTAGCCACTGCTTTTTGGATATCATCATAGTAGTTTCCCGTTCCAAGCACCCACTGGAATGCGGGATTCAGAAGGCTGTAACCCCGTTTTGGTTCTGGGGTATCTGATCCAAGCCGAGAATACCAATAATCGGTATACCCCCCGCCATTTTTCCCCGCATTGATAATTGCCTCGATCAGCTTAAAGCCCTTAGCATCCACATCATTGAGACGATTGCGTCCAATGTTTTCAGGTTTACTGCCATGAACAACACAGACACCATCGACCGTATCAGCCCAAAAATAACCCTCTTTTCCGTAGCGGAGACTATTCATAAGGGATTGAGCCAAGGAAAACGCTGTTGATTGGTCTATTTTACCCTCATCCCTCAGTTTCCCCAGGGCATTCAACATGGAATTGGCCTGTTCGGTCTGCCAGCGAATTTCCTCATCATATTTCCCCATTAACATGGTCTCGAGCTGCTGAGCATTTTTCGTGGCTAGCCGAAACAAAAAAAAGGAAGCGGTCGCACCAATAGAAAGGGCAATAAGCACCACACTGGTACCAACAAATAAAATGAGTTTTACTGACAACTTTTTCATCGAAATGCTCCTTTTCTAAGCATAAGTTTCATATAAGCAACCGTCAAGGGGAAAGCACCCATGGATATTTTTACCTTTATGTGATATTGTTTATTGATTTTTTGGAATCTTTCGAAGATCTGTTGAAGTAACAAAGTGTTTCATCCTTTATGATCACAGACATTTTACTCTGGTTTTAGCATAAACGGGAGATCTAAAACTAAAATTTCTCCAAAAAATCTCAAATATAGCATATACTAAAAGTATTGTAGGTCAATTTATGGAAGTTGTACACGAATCTGCCAATTCTACCCAGGCCATACTCGATTTGTTATTGGAGCTTGACTGGTATGATTGGGACCCAGAACTGTACTATCACCGTCTATTAGAAGTAGCCCTGTCACTCATTCCAGAAGCTACCCATGGAACGGTAAGTATAAAAAACCCCGAACGCTGGTACTTTGTTGCATCTATTGGATACAGTTTAGATCAATTGCTGAATCTCAAACTTAACAGCAACTGGTTCAAATGCCAGCAATCATCGGTGACTGAGATTACATCTATACTAGACTGCATGAATGAGGCAACACCGGAGGATATTGTTAAAAACGCATCCGCTATTTTTGGAACGGTACAAAAAACCCTCATCGGCACCTATCTTATCGATCAGGGTGAACAAATTATTCTTTCTATAGATATTACCCGTAATAAGACTCAGCATTTTTCTGCATCAAGCAAAAGGACATTCGAGGCTTTTGTAAAATTGGCGGGGAAATACCAGAGCCTCACACAGCAAAAAATTGCATTGCAAAACATTAATGAATCCCTCATTTACAGCTATGAGGAGATATCTGCCCTTCAGGAAAAAATCCGGCAGCTCCTTTCGATTTCACAGCAATTCGGAGACAGCACGGTAAGACTTCCGGTCTTTTTTAACCGACTTCTTTTAGTTCTGCTTCGCCTGGTAGATCAGGCTGATTATGGAAGTATCGCGTTTATTAAGGGGGAGAACCTCACCTTTATCTCATCCTTCGGGCACCATATTCAGGCAATTCTATCTAAAAAAATGAAGAAACAGTGGTTCCTTCTGGAAGAAGAAAAGCACATCATCGAATTGCCCAACATTCATACCCTGTGGCAAGCCAAGATGCCCGCAGAAGTGTATAAGGTGATCAAAAAATCATTCCAACCAGTTAAATCTACCATCTTGTTTACGATTCCGGTGGATGAAAAAATTACCATTCTTTTTATGCTCGATATCGCTGAAGGGAAACCGACCAATTTCACCCCCCTCGCGCGGAGAATGTGTCTTTCATTTGCAGAACTAGCCCGGGGCTTTGTCAGGATCCGCATCCATACAGAAATCATGAAACGGGCCTATTATAATTTCTCCTCTAAACTGGCAAAGGTGGTGGAACAGTACGATCCAGAAACAGGCCAGCATAACACGAGAGTTTCCATTCTTTCTGGATATTTAGCCCGAAAAATAAACTTGCCCCGCAAAAAAGTGGAAGAAATCATATCTTTTGCGGGGCTTCACGACGTGGGCAAAATATTTATCGACCCCGTGCTCCTTAAAAAAACAGGGAAACTGAGCAAAGAAGAATTTGACCTCATTAAAAAACATACGGTCTATTCATCCCAGCTTCTGGAAGGACCCTTTTTTGAAGTAGCCCGTAACATTGCCATGTACCACCATGAACGGTGGGACGGCAAAGGGTATCCCTTCGGACTGCGGGAACACCAAATACCCATAGAAGCCCAGATTACAGCCCTGGCGGACGTATATGATGCCCTCCGATCCAGCCGGATTTATAAGGAAGCCTATGACCGAGAGAAAGCCCTTTCTATTATTTTTCATGGTGATGAACGGAACCTTTCAGGCCAATTCAATCCACAATTATTGGAAATCCTAAAAAATAATATTGATGAAATTGAAAAGCTCGTTTACCGGCCTGAACTGCTTTGAATAGACCGCACCTTTAAACTGCTAAAGCTGTATTAAAGTATGCTAAAGCTGGCGGCCGGATCTGAGTTTTTCTTCGAATCGTTCCAGGGCTTTGCCGCTTAAGCTTTCTGCATCTACCGCCAGTCCTAAACGGCGCTTCAGCTCAGCCAGTTCTTCCTTGGAAAAACGCAGGCCTCCCAAAATATGCTGCTCAAAAGACTCGCAGCAGCGGGGCGCGACCTTTTTTGTTATCTCAAACATAACCTGTGCATATTCGCGGATTTCCTTTTGAGCATGGGCATCGAGCCTCAGTTTCAGGAAATGAAACAGGTTATGCAGATCTATCTGCCAGTACCACTCGGTATACAAAGAAAGGGGCAAGTTAATTCTGGCCAGTTCACGGGCAATACCCTGATTTACCAGCCTGAGGTAATCATCGTAGGATTCTTTTTGCCCTATTCGCAAAAGATCCCTCACCGCCTCTGCCGCTTCCGGTGCTAGCGGTTCATTCGAGCGCCCCTGCTTATTATCGCTGCTTTGTAATGCCACATCCTCCGGTGCAGGAACATAAAAATCATCCTTCATAACCGAATAACGGCCAGATATTTCATTGAGCCGCGCAGTCCTGTGGCGAATCATTTGCCGGGCAACAAAAATGGGAAGCTTCACATGAAAGGTCAAAACGACCTGCTCAAAGGGGGATGTGTGTTCATTACGGAGCAAATAATCTATCAAAGCCGCGTCTTCACGATAGCTCTTAGTTCCAGAACCGTAGGAAACCCTGGCAGCTTGCACAACCCGTTCATCGCTTCCCAGGTAATCCACAAGCCGGACAAAACCCTTGTCTAAAACAGGATACTCCTTATCCAGGATCGCTTCGGCTTCCGCAACAATACAATGGGCCATGGTCTTCCTCCCCTTAAACTTGTGGTATAATACTGCGATAAGCTCGATGCGACAAGCTAGATTCAGACGGAAAGAGGAGCAACCCATGGCGCAGAACTTCTTGTGGGGCGTAGACTGGTACCCTGAACAATGGGACCGGTCATTGTGGGAATCGGACATCAAAAGGATGAAAGACCAGGGGTTTCAGGCCGTTCGCATTATGGAATTTGCATGGCCTCTCCTTGAGCCAAAGCCAGGCATATATGACTTTACCCCTTTTGATGAAGTTTTTAACTTGCTTGACCGCTACTCCCTCGGCGCAGTAATAGGCACTCCCACTGCGATCATGCCCGCATGGCTCGTAGACCAGGATCCCACAGTTCTGGCAGTACATCCCTTAGGATATAAACGCGACTTTGGATGCCGGCGCATGGGATGTTTTAATGCGTCTTCTTACCAGAAGGCAGCTACAGAAATCGTTCAAGCCCTTGCGGATCACTATGGAACTAGAAAAACCGTTATTGGCTGGCAAATTGATAATGAAATCGGACACGAAGGCTCAGACCACTGTGTATGCGATCATTGCCGAACGGCCTGGCATCGCTGGCTTTCCCAACGATATTCATCAATTGATGAACTTAATCGGCGTTGGGGGACTGTTTTCTGGGGCAGTACCTACCGTTCCTTTGAACAGATACCGGTCCCTCGCCAGCAGGTCGCCACAAACCACAACCCAGCCCTTTTACTCGATTATGACCGTTTTTCTTCCGATTCGGCAGTTGCCTGGGCCGGTAATCAGGTGCGGATAATTCGGCAAAAAGCACTTCCTGAACAATGGATCACCACCAATCTTTATCCAGCCCCCCTCTCCCAATGTATCGATATGGAAGACATGGTCCGCCCTATGGATGCCGCTGGCTGGGACAATTACCCCGTCTGGGGAAACCAGAACGAACCGCTTCCCTATTTCTTTACATCCTATGTGCTTTCCTATATAAGGGGACTCCATACTTTCGGTAATTTCAAAGTCATGGAACAATTTTCCGGCATTCAGGGACACACCCAGCTGGGACATTTGCCACCACCAGAACAGGTAGTGCTTTGGACAAACCAGGCTATAGCGCGAGGGGCCAATGCTATTTTTTATTTCCGCTGGCGAACCGCCCCCTTTGCTCAGGAACAGCTCTGCTACGGCATACGGGATACGGACAACACCGAAACAGAACGGGAACGGCATATTGTGCATAATATGCAGAAAAATAGGAGTCTTTTTGAAACCTTTGCATCCGAGCCGGTTCCAGCTCAGATATGTCTTGTTTATGATAGAGATACTTCCCGTCTAGTTCGAGAACAACCCCTCTCGCTCGGTATGGATAATCGCCCCGTGCCCTATATGCAGGTTGGTTACGATGCAGAGATGGCACGATGGTTTGCTCCCTTCGTTTTATTCAATGTAAACGCGGATATTAAAAGCACGAGATCGGTAGATCTACATGCATACAAGCTTATCACTCTTCCGCTTTATGAACTTACGGACCCTGACTTTGCAGCAAGGATTTCAGCTTGGGTACAGGAAGGGGGCACCCTGGTGTTAGGCTGGAGATCCGGTTCCCGAACCTTAGACAACTGGAATACCGATCTTGTCCTTCCCGGCCAGTTCCGCGAAATGGCGGGCATTCGCATCCGCAGCTTTGAAGCCCTTGGGAAGGGTTCGGTCAAACTCTCTCTTAATAACAACCTGTTTAACCAGTTTGCATCTGCTCTGGTTTCATGCAAGGGCGAAGTATGGGCCGATATACTAGAGATTGAAAACGCCCAGGTCATGGCGAGCTACCATGACAAAAGAAAACACTATTCAGGGCGCCCTGCAATCAGCCGCAACAGGTTTGGGAAAGGAACCGTTTGGTATTTTGGAACTTCGCCGGATGCAAAAACCACCTTTTTCATATATAAATCTATTCTAAAAGAAGCGGGACTTAATCCTGTTTTTTATGGCCTCGGAATAGAAACGGTCCACAGAACTACCGGGGATGGTAAATCCATTACGGTTGTTATGAACCATACGCCATATAAAAAACGATTCCAGGGGAAAACTATTCCTCCCTGGGGTACAATAATAGTAGAAGGAGTGTGATACGGTGAGCCAGTTTTACGAAGACCTTCTTGAATATTATGACGATATTTTTCCCCTCGAAGAAGACCGAATAACCTTTATTGAGACTCTGATTCCGCGGCAGCCCGGAGCAAGCCCCAAAATACTGGATGTCGGCTGTGCAACCGGCAGCACCGCAGTAGCCCTTATTAAGAAGGGTTACACAGTAACCGGCATAGATCTTAATGCAGCAATGATACAAAGCGCAAATCGGCGTAATCCGGAACCAAAAACAAATGGCCGGTTTTTGCAGATGAATATGCTAGAAGCGGCAGATTTTTTTCCGCCAAATAGCTTCGACGGGATCCTCTGTCTGGGAAATACCTTAGCCCATCTACGGGATGCTCAAGAAATTGGTTCTTTTATAAGCAAAATCCGGAAACTGCTCAAAGGAGGAGCTCCTTTTATTTTTCAAGTCATCAATTACGGGCTTGTGTTGGACAAGAAACTCCAGGGGCTCCCCGATGTAATTACCAGCCGGTGCCGTTTTGTGCGCCGCTATGACCCTATTCCCGGTGAACAGGCCCTGCGATTCACCGCATCCCTCTACTCTTCTACAGATCAGCTGGTCTTTAAGGATGAAACACGGCTCTACCCGATTCGGGCTGCGGAACTTAAAACATTATTGCAGGAGTCCGGTTTCGGCACTATTGAGTATTACAAAGATTTTTCCGGCACCAGGTTCGATGGAACCTCGATCGCTCTTGTGGGAATAGCTTCAGTTTAATTATCTACCAGCTGCCAGCGGCCGTCCTGTTTCTCGAATCGGCTGACTGGCATGTAAATTTGCCGGCCGTCCTCACAGACAATTTTTATTTTACCTCCCACAGGGTCCACTTCGGCAACTTTCCAATTTGCCTCCTGCCAGATAAGCTTACAGCCCTCCTGGGGCAGCTGCCGGCGGGCTTCATTGTAAAAAGAATACTCATAGGCAAGACAGCACAAGAGGCGCCCGCAGGGGCCGGAAATTTTCATCGAATTGAGAGACAGGTTTTGATCCTTTGCCATCTTTATCGATACGGGCTTCAGTTTGTCCGAAACCGTATGACAGCAATAGCCCCGTCCGCATACACCTAAACCGCCTACAATGCGCGACTCGTCTCGCACTCCTATTTGGCGAAGCTCAATCCTTGTTTTAAATATCCCTACCAGGTCCTTTACCAGTTCTCTAAAATCCACTCTGCTTTCTGCGGTAAAGAAAAACAAGATTTTTGATTCTTCCAGCAAATAATGAACGGAAACCAGCTTCATATCCAGCCGATGGAGGCTAATTTTTTCCCGACATATTGCAAAGGCTTCCTTTTCTTTTTCTGCATTTTGTTTGGTCTTTTCCAGGTCTCCAGAAGTAGCAATTCTATCAATCCGGACAACTTCACCGCTGGTAACATTGCCTTTGTTTTCTATATAGCCGATGATCTGGGCAATATCTTTTCCATACCTGGTCGGAACAATCACCATTGTTCCGATATTAATCAGATCGTTGGTAAAGACGGCCTGAAAAGTTTCGTGGGAATAGGGCAAACGAAGCCGATAGACCGGCAAATTTGCATCCAGGATCTCAGTACCTTCTCCTAACGGAACAGCGATGCCGGTGGTTTCCGAAAATTCCCCAAAAGCCGTATCTTCCAGGTGATGAAATTCATCACTATGAATTTCATTATGCTGTATATCGTTATCCATACCTTTGTCCTCATTGTAAAAGATTGATCAATAAACCCTTAATCTCATCCAATTTAGCCAGAATTTGAATCTGATTTGCCTGACCGGCTAAAATTCCCGCTGCCAGCTGGTCCAGCTTTTTATCTATCACCTGAATTATAGTAAATTTTTTTCTTTTAAGAATATTAGTCCCGCTTGTTTTTTCTTCAACCGTATAGCTGTTGTCTACCACATATTTAATAAAATTGCGCACCGCTTCTTTATAATGAACAATTTGTTCCTGAAAGGGTTTTTCTTTGAGCGCCTCTCCGGCTATATGAACCTGGTCCAAAAGAAACTGTAACGCCTCAGATGAAGATAATCCTTCCGGAATCGGCACTGATGTAACAGGCGTCTCTTCCTCAGAACTTTCAAGCAGCTTCGTAAATGGTGTAACATGCGGAGTTTTACCGGATACTGTTTTCTTTTGCTTTTTCAATTCACTTTGAGCAGAGGAATACACTGCGGGATTAAAAAACGGAGTTTGGCTTTCAGGGAAATCAACCTTTGCCATAAAGTGGTGCTTACGTCCTTCTGAAAATCGGAGCATTGATGCTTCGCGCATCCCTTTGCTCTGCACACCTGCGCTCCCATTCTTCCCGGGTAGCACAGGTTATCACTCTTCCGTGGATTATAGAGCCCTCGTCTATCTGGATTCGACAGGTAATAATGGTTCCTAGAACTACCGCACTGGATAAAACAATGACCCTGTCATGAGCCAAAATATCACCTAATACAACTCCGCCCACGGTAACCGCAGTGCCGGAAACATTGCTGCGAAGCCGTGCATTTTCCCCAATAACGACACGTCCCTGAACTGTAAGATCGCCCTTCAAGGCTCCATCGATTCGGGTAAAACCTGGGGAGACAACATCACCATCAATACGGGTTCCTGCCCCAATAATAGTATTAATTGAGAGATTTTCTAAAATTTTTTCCGGCATAGGAATTCCCGTTATTTTTTATATCCAGCCAGACTTGCACGGATATTCAGATATTTAAGAGGATCAACCACGTCTGACCCAATATGAACTTCATAGTGAAGATGCGGACCAGTGGAAAGACCGGTGTTGCCTATATATCCAATAATTTGTCCTTGCTGGACCTTCTGGCCCTTCTGAACCCGGAACGACTGGAGGTGGGCATAACGGGTATAAAAACCATGTTTATGTTTGATGATAATATAGTTTCCAAAACCGCCAATATCATAGTCTACCGTTACTACCTGTCCGTCCGCAGAAGCTACAACAGGATCCCCCTGACGATAGGTAGAAATATCAATTCCCTTATGTATATACCATTGGCCGGTAAAGGGGTTCTCATTTTGACCGAAATACATGGAAATGTGCCCAATACCGCCTTTAACAGGCCAGAGACTTGGGATATCGGTCAGCAACGAACTTTGCGAATTAAGAAGGTCACCTAATTCTTTTACAGGTTCAGCTGCGGATGAAAGGTATCCAGCAAGCCGGCGAATTTCGCTTACCTCTTTTAAGGTTCCCTGGGCAGTCTCTTTGACTTCAAAAAATGAGGATAAATCACCCAAACTCTGATTTTGTCCTGCATTAGCAGCTGATGTATTGAGGCCCAAGGTTGAAAGTGTATTAGAAAGGGCTGCTTCAAAACTCTTGGCAGATTTTAACAATTGGGCTGTCTCATCCCGAAGCTGGTCCAAGTTTGCCTGAGCTTCCTTTAGTTTACCATCCTTCATGGTGAGCGCACCCTTCGTATCGGTATACACCGCCCCATACCAGAAAAAGGCACCGATAATACCTGCTAGAATAAGAGATACCAGGGTCAGAGAAAAAACAGTGACATGAATATTAAAAACTTGTTTTTCGGAATGGGGAACCAACATTATGGTATAACGCCGATTCCCAATGCTGATTATTTTTCTGAGCAATGAACCAAAATTCTTAATTGCAGAAAGTACCAGGTTTTTTGCCTTTCTAAAGATAGAATTTTCGATTCGTTTATAATTATGGACCGAAGCCACGGTCTACTCCTCGTCTAAAAATGGAATACAGTTTAATCGAGCTATTATAACCACTTATTTATATATCTGTCAAACCTGCTTTTTATATAAGTAAATTTTGCCTTTTACTATTTATATATTATATTTCATATATAATCTTGCATATGGAGGTATTTATGCAAACTAATATGGGTTTAATTGATAGGATCATTCGTATTGTCCTGGCCCTTGTAGTGGGAGTTTTGATACTTACCGGCCAATTAAGCGGGCTGGCTGCAATTATCCTGGGTATTCTTGCTGTTGTATTCGTTTTAACCGGAGTAATTGCGTTCTGTCCGCTCTATGTTCCCTTTGGTATATCGACAAAGAAAAAAGCATAGTTGATTCGATTGACTAAACACTTGTAAAGTGATAGTCATATCTGTATATGAAAAATATCGGCCCTTGGTCTTTTTACCGTGAAGCTTTGCATATTGCCCTGCCAGTCATGATGCAACAGCTTATCATGAGTCTTGTGTCCCTTATCGACAACTTTATGGTTGCCGGCCTTGGGGACGCCAAGATGGCAGCAGTAAACGTGGCCAACCAAATCAACTTTGTATACCTCGTGGTCCTCTGGACTCTTTGCGGAGCCGGAGGCATTTACCTTGCCCAGTTCCGCGGAGCCAATGATGCAGAAGGAATGAAGCAGGCCTATCGGTTTAAAACTATTATGGCCCTTCTTGTTTCGGCTGTTTATTTTGTTATTCTCTGGACAATTCCGGAACAGCTCATTGCGGTCATGACCATGGGGAATTCCGCTCAACAAGAAATTGTTTCTTATGGGGCGGGCTACCTTCGCCTCATATCTTTTACACTCTTTCCCATTGCCATATCTACCGCGATCGGAACCGCATTCCGAGAGATAGGGCTTCCTCGTATTCCCCTCGCCATTTCTGTAGTTTCTACCTTGGTGAATACAGCGGGTAATTATATTTTAATTTATGGCAATTTCGGTGCTCCCCGGCTGGAAATTACCGGAGCTGCCATCGCAACCATTGCTGCTCGGCTCATAGAGGTTGGTGCATTTCTTATATACATAAGGCTAAGGAACATCGATTTTTATGTTCCCTTCCGAAAGCTTCATCATATTAAACCGCATCTTATGGGCGAAATACTCAGTAAGTCCGGCATGATGCTCCTTTCTGAAACAACCTGGGTAGTATCAGAGACAGTGGTAACCGCCCTTTATAACAGCCGGGGCGGTGCGGAAGTGGTGGCAGGAATGGCTGCAGGCTGGACTATTGCAAATATCTTCTTCCTTGTTTTTGGCGGCATCCATGCTGCTACAGCCGTTGTTGTCGGCGGTGTTTTAGGTGCAGGCAGGCTCGATGAAGCGAGAAACAGGGCAAAGTGGCTTAAATTCGGCTCTTTTATTGCAGGTATTGTTGTCGGCCTTGGGGCGGTTTTATCAACCATGCTTATTCCAATCGTATTCGGTAACTTAACCGCCAATGCGCGGCTTATCACAAGCGGACTGGTGTTAGTTATCGCATTCTATATGCCCATTTGGACCGTACTGAACGCTCAGTTTGCTATTTCCAGAGCAGGAGGTGATACAGCCCTCGGCATGTATGTAGATGTTTCGGTTAATACCCTACTCTTTGTTCCAGGGGCCTTTATCCTTACCCTAGGAACCGGAATGGGACCAGTGAGCATGTTCGCCATTGTTAAAGTAACCGACGTAGTAAAATACCTTATTGCCCGATGGTATCTTAAAAAAGAGCGTTGGGTAAAAAACCTGACCCTCAACGCTGCATAGTAGTAATGTGTATAAATAAAAAAGCGGCCTCCACAGCCGCTTTTTTTATCAACCGAAGCTCTTTCAAAACTCAGAGAGTTTTGAAATTGGCTCAACCTAAACCAGTCTTTCGCCGGGTATAAATATCGTAGAAGACTGCCAATAGGAGCACCAGAGCCTTTACCACATACTGCCACTGGGCCTGAATGTTCATCAGCGACATTCCATTGTTTATCGCAGCCATAACAAGACCTCCGACAATTGCACCGATTACCGTTCCAATCCCTCCGCTTGCCGAAGCTCCTCCGATAAAACAGGCCGCAATTGCATCAAGCTCAAAGTTGTTTCCTGCCTGGGGCAATGCGGAGTTCATATAACCGGTAAACACAACTCCAGCGAGACCCGTCAGCCCGCCCATAATAAGCTGTACAACAAACACCACCAGCTCAGAATTAATGCCTGAAAGTTTCGCCGATCGGGCATTGCCGCCTACCGCATAGATATAGCGGCCGATAACCGTGTTGTTGGTAATAAAACTGAAGAGGATAATGGTCACTCCTAACACTATGACCACAATAGGAATACCCCGGTAGGTAGAAAACCGCTGGGCCAATCCCATAATCAATAGCCCTATCACCAGCAGTTTAATGATGAAGAAACTGAGGGGTGAAACCCTAAAACCATATTTTAATTTATTTTGCCGCCCCTGGAATTCAAAAATTGCGTAGATAAGAAATACCACAATACCCGCCACAAGGGCAGTATAATAGACCCCATTTATGGTCAGGGCATCAATATTGGCCATCCCCGAGGCAATCTGTTTAAAGTTATCATCCCGAAGTGATATGGGACTAACGTTGGTAATAATATAGGTGAGGCCCCGGAACAAAAGCTGGGCAGCCAAGGTTACAATAAAGGCAGGAATCTTTGCATAGGCTATCCAGACGCCTTGAAATGCACCGATCAGCACACCGATTATAATACTCGCCACAATTGTTACGAGCATATTTGCCCCGGAATTGTAGAGCATTGCGCTGATAGCCCCAATGAAGGCAGCCACGGAACCAACAGAAAGATCAATATTCCCGACAATAATAACCAATACCATACCGACCGCAAGCAGTAATATGTAGCTGTTTTGCATGAAAATATTGGTAAAATTGCGGGAATTCAGGTTTACCCCATCGGTTAAAAAGGCAAAAATGATCATAATAAGGGCAAGCATGAGAACCATAGAATAATTACGTATGTTTGCCTTGATGAGATTTCTAATGGATGATGATTTTATTGCCGTATCGCTCATACCTACTCCTTCTAGTTTAGCAATGCAATATGCATAATTTTTTCCTGGGTTGCCTCTTCACGGGTCAACTCGCCCTTAATTCTTCCCTCGTTCATTACATAAATACGGTCCGCCATTCCGATAGCCTCCGGCAATTCAGAGGTAACCATAATAATGGTTTTCCCTGCAGCAGCCATGTCGTTTAATATATGATAGATTTCAGACTTCGCGCCCACGTCGATTCCCCGTGTAGGCTCATCTACAATAAATATTTCAGGGTCTGAAAGCATACAGCGGCTCAGCGCAACCTTCTGCTGGTTTCCGCCTGAAAGATTTCGGGTAAGCTGGTTCACCGAAGGGGTTTTTATCCTGAGCTCTGTTTTAAAGCGTTCCGCTTCCCTGATTTCCAGCGATGAATTGACAACCCCCGCCTTGGAAAGTTTTGCAAGACTGGAGATTGATATGTTTGATTTTACATCCTGAATCAGGATAAGCCCCAGGTTCTTTCTGTCCTCAGAAACGTAACCGATCCCCGCTTCTATAGCTTTACGGGTATCGCTTGTATCAATCTTTTTGCCTCTCAAATACAGTTCACCCGTCGCGTGGGATCCGTATGACCGGCCATAAAGGCTCATCATCAATTCTGTTCTGCCCGCACCCATAGGTCCGCAGAATGCAACAATCTCCCCTCTGCGAACGTAAAAGGAAGCGTCATCCACCACCTTTATTGTGTGATAGTCGGGGTGATACACGGACCAATTTTTAACTTCCATTATAACTTCGGCAGGCTTATTTTTACGTTCCGGGAAACGGGTTGTTAAATCCCGGCCTACCATATCTCGAATCAGTACCGCTTCGGTCAGATTATCCTTTTTTACATCGTAGGTTGATATTGATTTACCGTCCCGGAGCACCGTAACCGTATCGGCAATTTCGAGTACTTCGTTCAGTTTATGGCTTATCATTATGCAGGTGATACCCTGTTTCTTCAATTCCAGAATAAGCTTGAGCAATTTTTCGCTTTCATCATCGTTTAAAGAAGAAGTAGGCTCATCGAGAATCAGGAGCTCTACTTTTTTTGAAAGTGCTCGGGCGATTTCTACCAGCTGCTGTTTTCCAACCCCCATTTTACTTACTATGGTGGCTGGATTTTCCTTTAATCCAACCTGCTCAAGGTATTTTTGAGATTCCCGAATATAATAGTCCCAGTCTATTATTCCTAAGGTGGTCCGCATGTGACCCAAAAAAATGTTTTCATAAATAGTTAGATAGGGACTTAGGGCCAATTCCTGATGGATTATCGCCAACCCCTCTTTTTCACTGTCTTTTACGCTGTGATAATGGGTTTCTTTACCCTTAAAAAAAACCTTTCCCTCATAGCTGCCCTTGGGATATACGCCGCTGATTACACTCATCAGGGTGGATTTTCCCGCACCATTCTCGCCGCAGAGAGAATGGATTTCACCCTTTTTTACCCTAAGGCTTACATGATCCAAAGCACGAACGCCAGGGAAATCCTTGGTCAAATTTTCAATTTCTAGTATATACTCACCCATTCCTCGGCCTGCCTTATAGAGATACCTAAAACAATTGAGGCTCTTTCAAAGCTCTGAGAGCCTTGAAAGAGCTGCATCTTTATTCTTTGAATTCCGGATAGACGCAGATCTTATCCGGAATTCAAGGATTCTTAAAACTATTCTATATCGGAGGCCTTGTAGTAGCCACTGTCAATCATAATTTGCTTATAATTGTCCTTTGTTACTACTACCGGTTCGAGTAAGTAAGACTTTACAACCTTTTTGCCCGTATTATAGGAGGTGGTATCAAGCCGAGCACCGGGGATATTGGGAGTCTGGCCTTTCAGGAGTGCATCAGCCAGCTCAATAGCAGCCTTAGCCAGGTTACGGGTATCCTTGAATACGGTCATGTACTGCTTGCCGTCTTTGATAGCCTTAATGGATGCTACTTCACCGTCCTGACCAGTAACAACGGGAAGTTTTCCGCCTGCATATTTTGCATCGGCAGAACAGGCTTCGATAATAGCCCGGGCAAGGGTGTCATTGGGAGCAAGGATACCATCCAGTACCACATTCTTCGCATCGTTGTTAAGGAGGTTTTCCATACGTGCCTTAGCAACATCGGCCCGCCAGTTTTCCGTAGTGATACGGGTAAAGTTAGCCGTATCGGAGGAACTTAAGGGAGCGGGGCCTACGATCTTCAGAACGCCGCTGTCAACATACTTCTTCAGGATATCCATGGCGCCGTCAAAGAATACCTTCGCATTGTTGTCGGTGGGAGAACCAGCGAAGAGGGTGATAAATTTGGGCTTGTCCTTCGTTGCGGCGGGGAGATTCAAAGCAGTTTCCAATGCTTTGCCCTGGAACTGGCCGACTTTAAAGTTATCAAAGGTAATGTAATAGTCATAATCGGCTGTACCAGTAATCAGCCGGTCATAGGCGATAACAATAACCTTTTCTTTTGCAGCATCTGAAACGGCCGACACAACACCTTCGTTGACCGAACCGATTACGAGCAATTTTGCTCCCTTGGTGAGCATGTCCTGAATCTGCTGATTTTGCTTGCTCTGGTCCGCGTCAGCATAGGTTACTTCTGCCCGATACCCTTTTGCTTCTGCATCAGCCTTTAATGCTGCGCCGTCTTTCTGCCAGCGTTCTACATGGGTTTCCGGCATGGCAAGCCCAATAAGAGGAGCTTTTCCACCACCGGCCACTTGCTGCTGAGAACCTGATGCGAAGGCCATAGAGCCCGCAAGACCGAGAACCAGGAATAACGATACGATTTTCTTCATAAGTCCCATACCTCCATGGTAATGATATGGTTTATTATGGACCTGGCTGCAACGATCTGAAAATCGTAATGTTTTTACAAAAAGCAGTAATCATTTTATTCGAGCTGCTTAAACTCTAATATTATAGTAATTTTTTTACATCATTTTTTTACTACATGAACATTCCGGTAAATATCTTCCCGTGAATGGAATCCATCCCGTATAACCGTTTCTTCCATATTTTCTTTATAGACAGCTATAGGTTTTTCTATATAACTTGAGATCATGGTCCCGCTTTTATTATCCATCAATAAGTCATAAGGAAAGGCCTTTCGCTCAGCAAGCGTAATGGCAAGCTGTGCAGCCCGGCTAGCCAGCTTTGCAATCGGCTTGTATACGGTCATGAGCTGGGTCCCCTCCACAACCCGTTGGCAGGAAATGAGATCCGCATCCTGTCCAACTACAGCTACTTTTCCTGCCAATCGCCGTTCCGCTAAGACCTGAATTGCCGCGCTTGCAATCTGATCATTTCCACAGGAAATAGCATCTATATTGGTGGTTTTATCAAATACTTTGCCGATTTTTTCCAAGGCTTCGTCAAAGCTCCACTCATTAAGCCATATATCCTGTACAATGCTTACAGAACCGCTACTAATAAAGGGCTGTAATACTTCCATGAGACCATTGTGAACAAGAAAACTGTTGTTATCCCGTACCGAACCATTGACGATAAGGTACTTCCCCCGCGGGACCGCACAGGTCAAGGCTTTCCCAAACAAACGGCCTACTTCTACATTATCAAAGGAAATATAAGCGTCGATAGGGACATTCATAATCATCCTGTCATAGGCAACCACTGGAATTCCCGCATCATGGGCCTGCTTAATCACTCCGGCGATCATTTCCATGTCATGGGTTATCACCACCAGCACATCAATTCGCTGTTTGAGCAAATAATTGATTTGATCAATTTGCTCCTTGGTCCCCCCGGCGGAGAGCTGCACAAGCACATCAGCCCCCATTTCTTTGGCGGTACTAGCAAAAATACTGATATCCTTATTCCATCGTTCCAAAATAAACGTGTCGGTGGCAACAGAAAAACCGATGGTCAATTTTTTGCTGTCGCTCATCATATTTCTTTTTGAACAAGAAATAAACGCTAAAGGGATTAAAAGCAGACACAGCACATTTCGAATACTTTTCATGACCATACACTCCTTTATGTATTCCTGGCCGTTTCCAGATAATCCGTGGGTGTATATCCGGTATACTTTTTAAAACATTTACTAAAATAATTGGCATCCCCATAACCAACCGCAATTCCGATTTCTTTTATATTCATATTGGTAGTCTTTATAAGCCGCTGGGCTTCCGAAATACGGAGATCCGTTACATAATCCACAAAGGGAGTAGAAAGGTACTCGGTAAAGATCCTGCTCAGATAAGCTGGAGAAACAAGAACAGCATCCGCTACCGTGCTGAGCTGTATCGGTTCGGCATAATGGTCTTTGATATAATTGATCGCTTTAAGCAAGGGAAGCGGCATTGCACTGTTCCGTTTTTCAGAAAACATATCGAGAAGATTTTCAAAATAGTCCAATCCCCAGCGTTTTATATCTTCAGCAGATGAATTATTCATAAGCTCCTGTTCTACAGGTTCACAATGGGGGACCAGCTCAGTGTCCTTATAATAATTCACCAGGTCATCGAGCAATAGGTTAAATAAAACAGCCATTTTGCACTTTACTACAGGAAGTTCATAATACTCAAACAATTCATCTACATAGGACACAAAAAGATTAGTCAATTCGTCCTTTGGTACATATCCTATTTTTTTTCGAATTTGTACAATTCTCACCCGTTCCCGGTAAAGTACTTGTTCATCGGTTTTGTTCTTTAACAAATCATGTAAGGCGCTCGTATATGAGGCTGCTAAGTTTTCTAGTGTTTCTGTTCCGCCCACACCGATAACAGTCTCTGTTTCTGGCGACACGCATTGTGTCATGATTCCTGAAAGATAAGCTTTCAGTTCATTACTTTCATGTTGCCCACCGACAAAATAAAGGCCACGGTTATTCCGTGCTGAAAAAAGACAAAAGTATTTCAATGAAATTCTCGAAGCAATTTCTACCAGTGTTTTTTCATTATGTTCTTCAATTTCAACTATACAGATACAACCATAACGGGAGCCTATTCCAAGCGTCTCTGCATACAGCTCAATTTGGTCATTAGAGAGTCCTCTGTGTGTTACATCATTAAAAAACTGTGCCAGGATTGCATCCTTTTTTTCTAATAAGCCAAGGGGACGGTTCTTCATCAACTTGGCTTTAATATCTTCCAAGGTGGAGATGAACACTTTTTTGCTTATTGGTTTTACAAGATAGGCATGAACACCGAGAGGTATTGCCCGCTGAGCAAGATCAAACCGTTCATAGGCAGTAGAAAGCACAAAAACCATCTGCGGATATTGTTCATGGACCGAATCTATCACTTTAAGGCCATCCATCCCTGGAATATTGATATCCATAAACACCACATCGGGATGCAGCTCGTGAATTGTATTGAGCGCTTCATATCCGTTTCTGGCCTTTCCTGCCAGAACAAAATCGGTTGCATATTCCTTAAGCATAAACGAGAAGCTGTCCAATACGGGCTCTTCGTCATCTACAATCAGCACGCGATACATGGATTTTTCTCCGTATCTATACAAATCTGTATGGTCGTTCCCATATCAGGACTGCTCTGAATGGTTATAACATTTGGTGTATCGGGATAAAAAAATAATAGGCGCTGAATAACATTCTCGAGCCCCATAACTTTGGACGAAGTTTCCTCTATGGGAAGCGGGTGAAGCAGCTGATCAATTTTTTCTTTTGATATACCGCATCCATTATCTTGTACAGTCAGGTATAAAAACCGATCTTTGAGTTCTCCCCGAACTTCTATAATTCCCTCTTTTTCTGTATTTTTGAATGCGTGCACTATGCAATTTTCTACCAGGGGCTGAAGAATCGAAACAGGAACCTTGTATAGATCCTGAATATCCTCAGGGCATTCCAGTATAAGCTTTAAATTTTTCGGAAAACGCAGTTTAACAATGTAAAAGTAATAGCTGATTCCCTCTATTTCATGACGAAGGGGAACAATAATATCCTTGTTCCTGATGTTATGCCGAAACAGGAGCGAAAGGTACTCCATAAACTCCGCTGTTTTTTCCGCCCCTTCCACTATTGCAAGCTGCATACCCGTATTAAGCGTATTGAACAAAAAATGGGGGTTCATTTGTGCCTGCAGCGTATAGGTTTCCATTCTGCGGAGCAGGTCTTCCATTTTAAGGTTCCGCATCCGCTCCTGCATATATTCCTGCTTAATCGTTTCCTGCAACCGTATTTCTTCTATGTAATGGCTTATTTCCTTTTTCATTTTGTTAAAGGCATCTATAACATGATCAATTTCATAAATAGAACTTAAGGAGACATCTTCCACAGTAAAATTCCCCGCTGAGATTTCTGTTGCCATAGCAGAAAGATGCACCATTGGACCGGTCATTTTTTGCACCGAATACATTAATAGCACAACAGAAAACAGGGATATACAGATGATGAACAAAAGATTTGAAAGGATGATATTCTGGGAATATCGGATAAAATGACCGTAGGTGTCTATTTGGCTTTTAAACCGTTCTGTACTTACATGCTCAATTTCTTTGTTTATATATACTAACAGAGAGGTCATTTCTGCATATAAACCAATATAGCCTTCTATGTTTCGTCCCCGTTTTTGTTCCACAACCACATCTGCCATGTCTAAATATCGCCGAATAAGACTGTAGACGGTCTGTTCACGTATTGAATTTAAATCATAGGTTATGGCAGCCGGTTCCGGGAGAACCTTGCGCAAATTTTGAGATTCTATGAGGTATTTTGCCAGCGCATTGGAAGAGCGGGTAGAAAGATATTCCAATAATGGCTCTTGGTATGCGAGAAAGGCCTCTTGTACATTTTTAAGATACCGCTCCTTCTGAAAGCTCTGGTCCGCATATTTTTGCAATTGAACGGTGGAATACAGAATATACGCGGTCGATACAACCAATAAACCGAAGACTCCAAAAATACTGACAACCATCTGCATCCAGAAGGAATTACGAATATTCTTCTTCATAGAGAGCTTTTCTCCAGTAATTCCACCCCCGTATCTACTGTAGCAGAGGTAAAACCAACGGTAACAAGTTCTACAAGAGATTTAACTGCCTGGTACCCAATTTTTTCTGGATTTATTACCACCGAAGCGGCAATAACCCCTTTACGAATATACTCCCGAATTGTTTGATCATTTCCAAACCCGACGAGCTGGATACGGCCCACCGCATTCATATCTATTAACGCTTGGGCAGCCGCTATGGTATCGCTTGAATCGGTAAAAATAACCTGTTGTACCTGAGGATATTCTTTGATGAGCCGGTCAATCAATGCTTCTGCATCGAGGGGGTTCAAACTCGTCTCAAAGCGTTCAAGAGCTACAAGCCCTTGTACCTGCAACTCGGTTCTAATGCCGAGTTCAACCAATTCTCTGTCCGCAAATATTCCAGGATTTTTTTGACTGTATACGATAGCAATATGGCTTATCGTCTGTTCTGACTGTTTAACAATGTGGGCCATTTTTTTACCCACATCATAATTATTAAAACCAATAAAAGGCGCAGGTTTATCGCTTCTCACCGAATGATTAATGACAATGACATGATTTTTTTTATTTTGAATTTGTCCTATCTTGGAAACAATGACCGGATCTTCGGTGTTGGGACAAATGACATACCCGTTAACTTCAAGAAATGGTGCCTGTTGGATTTCGTTATCCAGAGGATCTACCGAGTGGTATAATAGCACCGCTTGGTATTCCTTTGCCGCAAGTTCAGCTCCTTTAATAATATCTTGAAAATACCTGCTTTCTGTTCTTGGTATATAGAACGCAAAGAGGTACTTTGGCGGAGCAGAATCTGTGCGGCCTCTCCCCAGACTGTCCAGATTAACCAGGAGAAACAGCGATACCGAAAGGGCTGCAAGACTTAATATTCCAAAAACGACCAACCCTAAAAAAACGATTCGTTTCACCGGACCAGTATACTACACAATCACCTAACCGTCTTCATTAGCTTTTGAACTGCTTTTCGGGTCGATTCAAAGGCTAAAGATTCTAAGACAACATTATTCAAAGGAACAGTGCATATTTCTGAGACTTCAGTCTCATTTGTTGCCAAGCGGGATACAGCAGGGGATTTTCCATCAATCAAAAAAAACGTATCACAGGTATGGTACAGTATGCCGTTATACCTATAGGTATTTGGAAATGAACAGAAATAGTGTACATCCTGCATTTCAGGGGTCCAGCCTATTTCTTCCACACATTCCCGCAGCAAGGCTGTTTCCAATGATTCCTCGGGGTCCACAAATCCGCCGGGCAGGGCGTATTTACCTTTCGCAGGCTCCTTAGCCCGTTTTATAAGGAGAAGTCCGCCTTGAGTCATCACTAAGGCTCCTACTGCGGCGGCCACATTATGAAACAATTCAAAACCACAGGAAGTACAATAGATACGGTGATTATTTTCAATAACTGGCTTGCCTTTTCCACAGCGGGGACAATGGCTAAAAAGCGGCTCTAATCCATCAATCTGCATACCCCTCCCCTTGCGTCTGGTACCCTGCCTTTTTTATACTGGGACCATGATTCATGAATGTACTATTCGGGTTCGCACCTATGAATGCGATGCCTACGGACACGTCAATAATGCCGTATATCTTCACTATTTGGAATATGCCCGTTATGAATATCTGCGGGCTATCGGATTCGATTATCCCGGTGTGATTAAAGCTGGTTTTGGCCTCTATGTGGCACGAGTGGAAATTGATTATAAAAAATCGGCCCTTCCAGACGATGAACTTACCATCCAGTCGTGGCCGATTAAACGGGGTGCGGTGAGCGGCGTTATGGAACAAAAAATCCTACGAGGTTCGGACCTCATTGCAGAGGCTAAGGTTACCTGGGCCTTTGTAAATGCCGAGGGAAACCCCACAAGGCTGCCCGCCCAATGGGATGTCCCAGGCTTACATCCGGATCGCTAGCCAACACCACTTAGGCGCCCATGAACAATTTAACATCCTCCTTCACTGTTCCGATTCCAGCAATTCCAAAATTGTCTACCAGTACCTTTGCCACATGAGGAGAAAGGAAGGCTGGAAGTGTCGGCCCCAGATGTATGTTTTTAAATCCGAGATACAAGAGGGCCAATAACACGATAACCGCCTTCTGTTCATACCAGGCGATATTAAAGCTAATGGGAAGCTCATTTACATCGGCGGCCCCAAAGGCTTCTTTCAGTTTAAGAGCCGTGAGGGCAAGAGAATAGCTGTCATTGCACTGACCAGCATCGAGGATACGGGGTATGCCGCCGATATCGCCAAGATTAAGCTTGTTATAACGGTATTTCGCACATCCTGCGGTAAGAATAACCGTATCTTCTGGCAGCGCTTCGGCAAATTCGGAGTAGTATTCCCTGCTTTTCTGCCGGCCGTCACAACCCGCCATGACAAAGAACCGTTTTATTGCACCATGCTTCACCGCATCAACAACTGCTGGGGCAACCTTTTCAACCGCAGCATGGGCAAAACCGCCGACAAGGGTTCCCGATTCCAGAGCTTTAGGAGGCTGGCAGGTTTTAGCTAGAGCGATGAGGGCAGAAAAATCCTTTTTACACCCTTCTTTTCGATCCGCAATATGGACACAGCCGGGAAATCCAGCCTCTCCGGTGGTAAAGACCCGATGCTTATAAGATTCCTTGGGAGGCACAAGACAATTGGTGGTAAGCAGCACCGGACCGTTAAAGGCCTCAAATTCTTCAGTCTGTTTCCACCATGCATTACCATAGTTACCTACAAAATGGGAATACTTTTTAAAGGCTGGATAATAATGGGCAGGCAGCATTTCTCCATGGGTGTACACATCAACTCCCGTACCTTTGGTCTGTTCCAGGAGTTCCTCCAAATCCTTAAGATCATGCCCAGAAATAAGAATACCCGGATTATTCCGTACACCCAGTTGAACAGTAGTAGGTTCAGGGTTGCCGTAAGCGGTAGTGTTCGCAGTATCGAGGAGGGCCATGGCATCCACTCCATATTTACCGGTTTCCAGTACCAAAGCCGTTAATTTTGCACCGTCCAGAGAATCATCAATAGTGGCAGCCAGTGCACGTTCTATAAAGGCTATAACGTCCGCATTGGTATGCCCCAGATTAATGGCATGCTCCATGTAGGCAGCCATACCCTTTAGCCCGAAAATGACTAGACTTCGCAGAGCCCGTATATCCGGGTCTTCAATGGCAAGAAAACTTGCTTCAGTCCAAACAGAAAGTATGGCCTCTTCTGTGTCGGCGGTAAAAGTAATACTCGGATGCAGTGGAGTTTTGCTAGTTCCTTGAAACTTTATTCCCTTCAAAGCAAGCTGTTTTTTTAACTCTTCGCGAAGAGAGATCGCATTTCTAATACGGGTGATGAACACAGCCTTGTCGAAATTTGCATTGGTAATAGTTGCAAAGAGGCCTTCTACCAAAGCAGTAGCAACTTGGGGATCCACAATACCCTGTTTCCGGGCTTCCTGGGCGACAAAGGCGAGCCCTTTAAGGGAAAACAATAGAACATCCTGCAGATTGGAAACCGTTTCATCCTTACCGCAAACACCCTTGATCGTACAGCCGGTACCCTTGGCCGCTTCCTGACATTGATGGCAAAACATACTCATAGTATCCTCCAAATATGATTATATGCAAAGGATACTAATTCAGTATGTTTTTATCGGTAACATAGGTTACCGTTTTAGTAATTTTTATTTCCAATCTGCTTAAAAAGTGCAACTTCAGGATGTTCCATAAAGGGCTTAAGAAGCTGTTTTGTCCGATCGGGCAAACGATCCATAAGGTTCTTTCGGTTCCCTTCATCCATACGGGCCAGGGTTGCTGCGAGCACCCGCAGCTGGGCATTTAAAAAGCCCGCTGTTTTCATCGATACCTTGTTTTCTTTTGCAAAGCGATAATCCTCGTTAAAGGCTGCAAACATGATATCCCGCAGCAAAAGGTTCCAAGATTCGGTTGTGTTCCGACCCTCAGGGTTGGCAAGTATTTTCTTAAGCCGGGTTTTAAATTCTGGCATAACATATTTATCCATACAGCTTATATCAAAGGCTGTATGCCGAATCTGTTCTGCCTCATAGCGGAAACGGTCCGTCAGGTTCCTCAGCCATTCAAAATAGCTTGCGGTTACACCGGCCCCGTTAGCCAGAAAATCGTATAAAACAGTTACTCCCCGTTCTGCTAGTATCTTTTCTGCCCGGGATGTGTTGGGGCCATTGGCGCCGCAAACTTCGAGTTTTGCCTGGATCTTATGTGCATTATCCTCAGTCACCGCGTTTTCCAGAGCCGCGGGGGCCACAATATCGCAGGCTATTTCGAGCACCTTGGAGCTCCCTTCCAATCCCAACACACGCTCCTTTACATTTTTTGTTGCATGAACGCAGGATGCCCTGAGCGCCTTATCAGGATGATTTCGGGAGTTTTCTACCGCCGCCAGAACCTCTGCCATATCAAGGTCATCGCCAAAAATGGCTCCTCCCGCATCGGCAATCGCGATGAGTTTAACCCCATAGGGCATAAGGGATGTCAGCAGAGAACCGCCGACCTTGCCGGAACCTTGGACCGAAAGGGTTTTACCGTTCAGCAAGGCGGGATACACCTGTTCTGATAGCAGCTTCCATTCGTCCGCAGAAAGGAGCCTGCCATACACAGGAGCATCTCCCGCTTTGTATTCGGTTTTGTCGTATGCAGCCTCCGATTCTTCCTTAAGAATCATTTCCTCGGTGATAGAACAAGCCTTTCGCAGTACCCGTTCTTCTTTTTCGGACAAGGGCCTACTTGGTTCCCATGCACCGTCAAGGAACAGGTTACCTACCGCAGCCAGCACCGCATAAGCCATGCCCAAACCCGTTGCGGCTCCCCGGGCTTCGATACCAAGTTTAGGTTTCCCTGTAATTTGGGCCGCCGTCACCAGTTCCAAATAGGTCTCATTCCGAACGAGCTCGCCAATGATGACCGGATCAGTCCAGTCCACATCAAAATGTTCAGCCAGCATCCTGCGGGCTTCCTGAACCGATACAATGCGCGGCCCAATCATGGTAACCCCCGGCTTGAGGCCGTAGGACATAACCGCCAGATCCCGCAAGGCACTTTTAAAACCTTCGAACATATGTCCGATTTCTTTTGGACCGCACCCCACATCTCCTGCGGGAACATCCCTCATAGGACCTGAAACCAAGAAAAGACTGCGGCCAAAACTGGAAAGGGTATCAAAATAATCAATGGCAGACCCCTCAAAGGTACGGGGATTCAGCATGAGACCGCCCTTTGCCCCCCCGTACAGAATACGGCTGCGGGCACATTTCCAGGTCATCATGAACGAAAGAGCCGCTACTTCGTCAAAACTGACTATGGGGTCAATACGCAAACCACCCTTGGCTGGTCCCCGGGCAATAGAATGTTTAATCCGATAACCGGGAAGGTTGCTGGAAATACCATTTGCCTGGGCGGTAACAAAGAATTCGTCAAAGGCTTCATAACCTAAAAGGAGACGAAGTACTTCCGGGCTCTCGTCAAAGCCAGCAAAACGGGCAGCCTCCATAAAATCGGTTACACTGTTAAGGTAAAAACTGCGGCTTTCAGGTCCTGCACCGACTGTTCCGTTCTGTTTGCACAGGGCTTTAAGTTCCTCTATCGCCTTCATCGCATCATCGCTGTTAGACCTGCTGGGAAGCCTGCGCAGTATAGTTTCAATTTTTTCTTCCAGGTTCCTTTTTGCGCTTGAATGAACCGTTCCAGCCCCCGTCGCACTTACAGTAGATTCTTCTATTTGGCCGGATACAATGGCTTGCCCGAGTGCATCCTCAAGCCCATTAAGATTGTAACCAGGGTCAAAATAGGTAGAGAAAATGGCCACATCTCCCTGGAGATGGCGGAATAAATCAAAATAGGTCCGCCGTAAATTTATGCCCCGTTTTTCAAAAACCCGGAGTACCTGGGGAATAAACTCGTGCCCCGGATTCGATACGCCAATCATGATACGGCTTGATTTTTCTATACGGCCAATATCATCCTCGTATTGCACATCGGAAATATCTATAACCGGGCCCTGGGCATCTACAATTCGGTTATAAAAAACAAGATGCCGCTCGGACCGTTTTGGTTCCAAGGTCGATTCTATTTCTTCCAAAAGATACCGGGACGAAAGGCTTTCGATAAACCGGCTAGTATGGGAGAGGTCACGGTTTTCTCCATAATAAGCAAGATCATTTTTTAATTTTTCTACCGCCGCAGCCTGCTCAGGGGTAAAGTGCGCCGGTTCCTGGCTTATCTTTTCCAGACTGACTATACGGACCCCATTTACCGTCGATTCGGAATCAAAGGAGGCTATCCGCATGTTCATATTTTCTTCTATAACCCGTTCAAGCCGTCCGGGATAATCGCGTCCAATATTGATAAGATAGGTGATAACCCGGGAGTCATCGCTTACATGGTAAATCTGTCCCACATTGGAAGAAAGCAGCTGGGTAATAATAAACAAATGCCGGGCTATTTCTTCCGGTGTATTGGAATAAAAGTACCAATGGGGCAACTGTTCATCACTCAGATAATCTGCCAGGATTTTTTCCCGGGTATTTATATCAAGCTTGTAATTGGTTTCCAGAATGGTACCAACCCGTGCCTTTACACCCTTTAGATATGATGCCAGATACCGAACCTTTGCTTCAGCCATAGAATAGCCTCCCACCGTTAATCCTAAGACTGAAACAAAGAATTTGCAAGAAAAATCGCTTTTGGACTATACCAATTATGGTCCAAAAACAAAAAGGACTACATCATCGAATACCAATGCTGCAAAACAGCCCGGCGCGCCTGATCTCCCGCAGGCCCCTCATCCCTTAAAAGATGATGTTTTCCCCCCTTTATCATTTCTATTCGTTTTTTTTCGAGATGCTGCTCTAAAAATGCAATGTTATAAGGCCAATCAACAACCGTATCCATATCGCCTTGCAGTATTAAAAACGTACCGGGGAGCATAGACCACAGTTCAGTCCCTGCAACATACCGTTCAAGCGCATCAAACCAGCTTACCGGAACCTTATCAAGATAGAGCGGGTCCCGCTTAAGCAAACCATAATAAGTATGACTTTTTGGCAGCCCCGCATTTCGTCGAGGCAATGTACTTATGGCTCCCTTAAAAAGCCGTTTTGCCACCATGGAAGGTTTCCACAGTACAGTCCGTACCAAGGGCGCTTCAAGAAGGCTCCATTCAAAGGGATTCCCATGCTTTGCAACATAAAGGAGTTCCACCGCACAGCCAGTAGAATGGCCTGCAAAACGCCAGGGCTTGGCCCAGGGCCGATACTGAAGAACCGTTTCCAGAGCAACTGCATATTCGTCAAAATCATCGATATGGGCAGGACTTCCGGTAGAAAAACCATGCCCAATCAAATCTATACCAACGACAGTCCATCCATGCTCTACCGCCTGAGATATAAGGGGCAAACGGAGCGCAGTATGCTCCAGATATCCGTGAATAATAAACAGGGTGCCCTTTACATTAGGTTGGCCGGCAGGAATAAAAGTATGAACGGCTACTTTTTGGTTCACCTTTGTATCCACGAGGTCATAATTCCACCGGCCTGTGGTATCATTCCAGCCATAAAAAACACGGAAAGCGCTATTTGTGGGATTCCAGTCGGGTGGTATTCTCATAGTACTAATATACGCTTTTATACCTACCAGGCATAGCAATAAACACAGCGGGCAGGACAGGTGCGATAGGCGCCGATATCAACACTTTGGTAACATCGGCAGAAAGGCCGTTGGGCTGGATCTTTTTTAGCCACCGCACCAAACAGATTTCCATCCACACAAGCATGAGCTTTTATTCCGAATCGTTCAAGGCAGTGAGGTTCCGCACAGCTAAAGAGAGGAATTTTATATTGATGAGCCGCTGCTGCAATTCTTTCAATCGCCTCTTCTGCTTCGGGAGACAAATAACCCGTATCAGAAAAAGTGGAGAACCGAGTCAGCTTCTCGTTTGCCTCAAGGGTCCGAAACCTCACTTCACTTTTTTTATAGGGATCATAAAAGCTAATAATGCACCGATCAACATAAGAAGCCAGGCGGATTGCTAAATACCGGAACATTTGTTCATGATATTCTGCGGTTGTTAGGGAACTTATTATGATGGGATCGTAACGCCAGAATACCCTGTCTTTGCCAATGAAAGAACTTAACCGGCCCATTCCAACAACAACACGCTCAAGATCGGGTGCCATCGGCTCAAAAATGTCTGGATACCCCGTGATGCTTACCATTACATAAAAGGAATATCCCTTTTCTTTAAGCAGCCCTGCTGATTCAGCAATATGTTGGGGATCCCTGGTCCAAAACACAAAACCATCCACATCATGAGGCTTCAGCGAAATAATCTTTTTTTGCTTTGCATTAAACGGGTTACTGATAAGCGTTTCACCCAATTCAATTTGTTTTAGAAACCAGTCCCAATAAAATCGAGGAATATCGGTACGTCTTGAAACACTGATAATCATACAGAACCTTTACGTTAGCCATGATATCGCATATACTATTCTAAGAATACCGCAGGGAATCATCCCTGTGTACCGTCGGTAGCCAGAACCACCCCTTGACAGGATTGGTTCCTTTGGCTATATTCCAGTCAACCTTTTGGGGGTGTAGCTCAGTTGGCTAGAGCGTTTGAATGGCATTCAAAAGGTCAGGGGTTCAATTCCCCTCACCTCCAAAAAGTTCCTTCCTTATTTAAATCCAATGGGTAACACAATATTTAATGGCGAGATGGATCCGGAAATTGCGGCTCTGCTCGGTGTTTCGTCCGCTAAAAACGGGTCTGCTTCTGCATCGAACACTCCTGATTATTCAGATCTTTTCGGTGATGAGAGCATAGACACCCCTAACCAGATTGAAGTCGATTTAACCCAAAACACCTTTCCTGAAATCACAAAACAATACGCTACCATACCTGTTACCACCTTTTCTGATCCAGATTACTATAAAAAAGCCCTTTCAGGAGAAGGCGATATTGCCCAACGGGTACACACCATACTCCAGAAATTTTTAACCACCAAGGATCCTAAAGACCGCGGTGTTTACCGTCAGCAGCTTACCACCGCCTATTGGGATTTTCTTCTTGGTATTGCACGAAAAACTCCTGGTAAATTATCGGACTATAAAAAATTTCTCCTTCGGTTCGGCATTTTGCATCCGAACCTTCTTGCCCCCGAAGACCGAGATCTATTTTCTAAACTAATTGTCGATAACGAACTTAACCAGCCAATCTATTATCTTGATGAATGGTTTAAAGCTATCGGCACCGGGATTATTAAAAATTCTACCACCGACGAGGTCCGGGTCGCGAAAAACAACGAAGCAACCCGATTAAAACAGCTCCTCGAAAAAGCAGAAGGTCGGCGGGACGCGGCGCGGAATTTGTTAAAAGCAAAAAGTGATGAACGGGCCAGCTATGAACGGGCACTTCTTGACGCAGTTAACATTCTTTCCCAACATACACCAATTCCCGGTTTTCCCGACCTGCAGTCGGTCTATACCGAAGTTCAGCGACGGGCTTTCAGCGATATACAGGAACTCCTTAAAAACATGGCAAAGGCCGACCGTGAACTGGATTCTTTTCTTAAAGAATTTTCACAGGCCCAGGCCGATGTACAAACACTGGAAGACAAGGTGCGGGAAGCAGGCGCTGATGTTGCGGTTGATATAAAAGCAATCGATACCGAATTTGACAGCGTTCGCCAAATGGTAAAGCTCACCATCGGCCGCCAGGGAAATCACTTTCCCATCCTTACCCGTGAATATTTTCGCTGCGGACCGAATGAAATTGCCACCCGGGAAAACGTTATCAAACAGCTTGCCTGGATAGAAAGCATAGACCCCGAAGCGTTCTGCCGTTCTTATAAAAATAAACTGAACCGTATTGTTCCCTATGTCATCCTGGTACCATCTTATGGAGAATTTGGTATCTGCTGGGAACCCTTTGACCGATTTAACCGAGCAACAAGCCGTGGCCGCATCGCGATTCCCATGTACCCCAAAAACCTTTCCCTGGCTATTCTGTCTGCCGTAGGAGATCTTCGCTGGCAGGTAGCAAAAGAAAAGGCCTCATATTATTGGATGGAAGAGGGTCTCACCGGTAACTATTACCAGTGGTTCACCTCTAAAAAACTAAAAGGGGACGTGAAAGAATACTTTATCCAGGACTATATAATCTGGATGACCAAAGAAAGCGATGCGATACAAAAACTCGAAAAAGAGGTACGGGCTATTTTCTGGAGATATATTCCCTTCTCTCAGCCGATTAAGGACAAACTTAAGGGACGCAGTTATATTTACCAGGAATTGTATCAACGGGATATAAACCGGTCCCTCTCCGACGGATATTAATCTCTTTTGGGCGGCCTGTTGCGCTTTATAAGGGGATCAAAATATTTATCTGTCTCAAATCGTTTGGTAAACGCTTTAAGCGCATATCGGTAAATTACAAAAGAAAGCACTATCGCACCAATAAAAACAATGGGAAGGCCGATTGCTGCGGTTTCCTGGGGTAAGAGCGGTGCAAGCAGCCGTCCATAAAGGATAAGCAGCACCACAAAACACGCAACCGTAATAACCACATTAAACACAGTGGCCACCAGCATAAATACAATCGTATTAGCCTTTTTATTCACAATGACTCCTTCCTTGCCGATTTAGAATTGATAAACAGCATACTAAGCACCAGCAGAATACCGCAAACAACCACACTGGAATCGGCAATATTAAACGTAGGCCAGCGGGCAAACCCAAGAAAACCATATACATTAACACTGATAAAATCGACAACCCCATCAGGGCGCCAGATTCGGTCTATTAAATTGCCAAAGCCTCCGCCAACAATACCAGCCACAACCCAACGTTGTAACAGGGTAAACTCATCGGATTTAAAATAATAGACAAGTAAAACCACGATTACGATAAGCGGCAAAATAATAAACAAGAGGGCTCGCAGCTGATCTGGCAGCCCGTCACCAATGCTAAAGGCAATGGCTTTATTACGAACATGGATAATCCATAAAAAATCATTGCCAAACACATCTTTAATAAAAGTACCCTCCCGGGGCCACCGGGACACAATAAAACTCTTCGAGACCTGATCTGCAAGGATCACCGCCAGGGTTAACAGGAAGGGAAGCATTTTTTGCTTTTTAAATTCCATTCTTACAGCTCCTTTTTACAATCCCGTAGGAATATCTAAAAACTCTACTTCAAGAGACGTTTCATTCGCCAATTTTTCCATAACCCGCCTGACACCCCAAACCTCGGTAGAATAGTGGCCTCCGGCGATCATGTTAAGTTTGCCTTCTATTGCGTAGTGATACACACTATGGGAACTTTCCCCGGTAATATACAAATCAAGACCTTCATCAACAGCCTGGAAGGCTTCCATCGGCGCTCCGCCAGAAACAACTGCACAGGAACGAATCTCCTTTTTACCGAAGGGGAACACCCCTATCGGAGGCCGATCCATAAAGCTGATTCGTTTCACCGCTTCTTCTATAGAAACGGGCTCTTTGAATATTCCCTTGTAGCCTATTTTCTGATCATGGTAGAGACCAAAGGGTTCCCGCTGTTCAAGACCAAGCAAGTCTGCAAGAACAGCATTGTTTCCTACTTCGGGATGCTGATCTAGCGGTAAATGAACCGCATAGAGGGCAATGTTGTTTTCAAAGAGAACCTGCAATCGGGTCCTCATAATTCCCGTCAAGGCTGTAGGTTTTCCCCACAAAAGTCCATGATGCACAAAAAGCATCCCAGCACCCCGCTGGGCCGCTAACGTAAATGATTCCAGGCTTGCGTCTACTGCAAAGGCAACCTTTTTTATATCACTACCATTATTATCCACCTGCAATCCATTCACCGAGTCGTCGCAACGGGAAAAACCTTCGATATCCAAAAATGAGCGAAAATATGCATCAAGCTGTTTAGATGTCATTTCCCCACTACCTCCCGTGGATTATAGCTCTTAATAAAATCATTATATTCAATATAGACATCTCCCGATACAGGAATTGATGAACACGACGACTCGGCATTTCCGATCGATTGGCGTTCGATACTGCAAATAAAATTGGAAATAAGCGCCACCGTTGCATCAATATAATAGCCTGAATTGCGCACCCTGTTTCCATCACCGCCCATAAGGGCTGAATAAACTGGATACTGCATAGGAACATCCGAATAATCAAAAGGGCCAGCGCCGGTAAGGGCTGCTATCACCGCAGGGGCTTGAGCCATATGGACAGTTCTCACGAGAGTTGCATATCGGCTGTCCCTTTGATCGGTCAGTTTTATTTTATCCGAAGCGAGTATTAAAAGCGGTTTTTGTACTGCCGGTATAGTTCCGATATGCACAGCAGGATGGGGCCGCAATGTTTCTAAGAGCATAAACAGGCCTGAAGTTTTTCCGCCAGAATCGGGGAACTCAAGCACAGAATACAGCGGGCCCTCCACATTTATTATACCAGCAATGTTGGTCTCAGCATGCTCCGCAGTGTACTTAAGAGCTGCAGCCCCTCCAGCCCCATAACCGACAACATACAGCTTTTCTGCCACTTCTATATTTTTGAGAAGAAAATCAAGGGCCTCCATCCGGGCCTTTTCAAAATATATTCCATATTGATGGGCTGCCTTAACCTGGAGCCCTGCAATAAAACTCAGTACATAGGATCCAGTATTTCGTATTGATGGAAAAATCGCCTTATTGAATACATCATAGGCGGGAATATCTATACCAGGTTGTGAAAAGGTAAGAACAGAAAATCCGCAAGATTTTAATGCAACACAAATGGTGTCAACAACTTCCACAGATCCATTTACCGGAGGAATAAGCAGTATCGTTCCCTTTGGTTCATTCTCTTTAGATACATATTTTCTAACAAAGTACTCGGGGCTTCCGTTTTGCCCTTTTAAAACCATTGTTTCATATGCTAATGCATCAGAAGTGGGCCTGGTATAAAGCCCTTCCTGTGGCGAGAAATGGATAGCTATAAATCCAGCCAGACCCAAAAAAAGAATCCCAATGCTGACACGTATCAGCGAGGGGTTTCGATCTTCATCGATTCGGAGCCCCTGCATCAAAGAAATAAGCATAGGTATACGAAAAACAGCAATAAAAAAAAGCACTATACCTAAGGGAATAATCTCAGGCCGAAATCCATAAACAAAAGAGCTAACAAATATAAGAAGTAATGCGAGAAAGGGAAAAAAAAGAAATCCGGCCACATCCCGGATACTTTTAAAAAAAGGCCGCAGGATTTCCAGGGCAACAAGACCGATGATAAGCCAAATAAGTAGAACCAAATCGGACACTAACGGTTTCCTTCTTTGTCCAGAAGGGTATCCAAATTTCCGTAAGTCTTCAATAGGGCAGCAAAAACGACATTGGTGTCCTTAAGAGAGGTAGAAATCTGTTCAAGGGAATTTAAACCATCGGTGAGTGCGGTTGTTTCTTCCCTGATAGATCCTGAAATCTGATTCAGGAAAGCACCCGTTTCGTCTATTGATTTCGCATTGGTCTGGAAACTATCCAAAACAGTCGAAAAGGATTGTTTAAAAGACTCTAGAACCTTGGTAAATCCCTGCAATTCCTTTGTTATTTCACCTACAACGGATTCAAAATCACTAATGGTCGCCTCAATCGTCTTTGCAAAATCACCGGTTTGCCCAGCTAAAGTACGGACCTCATTAGCAATAATCCGAAACCCTTTGCCCACATTGCCCGCCCGGGCAGCTTCGATAGAAGCATTGATGGCCAAAATATTAGTCCTGTCCGACACATCCTGAATTGAACCAGTTACCGATGCAATACTTTTTGCCTTCTCCGCCAGATCCGCAAACAATGCAGAAAGCCGTGCAGTTCCTTCAACCGCCTGGTTAATATCTTGAACCCGCTGGGTAATTTCAGCACCCGTACTGGCATTTTTAGTTAAAATGCCATCCATCATTGCATCAATTTTGTCAGCATTATTTGAAGTAGTTTGGCTCGTAGCCCGAATTTCTTCAAAAGCTGCTACAATAGAAGAAAGGCTGGAACCAATACGTTCAAGATTGTAACCAATAATATCTAATGAGCGAAGGGTGACCGTATTTAATACGATGCTTTTATTATAACCTCGTACAAATTTTCGAATCGCCAGAGAACTGTTTTCGAAAGAAGTCGTATTTTCCGTCATGGTATACCCTGTCCCTATTTATAGATGGATTCGATAGTATCGATTCCGCAGGTAAGCTTACCCAGCCAATCAAGAAAGGCTGAAACCGCATCCCCTCGATATACACCCCCATGCTGGGCTGCAATCAAGCGGGGTTTTAATTCACGGACCTGACGCACCCACAAAGAGGTTACTTTATTAGAGGCCATATATCGTTTATGGAAGGGCTCAATAAAGGGCAATGCAGCGGTGAAATCATCTATAAAAAGCTGTTCCTTTCCTGCTGGGAACACTGCAGCTCCAATATCACCGGAGAACAAAATGCCAGACCGTTCATCAAAGGCCGAGTAATTTCCTGTAGAATGTAAAAAGTGGGCAGGCAGAAAACGCAGAAGTGCCCCAGAACCGAATTTAAAAGTGTTACCAAACTCTTCTATCCCAACCATTCTGCTCTGATCCACAATACCGAAGTGGGGCAAAAACCGAAGCCAAAGGGAGCTGACATAAATCTTTGCAGAAGTCACCCCAAGCCACAGGGCAATACCAGAGGATACATTCGGATCCTGGTGAGAAAAAAATATTGCATCGATTTTATCAAGAGCTATATAGCGGCTAGCAACCGCTACAACCCGGGCAAAGAGGTGAATGCCACCCGGATCAAGAAGGACTCCGCGGCCTTTATCAATAATAAGATATTGATTGGTTTGCACGACCCCAGAAGCACTTTCCGGATCAGCTCCAAGCCAAATAAACATGTGATCCGTATCTTGATATAGAATTTTGCCGTTTACCTCATCTGCAGCAATCATATGTATCCTCCATCATCCTTGCCCTTGAAATCTATGAACCAACACCTCATAGTTTACTATAAGGAGCATCAGTTGTGAACCTAAACAAGTATGAATTATCTCCAGAAGATATAGTATTTACCATTTCTCCTCCAGCATTATCTGAAACCATAGATTCGGATGCTACCATCATTGGCCAAAGCAGAGCGATGAAAGCCCTATCGCTTGGATTGGGAATCCATGCGAAGGGATACAACATCTACATCCAGGGTTCTCCGGGAACCGGAAGACGCACAGCTCTACTCAAGGCATTAACAAACTATACTGCATCCCAGGCCAACCTGCAAGATTTTGTATATGTGCCTAACTATGCTGTTCCTACTGAACCTCATATCATTCAACTGCCTGCCGGAACAGGCAGACTATTTAAACAAAAATTACATGACTTCATCGAAGAAATGAAACGGCTCGTCAAGCTCCATAGAGAAAGTGATGTGTTTAAAAACAAAAAAAGCAACCTGGTTTCTTTAATGGAACAACAGGAAAATAAAACCCTGAGCGCTTTTGAAAGTGAAGCTGCATCTCTTGGTTTTCAGATTGTGCAGATAAACGAAGGGGAATCCCAAAGTACTGATCTAGTGCCCCTGCGGGATGGAGTTCCAATCTCATTTGAAGATCTCCAAGCCCAGGTTGCAAGCGGCACCCTTTCTGCCGCTGAATGGAATGCCCTCCGGGAAACTTACTATGCCCTGATCGACCACATGAAGGGGCTTTTTGATTCCCTTAAACGGGAACGTATGGATTTGGATAGAAAAATTCAAGAACTTTCTAAAGAAATGCTCAAACCTCAAATTCATTCACAGATAGAGAAATTGTCCGACGAATTTCCATATCCTGCAATCACCGCTTGGCTCCATACTTTAGAAGAGGACATTATTGGGCATCTCCCTTTATTTTATGCCGAACGGCTCGAAAAAGAAGCACAACGCAGCCATAGCCACCCTTCAGCCCTTATTCGTTACGGAGCCAACATCATAGTAGACCGATCGGGAATATCAAGCCCTCCTGTCATTTTCGAAAACCGCCCTACCCTCACCAATCTTGTTGGTACCATTGAACCACCAGGATCAGTAACCGAAGAACTCCGTTCCGCATACCTGCGAATCAGAGCTGGCAGCCTCATAAAAGCAGCGGGCGGAATTCTTGTCCTGAGAGCGGAAGACATTGTTCAAGACGAGGAAGCCTGGCCATATCTTAAACGGGTACTGCAAACAGGTATTGTCGAAATTCAGTGTCCTCCAAACCCGATCGCCAGTCCCCTTATTATTAAACCGGAACCTATTGAACTGTATGTCAAAGTTGTTTTGATCGGCGAAGAATCCACCTATGACATTTTATACCAAACAGATCCGGATTTTCAGAAGCTGTTCAAAATATGTGCCGAGTTTGATTCAACCATGAATAGAAACGAGCATTCACAGCAGCGATACGCGGCATTTCTGCATAAAATTGTTCAGGAAGAAGGGCTTTTGCCTCTAGAGTCCTCAGGGGTTTCAGCGGTTCTTGAATGGAGTGTCCGTGATGCGGAACACCGGCAAAAACTCAGCACCCGTTTTTCCCGAGTTGTAGATCTTCTGAGGGAAGCTACCTGGTATGCCCGGGAACATCAATTATCAGGGATTTCCGCCGAAGTGATCCAAAAAACTCTTGAACTGCGTTCCTATCTTCACAGGCTGCCAGAAGAAACGATTCAATCCATGATATTAGCAGATGAAATTATTATACAATTCAGCGGGACTGCTATTGGTAAAATAAACGGACTCGCTGTACATGACCGAGGCTACTATTCTTACGGGATTCCCGTCGTTGTTTCTGCCCAAGTCGCTCCCGGCGACGGAGGGGTTATCAATATCGAAGGTGAATCGGGACTTTCAGGTGAGATTTTTGATAAGGCGGTGCTCATTCTTTCAGGATATCTCCGTTCCCGTTATGCCAGAACATTCCCCCTTTCCATCACAGCCAGTGTGTGTTTCGAACAGATGTACACCCCCATAGACGGCGATTCTGCGACAGCAGCCCAACTCTGCGCAATTATATCGGCTATTTCGGGCGTCCCACTCAGACAAGACCTGGCAATCACGGGCAGCGTTAACCAGCTGGGAGATATGCAGCCCGTAGGAGGGGTCTCTGAAAAAATCGAAGGCTTCCATTCAATCTGCTTTAAACGGGGTCTCACCGGAACACAGGGAGTGCTGATACCTCGGAGAAACATGAACAATCTTATTCTGAGCACTCTGGTCCAAAAAGATATTCAAGCAGGACTATTCCACCTCTATGCGGTTAATACTATTGATGAAGCTTTAGAGGTCTTTATGGGCAAACCTGCAGGGATTGCAGACGAAGATGGGGTCTTTCCGCCGGATACTATTAACGGTATTGTTTCCCGGGAACTCAAGCGAATGGCTACAATTATTAAACGATATGAAACTTAAGCCAAATCCTTGCAGAATCACTGTCTGTAATGTTATACTTTTCAGTAGCTTTTTTTTATTTTTTTAAGGAATAATGTATGGCTGTATCGCAGGAACTAATTGTTGATGTTGCAAGAATTAAAAAAGCCATTAATTCAGGAATACCCCTCACCATAACAACCTATACCCTGCCTCATGAAATAGAAGTATATATTGAAGAGGTTTTAGAGGTATTTCTAAAAGAGCTGGGCCAGGAAAAACTTAAAGACTATCTATCCTACTGTTTACGGGAGCTTGCGGTAAACGCTAAAAAAGCAAATACCAAGCGGGTCTATTTCCAAGAACGGGGATTGGATCTCAATAACCCGGAGGACTATAAAATCGGAATGGCCAATTTTAAGCAGGAAACCATGGATAATATCGGCCATTATCTGCAGCTCCAAAAGGAAAAGGGCCTATACATTAAGGTTATCCTGCATGTCAAAGCTCAAATTATCAATCTAGAAATTAGAAACAACGTAACCATCACTAAAACGGAACTGATCCGTATTCATGATAAGCTCGCCCGCTCCCGCCAATACAATTCCCTTGAAGAAGCCCTTACCCAGGTTTTGGATGACTCAGAAGGCGCCGGTCTCGGACTCGTTATTTTGGTGCTGATGCTTAAAAAAATCGGTCTCGACGAAGATTGTTTTGATATAGTCGCCAGTGACACCGAAACCATTGCTAGAATCACCATACCCCTTGACCAGACCAGGGTAGAAAATCTTTCTATATTGTCTCAGGCAATCGTAGACCAGGTTAGCTCCTTACCCCAATTTCCCGAAAATATCGTCATGATCCAGAAACTCATTAACGATCCCAAGTCCGAAATGACTGATATTGCCCGGCAAATTTCCATGGACCCTGCTATGACCGCGGACCTTTTAAAAATTGTCAATTCTGCCCAGTTTATGCTTTCTAAAAAGGTCGACAGTATTTCAGAAGCGGTTAAAATGGTGGGAATTAGGGGTATAAAAAACCTTCTCTATTCCTACGGAACCCAGAAAATTTTAGGAGACGATACTACAGACAAACGCATCCTCTGGGAACATTCATATAAAACCGCTTTTTACGCCTATAATCTAGCAAAAAATTTCCGTAAGGACCGAAACCTACTCGACGACGTCTATGTCGGCGGTATACTCCATGACATGGGCAAAATCATTTTTGCCAATGTACATCCTGACCTTTTAAATAAAATTAAAACCTTTTGCATAGAAAAGGGAATTCCAGCCTCTACCTTTGAAGATTTAGCTGCAGGACTTAACCACGCCGAAATCGGGGCTCTAATAGCAGAAAAATGGAACTTCCCCGATAACCTAGTCAGTGCAATACGGCTGCATCATGATCCTAATGTAGCCCCCACCGAATTCAAGGATCTGGTCGAAACGGTATACCTTGCCAACATGCTCTGTGAATACGAGACAGGAACCATTACGTTTGATCAGATCGATAAAAAACCCCTAGCATCCTTCGGAATTTCTAATGAGAAACAGCTCGAAGTTCTGCTGGAAAAATTTTCGGTCGGTTTTAAACGGGAGAATCAGCGGAGCCGGGTTTAAGAATATACTCCATCCATCGCTGCATAGCTATTCCAAAAGCAACGCCTACATTAAGAGAACCCTTTGCGCCGATGGTGGGTATAGATAGCCTTCCTAAGGAGGCATCTGCCCGGTGCAACGCCTCTGATGAGACCCCCAGCTCTTCAGATCCAATTATCATCGTTGCTTTTTCTGGAAATTTAAACTGATCCAGCGGTGTGCCCCCGGTTTCAAGGGCAAAGAGCGGGCCTTCAAAAGAATCCAGCGACCTGCGTTCCCAGGATAGAGATCGCACACAGCCCATAGCGCTTCGTTCTGCCCTTGGATGAAGCGGATCTGCACAAAAGGGTGATAAATAGAGTTTTTCTGCACCAAAGCACTCTGCGGTCCTGAAAATAGATCCTACATTAAAGGGTGATCGTATATCCTCTAGAAAAACCTGTACTCCTGGCAAAATCTTACGGATTTGTGAGTTTAATTTTCCCTCATCATCTATAAAATCCCAATCAGCTACCGTAGTACCACATACGGTAAGAAGCACATGACGAATTTTATTAACAAAGGGTCTTTGATCAGATTCATCCTTCATTTCATCTAATAATTTAGTAATATAGAGCCGTGTCGCATCTTCAAAATCATTATCAAAAGTCAATAATCGGACGACGTCGATAATATAGGAACCGTGTATCAATTCGGAGCTCAGAGGCTTCCCCACGAGTTGATACTCATATTGGGTCAATATCTTTTCAATTTTATGCAAGCGCTGATGCCGGGGAAGTTTGCGCAATTTTTCAATTGTAATCATAGATGCTTAAAATGCCTGTTTCAGTATATCGTAGGCTTCATCGCTGGTGATCGGCCTTGGAGAATAGGCAATAAAATCGAGACTGCGGGCAGTTTCTGCCACCGGAACGAGCCGATCTAAAACCAGATTAAAATCCTTAAGCCGAGCTGGAACAGATAAAACACCCATTCTTCGCCGTACCCCATCAACAGCAAGGCTTGCAGCCTCTGCTACCGGCACCCCCGTTACGGGTTCTCCGAGCAATTCGGCAATCTTTGCTAATTTTTCAGGCCGAGCAGGAACAAGACGTTCCATTATATGGGGCAATAAAACAGTAGAACACCACGATTTTGCTACAGGGAAACGGCCGTTTAAGGCGTACGCTAATGCGGTACCGATACCAGGGGCGCTGACCGCAGAACCAAGGGCAGTTAAAAAACCTGCATGAGATGAATTACCGACCAAATCAAAGGTTCGGTTCTCCGAAAAGGAATCCAAAATATGACCGTATGATGCAATGGCCTGTTCAAGAATAGCATCGGAAAGAAAATTAGCTTTTGTAGAACAATATGATTCTATCGCAACACAGAGGCCATCAAAAGCTACGGTAGCAGCAAATTTATCGGACAAGAGTTCAGAAACACCACTGTCAATAATAGCAGCAACACAGAGGCCTGGAGGTGTCCGCACGATCTTAACCGACCGATCCCGGGGATCTACGGCGATAAAACGATCGGAAAATAAAAAAGGGTCCCTGCCGCTTGTGGGAACCGCAATATAGGGCAGGCAGTTCCATTCAGCCATAAGACCGTCAAGTAAATCAAATAAATAAGCGCCAGCTTCTTTAAGCATGGAAGCAAGCCGGCTAATAGCCTGGGTTTTTAATCCCCCAAGGCCAATAATGGCGCTGCAACGTCCGCCGCGGGCAAGTTCAGCTACCTGTTCTGCAATCTCAGCAGTAGCCTGGGGAGGAATTTCATCAAATACTATTGTTTCTACCTGAGAATCTTCCAGAACCTGAACAACGCGATCAATTATTTTATTTTCGTATAGAACCTGTTCTGTTACCAGAACAACCCTGCTTCCATACTCAGAGCAAATACCGCCAAGCCTATTAACCGTTTCAGGGCCAATAATTATTTTTGGATCCAGTTTAAAGGAGATATCCGGCATAGATCATAAACCGAACAGATCCATGATCTTTTCGGCAGTTTTGTTTATAACCGTATCGTTTATATAGGATGGATCGTTGATTTTCTGTTTCAGTTCAGCAATTTTATCCATACGGACGTCTGAGGCTGATGATACCAGTTCGATAGCCTGATATAAGTCCCCCTTCTCGACAGCTTCATTGGACAAAGACACCGAATCGGCGGAACCTTTTTTGTGAACCGCTTCGGGTTTTCCCGTCTTTTTGCTGTTTTGAATAGGATCAATGGAACCAATTCTGTCAACTGTCATAACTTCATCCTGCCTTGCCGTATAGATATTACATCGGCCCTTTTATTCTAATAGTTTATCCTTTTTCTTGCCAGATACATACACCGAAAATTCGCCTTTTTGCGTCTCCCTGGACTGCAAAATACCCAAGATTTCCGCTACGGATCCACGCAAGTACTCTTCATGCATCTTGGTCATTTCACGGCCCACACAGAGATATCGGTCCTTATCAAGATCGGCAAGATCCTCCAAAAACTTAAGTATCCTGAATGGTGATTCATAAATAACAAATGCAGAGTCTGTATTCAAGAGCTCCTGAAGCCTCGCTCTCCGCCGTCCTGGCTTTGGAGAAAGAAAACCCTCAAAAATTACCGTCTTATCGAGACCTCCAGCCACACTCACAAGGGATGCAAAAGCAGAAGGACCAGGAATTGGAATAACATTATGCCCCGCTTCGGCCACCAATCGAACCAGAACAGCTCCAGGATCGCTCACTCCAGGGGTTCCCGCATCGCTTGCATAAGCAACCGTTAAACCTTCATTTAAAAGGTTAATCACTTTTTCGGCTGCAATACCTTCATTGTGGGCTCTACAGGAAATAAGCCGCACGGATATTCCCAGATGGTTGAGTAATTTTAAAGTTTGACGAGTATCTTCGCAGGCTACCACATCAACCGATTTGAGAATTTCAACAGCCCGAAAGCTTATATCTCCCAAATTACCGATCGGTGTAGCTATTACATATAAAGTAGACACAATTTACAGTATATCTGTATTACCCTTGGTCGGCTAGCAGGCAATTCGCCAGAGAAAAGCAGCGAACTTTTAAAATTGGCTCATTTCTTTCTGTATCACAATACTGTATAATCAGCATTAAAATCATGGCTGATATAGTTCAAATTCTCGTGATGATCATAATAGCTACGGTACTCCTATATTTCGGATATTCACTCTTTTTTGGTTTTTCTCATAATTCAAAAAACCCAGTCCCCCGTTACAACGGGCCTCTAGAGGGAACACCAGGAGATCCGCGCACCTGTCCAGTCTGTGGAGCAAAGCTTGCTGAGGGAGAACGGGTAAAATCTTCAGCCTTTCCTACTGTAAATGGTACGGACCGGCTCATGCACATCTTTGGGTGTATTTATTGCTTATCAGGGGACCGGAAACGTATCTGCCCTGTTTGTAATGCAACGCTCTCATCGCAAGAGGTGCTTGTTGCCCGTCTGTTTGATAAGCCAGGCCGCTCCCATGTACATGTACTCGGATGCTCCCGCTGCCGAAAAACAGGCATTTCAAAATAACATACTTTTCTGTAAAGCCCTCAATATGCAAATCCGATACTTTTAATGAGGTGACTAAGGCAAATATATGCCCGTCGGGCCACTGTATTTGTAAAATAGCTCCTCAATATCCTCAACCCTTCCTTTTCGGGCGGGTCGAGGGTTCCAGGCACGTTTCAGCTTTTCGTAGAGCAACGGCAAGGATGCCGCGGCGCCTAACCCGCCTTAAGCGGTTTGCGTCGAAAACGCCAAAGGAGTGAAGTCTATGATTATCAACCACAACCTGAGCGCCATGTATGCTGACAGGTCTCTCCGTGTTACTCAGACCAGTATGGACAAAAGTATGGAGAAACTTTCCAGCGGCATGCGAATTAACCGCGCCGGTGATGATGCCTCCGGATTAGCCGTATCTGAAAAGATGCGGAGCCAGATCCGCGGTTTGAACCAAGCGTCCACCAACGCTTCGAACGGTATTTCCTTCATTCAAACCGCAGAAGGATATCTGCAGGAATCCCAGGACATCATTCAGCGACTCCGTGAACTGGCAGTCCAGGCTTCAAACGGTATTTATACCGCAGAAGACCGGATGCAGATCCAGGTAGAAGTCTCCCAGCTGGTAGACGAAATCGACCGGATTGCTTCCCATGCACAGTTCAACGGAATGAATATGCTCACCGGACGGTTTGCCCGGGCAACCGGAGAAAATGTTGTTACTGCCTCAATGTGGTTCCATATTGGAGCCAACATGGATCAGCGCGAAAGAGTGTACATTGGCACCATGACATCCAAGGGCCTCGGAGTCCGCAATGCCGGTGACAATTCTATTCTTTCTCTCGCCGATCCTGACACTGCCAACCGTGCCATCGGAACCCTTGATGAAGCTCTTAAAAAGGTCAACAAACAGCGGGCCGATTTGGGAGCCTACCAGAACCGTCTGGAACACGCTATTCGCGGTATCGATATCGGAGCAGAAAACATGCAAGCCGCAGAATCCCGTATCCGCGATACCAACATGGCTAATGAAATGGTCAAGTTCACCAAAGACAGAATCCTGAGTCAGGCTGGCAATGCAATGCTTGCCCAGGCTAACCAGAAATCCCAGGGTGTACTGCAGCTGCTCCAGTAGGTTTTTAACCGGTAAGGAAGGATGGAGTTTTTCGGGCCAAGTTCCCGAAAAACTCCTTTTTTTTATTTAAATACCGAATCGGCCTTCTCTACAAACCATTTATAAACCGCTTCGGTCCTGTTCGCAAAGGAATCACGTATTTTACCTTCCACACCGGGGATCATGCTTGCCTTTGCAAAGGTTGCCGCATACAGGAGGAGCCCCTCATCACAATCAAGGATACCAATGAGGGATTTTAAATTTTCTTTCTGCACCAGGGGAATAATTCCGTACGAAAGGGTTGTGAGGTTGGTCTGTATAAATACAATGCTGTTTTCGGTGGTTTTATAATCATACCGGTACACATTATCCCCAAAGGTCAAATCTTTCTGACGGGCGAAAAGGGTAGATTCATTCGGAAGCGAACTTACAACAGGATCAGCGACGGTCTTTTTATTTTCCAGATTATCAATCACCGTTGAAAACTCATAAAAGGTGCGCATTTTTTTCCTGCTAGCCGAATAATATTCAATACCAGTCAGGGTGCTAATTGAGCGAATATTATTGAAAAGCCGCAGCTGTTCTGCAGGAAGCCACACCATTCCTATTTTAGAGGCTGGTTTTCGGTACAAATACAAGTTTTCTACCAATAAGGTCGGATGAATAGTTTCAATTATTTCCTGTACAAGTTTTTTTTGGAGTCCATTATTTGGCACATACAGAGCCTGCATATTGCTAGTCGAAACATTTACGATTTTTTGATCCTTCTGCAATAAAACAAAAGTTTCTTTTGAAATAAAATCCGAAATACTAGCCGCGCCTAATTGTCCGAACAAAGAGAGTGCTAAGAACATAACAATAAAAATCTTTTTCATTTTTTTATTTCCTTTCTCCTAAAAAGATAAGGCCGACTTCATCAAAACCATGATGAAACCGGCCTTGGTATCATTAAAACTGTATAACCCGTTTAATGACGGGTACCTTTATAAAATACCCGGACCTGTTTATACAGTCCTTCACCTTCACTTTTTGTTTCCACATCCGCAATATCATTCAGGGTTGTGTGAATAAGCCTTCGTTCAAAGGGGTTCATGGGTTCAAGCAAAATAGAACCGCGGCTCTCCCGCACCTTGTCTGCCACCGAATAGGCAAGACGAACAAGGGACTCTTCACGACGAATACGGTAATTTTCAGCATCCAGAATTACCCGCATATCATCATAACCCAATTTGCTTGCATATATATTTGCAAGCAGCTGAAGGGCGTCAAGGTTTTTTCCCTTTTTCCCAATAAGAATAGAAGAATGTTCAGAATCAATTTTAAGTCCTATTTTCTTTTCTTCCCGGAATAAAATAGAAACTTTTCCTGGATAACCCATTTTTTCAATAAGATCCGTAACAAAGTTCACCAAATTGGTTTCAAAATCATTTTTAGGCTCCGGATCTCCATACACCGGTTTTGAAACAGTGGTTTCTTTGGAAAGCGTTACCGGTTCATCCGTATGCACCCGAATACGGACAAAGCCTTTTTTAAACAGGGTAGATCGTTGGGTTTCTAGGATCTCTACATCAAACTGATCCTTTTCTAGTCTTAATTCCTCTGCAGCTCGATCAATGGCCTCCTTTTCGGTCCGGCCTTCAAATTCATATGTCATACGAATACTCCTCGCAAGAGATAATGCTCATTTATCGTTTTTTCCGCTTCGGTGCTATTACCGGCTCTGGGGCGGCACGGGACGCCTTATGCCTCGCAAGATACTGGTTTATAATCATCTGCTGCACCAAAGTAAGCAGGTTCGACATGATCCAGTACACCAAGAGACCCGACGGAACATCATAGAGAATGAAGAAGAACATGATCGGCATTGCATACAGCATAATCTTCATTTGTGAGTTATTTTGCTGATCCGGAGTCTGGGTCACCTTGCCATACAAGAGCTGGGAAACAAGATATATAAAGGGCAATAAGCGTATATCGCTCCAGTTCAAAATCGGAATTTTATATGGTGCGAAACTAAACACAGATTCGGGCAACGACAAATCAGGGATCCATCCAGGGATAAAGAGTGCGCCCCGCAGATCAAAATGATTGTTAAAAAGATTATACATGGCAAAGAATATCGGAATCTGGAGCAACATGGGCAGACATCCCGCCATGGGATTATAGCCTTCCTTTTTATACAGCTCCGCCATTTCCGCATTCATTTTGTTCGGATTATCTTTATACTTCTCCTGAATTTCCTTAATTTTCGGCGACAGCTCCTGCATGCGAATAGTAGACTCGGACCCCTTTTTCGTTAAGGGGAACATCAGAAGCTTAACGAGGATAGTTAAAAGAATAATCGAAACACCGTAGTTGGGAATTATTTTATAAAAGATAAGCAGGAACCATTTCAACACTGTTTCTACCGGGCCAAGAATACCGCTCGTATTGGCCACGCTGGTCATGTTCATACCGCTCAGCTTAAATGCATTCTTGTCGCTCACATCATAGGCGGCCAAAGCTTTCTGGGTCTTAGGCCCAAGATAAAAACGGAGCACATCGGTAGTCCGAGAACCATTCAAAGCAGGCCTAATTATGTAGAACCGCGATGTATCCTGCAAACCTTGAACCGGTATGGAAGAAAAGGCATAGGTATAATTAGTCGCATCAGGAACGGCTATAAACGTAAAATATTTTCCGGCAATAGCGGCCCAGGATATTCTTGAATTGATGAGGGTAGGCGCTTTTTTGTCTACCTTTTCAGTCTTTTGTTTACCGTTTGTATAGGTATAGTAGTGTCGGTAATCATACCGCTGGTCCAGTTTTTCAAATTTCGGACCAATCTGGGGGCCAAATTCGATTGTGTAGGCAACACCGGAAAAGTTTAGGCTCGGCACAGAGTAACCGCCGTCCAAGGTGACGGAAAGCTCAAACATATAATCGTTGTTTTTAAATTCGTACCGTTTGATGAGCCGGAACGTAGCATTTTCACCGGAACCGCCGTTTGATTCACCTTTTGGCAGTGTATAGTCCCGGTAGAATTCCACCACCGTGTCAGAAATCCTATTTATATTAAAAAACTCAGTTCTAGGTTTAGCATCAATACCACCAAAGGCAAGGGTAAAGGCATGGGATTCCTCATCTGTAGGAAGCACCATTTCTACAAAATCATTCTGGTCCTTATGCTCCTTCAGCTTATAAGAAAGAATGTCCCCACCCTTATTTGAAAGTACGACCCGAACAAGGTTTGTTTCAATTGTGATTTTTTCTTCCGCTACAGGAACATTTGAAACCGCCGTTTCAGGAACAAAAACCAGAGGATCTGAAGAAGTACTGTTGGTAAGATTAGTTCCGTTGCTGGATTCAGCAATTTTGGTATTCCCTTGGGAATCAAGCTTTTGGGGTTGTTCAGTCGTGGTAACCGGTGTCTTTGGAGGAGGAGCAAAATAGCTCTGAAGCATAAAACTTCCGGAAATAACCACCACAGAAAGCACTACGGCTAAAAGTATTCGTTTTTCTTCGTCCATCAAAATTCCTCGATGTTATATTAGGGTACCGGATCATATCCGCCGGGATGAAACGGATGACACCGGAGTATTCTCTTTATTCCCAGCCAAAGTCCTTTTAATGGACCATATTTTTGAATTGCCTCATAGGTATAATGTGAACACGTCGGTGTATACCGACATGAGGGAGGAAAGAGGGGAGAGATAGCCTTTTGATAAAATCTGATGAATAAAAGCATCAGATTTTTTACGATACCTTTCACGTTTTATCCAAAAATAAGCCGGCTTTCCGAAAAAGAGTCTCAAGCTGTTCCAAACGGTCTGCAAAAGTATCAGCCCCTGGATACACCAGAAGCACCAGATCATAACCGATACAAAGCCGGGCTTTTAACAGTCGATAGACTTCCCGGCTTAAACGCCGGGAACGGTTTCGCTGAACCGCATTTCCATATTTCCGCGCAAAGGTAAAGGCGATTCTGTTCACCGGCAAGCCGTTCTGAACCACAAAGAGCTTTGCGCCATTACAGGAAAATTTTCTCCCATCGGCAAAAGCTCTTCGTATTTCTTCCCTTCCCTTAAGTCGTTCCGCAGATCGAAACCGGAAAGACAGTTCAATACCTTTTTTAATAGGGCTTCTTTTCGTCGGAAACAGTAAGCTTTGCCCGACCCTTTGCCCGACGCCGCTTTAATACAAGACGGCCGCCCCGGGTTTTCATCCGCGCGCGGAAACCAAATTTCCGGTTGCGCTTTACTTTACTGGGCTGATATGTACGTTTCATGGGAGAATCTCCTTGATTAATATAACGGCAAGGAAGTATAGAACAAAGACCGGTTTTTGGTCAACCTATGTATGCTTTGCCTTAATTCCCCGCTCCAAACGCTGTAAAAGTTCTTTGAGATGAGGATCCTGAATTTTATCATAATCGGGATCTCCATCAAATTCATGAGAGGTCTCAATTTGCGGATTTTGTTCATCACGCTGCACCGCTTCAGTAGATTCTGATTTAGTATCGGGCAGAGATATCCCTGACTTTGCAAGTCGTATGCTGATACCATTTATAGTCAGGTGTGGAAAGGAGCGGCGAACCTGATCAAGTATATCCTTTTCTTTCGATTGAAGTATCATGATCCAACCAGGATGATCAGCTTCGACAAATAGTATATTCCGTTCCAACTCAACTATACGGCTATGGGCAGCGAGCCGTTCTCCCGCAATCTGGAACCATGATTTAAAAAGTTCGGAATAGGTCTTTCCCTCTTTTACAAGCCGTTCATCAAAAAATGCGGAAAGAATATCACCTGCTTTTTTCATAACCTAAGCTCCCCGTTTTTAACATGATACACCAGAGTGCCTTCAGGTTTATAGCGGTCAAAGGGCTCTTCAGGCAAAAAAGTAAAAAAGGCCTGTTCGTTTTCAGGAAGAACTGAAAAGAATTTTTTCCGCTTTTCTGGATCCAGTTCAAGCATAACATCATCCAGCAGCAATACAGGAAGCCTCTTTGCTATACTTGTATAGAGCATCGCTTGAGCTACACGAAGAAGCAGTGCGAGAAGACGCCGCTGCCCAGTAGAAGCCTGGGTCTCAAACTCCCGTTCATATCGGACAAATTGGTAGCGGTCCCGGTGAGGCCCCGAAAGGCTCATTTTTAAAATCAATTCCCGTTCCCTTGTTTTTACCAGGTGTTCTACAATGGTGTCCCTGTCTGCGGAAGTCCAGGAAGGCTTATAACAAAGTATAACACCATCGATTCCTGTTATTTTTTCGTATAACTGGGAAAATACAGCGGAAAATTGATCAGAAATCATTTTTCTTTTTTCGATAAGAGCTAAACCGACCGTTGCAAGCTGGTAATCGAGGCTTTCAAGGGTATCTATAAATCCGTCTTTAAGGATCACATTACGGAGTTTCAGTATATGCCGGTAACGCTGAAGATCCTCCAAATACAGGCTATCATACAAACTTAAGGTTTGATCAAAAAACCATCGCCGTCGCTCAGGACTTCCTGAGACAAATTCCATATCTTCATGACAAAAAATGATAGTGGGACTTAAAGATATGAGCTCTTTCCGATTTTTTGCCAGCTTTTCATCAATCTGTATGCTTTTTTGAGCCCCCTGCAGCTTGATGCGCACCTGGTGCTCAATGTCACCGGATAAAACAGCAGTAAGGGAGGCTTCTCGATTTCCGTCTCTTACCAGCTGAGTATCCCGGACACCCCTAAAAGAAGAACCATAGGCGCATACATAGATGGCTTCCAGCAGATTTGTTTTGCCCTGACCGTTTTCGCCAACAAGAAAAACCGTGTTTGACGGAAATTCAATCAGAGCATCAGCTAGATTGCGGAAACCGACAGTCCGTAATTGAGAAAAAGACATGGATTAATCATGTTGCATAGGCATGACAATATGGAAAAAGTCCTTTTCCGGTACCGGTTTAATCGTAATAGCTCTGTTCGGCTCAGTAAAGAAAATGCTGACCGATTCTTCATTCATTACTTTAAAGGGCTCTTCGATATACCGGTAATTAAGGGCTATAGATACTTCGTCTCCCGCATATTGGCAGGGAATATCTTCTTTAGCACCTCCGATTTCGCTTTCTTCGGAAACAACCGAAAGCATACCGGGATTCACATTCAAATAGACCCGACGGGATTTTTGTTCAACCAAAATTGAAACACGCTTTAAAGCATCGAGCATTTCCTGCCGGTTAATGGTGAATGAATGACTCTGGCTTTCGGGAATAACCCGGCGATAATTCGGGAATTGACCTTCGATCAAAACAGACGAAAGCTGATAAGCCCCAAAGGTGATGAAAATATTCTTTTCTGTCACCCGTATTGTTGCCATTCCTTCATCACCCGCCCGTTTTACTACTAAATTAAGAATTTTTGGCGGTATTATGATACCGTTAAAATCAGGCACCGGAGACGTAATCTGCTTTTTTATAAAAGCCAATCGCCGGCCATCAGTGGCGACCATAACAAGGTCATTTTCCTGCCGTTCAAAAAAGACGCCGTTCATAAAATAGCGGGTTTCATCATCCGAAACGGCAAAGACAGTTTGAGTTATCATATCCTTTAAATCTTTTATGGGAATGTTAAAGGACTCTGCGGTACCCGCGGCAGGGAACTCTGGAAATTTGTCCGCCGTAATACTTTTAAGCTGAAATTTTATTTTTTTAAAGCTTGGTTTGATAACTATTTTGTTTTCCGTTTGTTCGAACTCTATTTCTCCCTCAGGAATAGAGTTGAGAATACCCATAAATTTATCGCAGAAAACAGTAGTAGAACCTTCCTCAAGAACGGTTACCGGAAGACGGGTTTCGAAATTAACCTTGATATCCGTAGCTTTAATAAGTAACGTATTATTTGAAGCTTCCAAATATACATTTGACAATATGGAAATAGCGTTTTTGCTAGAGATGATTTCCTGAGCAATACCGATTTCTTTTGATAGGATACTTCGATCGCAAATAAATTTCATAATTCCTATCTCCTTCTTAATATATAAATATTAGTAGTAGTGGTAATAGGGGCCATTGATATGTGGATACTGTAGATATATCGTTATAAAACAATAATTTATAGTATCCACAATCATGGGAAAAGTAGAACAGCCTTTTCCACATTCCCACAACTACTAGTGTTTTCCACTGTCTTTCCTCATAATAATAACATGTTTTCAGTTCTTTGTTCTATAATCTTTTATAAGACGAATCAGGTTTTGAATTACCGTTTCCAGAGTCGGATCGGAACGAATTCGTTCTTCTATTTTCTGACAAGCATGCATAACAGTAGTGTGATCCCGGCCTCCAAATTCCAGCCCTAATTCGGTTGTTGAATATTCAGTGATCTCCCGTGCTATGTACATTGCCAGCTGTCGGGGAAAAACAATATTTTGAGTTCGCTTTTTGCCTTTAAGATCGTTATAGGAAAGAGAAAAATATTCGGCCACAACCCGCTGAATTACCTCAATAGACATATTTGAATGTTTTGGGGAGGCAAATACATCTTTTAAGTGCTGTTGGGCAATTTCTATAGTGATGGGTTTTTGAACAAGTTCGGTATAGGCGATCAATTTAGTCAACGCCGCTTCTAGGTCACGAACATTGGAAGTAATGTTCTTACTTACCAATTCCAATACTTCCTGGGGAATTGACCCATTTCGGGCCTCTACTTTCTTCTTTAATATCGCAAGCCGAGTTTCATAATCTGGAGGCTGTAAATCTACGGTAAGACCCCGTTCAAAGCGTGAACGGAGCCGATCGGAAAGGTGTTTTAATTCCGACACAGGCCGATCGCAGGTAAAAATCATTTGCTTATTAGCGTCGTAGAGGGCGTTAAAGGTATGAAAGAGCTCTTCTTGTGTTTCAGTCTTGTTCTGTAAAAAGTGAATGTCGTCAACCAAAAGAACATCGACAAAACGGTATTTATTTTTAAATGCCGTAGTTTTGTTTGCCTGCACGGCCTGTACAAACTCGTTAGTAAAGGTTTCAGCAGTAATATAGATAATTTTTGCGTTGGAATGTTCGTAGATGTAGTTTCCAATAGCCTGCATGAGATGGGTCTTTCCAAGTCCTACACCGCCGTAAACAAGGAAGGGATTGTAGGCTGTTCCAGGATTCTTAGAGATTGCAAGAGCAGCGTTAGCGGCAAAACTATTGTTGTCTCCGATAACATAATTGGCGAATGTGTAATCCCGTCGGAGCAGGGGATGGGGATCCTTTTGTTGGGGAGTAAGGACAGGGGATGCTTGATTCTGATTTTTGCTCGAAGGTTCAGAAGAGCTTCTTCGCTCAGGGGTAGTTCCGTTAGACTGGGACCGTGTATCTGTGTCAGCTGTATTTTGTTTCTTAGGAACCACTTCAAATTGGATTGATATCTGCTGCCCCGATAAATCGTGTAATTTTCCTTCTATAAAAGATTGATATCTCAGTTTTACCTGGTCGCGGTAAAAAGAAGAGGGTACACCGATGACGATGGTATTTTCTTCCGATCGGAGGTACTGGATATTAAACCACATGACAAATTCCTGTTCTTCCAGTTCCTCTTTAATCTGGCTCATTGCTTCTTTCCAGAAAATTTCATAATCCCATACAGCCATACTGCCTTCCTCAATGTTTCTTCAAGTTTTTCACAAATTATCCACAATTATTTCAGAATTTTCAAATAGATTTTTTGTAATATAGCCATCATTTTTATAAAAAAACACCATAAAAATGAATAGTAGTTTTTAAATAATTATTTATAATACATAGATATAAATCAATTTAATTAAGAATTATATTCAATTTTGACATCAAAGCTAAATCGTTACAAGAATTATAATAATATTCTAACAAATTATCCACAAGTTGTACACATATTTGTTGAACTAGCGTTTGCCTTTACTTTTTATCGGTAAACGGCTATACTCAACTGTCATTTTTCTCTAGTAAGCTGTTAAAGAAGTAGGTTTTTTTCTTTCAGCCTTCGGTTTTTCGACAGCCTGCTAGTTATAACAAGGAAACAAGATGGATTCAAGCTATTCAGCGCAGAGTATTCAGGTCCTTAAAGGCCTGGAGGCGGTACGAAAACGTCCCGGCATGTACATCGGATCGACCGGAATTGATGGGTTACATCATCTTGTTTATGAAGTCGTCGATAACTCTGTCGATGAGGCCATGCAGGGCCATTGTACCGATATTTTAGTTGTACTAGAAAAAAATGACGTGGTCCGGGTAGAAGATAACGGCCGCGGTATTCCTGTTGATATACACCCGACGGAACAGGTAAGCGCCCTGGAGTTGGTGATGACCAAACTCCATGCGGGCGGTAAATTCGATAAGAACTCCTACAAGGTATCCGGTGGTTTGCATGGCGTCGGCGTCTCGGTTGTAAACGCCCTCTCTACCTGGTGTGAAGTTTATGTTCATCGGGAAGGGAAAATATACTTCCAGAAATACCATATCGGAGTTCCTGAAGAGTCTGTAAAAGTTATTGGAACCACCGATAGGCGGGGAACTATAGTACGCTTTTTAGCTGATGCTACTATTTTTGAAACCACGACCTACAACTTTGATGTTCTTTCCAACCGTCTGCGGGAGCTGGCCTTTTTAAATAAGGGCATTAAAATTTCTATCCGTGATGAGCGGCTTACTACCCCGAAAAGCCATGAGTTTGTATTCGAAGGCGGTGTAGTCAGTTTTGTAGAATATCTTAACCAGAACAAAACGGTACTCCATAAGGAATGTATTTATATAGCCGGCAACAGGGACGATGTGGAAGTTGAATGTGCTATCCAATATAACGATGGTTTTAACGAAAATATGTTCTCCTTTGTCAACGACATTAATACCCGGGAAGGGGGGACCCACCTGGTTGGTTTTAAGTCCGCTTTGACAAGGACGTTGAACGAATATCTTAAAAAATCTAAACTGGCAAAAAAAATGGACGAAAGTCTTTCCGGAGACGATGTCCGGGAAGGACTCACCGCAGTATTATCTGTAAAGGTTCCTAACCCCCAATTCGAGGGCCAGACTAAAGGAAAGCTCGGCAATTCGGAAGTAAAAGGCATTGTAGAGTCCCTGGTAAATGAACAGCTTGAACTCTTCCTTGACCAGCATCCGGATATTGTTAATGCCATTCTGGAAAAGACCGTGCTGGCCGCCAAGGCCCGTATTGCAGCCCGGCAGGCCCGGGATGCAACGCGGCGGAAAAATCTTATGGAAAGCGCGGGCCTGCCGGGGAAACTGGCGGACTGTTCGGAAAAGGATCCGGCCAAATGCGAGCTTTTTATCGTGGAAGGTGACTCTGCTGGGGGGTCAGCTAAAATGGGCCGAAACAGAGCTTTTCAAGCTATTCTTTCCCTGTGGGGAAAAATGCTTAACGTAGAAAAGACTCGAATAGAAAAGGTTATTACGAACGATAAGCTGCAGCCTATTATTGCCAGTATCGGGGCTGGTATTGGGGAAGAATTTGATATCTCAAAACTCAGATACCATAAAATCATTATTATGGCCGATGCTGACGTAGACGGTTCTCATATCAGAACCTTGCTATTAACCTTCTTTTATCGGTATATGACTGAGCTCATTGAGCGGGGCCATGTGTACCTTGCCATGCCGCCGCTTTATAAAATTACCTATGAGAAAAAGGTCTTTTACGCATATGATGATACTGAGAAGGACCGGATTCTTGCCGAATCTGGTAAAGATCCGGAAAAGGTATCTATTCAGCGCTATAAAGGTTTGGGCGAAATGAATCCTGACCAGCTCTGGGAAACCACCATGGATCCGGAGCGGCGTAACATTGTCCAGGTTCATATGGACGACGCAGTGGAGGCGGAACGGATTTTCTCCACCCTTATGGGAGAACAGGTTGAACCGAGGCGGATTTTCATAGAAGAAAACGCCCTGGCTGTCTCCTATCTTGATGTATAAAGGTTGAAACTATGGCTGAATCGGGCGGAAAAATAATACCAGTTGCAATAGAAGATGAAATTAAGACCGCATACCTTAACTATGCCATGTCGGTCATTGTCAGCCGCGCCCTTCCCGATGTTCGCGATGGGCTTAAACCGGTACATCGGCGGCTTCTGTATGCCATGGACGAGCTTGGCTTACACCCGAATGCGGCCACGAAAAAAAGCGCCCGTATAACCGGTGACGCCATGGGTAAATACCATCCCCATGGAGATATGTCACTCTATGATGCCCTGGTGCGTATGGCCCAGGATTTTTCACTCCGTTATCCGCTTGTGCAAGGGCAGGGTAACTTTGGTTCTATTGATGGAGATCCACCAGCCGCATCCCGTTACACCGAGGCAAAGCTGTCCCGGATTGGCGATGAAATGCTGGCGGATCTTAAGAAAGAAACCGTCGATTTTGTTCCCAATTACGATGAATCCTTAACGGAACCGGTGGTGCTCCCCTCGGCAGTTCCAAACCTGCTCATAAATGGTTCTAGCGGTATTGCCGTTGGTATGGCGACCAATATGCCGCCCCATAACCTCAAAGAAGTGTGTGATGCTATTTGCGCATTCATCGACAATCCGGATCTCTCAGTCGATGACCTGATGCACTATATCAAAGGACCCGATTATCCTACGGGGGGCATTATTTTTGGCCGTCGAGGCATTCGGGAAGCCTATAAAACCGGCCGGGGTAAGATTATTACCCGGGGTAAATTTGTTATAGAAACGTCGAAAACAGGAAAAGAATCTATAATATTCAATGAAATACCTTATGCTGTTAATAAATCGAATCTTTTGGTAAAGATTGCAGAGCTTGTTCGTGACAAGGTAATCGACGGTATTTCTGAAATTAGAGACGAATCGGATCGGGACGGGCTGCGTATTGTCATCGAGCTAAAAAAGGGTGCCATTGTTAAGGTTGTGCTGAATCAGCTCTTTTCCCATACGGCCCTGCAGTCTTCCTTTGGTGTTATCAATCTTGCCCTGGTCGAAGGCCGTCCTCGCTGCCTCAATCTCAAGGAACTGATTTATTATTATGTGGAACACCGGGTTGATGTGGTTACCCGGCGAACCAAATTTGACCTCCGTAAAGCCCAGGAACGGGCCCATATCCTGGAAGGACTAGTAATAGCCCTGGCTCATATCGATGAAGTTATCGCCATTATCAAAGCTTCCCGGGATGTGGATCTGGCTAAAAAGAACTTGATGGACCGTTTTGTGCTCTCTGAGGTCCAAGCCCAGGCAATCGTAGATATGCGCCTTGGCCGCCTCACCAGTTTAGAGGTGGAGAAACTCAAACAGGAACTGGAGGAGCTTAAGACCCTCATTGCCTATCTGCAATCCCTCCTTGACGATCCCCAAAAACTGAGGGGAGTTATTAAGGATGAAATTAAGCTTATCGCGGAAAAGTATGGGGATCCGCGGCGTACGGAAATTGTGGCCGACGAAGTGGAGTCCATCAATATAGAAGACCTCATAAAAAAAGAAGAAATGGTCATCCTTATTTCCAACCTGGGGTATATCAAGCGTGTACCCGTAAGCTCCTACAAAAGTCAGGGCCGGGGAGGAAAGGGGATGAATAGCGCAAAATTGTCCGAAGACGATTTTGTAAAGCAGCTCTTTGTGGCTTCGACCCATGACTACATTATGTATATTACCAGTAAGGGTAAGGCCTACTGGATGAAGGTCCACGAAATCCCCGAAGGATCCAGGATTTCCCGGGGTGCCCATATCAAATCGCTGCTGGCGGTTTCTCCTAACGAAGATATTACGACTGTAGTTGCCTTTAAGGATTTTTCTGCGGACCAGTATATTTTTATGGGAACCGCCCGTGGTGTCGTTAAGAAAGTACAGACCGATGAATTTGTTAACGCAAAGACACGGGGGATTATCGCGATTAACCTTGATGAAGGGGATAGCTTGGTCAGCGCTCTTCTTACAAAGGGTGATGATGAAATTGTCCTGATTACCCGAAAAGGTCAGGCTCTGCGGACCGCCGAGGAAGAGGTCCGTGCAAGCGGCAGGTCTTCCCGTGGTGTATGCGGTATCAGGCTCGATTCTGATGATGAACTTGCCGGCGTGTTGCGGATAGACGATACGGAAAAAATGCTTATCCTCTCCGAGTTTGGCTACGGGAAGCGGGTAGAGTATGTGGAGTTTTCAGCCCATGGTAGGGCTACCGGTGGTCAGCGGATCTATACAGTGAGCGAAAAAACCGGCGAACTGGTTGGCTGTGTTTCTGTCGGGGATGATGACTCCATTATGTGCATCACGAGCCAGGGAAAGTCCATTAAAGTGGCGGTAAAGGAAATTTCAGTCATGGGCCGGTCTGCACAAGGGGTTCGCATCCTTAATATAGAACGGCCAGACTTTGTCATCGGTGTAGACCGTATAGCCCGCGAAAAGGATGAGCAGGACCTTTCCGCAGGCGAGACCGATTCCCCGTCTCAAGCGGAAGAATCCGAATCTGAAGTATAAGGGAAAAAGTTACTATGTCTGATTCTTGGAACTTAGTTCCTGGAATCGGACGGTAATTATTGTTTTAATCAATTCAATAGGTAAAGGTTTTTCATTGGGAAATTGAATTGAGCCTTTTCCCTGAACATATCCAGAAATTTCATTTTGTAAAACTTCTATTGTATGGGGCAGTGGATAAATACCAATATGATGCTTAAACGCCGCAAAATGGAAAACATTTTTATTGTTCACCATCAGGGTTGGCATGTTATATTTGATGGCTTCTTGAGCGTTCGGAATAATTGTATGACCAAGGGTTCTAATAGTTTGTAATCGGTTTTGAATATCTGCAGGAAACTGAGCAATATAGTCTTGAATATTTTCAAATACTGCTTTCATATTTTGGTCCTCCTTTATAAAGCATATTATTTAAACATTAATTTGTAAAATTTGAGGTAATAATTTTAAAAAAGGCACAAGGCTTAAAGTCAAGAAATTGGTTCTATTGTTATGTGTCAAAACAATGTGTAACGATTTAAAATTTTGTTTCACGTGAAACAATTTAAGTGTTCCAATTTAAACGTTTTTTCTACGCTGCGAGTTTTGAAATTGGCTTTGTGATTGCTTTTGTTTACATGTTGCTGCAGAGTAACTATTCGTAATCGCCGCGCTAAATCTCTGATTCCAAGGCTGCTCTTTCAATACTCTGTGATTTTGAAAGAGCCTTATTGGAGATACAACTGTTTCACGTGAAACAAACCCTATTGAAAAGAGCTCATTTAAGTAATAAATGACCTAATTAATGCTTTTATCTTTCGGTAATAAATTTAAAAATATAGTAGGTAGCCCAGGTCTTTTAAATACACGAGGGCAGTTCTTACAAAACTCAAGAGTTTTGTAAGAACCTCTGACTTTTAAAAGATCCTCAGCTAAGAAAAACAGCCTTGCTATATCTATTTAGAACTGTGATTTAAACATTGCTGCAGATAACTGTAAAAAAAGAGCTGTAAATGAAGCTCATATATAAATCAAAGTAAATGAGAAAATATTATAAGTCTGTAACTTTTGAAATTGCCTTTGTGATTATAATCTCTAGGCCGATTTACTCGAAGAGTTGGGCTCGAAATTTAAAATTGGTTCGATTCCCTGGTTCTGTTTCACGTGAAACATAAAGCCGCTTTTGAAATTTTACCGATACCAGCTTATGCTATCTATAAGGGGTATACCGATGAAACGAATAGGTACTTTTATTATGGTTCTGATTGTATCTTCATCCTTGGTGTATGCTCAAAATGAGACGGTCGACTATAAGGAATTAAACAATTCCCTTTTATTGCGTTTTGATACTATCGCAATAAAAAGCCGAAGTAATCGAACCATAACCGGATCTATTGTGGCAGGCCTTGGAGCAATTTCTGTGGCCGCTGGGGCTTTTGTTGCATTAAGCCCTTCTTCCAATCCTGATGAGGCCCGTATGCTTGGTATTGGGCTCATGGCTGGTGGCGGCGTATTAGTTGGTTTATCAATACCTATTTTTCTTATTCCTTCATATCAGGAGCAAAAAGTAAAGACTGCAGAAGCGTATAAGCCGGAAAGTGAATTTGAACGATACAAATATCTTGATAAGACTATCGAAGATTTGGCTGCATCGTGTCGGATGAGACGGCTCTTAGCAGCCGGCATATTAACCGGTGTCGGTGTAGGAAACTTTCTATGGGGCAGCCCTTTAGCAGGAACGGTGCTCGTTTGTGGCGGCTTGGTACCATTGTTTATAGAAAGTCCAGCTGAAACAGAATATAAACAATATGCCCAATCTGAAAGGATAACTGAAAGGCCTGAAGATTAGATTCATTATTTTTAGTTAAATGTGCTGCGCCTGTTAATCAAGCGCAGCGCAACAATATTAAGGTTCTTTCAAAACTCAAAGAGTTTTGAAAGAGCTCCCCTGAAATCCGCGATTTGAAGCGACGGTTGCATGCGGGTTTTAATCAAAAAGCATGCAACCGCAAGCAATCGCAAAGCAAATTGTGAAAGTAACAGACTTTTGTATTTTGCACATTTATAATAAATTTTCTGGGTTCAGGCCTTCCATCTCTGGTATGACAAAGCGGCCATCTTTGCGTATAAGCCGATCATCGAACCAAATCTCGCCGCCGCCCCATTCAGGCCGTTGAATGAGTACCAAATCCCAGTGCAAGGCTGATTTGTTGCCGTTATCGCAATCGTCATAGGAATTCCCTGGGGTGAAATGAATAGAGCCAGCAATTTTTTCATCAAAAAGGGTTTCTTTCATTGGCTTTGTGATATAGGGGTTTACACCAATGGCAAATTCACCCACATACCTGGCCCCTTCATCAATATCTAGAATACGGTTAATCCGATCCGTATCGTTCGATGAGGCAGAAACAATTTTACCATTCTTAAATTCGAATTTTATTGATTCATAGACAAAACCTTGATAATCGCTGGGAGTGTTGTAGGCTATGGTTCCATTAACCGAGTCCTTTACGGGGGCTGTATAGACTTCGCCGTCGGGAATATTCATGGTCCCGTCGCATTTAATAGCTGGAAGACCTTTAATGGAAAAGCTAAGATCCGTGCTGGGACTTACAATGCGGACACGATCTGTTTTTTCCATGAGTTCAACCAGGGGATCCATGGCTTTTGACATTTTTTGGTAATCCAGGGTGCAGACGTTAAAATAAAATTCCTCAAAGGAGTCTTCGCTCATGGATGCCATTTGGGCAAAACTGGGAGAGGGATAGCGCAAAACCACCCAGCGAGTATTGGGAACTCGTTCTTCCATATGGACCAATTTGGTTATATACCGGTTGTAAAGATCCTGTTTGTCCGCAGGCATATCAGCCCAGGCATATACATTCCGTGGGGATGTAAAGCCTATAAAGGCATCCATTTCTTTCATCCTATCACGTTCAAATTTTGCCTGCCATTTGAATTGTTCTTCTGTCGCCCGTGCATAGAGCGTCCGTTCAAGATTTTTATCGCTGAGGTGCACAAAGGGAATCGCCCTTGCATCATGAACGGTATTAACTAATTCTTTTACAAAATCAAGTTCAAAGTTAGTGTCCTGTATCAGGACTTTTTCACCGGGCTGTAATTTTAATGAATAATTTACCAAGATGTCCGCTAATTTTTGTAACCGTGGGTCTTTCATAATAGTTCCTTAGTCTTCATGTTGATGAAATCTGCGACGAGATTTTTTTAAGCTTTCCAATTTTTTATGCAATAGCCGCTGTTCCCGGGATGCCTTTGTCGGCTTGGTTGGTTTACGCTCCTTTGGCAACCGGGCGGCTTGAATAATAAGCCCTTCAAGCCGTTTAAAGGCGAGAACCCTGTTATCCAGCTGGGACCGTTCATCGCTGACAAAGAGAACCAGGGCCTCTTCGGAAGTGATTCTATTGGAAAGAACAGATTTTAGCCGCTGCCGTTCCGCATCTGAGAGCCCTTGGAGTTCATCAAGGTTGATGCGGATTTCGACCCGGCTGTTGACTTTGTTTACGTTTTGGCCACCAGGTCCGCCTGAGCGGGAGAACTGCATAGTAGCGTGAGATGCCAGCGAGGCACTCAGACGAACCAGGTCCATGTTATTTTGAAATAGCCTTTTGAAGGGCTTCTACCTTATCGGTTTTTTCCCAGGTAAAACCGTCCCGGCCAAAATGACCATATGTAGCAGTTTTTCTATATATTGGTCTTCTTAAGTCCAAGGTGGCTATAATGCCTGCAGGGGAGAGATCGAAGATTTCGGTGACCGCCTTTTCTATCGCCTGTTCGCTCACCGTATTGGTGCCGAAGGTGTCAACCATGACGGAGACCGGGAATGGAACTCCGATTGCATAGGCGAGCTGTACTTCGCATCGTTCTGCAAAACCTGCGGCAACGATGTTTTTAGCCACATAGCGGGCCATATAGGCTGCTGAACGGTCTACCTTGGTTGGATCTTTTCCGGAAAAGGCGCCGCCGCCATGGCGGCCCATACCGCCGTAGGTATCGACGATTATTTTTCTTCCCGTAAGGCCCGTATCGCCAAAGGGGCCGCCAATAACGAAGCGTCCTGTGGGATTGATAAAATACCGGGTTTTTGCGTCCAGCAGTCCCGTTGGGGCTAAAACGGGTTTTACAATTTCTTCGATAATTGCTTCTTTAATGTTCTCGTAGGCAATTCCGTCATCATGCTGGTGGGAAACCACAACCGTATCAATCCTGATAGGTTTGTGACCTTCATATTGTACGGTAACTTGGCTTTTAGCGTCCGGTCTGAGCCAGGGAATGATTTTGGCTTTTCGCAAGAGGGTTGCCTTTTCAAGAATTTGATGAGCTAAGGTTATCGGCGCTGGCATCAGGTTCGGGGTTTCGGTGCAGGCAAATCCGAACATCATGCCCTGGTCACCTGCGCCCTGCTGTCCCTTAAATTCTTCGAGTCCCTTACCCGATACCCCCTGGCTGATATCTTCTGATTGGTTGTGTATCATGTCGAGGACCGCCATCGATTCGAAGTCGAGTCCATAGGCGGGGTTGGTGTATCCTACTTCTTTAACAACGTCTCGAGCAACTTGCTGGATGTCTACAAAGGTGTTGGTGGTGATTTCACCGCCTACCAGCACCATGGCGGTGGATGCGAAGGTCTCGCAGGCAACACGGCTTTCTGGGTCTTTTTCAATACAGGCATCGAGAATGGCGTCGGAAATTTGATCGCAGAGTTTATCGGGATGCCCCTCTCCGACCGATTCGGATGTAAACAGGTATTGTCTATTTTCCATAAATACGCTCCTTACAGGTATTTTGACAGGGCTTCCAAGTTTTTATCATTCTTGTAGCTAGAGCCCTCATTATAAATATAGTCGATAAGCTCCTGGTATTTTTCGACAACCTTGTACCGAACTAATTTCATGGTGGAATTGATAAGTCCGTCCTTTTCATTAAATGTTTCAGGGACTATCTGGAAAGTGGCTGGGGTCCAGTTGAGGGGAACCATGTTGCGGTATGAGGCGTCGGATCTGAAGCTATAGAATGAATCTTTGATCAGTTCAAGCAGCTCTTCCCTGGTTTTAGGATGATGCTCTTTGATAAGTTTCCGTACCTGATCGTCATCTAATGTGATAAGGGCGCAGGTAAAACGTTTGTGGTCGTTCCAAACCATGACCTGGTTTACCACCTTTGCTGAGTTAACAATGGCGTCTTCGATGCCTTCTGGGCTGTATTTTTCTCCGTCTGCGGAAATGAGCAGCGCCTTTGCACGGCCGGCGACGGTAAGATATCCGTCCTGATCGAGCCAGCCCAGGTCTCCCGTATGGAGCCATCCGTCCACCAAGGTTTCCTTGGTTGCCTCAGGATTTTTAAAATAGCCCTTCATTACATTGGGGCCGCGGACACAGATTTCTCCCTTTTCACCGGGAGCTGCAACAGTGCCGTCATCCTTGAGGATGCGGATTTCTACATGGTCTAAAGGTATGCCGGAGGTACCCAGTTTGGTGTGTCCTTCTATGTTGGTGGAAATGACTGGAGCGGCTTCGGTCATGCCGTAACCCTGATAGAGGGGCATGCCGAGGGCTCGATAAAATCGCTGCTGTCCAATGTCAAAGCTGGCTCCGCCTCCGGTAAAAAACTGAGCCCGTTTTCCGAAAACTTCAGTTTTTACTTTGTCCAGTACCAGTTTTTTAAGAGGGAAGTAGATGAGGCCGTTTATAAAGGTTGCCAAGGATGGCTGGGGGTAGGAGTTATCACCCCAATAGGCAATACCGGCTTTTATGCCCGTATCAAACAACAATTTGACAATGCCGCCCCGCCGGTCAATTTCTGCCTGCATTTTTTTCATAAAGTTGCTGGAAAGGGCCGGGACGGTCATAAGAAATACCGGTTCAGCTTCTTTCATGTTGATTGGTATATTCCGCAGAATTGCCATGCCGCCGCCGCGGGAGTCAACGAACCATAGTTCAATGCCCCGCTGAATTGCTGCGTGAATACCAACGGTTTGGGCAAAGGAATGGTCAACCGGAAGAATTACGAAGTTCCGGTAGCCTGTTTCTGGAACCTTAAATATGTTTACCGAGTCGAGGCTGTTGATATAATAGTTTTTATGGGTCAGCATGATACCCTTAGGATTGCCGGTAGTACCGGAGGTATAAGAAATGGTTACTACCGTATCTTCGCTGCATTCCTTTTCAATGGTATCGAGCTTTTCCCTGTTCTTATCCAGGGCTGCATTGCCCAGTGCAAGGGCTTCATCGATTCTGAATAATTGATTTTTCGGATACGTACAGGATGAAAGATCCTGATCTTCATCGATTGCGACAATATCAATGGTGCGGCCTGTTTTAGCCTGTATGTCCTGGGCGACCCGGCAAATTTTATCAATATGATTGGCATTGGTCAGGATCATACGTGCTTCTGAATGATCGAGGCGGTAATATATCTCTTCAGGTAAAAGCTTAAATGAAAGAGGGACAGCGATAAGGCCAGCCATTATTATCCCGTATTCGCCGACTATCCAATTGGGTCCGCCTTCGGCGTAAATGGCGACCCGGTCTTGTGCTTGATATCCCCGTTCCAATAGAAAAGACGCAAAACGACGGCTTTCATCAAAACTCTGATTAAAGGTTTTGGATACCCATCCGGAGTCGGTCTTTTTAAATGTGAATGGTTTATCTCCAAAACGCGTACAGGCTTGATTCACCATATCAAACAGGGTTTGCCGCATGGTGCCTCCTTATACATATTTATGAGCTTTACAATATAACAATTTATTTAATATTTGTACACGTCTGACTGAGCACTTACGGGAGAGTAAAATAGTCAGTATTGACAGTTAGTAATAATTGGTTTATAATTTATAGATAAGAATTGTATTATATATTAACAATTCTATGGAGGTTGTTATGAAACGAATCGGCGTAGTTCTTATGTTCTGCGCGTTCGCCATGGGGCTCAGTGCCCAGACGCTAAAGGATGGAAAATATTTTGCCCAGCAAGACGGTTTTGGTTCTTCGGGCTGGAAAAGCCAGGTAGTACTTGAAGTAAAGGGCGGTAAAATTACCGCCGCCAATTGGAACGGGGTGAGCAATATCGCCGGCGCGGTGGACAAGAAGGCTTATGACAAGGCTGGCAACTACAACATGGTAAAATTTGGCAAAGCCCAGGCTGAATGGTACCAACAGGCAGAAAAGGTAGAACAGTATCTTATTAAAACCCAGGATTATAAGTTCAATAAATATACCGATGCGGAAGGACGCACGGATGCAATCTCCGGAGCTTCTATTCATGTAAAAGAGTTTTTTGATCTGGCCCAGAAGGCAATTGCCGCAGGTCCTGTCGCAAAGGGTTCCTATGCAAAGGATGGCTGGTTCTATGCTGAACAGGTGGATTTTGATAAAAATTCTGGCTGGAAAGATACGGTCCTACTGACGGTGGTGAATGGCCGGATCGTCGATGTTGTATGGAACGGAATATCGAACGACAAGGCAAAAAAATCTAAAATTGTTGAATCCGTAAGCGGAAACTATAACATGGTAAAATTCGGCAAAGCCCAGGCTGAGTGGCACGAACAGGCTGTAAAAGCTCAAGCTGCGCTGCTTACCGCCCAGGATCCAGCTAAAATCGCTGTTAAAGCGGACGGTAAGACTGATGCAATTAGCGGTGTTTCGATTGCAGTAGCACCCTTCCTGCAGCTTGCTGCGAATGCACTCAATGCTGCACGGTAATTGCCGCGCTGCACCAGGCATTTATGAAATTGGTTTAAAATGGTAAGCGAGGGGCCTGAGGATTCTCAGGTCCCTCATTTTTTATCAATAGACATACAGATATGAAAATAAAACAACGCCTTGAAGCTCTGGGCCTTTGGGCAAAAAGAACTATCGGAACCCTTTATTATCTGACGATACATCCTGAAACCCCAAAACTTGCTAAAGTTGTAGCTATTATAGCGCTTGCTTATGCCCTTTCACCCATCGATCTCGTACCGGACTTTATTCCTATTCTTGGGTATTTGGATGATCTTGTTATTCTGCCCCTTTTAGTTGGTCTCGCGATAAAGCTGGTGCCCCAAAAACTATTTCAGGTTTGTGAAGCTGAAGCACGGGAGCATCCAGTATCTTTAAAAAAACAGTGGGGGGCTACTGTATTTATTATTCTCTTTTGGCTAGTCATTATTGGGTTAATTCTGAAAACAATACTCGCTGGATTTGGCGGCTAAACCGTAAAAGATCCGCATTATCCAGGTTTGAAAGCTCTATGGGGTGATCCTGAGCTCGGGTTGCTCCTGTATGGTTATCAAAGAGGGCCCACTGTACCGAATTGTTTTGACGCTTAATTTTTAAGGTATAGCGTCCGCTTGGGTTATTGAGAATCTGCAGACCCGATTGCTTAAGAACTTTGATGATGGTGGCAGCTTCGGGTAATTGGCCCTGTATTTCTAAGTTGATGGGGAGTTTGATGCCCTGCTGCAAAAGGGCTCCCCGGTTCAATGCATAGAGTCCTTCGATGCAGACCTGTGCTTCTTTTTGCCTCCCCTGTTTTTTATAGATCTTTGCAAGTTCCATATAGGCATCGGCAATCATGTCTCGTTCCCAGACCGGATCAAATTGGGCAATGGCATTTTCCAGAAGTTCTGGATCCTGTTTCAGTGTTCCCAATTCATAGAGATAGGTAGGACGTGAAGCTTCAATAATACTGGTCTCGAAATGCATTGCTTCTAATAGATACGATTCTGCCCTCCATGGATACTGTTTTAATGCGAGAAAATAATGAATGAGTGCATTCAGTTGCTGATTTCCTGTTCCGTATGCATCGGCGGTTTGGATAGTATAATAGGTGAGTAATAATTGGTGCCAGAGGGCTAGTGTTTTATAATGAATCCAATTAATAGAATGTACCAAGGCTTGTTTAAGTGTTGCATTATAGGTAAACCGCTGGAAGTCTGCGAGTCCCTGATAGGTTTTTACCAAAATGGTGTGGAGGTCCATTTTATAGCGCTCATAATCGGTCCCGTAATTGACCATCCATGAAAGATCACTCTGACTCAGGGTGTTTTCAGCATAAGAGCGGGCATTTTCCAAATTTCCGGTTTGCTGGTACAGTTGGGATAGGTTTATTTTTGATAGCGGAGATGTATCCATCTCATAAGCGGCGTTATATTCGGCATAGGCTTTTGTAAAATCGAGGCGGTGCTGGTACAGTTCTCCTCGGGCAAGGTGACCGGATGCCCGTTCTGCGTATTGCAAAGAAAGGTGGGTACAGTTAAAGGCATCGGCAAAATGATAAAAACGGGTTTCTAATATGGAAAGATTGTAATAGGCTACTGAAAGGAACAGTTTATAGCCGCTTTTTTCCGCCTGTTTTATTGCCCGTTGATAATATTGTTTTGCATCGGTGTATCTGTATTGATCGGAATATATGGTTCCCAATGTCATCTCAAGCCCTTGATCGGGGCCATAACGTTCCAGCGCATCGGTCAGCAGTTTTTCTCCTTCTGCAAGACGATGGGTTTTAAAATACATCCAACCCAGGTCTGCGAGGGCATCCCTGTTGCCCGGATCGAGTAGCAGGATTTTTTGCAGGTAACGAATAGAATCATCATTTTTATTGAGTCTCCCGGCAACGGAGGATAACTGATACAGGATATGGATATTATCTCCTGCTAGTTTTTCTGCCTGCAGATATTCATTCCAGGCAAGTGAATAAAGACCCCGGCTCTCAAATATATCTCCCAATTCGGTGAGTATACGGCTATCATCGGGATACTGTTTTTTTGCATTTTGTAAAATGGTAATAACCTGTTCCCACCGTTCTTCCTGCCGGAGCTGTTGAATTTCCAAGAGTATGTTCTGGATTTCTGTATCTTGAACGTTCGAAGTATTGTTTTGGGCTTGGAGTCCTGACTGGGTGAAGAGGAGAGATCCCATAAATAAGAGAGAGAGTAGTTTTCCGGAAGAACTACAAGAAAAGGGAAAAATCACAGCTAAAAAGCGCTTTATAGGATGTATTCCTTTTTTATATGATTCAACAAATGTCCGATAAGCTGTAGAGATTTCATCCCCTGAGATATCTTGAGCGGGAGGAGCGAAAATTGCCTTTTGATACATGTTGTAGAGGGGGATGATTTTGACTGAAAAGTTATGTTCAATCCGAAATATCTCTTCCTGTAAGGTATACAGTAAGTTCCCCTGAGGCTTTTTATAGATTCCGGTAACACTGAGCTTCTTAATGCTGAATAAAAATAAAGCTTTTGCCGCGGGGCGGTTCTTTTTTGTAATAAACAGGTGATACAAATACCTGCAATAGTGACCATATCCAAAATAAACTACGATGAAGAGGTACAACACCACCACAAGTATGATCCAATGAGAACGGATCCATTTTTGCATTGTTTCAAATGTTAAGGCTCTGTTCTGGGTTTTGGTTTTATCTATAACATCGTTTAAGGGGGAAAGTTTACTCCGGTTCTGAAGAATTTCCCCCAAGAGCCGTTCAAAGGTTTCTTGCTGAGCTCCTTGTGAAAAACGGAATTGTTCATTTTCTGCAAGCTGGGTGCTTGTTGGATCGTATTCTATCCATCCATAACCAGGATAATAGACTTCTACCCATGCATGAGCCATGTTGGAAAGTACAGGGTAATAATTAAAGGCCCCTGTTTCGGGGTTAATAAAAAAACCTACCGCAACTCGGGATGGTATACCCTGGGAGCGGAGCAGGAGCGCCATAGAAAAGGCAAAATAGGAACAGTAACCCTTTTTTGTTTCAAAAAGAAAGCGGCCGAGCTGATCTCCGTCGGATGCTATTCCCGGTTTAAGACTGTAACGGTAATCCCCGTATTTAAGGTATTCGTATATAGCCTGTACTTTTTCCCAGTAAGTTTCTAATCCTTCGGTAATGGAATCTGCCAGTGTTTTAATACGGATGTCACCGCCAAAGTTGGTATACCATTGGTACTCTTGGCTGGATAGGCCGAGCTTGCCTGTTTGATAATCTTTTTCAGGCACCGAATCCAGCAGCTGGAACGGCATGGCTTCGCTGGTTTCGCTTATGACCCGGTATGCAGAAGAAAAAGAAGTGGTATCCCATGCTTTGAGGGGCTGGATGCTCCGGGGACTGTTCAGAGCGATAAGGGCCGAAGGATCAAAATTGATGAGAAAGTATTCCTGTTCAGTATCCCTGCGGTCTTGCCATGCGGGGCTTTGCAAGACAAGTGCCGCTGGGGGAAGTTCCTGGGGATGTTCAGCCTCATCCCATGAAGGATCTCGATAAAAGCCCTTTTTGCTGCCGTATCCAGAAAGAATGTAGCGCCGCAGCAGGATATGGGAGTCCTCTGGATCCTTATGAAGAATGAGGACTAAGTCTTCTTTAAGAGATATTTCGCTTTCGAGCCGCAGAAATTGGGAAAAATCGAATCTAAAAAGATCGGGCTTAATGAGTCCTCCGCCCTGTTCTGCAGCTTGCTCTTCCGCGGGTTTTCGTACGAGCAAAATGGAAAAGAGGCCTATTAATAGAAGTATAAAAAGGGCCCAGAATTTATTTTTTCGATAGCTCTGTACTTTGTAAGGATAGGCTATTAAGAGCGCTGCAAACTGAAGCAGTATAATCAGGGCAAAAACCGCTAGCATCTGAGTAGGCCATAAATAGAAGGTAAAGTTTTTGCTCTTAAACACAAGAAAAAAGAGGAGCAACAGGATGCCGTTTGCGATCCTGTTCCAGTGCAAGGCTTTAAAAGAAAGCTTTGCCATAAAGGTGCTCAAGCCTATCCAGTAAAAAGGAAAAAGGGAAATTATAAAATTCCGGTCAAAAAAAAGAAGGAACCGATCGAAGCTAATCGATTGGCGGGGTACAATAAAACTCGTACAAATCAGCAGTACCTTTAGAATCCATGGAATCGATAAGAGAACAATCAACATCCATTTTTTTTTCAAGGTATATACTTTGGCTCCAGCTAATCCAACAGAAACACCGAGCACAAGACTTATCAGAAAAAACTGGATATTCGAAAGAGGAGCGGTGAGCAGATGTAGATGAAAAAGAAAGATGCCTATTGATATGCTGTATAGTATACTGCTCATGAGAGGAGGACTTCTATGTTGCATGGTGGTTCCCATAATAACGGACACAATTTTCATAGCTTTCTTGAGATAGCTGCGAAGCGAGCACTATGGCAGGATTGATAAAATAGATCTGCCGGGGATTGGGTGCAGTATTGAGTATTTTTTCAAGGACCGAATTGGGTGATGGAATTGTTCGGGGTAGGGCAAGGATAAAAAGGCTCATTTCCCGTGAAAAGTCCGGTATAGAAAAACTATCTCTCATATCTACCGCGTAGGGATAGGCTAAGGTTTTCGCAATGGCGGTTTCCTCAGGACATTTTAGTTCACTTCCTGGAAACCAAAGATTTATAGAAAAATGTGTATGGATCAATTCAAGCGCAAGGGTCAATGCATGGCGGCAAAGTATATCAACTAGTTTACGTCCTTCGGCTTCTGAAAAAATACGGTGGTCCACCGAAGTGTCCAGAACAAGGGTATATTCAGAAACCGGCGGGGGCTCTAATTCTTCCTGTCTGACGAACAGGTCTCCTGAATGGCCGAAGAGCTTCCAGTTTATCCTTCTTGGATCATCTCCGGGAGTATAAGGCCGGTGTTCGGTGAGATCTTCGGTTTTTTGATACACCAGCTCTTCCCGCCTGGAGGAGCCGCCAATCTGAAAACGGAAAGGGAGTCCATTTTCCATCGGTTTGGGGCCAATGATAAGTCTTTCGGTCAAAGTATGTTGAAGACTTATTGCTTGGGTATGGAATCCAAACATATCGGCAATAACAAGGTTATCATCTTCAGCGTAATACACTCCCCGTGAAAACTCTGTTGTGTCAACGGTGATAGAAGGTAATGATACTGGCGATGCTGAATCGGGGGCGGAAACTAGTTTTCTCTGAGGTATTGGAATTGATACAGAGATGTTTTTCTGGTCCTTGGTGACTAAGTGAACTTCATAGGTTGTGAGGATTCCAGGAAAAGTAAAGGGAAAGATATGCCGCAGATTTTGTATCCATAGTTCAAAACGCAAGGATTCTCCAGCAGCTGCCTCTGGGGGATGGATCGTGCATGAGAAAAAGCCGGCTTTTTTTTTGTAAAAATTCAGAAGAATTACAATGTTAGCAAAAAGTCTTATCAACAAGAAAATTGATATGAACCCTGCAAGGGTGAGTATTATTTCCTGTGTTGCTAGACCAACTGCTAAAGTGAGTACTGCCAGTATCCAGGATATAATGGTGACGGTCTTGTTACCGATCGAGGCTGAGTTTATGTTTTTGGCAGATTTCAATGGCAAGCCTCCTCACGAGGGGAGCTCCGTCGGTACGGGGGTCGGCAAATTTGAGCCGGTGACTGAGAACCAGGGGACCCAAGGCGATGATATCTTCGTCTACCACATAATCACGGCCGTTTATAAAGGCATAGGATCGTACCGCCTTGAGCAAGTGCAGGGAAGAGCGGGGACTTGCGCCAAGCCGAATATCCGGGTGGTTTCGGCTTGCCCGGGCAAGATCTACAATGGCTTCTTTAAGTTCTGGATGACAGTATACCTGCTCAACTGCGGCCTTTGCTTCCGATAGGTCCGCTGCAGTCACAACCGGAGTGAGCCCTGCGAGTATCTTTTCTGAGGGGTCAAAATTAAGAATATCCAGTTCCGCTTCTTTATGAGGGTAGCCTAAGGAAAGCCGCATCATGAAACGATCGAGTTGAGCTGCGGGCAGGGGAAAGGTCCCTTCGCTTTCAACAGGATTTTGGGTTGCAATTACCATAAAAGGCGAGGGAACAGGTCGTGTTTCGGAACCTATGGTCACCTGTTGTTCTGCCATGACTTCTAAAAGTGCCGACTGCACTTTAGGTGTCGTTCTATTGATTTCATCTGCCAGGATAAGGTTTGCGAAAATTGGCCCCGGGACAAAACGAAAGTTACGAAGGTCTGGATCAAACACGTCGACGCCGGTAATGTCATAGGGTAAAAGGTCAGGTGTAAATTGAATTCGTTTAAAGGCAAGGGGGCGGCCTTCGTTATCTGCGATAAGATGGGAAAGGGTCTTGGCGACCGTGGTTTTTCCCAGACCGGGGAGATCCTCCAGGAGCACATGGCCCCCGGCGAGCAGAACCGTGATAAGATATTCAAGGAACTCTTCCTTGCCCTTAATGACACTCGCGGCGCCTTCGAGAAGTGCTGAGGGTACCTTTGATATTTCCATTATGTTACCAGCATAGCATTACTGCTGGTCACTTTCAATGTTGTGGTACTTCTAAATTGATTGGCCGGTGCTCCCGCCCTGATTGGTAAATAGCTTCAATAAGAGCTATGGTTTTTCTGCCCTCTTGCCCATCGACCAAGGGCTGTCTGTTTTCGATAATGGCATCGGCAAAGTCTTTGAATTGAAGGGCGTGAAAATAGGTGGTCGCATCGATCTGGTTAAATAAAGCTCGATCTTCCGCTTCCCATTGGGTACATAATGCCTCTTCGCCTGGTACGGTCCATATGTCATTAATAGGCGGTTCAGTAATTTTTGACATACCCGCCACAAACATGGCCCCTCCGTCGGTTTGGACCCCTGCCGATGCACCGGATGAGCCATGTATATGAACCTTGGCGTAAATGCCTGGTTTTTGGGAATTGCTTACCAATATGGTTGCCATGCCCCCTGAGGCAAACCGTAGCAGAGCTAGGGCGGTATCTTCTACTTCTATATAGGGATGGTTGATGTTATCCCAATAGGCGAAGACTTCTGTAACAGGGCCCATAAACCACTGGAGCAGGTCCAGCTGATGGGGTGCCTGGTTTACGAGAACTCCGCCCCCTTCACCTGCCCAGCTTCCCCGCCAAGGATCGCTTTTATAATAAGCCTCGTCCCGCCAGCCAAGCATGGTTACCTGGGCAATCATGGGCTTACCCAGTTTTCCTGTATCGATAGCCTCCCGGATCCGTCTGACCGCAGGATACCAGCGGCGCTGGCTGATAACACCCAATTTCTTATTGTTTTTTGTAGCTGTATAAATAATCCGGTCACAGTCGTCTGTATGGAGGGCCATTGGTTTTTCTATAATGACATGGGCTCCTGCCTCCAGTGCTTCTAAACTGTGTTCTGTATGCTGGGGGTGGGGAGATGCAACGACGACGGCGTCTATATGGGCCTCTCGAATCATAGCTGAAACGTCATCATAGGACTCAATGCCATAGGTCTTTGCAAATTGATCACGTTTTTCCGGATTTCTTCCCCATACTGCGGCGAGTTCTATACCCGGAACTGAACGCAGGGCCTGTGCATGCAGGTGGGCTACCTTGCCGTAGGTTAAAATACCAAATCGTAATTTTTTCATATCATATCTCCAGAACGACCTTAAGGAGCCCAGCTTCTCGGTTATAGAGCCGTTCAAACCAGGCTGCTCCTTCTTTTAGGGGTGCCACGGCACTGATAATCGGAGACAGGTCGATTTTTTTATCCGCCATAAGCTGTAGTGCTAGGGGATATTCGCCTGATATCGCGCAGGAGCCTTGGAGATCTAACTGTCGGGTTACTACTGCCTGGAGGGGTAGGTTAATAAAGGGGCTTACGTTTCCCACCAGAGTCAGTCTGCCGCCTTTTCGGAGTCCTTCTATAGCAGTCCCCACTGTTTTTTCTGTTCCGACAACCTCAAATGCCTTGTCGGCTCCGCGGCCTCCGGTGAGCGATCTTATTTGTTCTCCAATGTTATTGTTGGAAAGCAATACCCTGTCTGCTCCAAGCCCTTTGGCCAGTTCGAGACGCTTTTCATCAATATCGACCGCTATAATTGTACCGGAAGTGTGGAGCCGTAAAAGCTGCAATAGGATAAGGCCGATAAGCCCGGTACCGACGATCAGGACCGAGTCTCCGGGAGAAAGCTGGGCAAGGCTGAGGGCATGGGCGGCTACAGCTACTGGTTCAGCCAGGGCTCCGTGAATAAAATCAACCTGTTCTGGTAATTTATAGAGGACCCGTTCAGGAACGACGATGTATTCGGCGAAAGCCCCATCCTGCTTGTATTCCTGGCAGGATACACCGACTACCCTGCGGTTGTCACAGAGGTTTACCTCTCCACGCTGGCAGTAAAAACACCGGCCGCAGGAAATGGTGGAATCAAAGGTAACCCGGTCTCCAGGCGTAAAATACTTTACCGCGGAACCTACTGCTGCAATAACACCCGCCGCTTCGTGTCCCATGATTATCGGCGGGATCCGTCTTCCCGTGGAACCGTCCATACCGTGGACATCGCTGCCGCAGATAGCGGCGGCCTTGAGCTGTATCAAAACCTGGTCGGGGGCAGAAATAACCGGCACCGGTACATCAACATAACTAAAATGCTTAATCCCATCTAACATAAGGGCTTTCATGATTTACCTCTCTGGTATCAGATTCTGCGTTGGGCAATAACGCTGCGCATCCGTTCAAGGTGGTCAAAACCGGACTGTCCCAACTGTTCCATAATAGATACATAAAGGCAGTCTATAAGGGCTAATTGTACTATCCGGGCAGAGAACGCTTCGGACACAAAAGGCGATGCTTGTGCGTAGGCAAAGAGACTGTGGTTGGCTAGCTTTAAAAGTGGAGACCGGCGGGCATCGGTAATAACGATGAGCTTGGCTCCCTGCTGTTTAATAGTTTCTGCCAAATAAAGTGCATCACGATTTACTCCGGTATGGGAAATAAGAAAGGCCGTGTCCTCCGCTGATAGCTGGGAAGCCTGCATAAGCTGCATGTGAAAATCCATGGGAGCACAACAGGAGAGACCGGTTCGGACCAGTTTATGGTAGGCATCCAAAGCTACGATAGATGAACCGCCAAGGCCAAAGAAAAAAAGGGTTCTGCTTTTTATGCAAAGTTGGGCAATATGCTGTATGAGTTCCGGATCGATATGTTTCAGGGTTTCTTCCATGGCATTGATGTTTGTCTTGAAAACAAGGGAGACCGTAGTTTCTAGGCCTCTATCTATTGCTGTTTCGTATACCCGTTGTTGGGGGCTTGCAATATCGGTTGCCAGGGCAATCCGAAACTGCTGATAACCCGCGTAACCTAATTTTTTAACAAAACGAAACAGGGTAGCCTCTGAAACCCCGATCTGTTCTGCCAGTTCTTCGATGGTTGGATGAACTGAGGAATGGGGGTGTTGCAAAATAAAGTCCGCTATCATTTGTTCTTTGGCGCTCAGTGTATGGCGAACCTCGTGAATTTTTAACATACAGCTTGTATTTGGCATGTTATCAGCATAGCATGAAAAAATATTTCATACAATAAAAAAATATTTCATAAAACAATTGACGGCGTAAAAAAACAGGTTAATAATTAAAAGAAGCTTAACTATTGAAAGGAGGCTTTATGAAACGAAGACTTATCGTTGCTTTTTTAACGATTGCAGTCGTCTTTAGTGCCGCAGCTCAGACCAAATCGATCCGGGTCTTGCTGGCGAACCATCCCTATGCGGAGGTCCTCAAACCCCTCATCGCTGAATATGAAGCGAAAACCGGTGTAAAGGTAAATGTGGAAAGCTATGATGAAAACCAGCTGACCCAGAAATTGACCACCGAATTTGCCACAAAATCTTCTACGGTCGACGTATTTATGACCAGGCCGCTGCAGGAAGGAAAGCTTTTTTACCGCAATGGCTGGTATGAGAACCTAACCCCCTATATCAACAACAATAAAAAGACTCCCGCAAACTATAACTTCGCCGACTATTCTAAGAGCTCTGTCGACGCGGTAACCTATGCGAAGAATGTATACACGATTCCACTTGTTACGGAATGGCAGGTTTTGTATTACCGGACAGATCTCTTTAAACAGGCTGGTTTAAATCCCCCAACGACCTTTGATGAATTGCTAGCGGCGGCAAAAAAACTTCATAATCCCGATAAAAATGTGTACGGAATTGTGTCCCGTGGACAGCGGGGGGCTGCAGTTACCCAATTCTCCACCTATCTATACAATTATGGCGGAGATTTCCTAAAAGACGGAAAGGCTGTGGTGGATACCCCTGAAGCTATAGAGGCCTTTAAATTCTACGGAAAGATGCTTAAAGAATACGGTCCTCCGGGAGTTACCAACATGAGCTGGGCCCAGGGGCAAGCTTTGTTCCAGGCAGGACAGGTAGCTATGTGGACCGATGCAAGCGTTTTCCTGGGCAATCTTAAAGATCCCACCAAGTCCCAGGTAGCGGACAAGGTCGGTGTGGCGCTCATGCCGGCAGGCCCCAAGGGAAATCGGCCTTATATTGTCGTATCCTGGGGTATGGCAGTTTCAAGGCAATCGAAAAACAAGGATCAGGCCTACGATTTCCTCATGTGGGCAACCAGCAAGGATCTGGCAATTAAAGCGATGATCGATAAGGGCATTACCATGGCTCGGAATTCGGTCTGGACTGATGCGAATATCCTTGCCAAGTTTGACCAGCAGCTTGCAACAACGGCGGTTAAAATGGGACCCATCGGTACGCCCTATGATCGGCCCCTGATGACGGCGGTTGGTGAAGCCCGCGATGCCATTGGAGATGTTATTGTACTGGCAATTGATACCGGAGGAACCGGTGATATCGCAGGTGCTGCAAAGGCCGCTGCAAAGAAGGTAAACGAATTGCTTGATGCAGCAGGCGAATTGGGCAAGTAGGCGAAGCCATTGCACCATTAAGAACAATAATTATGAATGGGCTGTTCCATAGGTTTATCCAGTGGATCGGCCCTGTTTTTTACTAGGAGATACAATGCTTGAGAGTTCCTTTGTTGACAGACATATAAAAGTACTTTTTCCGCTTCCGGCGGTACTCTTTGTTGCCCTTATGATGGTTTTTCCTGTGTTCTATACTTTTACAATTAGTTTTTCCAATTGGAATCTGACTTCCGGTTTACCGCCCCGCTTTGTAGGATTGAAAACCTACCTTTCCATTTTACAGGAACCACGTTTTTGGGCAGCCCTGGGCAGAACCTTTTATTTTACACTACTTGCGGTCAGCATCGAGACAGTGCTCGGTATGATATGGGCACTCATTTTAAACAGGGAATTTGTGGGGAAAAACCTGGTTAAAATGAGCTTATTGCTCCCCATGGTGTCTACTCCGGTTGCCATTGGTATTGCTTGGACTCTTTTTTATGAACCTACCATAGGGCTTGCAAACTGGGTGCTTAGATCCGCAGGACTTGCTCCCCTCAAATGGATTGCCGATAAACAGCTTGTCATTCCTTCTCTAGTAATAGTTGATATCTGGCAATGGACCCCCATGATGACCCTCATTATGCTTGCTGGCCTTGCGGGTCTTTCAGTCGAACCCTACGAATCAGCCCGGGTTGATGGGGCTAATGCCTGGCAAATATTTTGGCGGATTACTCTACCCATGGTATCTCCGGTTATTTTAACCGCCGTCGTACTTCGTTCTATCGATGCCCTAAAAACTTATGACATCATATATGCGATGACCAATGGTGGTCCCGGTTTTGCCTCCGAGACCTTGAATATATACGCCTATAATTTGTCTTTTAACTATTTCAGGCTTGGTCATGCCTCGGTTGTACTGTTTTTCTTATTTATGGTGGTCATGATATTAAGCTATCTCGTGGCAAAACTAAGGCAAAAACTGGAGGCGTGAAAGAATATGCATAGATTCAAAATATCCCGTTTGTTTTTTTATTTCCTTGTGTTGTTTATTGTAGTACCGGTCGTGTTTCCCCTTGTATGGATTGTTATATCTTCGCTTAAGACTCAGGTTGATATTACGGCCTATCCGCCGAAATGGATATTTA